>NZ_CAMPOU010000002.1:0-370431 GCF_946892685.1 Aeromonas sp. Marseille-Q5825
GCCGAGCAATAGCACCTTGCGTCTTCGTCTCACCGCTGCGGTGCAACACCGAGCAATGAGGACAAATAGTTGGTTGCGGGGGCCAGATTTGAACTGACGACCTTCGGGTTATGAGCCCGACGAGCTACCGAGCTGCTCCACCCCGCGTCCGTATTTTTTCCGAAGTGGCCGAGCAGTAGCCAGTTCGAATCCTCTTCATCACTTCTCACCCTGTGGGTGTTGTCGATGTCGACACTCAGATGGTTGCGGGGGCCGGATTTGAACCGACGACCTTCGGGTTATGAGCCCGACGAGCTACCGAGCTGCTCCACCCCGCGTCTGAGGTGGCCAATAATAGGCTCCAACGCTGAGATTGCAAGTAATTATCCTAAAAAAAGTTTACCAGGGGATTAAACCATCAGATGCTGTGTTCTTTTGCAACAAACCGTAGTTTTTTCAGTCAACTAGGTGCTCCCCTTGCCGCTCAGGGCACTCCCCCGCCAGGTTGCGCTGCTGGATCCGGCGTGCCATTCCCCCCTCTCTATGTATGAAAAAGCCCGCGCCTATGGGACGGCGCGGGCTTCTCTATTCTTCATGACGCGTTGCGGCGGGCTCAGACTAGCTGATGCAACACGCTGGTCGCCGCTATCTGGGCGATGATGAGACCGCACAGGGTCACGGACAGCACCACGGGGGCCGTCTCCTGCTGCCGGTAGATCGGGCTGAACCAGAGCAGCAGGGCGGCGATGAGCAAGCCCGCCTGGGTCAGCACCCCGGGGATCAGGGCATCTAGCCCGGCGCCATTGTCCTGCCCGCTCACCAGCACCGCCAGCCAGATCAGGCTCAGCATGGCGGCCAGCAGCCCCGCCAACGGCAGCAGCAGGTTGAAGGCTTGCAGACGGTGGCGGGCACGCAGCAGCATCAGGTGTGCGAAGGCCGAGCCCAGCAGCACCATCTGCAGTGCCCCGTTCAGCCAGCCCTGGATCTGCAGCAGACCCAGACCATAGAGGGCGAACGGCATGGCAGGCAGCCACAGCAGGCTGGCGGGAATGGCGCGCTTGCCCTCGAGGCGGGACTGGGCCAGTGACAGCACTATCCCCAGGATAAGGGCGGCGCCCCCGCACCAAATCAGCCAGCCGGTTACCCCGGCTTCGATCCCCAGCATCAGGGAGAGGCCGGTGATCACCCAGATGGAGAAGAGCTGGTTGGTGATCCGCGAGCGCTGGCCCGGGCAGAGATCCCCGCGCCACAAGACGATCCCGAGCGCGATCAGGGCCCCCAGGGCCATCAGGCCGGTCAGGGAAAAGAGCCAAAAAGGAAGTTGGACGAACATAGGGTCTCCGGCAGCAAACAGAGGACAGGGCCCAAGGACCCCGGCAACAAAAAACGAGGGGCGAGTATACCCAAACCCGCCCCCATCCCCAACGCCTGCGAGACTAGCTCTGGCCTCGGGCCAGGGCGACCACTCGCGCGAACATCTGCTTGAGCATGGGGGGGATGTGTTCGCTGCCCAGGCGCTCCGCCTCCTCCACCACGGCCAGGGCCAGGCCGGGCTTGCTGCGATGGTGAATGGCCTTGGAGATGATGCGCCCGGCGTTGAGGGTGGATCGCCCCCCTACCCCGGCCTCGCGCCGAAACACCGCCTCGAATCCGTTGTGGTAGAGGTAGTGCTCTATGTCCGCCGAGGGCAACTGGGTGATCCTGTCCCGCTCCCGCTCCCCCTTGAGCAGGGAGCGGGCGGAGCTTGCGTACTTGGCACCCGCCTCGTCGCCGTCGGTGAGCAGGTGCCACTCTATGCCAAAGTCGCGGGCCACCTTGATGAGGGGGGCCTGGCCACACTGGGCGAACTCTATGATGCGCACCCCTTCCGCCCGCAGGCTGTAACCGCAGATCTGGGCGAGCTCGGAGAGCAGCCAGATCTCTGTCTCCCCCTCCACCAACAACCAGCAGCGGGCAAACATCGACATGGGCCTGTTGATCCGCACGTGGAAGGCAATTTTGCGCAAGTCGTCGCTGCTGTAGCGCTCCCCCCCCAGCTGATGGCAGAGGATGTCATGCTGGCGGCGCACCAGGCGGCGCACCTGGTTGAGCGGCAGGGAAGAGAGCAGATCCCCCGAGTTGGTGGTGAGCAACTTCTGGCCGGGCAACTGCTCGAGCAGGCCCCAGGCCAGCGCCAGCATGGTGGGGTGCAGGCGGCTCTCGGGATCTTCCAGCATCAGTATGGGCCTGGCCCCCTCCTCCAGCTCCCGGTTGCCGCGAGCATGGAGCAGCATGGCGGCCATGCCTGCCATGGCCAGTTGCAGGGCCCGGTTGTCGGCGCTGCGCAGCAGCACCTGCAAGTTGCCGGGGTTGCGCAGGGTCATGGGGCGATTGACTATCTCCCGCTGGCTCCGGGGCTTGTGCTTGATGGGGGCCAGGGCGCTGAAGTAGTGCTCCATCAACTGCTGCACCGCCTGCAGCGCCTCCTTGAGCTCGGGCTCGCCGATGCGCTGGGGCTCGTCGGTCAGCTTGCCGGCAAGCTCCCCGAGCCGCTGCTCGGAGAGATCGTCCCAGGGCAGCCGCTCTATGCCGTCGCGGGCGGTACGGGCATCCCGCAGCCGGAACACAGGGTTCATGGTGATGAGCAGACGCACCAGCTCCGCGTTGTTGTCGATGGCCAGGCTCTTGCCGATGCCGTCGAGAAAGTCATGGGTGCTCTGCACGCTGCCATCGTCCAGCAGCTCGGCGCTGGCGCGATAGTGGATACGGTGGAACTTGTCCCTGTGGGGGATCCAGGCCGCGCCAAGGCGCGCCAATCGGCGGGAGTGCTGGCACATCTGGGGGCGGTACTCGCTGAAGGTGAGCACCAGTTGCAGGGTGCGCGATGGGCTCAGCTCAGGGTCTTCGGGCTGATGGAAATCATCGCGACTGAATTGATAGGGTTCGGCATCCCCCAGCAGGCACCAGAGGGCACGCAGCAGGCTGGACTTGCCCCAGGCGTTCTCACCGATGAGAACAGTGGTGTGATCCAGCCCGAGCGAGAGCCGATTTATCCCGCGAAAACCTTTGACTTCAATGCGTTCCAGAAACATGCGGCCATATCCAGTCCATCCTGATGGCGCAATAGTGGCAAAGTTGCCGGGAAAATCCTATCGGGTCTTGGGGTTTTCAGCGGGAACTGTGAGGCACTACGGGTTCGGGAGGGGTGGGCAGGCAGGCGCGATCCTGAGGGGCATTCCAGTGGCTGAACCAGAGGTGGCGGGTGCGGGTCTGACGTTTGCGATGATTCAATGGGCATTCCTTTTTATGGGTAAGTGGTAGAGGGTACACCTCTTTCACCCAGAGTCTCAGCGTTATCTGTGACAGGAGAATGACAATTGGGCGCGCCACTGCCCCGGGCTCAGGCCGAAGGCCTCCCGAAAACGATTGCCAAAATGGGCCTGGGAGGAGAAGCCGCACTGGGCGGCGATGCTGGCCAGGGGATCGCTTCCCGCCAGCAACTGTTTGGCCCGCTGGAGCCTGAGCCCCTGCAGGTAGCGATGGGGCGGGCAACCCAGGCTCTGGCCGAACATGCGGGCGAAGTGATATTCGCTCAGGCCCGCCTCCCGGGCGAGTTCGCTCAAGGTGACGGGCTCGGCCAGGTGGGCCAGCAGATACTCCTGCACCCGCCGGATCACCGCGGGGGCCAGGCCCCCTCGCACCTCGGGGAGCCCAGGCGCTTCACGGGTATGGTGGCGATAGGCGTGTAACATCAGCATCCAGGCGCCGTGGGAGAGCGCCATGCGATCGACCCCGTGCTGCCAGTCCAGCTTCATCAGCTGTGCCTGCACCAGGGCTGCGGCCTGGGGATCCTCGATAAAGGTCTTGTCCTGCAACACCAGATGGCGCCCCTCCTTGTCGCACACCTGTTCGGCGATGCGGCAGAGGTGCTCGGGGGTGAAGTAGAGGTGGAAGAAGCGAAACTCCTCGCGCACCAGCCATTCGGATCTGTGGTGATCCGGCATGATGCACACCTTACCGGTGCCGCCGTGGCCGCCGGGACCGTCGAGGCGCTCGGTCTGCTCGCCCCCCTGCAGATAGACGCTGATGGTGTGGTGACCCGGCTTGTGGTAGCGGGTCTGATCGTAGCGGTTGCGCCAGCTGGCCACCCCGAGCCCGGGCTCCAGCCAGCAGGAGTCCTCCAGCCGCGCCCCCGTGCTGACCAGGGCATCGAACACCCCCGCCTGTCGTCTCTGCTGCACCTGTCTGCCTCATCCTTGTTCCCGTGCCGACATCTTATCGCGGCGGCTCGCCAAGCGCTGCTGCCCAGCCACAAAAAACCGCAAGATGGTGCAAGCCAGCTCACGCCATCAGGCCCATGCTGATCCCCATGTCACTCCCCTTTTGCTTGGATCCGCTTATGAACCTCCTGCTGTATGTTTCCACCGTCCTCATCTGGGGTAGTACCTGGATCGCCATCGCCTGGCAGCTCGGTCCCATTCCCATCGAGGTCTCTGTGCTCTACCGCTTCGCCCTGGCGGCGCTGGCGCTCTTTGCCCTGCTCACGTTAAGCGGCAAGTTCCCGCGCCTGCCCTGGGCGGGCCAGCGCTATGCGGCCCTGCTCGGCGCCCTGCTCTTCTCCACCAACTTTCTCTGCTTCTACCACGCCACCCTCTACATCCCGAGCGGCCTGTCGGCGGTGATCTTCGCCAGCGCCAGCATCTTCAACGGCCTCAACCTCTGGCTGTTCGAGGGCAAGCGCCCCGGCATGCGCTGGTTGCAGGGGTCGCTGCTGGGACTCATGGGCACACTGCTGCTGTTCTGGCCCGTGCTGGCGGATGCGCAACTGGGTGCAAACGGCTGGAAGGGGCTGCTGTTTGCCTGTGCGGGGACCCTCTGCTTCTCCCTCGGGAACCTTGTCTCGGCTCGCGGCCAGCGCCAGGGCTATCAGGTGTTGCAGATGGTGCCCTGGGGCATGGTGTACGGGGTAGCGCTGCTGCTGGGCTGGGTCATGGTGCTGGGTCAATCCCTGACCCTGCCGACCGAGCCCCGCTACCTCGCGGCCATGGTCTATCTGGCCATCTTCGGCTCCGTCATCGCCTTCACCGCCTACCTCACCCTGGTGGGGCTCATCGGTGCCAGCAAGGCGGCCTATGCCACAGTGCTGTTTCCCCTGGTGGCGCTGAGCCTCTCCACCCTCTATGAGGGCTTCGTCTGGCAGACGGTCTCCATCCTGGGTGTGGTGGTGAGCCTTATCGGCAACCTGGTGATCTTCGCCCCGCCCGTCAAGACGTGGCGCTGGCCGCTGTCACGGGTGACAGACGGTACTTGCCCCTGATGCCAGCAGCCCCTAAGGTAACCCCTCCCAACAGAGGTTGAACGGAGGAAGCATGTTACTGGAAGGGCTGGAGACACTCTGCCTGCTGGCGAGCGAGGGCACCATGGCCAAGGTCGCGAGCCGCCTCTATATCAGCCAGTCGGCGGTGAGCAAGCGCATCACCCAGCTGGAGCAGCGCCTTGGCAAGCGGCTCATCGAGCCAGATGGCCGCCAGACTCGCCTCACCCCCCAGGCCCGGGAGCTGCTCGCCCGGGTGGCCCCGAGCCTGGCGGAGATGAAGGGGGTGCTGGCGGACAGCCAGACCCTCACCGACCAGACCCCCCTGCCCGTCGCCTGCTCCGAGACCCTGCTGGCGGGCTACCTCGCCCGTTTCATGCACGACTACCTTGAGCAAGATCCTCACCTTGCCCTCTCCACTCACCACACCCCGGTGATCCTGACGCGGGTGCGCGGTGGCGATGCCCTGTTCGGCATCTGCGCCGGCCGGTTGCCCCCCGGCCACGGCCTCTGTGCCGAGCTGCTGCTGGAGGAGCCTTTCTATCTGGTGGGGGACGATCAGGAGACGGCGGCGCAGCCGGATCACAGGGTTGCCTCGCCAGACAGGGCGAGTGGCAAGCCGTTGACACAAAGAGACCTGGGTGAGGAAACCCTGGTGCAGGAGAAGGTGCGCAAGATCCTGACCATGGATCTGGAGAACCCCTCCAACCGCTATCTGCGGGATCCCCTGGCCGCGCTCGGGCTGGTGCCGGCCATGGAGCTCGACTCCTATCTGGCGCTGATCGAGCTGGCCAAGGCGGGCATAGGCCCGGTGCTGCTGCCGGCCGGTCTGCTGGCCCTGGTGGGGGATCAGGGGAAACGGGCGCGCGCCCTGCCTGGGCTGGCACGCCCGCTGCACCTGGTCTATCGCCCGAGCAGCCTCAAGCGGGCGCGGATCCAGCGCCTGGTCGAGGGGATCCGGGCCCACTTCGCCCGGGTGAGCCAAGGCTAGAAATGACTCAGACGAGCCAGCTGAACAGCTCGGGGTACTGACTCCACACCAGCTTGGCGGACATCACCAGGGAGACGGTCACCAGCAGCGGCTTGATGAGCTTCACCCCCTTCTTCAACACCAGTTTGGAACCGAAACGGGCCCCGATGAACTGGCCCAGTGCCATGCAGAAGCCCACGCTCCACACCACCTTGCCGCCGAGGGCAAAGAACAGCAGGGAGGCGATGTTGGAGGTGAAGTTGAGCAGCTTGGTGTGGGCAGTGGCTCTGGCCATGCCAAAGCCTGCCAGGGCCACGAAGCCGATGGCGAAGAAGGAGCCGGTGCCGGGGCCGAAGAAGCCGTCATAGAAACCGACCCCGCCCCCCACCAGCAAAGCGAACAGCATGGGGGTGAGACGGCGCTGGCTCTCCGCATCGCTCACCCTGGGGGAGAAATAGAAGTAGCAGGCGAACGCCATCAGCAGGAAGGGCAGGAGGCGCTCCAGGATGGCGGCGTCTATGGTCTGCACCGCCAGGGTGCCGATGGCCGCACCGATGAAGGTGCAGATGACCGCCGGCCAGATGATGGCCCACTCCAGGAGCCCCTTGCGGGCATAGAACCAGGTGGCGGAGAAGGAGCCGAAACTGCTCTGCAGCTTGTTGGTGCCGAGCACCAGGGCGGGCGGCATGCCGGTGGCAAGCAGGGCCGGCACCGTCAGCAGGCCGCCGCCTCCGGCGATGGCGTCGATAAAGCCGGCGATAAGGGCGACCCCGAACAGGGCAACCAGGGTGAGCAGTTCCAGTTCCATCCATAAACCTCGTGTGATGCGGCCACCCGCGGCAACCCCGGGTGTCCTGTTTGAGCACAATGCAGGTCGCTATCCTAACGGGGGCGGGCTCATGAGGCTAACGAAACGATGGCAGCCAATTGATTCCTGATTTTCATCAGTCTACCCCAGCGGCTCAGGCAGCGTCCGATCCCTGTAGGAGAGGGTCAGCCAGTCGAGCGCCCTCCCCCTTGATCGCCTCCAGGGCCTGCAACAGCGAGGTCTCGTCCTCGCCGGGCGCCCGGCTGACCCGGCCCGCCATGTAGCGACTGCTGAACAGGGTTAAGCCAGCGCTGCCTCGCCCTGCTCAGCGGCAGACTCGGCAACCTCCCCCTTGATCGCCTCCAGGGCCTGCAACAGCGAGGTCTCGTCCTCGCCGGGCGCCCGACTCACTCTGCCCGCCATATAGCGGCTGCTGAACAGATTGAACCAATGTTGCAACGCCTGGCCTGCCTGCAGCTCACCGGCCACCTCCAACACGCAGGCCGCCACCTCGGCGGTGCAGAGGTGTTCGTCACAATTGGCCACCCGCATGCCATAGGTGGAGAGCGCGTCCGGCCGCACCGACAGCACGGGGAAGCCATCCAGATAGGGGCTCATGTTGAACATCTTGCGCGCTTCGGGCCAGGTGCCGTCCAGCAGGATGAAGAGCGGCTTCTTGCCAGGGGCCAGGGCAACCCGCTCGGTCACCCGGGCCGGGTTCTTCTCGCAGGCGGGGAACACCACATAGGGCTGCCAGGCGGGATCCGCCAGCAGGGCCAGCAGCTCGGGATGGGGCTGGGTGCGCTTCCAGAGAAAGGCCCAGGTCGTCTGGGGCAAGACGTCGGCAATGAGACGGCCGGTGTTGGACGGCTTCATGGGTTCGCTGTCATACATCAAGAGGCAAAAGCCCGCCTCGGCCTTGAGCTCGGGGCGCCACTCGCAGGCACACCAGGCATGACGCAGCTGGCAGGCCTCGCAGCGGGGCACGCTGCCACCACGGGCGAGAAAGGGACGGGTAGAGATGCTCTTGCGCCAGATGCGCAGGCGATTGACGGCATGATCGGGAATGGGCTTCATGGGGCGCGGCTCGGCGACAGGGTCTGCGGGAAAAAGGGGGCAGATTGTAGCGGGCGCGCCATGGGGCTGCAAGGCTCCCGAGGGGGAGCACTGGGAGGCCAGGGTACACCCGGGGCAGCTCGCCGGATAAGCGCGGCGACCCCTATGACAGAGGGGCCTGCAGGCCCCTCTTTATCATCTTCTGCATGGGGCCGCGACTCAGGCCTCTTTGCGCAGGATCTGCTCGAGGAAGCGAGCGAAGCTGTGACCGTGATGCTCCAGCAATTTCGGGAACATGGAGATGGAGGTCATGCCCGGGAAGGTGTTGATCTCGTTGAGCAGTATTTCCCCATCCTCGGTCAGGAAGAAGTCGATACGCGACAGATGGGTCAACTTCAGCTGACGGAAGGCCTTGAGGGAGTAGGCATGGATGGCGTCAGACTGGGCCTGGGTCAAGCCTTCTGCCTTGAGCGCCGTCTCGGTGTGGCTGGCACTGCTGTACTTCTCCTCATAGGTGTAGAACTTGTCCTGGGGCACGCAAATCTCCCCGGGATAGGTGGCCACCAGCTCGTCGCCATACTGGTAAACCGCCACTTCCAGCTCGCGGGGCTTGACCGCTTTTTCGATCAGCACCTGCTCGGAGTAACCGAAGGCGTCCTTGATCCCCTGCAGCAGCTCCGCTTCGTTGCTGGCGGAGTAGCAGCCCACGGATGACCCTTGCGAGGCGGCCTTGATAAACACCTTGCCCCACTTGGCCAGCGCGGCTTTCGCCTCGGCGAGTGCCTCGTCGCCCTGCTCGGTCAAAAACAGATAGGGGGTATTGGGAATGCCGATGGCGGAGAGCCACAGCTTGGTGCTGATCTTGTTGAAGCAGATCTTGCTCGCCTCGGCATCGCACCCCAGATAGGGCAGGCCCGCCAGTTCGAGGAAGGATTGCAGATCGCCGGTCTCACCCGGATAGCCGTGGATGCAGGGCACCACGTAGTCCACCGGACGGGCCACGCTGTCAAAGGAGAGCAGCTTGTCCAGCCCCAGCTTGCACTCGCGGCCGTCGGCACTGAGCCAGCGGTCGGCGAACATCTCGACCCGGGTCACTTCGACCCCAGGCAGGAGACCAAGCTGTTGTTCGAGGAAATTGGCACTGCGCAGAGAGACTTCGTGCTCGGCGCCACCGCCGCCGCACAGCAGCAAGACATGCATGTTCTTCATTAGATGTGATCCCTTGGGAGAAGCGGCTTCGTCATGGCCGGGGAAAATCCGGCTGCGCGACCTGCGCACCAAACAACGGGCGAAGCCAGATACGAACATAAGTGCGGCCAGTGTAGCAAGGGAGAGGAAGCCTTGTCAGCCGATGGGGCCGCCATCCCCCCATCCTGGCCCGTAAAAAGAGGCGCCTGTGTCAAAAACGGGACGAAACGGACTCAGCGAGGGGGATCTACCCGCCCGGCGCCATTGCCATTGACCCTAAACCAGCCGGCGATGCTGTAACGCTCCCGATTGGCGGGCAGCACCTCGTGGGGAAACTCCTCCGACAGGAACAATACCAGCCGCCCCCCCTTGGGAGAGACATCCATCAGCAGCTGCTCGTCGTTGTCGTAGACCCTGAGCACGCCGCCCGCCTCCGGTTGCCAGTCGTTGTTGAGATAGAAGACAGAGGTGAGACGGCGGTTGGAGCGCCCGGCAAAGGCGTCGCGGTGAGTCGCATAGAAGTCGCCGCTGCGGTAGCGGGCGAAGTGGGCCTCGTAGTCGAACAGCCCCAGCATCAGGTTGCGATTGGCCGCCAGACGCAGGGACTCCATGCGGGCCAGATAGTCGGCCACGGGGGCGCCCAGGGAGGGATCCAGCCAGTGGATCTGATCACGGCGGATCGCCGGATTACCCTGATGCAACCCCTCCCGCCCTATCCCCGCAGGTTGCCACTCCCCCGGCAGGCAGGCTCGCAAGGCATCCACCTCGGAGGCGGTTAAGAAATCATCCACAATCACCCATCCCCGGGTGTAAATGGCATCCATGACGGCTTGATAGTCCAAGATTGACTCGCAGCGAGTGGAGAGAGTGCGCTTTGTAGCGACTTCCCCCCCTGGGCACAAACCGGATTGCTTCTCTTGAGAAGTCCCGCCATCAATAAGGGCCCGGCCCCGGGCGCCGATTTCCCCTTGCCCCGCAGCCCCTGGCCCGCTAACGTGAAAACAAGGCCCGAATCGGGTCTCCCTCTGCATCCATGACCCAGGAGAGCGCCATGCCCTTGCCCACTATCCCCCTGCAACGACTCGATGGCAGCGAGTTTCCCGGTGACGCCCTGCAAGGGAAGGTCCTGCTGGTGGTCAACGTGGCCAGCCGCTGCGGCTTCACCCCCCAATACACCGGGCTGGAGGCGCTTCATCGCCAGTTTGGTGAGCAGGGACTGGTGATCCTTGGCTTCCCCTGCGATCAGTTCGGCCACCAGGAGCCCGGGGATGCCGAGGAGATAGCCCGCTTCTGCTCGCTGGATTACCCGGTGAGCTTCCCCCTGATGGCCAAGTGCGAGGTCAACGGCGAGCAGGCCCACCCCTTCTATCGCTGGCTCAAGCAGCAAAAACCCGGGCTGCTCGGGAGCGAGGCCATCAAATGGAACTTCACCAAGTTCCTGCTCGATCGGGAGGGCCGGGTGGTGGACCGCTTCGCCCCCCAGACCAAACCCGAGGATCTGGCGGGGGCCATCCAGGGGCTGCTGTGAGCCAGGCACCTTGGGCGACAGACAGCCATGGCCCCTCTCCCATCGGACTCGGCGCACCCCCTTTGTGCCCCGGGTCCTCATTCGTGACGCCGTTACTGCGTGCCTGCGTCACTTCTGCTATATTACGCGCCCATTATCTTTTTCGTGTCGTAGCGCCCGCGGGACGGGCCTGAAGGGATCGGGCCCTGCCCTGACCCGCTACCCACCTTCTTCCATGTCGTGACGGGCCCAGGCTGTCGTCACCCGTTGAGCCCAAGGCTCGGAGTTTCTCTCGAACATGTCATTCAATGAACTGGGTCTGTCACCGCACATCTTGCGGGCCGTCAAGGAGCTGGGTTACGAACAACCCACCCCCATACAGCAGCAAGCCATCCCGGCCATTCTGGCCGGTCAGGACGTGCTGGGCGGCGCCCAGACAGGCACAGGCAAGACCGCCGGTTTCACCCTGCCCATGTTGCACCGTCTGCTGGCCAACCACGGCCGTGGCGGCCGCCGCCAGGTCCGCGCCCTGGTGCTGACCCCGACCCGGGAGCTCGCAGCCCAGGTGGGCGAGAGCATCATCAAATACGCCCACCATCTGCCGTTCCGCACCCTGATCGCCTATGGCGGCGTCAGCATCAAGCCGAACCTGGACGCCATCAAGCTCGGGGTCGACATCCTGGTCGCCACCCCGGGCCGCCTGCTGGATCTGCTGACCCAGGGGGCTCTCACCCTGAGCTCCCTGGAAGTGCTGGTGCTGGATGAAGCGGACAGAATGCTCGACATGGGCTTCATCGTCGACATTCGCCGCATCATGAAGGCGCTGCCGGACGAGCGACAGACCCTGCTCTTCTCCGCCACCTTCTCGAATGACATCAAGGCGCTGGCAGATGATCTGCTCAATGACCCCACCCTGATCGAGGTGGATCCCAGCAACACTGCCGCCGATCAGGTGACCCAACGCGTCATCCAGGTCGACCGGGAACGCCGCCGCGAGATGCTCTCCCACATGATCGGCCGTGGCAACTGGCAGCGGGTGCTGGTGTTCGTGCGTACCAAACAGATCGCCGACCGCCTCGCCCAGCAGATGCAAAAAGATGGCCTCAATACCGTCGCCATTCACGGCGACAAGAGCCAGGGTGCCCGCAACCGGGCGCTGGCCGATTTCCGTGAAGGCAAGGTGCGGGTGCTGGTGGCGACCGACATCGCCGCTCGCGGCCTGGACATCGATCAGCTGCCCCACGTGATCAACTTCGAGCTGCCCCAGATGGCGGAGGATTACATCCACCGCATCGGCCGCACCGGTCGCGCCGGCCGTGGCGGCGAGGCCATCTCCCTGGTGAGCCAGGACGAGCTGGGCCAGCTCAAGGAGATCGAGGCCCTGATCGGCCAATCCCTGACAGTGGAGATCCTGGAAGGCTACGAGCCGAGCGGCAAGCCGAGCCGCCAGACCCTGCCAGGCAGCAAGCCGGTGCAAAACCCGCCCCGTGACCGCGGCCATGCCAACGCCAAGAGCAACAATGCCAAAGGCAAGCCTGACGGGGCCAAAGGCAAGGGCAAGGCCAAAGGGGACGGCTCCAAGAAGCCGGCTCCGGCCCGCAAGCGCGAGGTCGTGGGGGAAGACATCGGCTTCACCCCCATGCGCCGCCTGCCCAAGGCCCAGCGCGATGACTATCAGGACAACTCCAGCGAGGAGTAAGGCCAGCTGTTGCCGACCTGACACAAAAAACCGCCCCCTTCACGAGGGCGGTTTTTTTTATGCTCTGTCGCCCCTACTCGGCGGCCAGGGCCATGTGCAGCAGGGGATAGGGCTTGCCCTGGCCATCCAGGGGAGAGCGCCCCGTCACCCCGAAACCCAGGTGCTGATAGAAGCCGAGGGCCTGGGCATTCTGCTCGTTGACGTCTACTCTTCTCGCCCCTTGCCGCTGGATGGCGTGGGCCACCAGCAGGCGGCCGACCCCGCTTCCTCTCGCCTCGGGGGCGATGAAGAGCATCTCGATGTTGCCATCGTGCACGCCGCAGAAACCGGCTATCTCCTCCTCTCCCCTGGCGCAGACCAGATCCACGGCCGCAAAATAGTGCTCCAGGATCAGGGGTTTGAGGGTGGTGATATCCGCCTCTTGCAGGAAGTGATGGGTGGCGCGCACCGAGGCTTCCCAGAGGGCGATCAGAGCCTGGTAGTCCCCGGCGTCCGCTTGTTCAATCTTCATGGTGCGTTGATTCCATCTGTGGTGAAAGGGCCAATGCCGGGTCCAGGGGCCGGGCGCCGTCAGGGGGTTGCCCTGGCCTCGGCCTGCTTGATGACAAAGCCCTTCTCGATGCCGGCCTTGAAGCCCAGCTTTTCGTACAGGCGATGGGCCCCTTCGCGCCCCTCCCCCGACAGCAGCATCACCTTGTAGCAATCCAGCTCCCAGGCCAGGGTCAGGGCCTGCGCCAATAGCTGCTGGCTCACCCCCTGTCGCCGAAACGCAGAGGCCGTCACCACGTGCTCTATGATGGCAAAGGGCCTGCCGCCGTTGGTCAGGGTCGGGATCACCCCGAGCTGGCAGGTGGCGGCCAGCTGGCCCTCCACCTCGGCCACCAGGAGTCGTACTCCGGGCTCGGCCTGCAGTCGCCTCAGCGCCTCCCTGGCCACCGACGGCGCCAGCACGGGATCATTGGGCCTGAGCTCGGCGTAAAGACTGAGCAGGCCCGCCAGATCCTCTTCCTTGCACTCTCTGATCACCACAATGGCAACCCTCCTGATCTTCTGTGCTCCCCGGCGCCCTATGCGGATCTGGGGGCAAACATGATGATGGCCATGCCCGTCAGGGCGACCCCTGAACCGACCCAGTCCCACACAGTGGGTCTGATGCCATCCACCGCCCAGAGCCAGAGGATGGCCACGAAGATATAGACGCCCCCATAGGCGGCATAGACACGGCCGGCGGCGGTCGGATGCAGGGAGAGCAGCCAGGCAAAGAGGGCGAGACTCAGGCCCGCCGGCAGCAGCAACCAGGCGCTCCGCCCCTGGGTCAGCCACAGGTAGGGCAGATAGCAGCCGACGATCTCGGCCAGCGCGGTGATCAGAAACAGCCCGATCGTTTTGAACTCCAGCATCATGGGTCTCTAGCTAGGGTGTGACAGTGGCTGAATGTTAAAACAACCCATTGGGTTATGTAAGCACGGCGGCGCAGCAGGCCTGGAGGAAGGGAGGGCAAACCTTCCCCCACGGGCGTGGGGGAAGGAAGGGGTCAACGGACCCTGACTGCCTGGAGCAAGGCAGAGACATCCGGGCCAAAGGTTCGGCTGCGGATCGCCTCGCGAATATCCGCTTCGCCGTAACGGCTGGCCGGGTAGACCACCACGCAGGAGGTGTCGCCGGGCGCGAGGAAGTGAGTCTCGCCGAAGGGGGTATAGCGGGTGGCGCCTATGCTGATGAGGGCGTGGGCCGGACGCCCCGCCTGGGCCAGCAGCCCCTGGATATGCTCGGCCGGGCCCTCATCCTGCTGATGGTTGAACTTGCCGATGGCCCAGTCGAGCAGTTGCTGATGGAAGTAGCTGTAATCCACAGCCGCGCTGTCAACCCCATAGGGGTGCAGCTCGCCATCGCGCTCCAGATAGCAGGCGATGCGATAGTCGTCGAGCTCGCAACCCGGGGCAAAATGGCCGAGGGGCAGCAGAGTGGCCGCCAGCCCCTTGCTCTCCTCCCCCCAGTTCTTCTTCTCGCTGATTTTTTTGGCATTGGGACGGCGGATGGAGCAGTCGTTGTAGGCGCCAAACGCCTTGGGATGTATGGCCACCACCTGCTCCCCCGCGTACTCCAGCTCGCACCAGAGCGCCACCTCGGGTTCGATTTGCACCTTCTCGTCGCCGCTCACCGCCGCCTCTGGCAGGAAGATGGCCTCACCGCTCAATGGGAAGACGCCGAGCTGGCCCGGATGGCCTGGCACATAGAAGGGGAACAGCGCCTTGGGGGCAACCTTGTCCGCGACCTTGACGGCGACGAAGTCCGCCGCCTCGCCGGCCTGCTCCAGATGGCCGGCGAAGTTGCCCGCCACCCCCAATCCGATGAAGTTGCTCAATTCAGTGATCTGCATCTGTGGCTCCATTGGCGCGGCCCGGGCCGCCGCCTCGTTGTCTATGTTCAGGGCGGCAGGGCTACCGCCAAAGAGGGAGCTTATTAGAGCACAGCCCCCTGACGGCGCCCAGTCGCCCCGCCGCAAGCTGTGCACCAGGGCGGATTTTCCCTCACCATATGGTCATAAAGAGAGCAGTCAGCGCCAAGCTGTGATCCCGGTGCTTGGGCGAGCCCCACGCTTTTGCTAGTCTGCCCTATTCATTTTCCGTTTGGGTGCCGGTGCCGAGCCATGACCACACATTTTCAGGGTCGCTTCGAGGTGGAGTTCAAATACCGCCTGGCGGATAGCGCGGCCTTCCTGCGTGCCCTCGAGGCACTCGGCCCCGAGCTGATGGTGGCGGACAATCATGAGCAGGACTGCTACTTCGACACGGCGGACCGCGCCCTGGCGAGGGAGCAGAAGAGCCTGGTGATCCGCACCATGGCGCCCTCCGGCATCCGGCTCTGGATAGTCAAGGGACCGGGGCCCGATCGCTGCGAGGCGGTCAACATCACGGATGCGGACAAGGCCATCAGCATGGTGCGCACCCTGGGCTACCAGCCGGTGCTGACCATCGACAAGCGGCGCAGCATCTACTTTCTTGGCCCCTTCCACCTGACCCTGGACAGCCTGGTCGGGATAGGGGATTTTGCCGAGCTCGCCATCATGACCGACGAGGAGGCCGCGCTGCCCGCTTACCGGGAGCAGCTGCTGGCGCTGGCCGCCCGGCTGGGGCTCTGCCCCGAGATGCGGGAGACCCGCTCCTATCGCACCCTGTGCGAGCAGTCAGCTCACCTTCGACTAGAGGAATCAGCCCCATGATCGACAAACTCGCCTGGCTCACCTTCAAGGAGGGGCAACTGCTCTGTGCCCGCTCCCACGGCAAGGCCCTCTACTACATACCCGGCGGCAAGCGTGAGCCTGGCGAGAGCGACGAGGCCGCCCTGGTGCGGGAGATAGCGGAAGAGCTGGCGGTCAGCCTCAAACCCGAGACCCTGCGCCTCGCCTGCGAGTTCAGCGCCCAGGCCGACGGCAAGCCGCAAGGGGTGCAAGTCAGGCTGCGCTGCTACACAGGGGAGGCTGACGGCAGCCCCACCGCCTCGGCGGAGATCGCCGAGCTGCGCTGGCTGGACAGCCGGCATCTGGATGACATCTCTCCGGTCTCCCGCCTGCTGTTCCAGTGGCTGGCTGAGCAGGGGCTGATCCGCTAGAAAGCTGACTCGTGAACAGCCTCCCAGCTCCGCCCCAGGAACACCGGCTGACAGAGATGGCTCGTGGGCAGGCTTCCAGCCCCGCCGCAGTGAGACTGGCTGACAGAGCGAGATTGAACCGTTAATCCCGAATGGATTGGCAATTGGATACAAGAAGAGGAGTTTCAATGGAGATCCTTGAGGTCGATAGCACCAGAGGCATCAAGCCTGCGTTGATCACACTGCTGCAAGATTGCGTGGCCAGCGGCGCCTCGGTGGGCTTCCTGCCTCCCCTGCAGGAAGAGCGGGGATTGGAGTACTGGCAAGGCATAGAAGGGGAGCTGGCCGACGGGGTGCGCAGGCTCTGGGTGGCCTTCGATCAGCACCATCTGGTGGGCGCCCTGCAACTGTCGCTCTGCACCAAGGCCAACGGCGGTCACAGGGCCGAGGTGGAGAAGCTGATGGTACACAGCCAGGCCCGCGGCAAGGGGGTGGGTCGCGCCCTCATGCAGGCCATGGAGCAAGGGGCCCGCGAGGCCGGGCGCACCCTGCTGGTGCTGGACACCCGGGTCGGCGACATCGCCTCCACCCTCTACCGCCAGCTGGGCTACCAGGAGGCCGGCCAGATCCCGGACTTCGCCCGCAACGCGGACGGCACCCTGGCGGCGACCCAGTTCTTCTACAAGCAGCTCTGAGGGGCGAGAGCCCAAAGGTCCAACGCAACAAGGCCAGCCCCCAGGCTGGCCTTGTTTATTGGCGCGTTCACTGCTCAAATGGCCCCTTCATCCAGAGACGGCAAGGAGCCATCATGATATTGGAAGTCGCCCCGCTGCAGATCATCCCGGGCCAGGCTGCCGCCTTCGAGCAGGCATTCGAGCAGGCCCAGCGCATCATCAGCACCCTGCCCGGTTACGCCGGCCACCAGTTGCAACGTTCACTGACCGACCCACACCGCTACCTGCTGCTGGTCAACTGGCAACGGCTAGAGGATCACACCCAGGGCTTTCGCGGCTCCCCCCAGTACCAGGAGTGGAAGGCGCTGCTCCATCACTTCTACGACCCCTTCCCCACTGTGGAGCATTTTCAGGCCGTACAACCTTGATCAGCCCAGGATGAACTTGGCCGATCAGGGTTGAGGCATCACGCCACCTCGCCTGCCAGGCGCTCGGCCCTGTGTGCGATCCGCGGCTCGGCGAAGTCGGCCTGGGCCGCGATCAGCTGCAACTCGTAGGCATCCGCCTGCCAGGTCTGGCGCAGCACTTCATCGACAGCGGCGTTGGTGCGCTCGAAGGCGGCCACCGCATCAAATCCGGCCTGCAGGTTGGCCAGCATCAGGGCGCTGATGAGATCCCCCACCCCCACCGGCTGACGGGCAAACTGGTAGAGCGGCCGGGCGATGAGATAATCCCCCTGCGGGGTGGCCAGCAGCATCTCGAAACGGCCGGGATCACTGGCGGCGCGCCCCAGGTGCTTGACCAGCACCATCTTGACGCCGCTTTCCAGCAGCTGGTGAGCGGCGGCGCGAGTCTGGGCCAGGGTCGTCAGGTGGACGCCGCACAGGGTCTCCAGCTCCAGCAGGTTGGGGGCCATGATGTCCGCCACCGGCAGCGCCTGCTCGGTGAGGAAGCGGGTGACGCCGGGGGCGACTATGCACCCCTTCTCCGGATGGCCCATGACGGGATCGCAAAAGTAGATGGCCGCCGGATTGGCCGCCTTGACGGCCGCGACCACCGCCAGGATCTCGTTCCCCTGCTCCGCCGATCCCAGGTAGCCGCTCAGCACCGCATCGCACCGCCCCAGCACCTCGATATCCATCAGCCCCTGACAGAGGGCACTGATATGACCGGCAGGCATCGCCATCCCCTGCCATCCCGCCGCGTACTGGGTGTGATTGGAAAACTGCACCGTATTGACGGGCCAGACCTCCATGCCGAGACGGCGCATGGGGAAGACGGCGGCGCTGTTGCCGGCACAGCCAAATACCACGTGGGACTGGATAGAGAGAATGCGTTTCATCGACACCACCACTGAAGAAGCATGAGGAAAGCGGGCAATATATCGGATGCAGAGCGGGCTCTGCCAGCGATTCCCGGCAACCCTCGCCATTTATGCGGCAAAAAGCCCATTCAATGGAGTGTTACACCAACTTCCCCCCACGCCTGCTCAACCTGGCGAATCAAGACCGCCTCGGTCCCGTCGGCGTGATATGGGCTCTCCACACTCTTGCTTGATGGCATATGAGAGCATTTTTAATACAAGGTGGCGGATGGCGGGAGAAAGCGTCGAGGCAGAGCAACGAGGCGCGGCGGCAGGTAAGCCGGGGCCGACGCCCCGGGCTTTGTACTTAAGGCTTAAGGCCTGACGAAGTGATAGACCCAGCCTTCGTCCAGGGGAAAATCGGAGGGCGCAGAGACAAGTGCCGGCAGGGCGGCGACGGCCTCCCCGGCGGCGTATTGCAGCGCCATCAGGGCGCAGAGGGCGGCGTCGTAACGATCCGTCCCGGCCACCACATCAGGTGGCAAGGAGGCGGCTATCTCCGCCCTGGCCGGTGAGGCCTTGCCTGCTACCTTGGCAAGAGCCGGATAGACCTCCAGCACGGCGCGATCGGCGTGGGGCTGCTGCCTGGGCACAAGCTGCAGATCCCCGAGGCGCGGCAACATGGAGAGCGCCAGGGTGGCGTTGTTGCCGAGCCTGTCGAAGGTGGCCGACAGCGGCTTCTTGCCGTATTGCTGATGCAGCCAGCGCTCGCAGTCCCGATAGGCATAGGGGTTGTCTATCTCCCGCTGGGGCACGGCGCACTCGACTCCCCTCCCCGCCAGCAGATCGCCGAGGGCTCGGGGAAAGGCCAGGGGGGCATCGATGCCGAGCGCCAGTCGCGGGCAGGCCAGCACCTGCATCAGCGCCATCTCGTCTTGCAGCGCCGGGCGCAGCAAGGCGTCCAGATCCGGCGCCACCCGGGAGCTCAACCTGAACAGGGGGGAGACCCCGAGCCAGTGCAACTGCTGCGTGCGGGCCTGCCAGCCCACCACGGCCACCGCCTGGGCATTGCCCTGCCAGCCCCTTACATCCCAACCGATGCCGATGGCATCCAAGTGTTCCGTTGTCATGCCCCTGTCACCTCTGCGCACTATTGATGGAGCACAGGGTAATGGCTGCGCCCCCTAAAGCAAGGCCGGGCGCCCTTCCTAGAAGGATTTCTTGAAGTTGATCAGCGGCAAGATGGGGAAGATGCCGTTCTCGGCGTAGTTGGCGAGGCCTATCTGCAGGCCATCGAGGTGCTTGGTGGCATTGATGAAGCCAAGCTGGAAGGTGGTGCGCTCGGCATAGTTGACGAAGCCGAGGTTGGCCAGGGCGTTGCCCTGGGCGATGTTGACCGCCCCCCAGTTAAGCCCCTGCACGTTGTTGGTCAGGTTGACGAAACCCAGGTTGACCCCGGTGTCCTGCCCCTCATGCCAGTTGACGGCGTTGATGGCGACCCCGCCGAACTGATGGCGCACCCGGGCGGCGCCGAAGAAGATGCCCAGCTGCAAGCCGGTGAACTGATCCACGTCGGAGAGGGCGAACACCGGCAGATCTATGCCCTTCACCTGACCGGTGCGGCCATACAGGAAGGAGGCGCGCGCCCCTTCCACCTGGTGGGAAGAGGGCAGGTTGATGCCGGGCAGGGAGATCTGGACCGGGGTGCTGGCCTGGGCGGTGCCGGCGAGGGCCAGCACGGAGCAACCGAGCAGCAGGGCGAGAGGTTTCATCGGGATTCCTTGGCAGTCTGAATGACGTGCCAGCCTATCAGCGCGGCGCCGGTGCGGCGAGGGCGCGCCGGACCCAGTGCGTCACCTCTCGTCTGACCCGCTCCCCCGACGGGCGCCGCTGACAAAAAAATTCAAACAGAAATTAACATTTATGTCATTTACACCAAACCGCATTTGGTTGCAGAATGCTCAAACGTGTGTTTGAACAGAGCAAGCAACACGTAAACAGGGATGACATGCAGTACCCGTAAGAAGGGCCAACTGGCCCACAACAACACTGTTCTGCCGAACTGGAGACCGATGATGAATATGGACGTGATCAAGAGCTTTACCGAGCAGATGCAAGGCTTCGCCGCCCCCCTCACCCGCTACAACCAGCTGCTGGCCAGCAACATCGAACAGCTGACCCGGTTGCAGCTGGCCTCCGCCAACGCCTACGCCGAACTGGGCCTCAACCAGTTGCAGGCCGTGAGCAAGGTGCAGGACACCCAGAGCCTGGCGGCCCTAGGCACTGTGCAGCTGGAGACCGCCAGCCAGCTCTCCCGCCAGATGCTGGATGACATCCAGAAGCTGAGCGCCCTCGGCCAGCAGTTCAAGGAAGAGCTGGATGTCCTGACCGCAGACGGCATCAAGAAGAGCACGGGCAAGGCCTGATAACCCCTGGCTGCCCGTTCGGGCAGCCACATCTCCCCACGACTCGACGGTACGGGCTAGTTCCCGCCTCGGGTGTGGGTGAAGGAGAGCACATGAG
Organism: Aeromonas sp. Marseille-Q5825; assembly: GCF_946892685.1. NCBI lineage: Bacteria > Pseudomonadati > Pseudomonadota > Gammaproteobacteria > Aeromonadales > Aeromonadaceae > Aeromonas > Aeromonas sp. Marseille-Q5825. Next base: position 20,592 of record NZ_CAMPOU010000002.1, read on the forward strand.
CCAACCATCTTATGGCCCGCTGTTCGAGGCCCTGGCCCACTACAATGACAAGCTGCTGGCCATGGCCAAGGCCCAGACAGAGCGCACCGCCCAGGCGCTGCTGCAGACCAATCTGGACGATCTGGGCCAGGTGCTGGAGCAAGGCAGCCAGCAACCCTGGCAACTGATCCAGGCCCAGATGAACTGGTGGCAGGATCAGCTCAAGCTGATGCAGCACACCCTGCTCAAAAGCGCAGGCCAGCCGAGCGAGCCGGTGATCACCCCGGAGCGCGGCGATCGCCGCTTCAAGGCCGAGGCCTGGAGCGAACAACCCATCTATGACTACCTCAAGCAGTCCTACCTGCTCACCGCCAGGCACCTGCTGGCCTCAGTGGATGCCCTGGAGGGCGTCCCCCAGAAGAGCCGGGAGCGGCTGCGTTTCTTCACCCGCCAGTACGTCAACGCCATGGCCCCCAGCAACTTCCTGGCGACCAACCCCGAGCTGCTCAAGCTGACCCTGGAGTCCGACGGCCAGAACCTGGTGCGCGGACTGGCCCTCTTGGCCGAGGATCTGGAGCGCAGCGCCGATCAGCTCAACATCCGCCTGACCGACGAGTCCGCCTTCGAGCTCGGCCGGGATCTGGCCCTGACCCCGGGCCGGGTGGTGCAGCGCACCGAGCTCTATGAGCTGATCCAGTACAGCCCGACTACCGAGTCGGTAGGCAAGACACCTGTGCTGATAGTGCCCCCCTTCATCAACAAGTACTACATCATGGACATGCGGCCCCAGAACTCCCTGGTCGCCTGGCTGGTCGCCCAGGGCCAGACGGTGTTCATGATCTCCTGGCGCAACCCGGGCGTGGCCCAGGCGCAAATCGATCTCGACGACTACGTGGTGGATGGCGTCATCGCCGCCCTGGACGGCGTGGAGGCGGCCACCGGCGAGCGGGAGGTGCACGGCATCGGCTACTGCATCGGCGGCACTGCACTGTCACTCGCCATGGGCTGGCTGGCGGCGCGGCGCCAGAAGCAGCGGGTGCGCACTGCCACCCTGTTCACTACACTGCTGGACTTCTCCCAGCCAGGGGAGCTTGGCATCTTCATCCACGAGCCCATCATAGCGGCGCTCGAGGCGCAAAATGAGGCCAAGGGCATCATGGACGGGCGCCAGCTGGCTGTCTCCTTCAGCCTGCTGCGGGAGAACAGCCTCTACTGGAACTACTACATCGACAGCTACCTCAAGGGCCAGAGCCCGGTGGCCTTCGATCTGCTGCACTGGAACAGCGACAGCACCAATGTGGCGGGCAAGACCCACAACAGCCTGCTGCGCCGTCTCTACCTGGAGAACCAGCTGGTGAAGGGGGAGCTCAAGATCCGCAACACCCGCATCGATCTCGGCAAGGTGAAGACCCCTGTGCTGCTGGTGTCGGCGGTGGACGATCACATCGCCCTCTGGCAGGGCACCTGGCAGGGCATGAAGCTGTTTGGCGGGGAGCAGCGCTTCATCCTGGCTGAATCGGGCCACATCGCCGGCATCATCAACCCGCCGGCCGCCAACAAGTACGGCTTCTGGCACAACGGGGCCGAGGCCGAGAGCCCGGAGAGCTGGCTGGCAGGGGCGACGCACCAGGGCGGCTCCTGGTGGCCCGAGATGATGGGCTTTATCCAGAGCCGTGACGAAGGGTCGGATCCCGTCCCCGCGCGGGTGCCCGAGGAGGGGCTGGCCCCCGCCCCCGGCCACTATGTCAAGGTGCGGCTCAACCCCGTGTTTGCCAGCGCCACAGAGGAGGACGCCGCATGAGTGCACTGCCTCTTGAAGTGGGCCACAAGGCCCGTCTCAGCAAGCGGTTCGGGGCGGCGGAGGTGGCCGCCTTCGCCGCGCTCTCGGAGGACTTCAACCCCCTGCACCTGGACCCGGCCTTCGCCGCCACCACGGCGTTTGAGCGGCCCATAGTCCACGGCATGTTGCTCGCCAGCCTCTTCTCCGGGCTGCTGGGCCAGCAGTTGCCGGGCAAGGGGAGCATCTATCTGGGTCAAAGCCTCAGCTTCAAGCTGCCGGTCTTTGTCGGGGATGAGGTGACGGCCGAGGTGGAGGTGACCGCCCTTCGCGAGGACAAACCCATCGCCACCCTGACCACCCGCATCTTCACCCAGGACGGCGCCCTCGCCGTAACCGGGGAAGCCGTGGTCAAGCTGCCTTAAGCACCGGCGGCACGCAGGCACAATCAGCCCGGCCCCTGCCGGGCTGATTGTTCTCCCCCGCTCCGCTTGCCCCCTTTTTCAGGGCAATTCGGCCCAGGCCCTTTCCCTGCCCCGCCTAACTGCCTAAAATGGCCGCCCTGCCGTGTAGGCATTCATCCAGCTAGAGGATTTCCCATGGAGACGTTTCTGCTCGAAGGTCACCCCTTCGTTGCCTTGTGTGACCTGATCAAGCATCAGGGTTGGGCCGATTGTGGCGGTGCCGCCAAGGCGCTGGTCGCCGAGGGCCTGGTGGAAGTGGACGGTCAGGTCGAGACCCGCAAACGCTGCAAGATAGTCGCCGAGCAAGTGGTCAACTTCAACGGCATGAAGGTGGTGGTGAAGGAAGGCGTCAGCCCCGAGATCCTCTAAGCCCGAGGTCTGCCCCCGCAAGCGCTACCCAGCACAGTCGCCGAGCAGGTGGTCAACTTCAACGGCATGAAGGTGGTGGTGAAAGAAGGCGTCAGCCCCGAGATCCTCTGATCCTCTCCCCTGGCAGCCTTTTCGCCGGGCCACCGCGCGACGGCATCAAGGCCGTGGTGAAGGAAGGGGTCAGGGCCAAGATCCGCTGATCCCGGCCCGGCCAGCACGTTGTGGCGGGCTAGCTGGCCTTGATCGACAGGGTCAGCACGAAGCGCGCCATCGCCTCATCTCCGTTGAGCGACGGGCAGGTGGCCACCACCTGGATGGGACGGTTGATGCGCTGCCCGGTCGCCAGGGACTCGTCTATCATGGCGTCGATGGCCTCCCCGGCCGCGCAGTCAAACTGCACGTCCCCCTCGGGGCGCTTCAGAAACTCCCCCTGCACATCCTTGAAGGCGAAGTGCACCTTCTTGCGCCGCGCCCGCCCCTTCTCCATCACCAGCAAGCCCCCCACCAGATCGGCGCCGGTGGCCAGCGCCCCGAAGTACATGCTGCCCAGGTGGTTGCGGGTACGCCAGCCGAGGGGAATGCGGATGCGCAGCGCCTTGGCATTCATCTCTTCGATGACGGGGGCACAGAATCCGATGACGGGAATATAGCGCCAGGCGAACAGGCGCAGTGCCAGATTGGCTTTGAAGCGTTGCAGGTCCATTGCAAACTGATCCGATGAGTGATTGTGACCGAAATGTTGCCAGCCCCCACCCCAATAGACAAGCCTCCATTGCCGTCGTTGTGAGGACGATCGACTCCCGAGTGCATTTGAAAATCAAATGATGGGCGCCGCTGCATTCGATAGATAAATGATGAGCCCAGGTATTCGCCGCCACAGCGACGCCATTTCCTCCTGATGGCGGAGTTTTTTTCAAGAAAGAACTCATATGGCACTTTCATGGCGACCCTAGCCGGCTGAAAGCTAACGATAAACGGAGTTGCCCCGGCGCTAGTCCACTCATCCGCCAGCGCCACTGGGATTAGTCACAGTAACGAAATGCCTCCCCCCTCGCTAGGCTCTGCTGGCTCGTGAATGGCCAGCTGGCACCGAGTCATCCTGTGACACCAATCTCAGCATAAGGATAGAGAGATGAGTAACGTTCAACAGCTGTTCAACGGGGGCGAGAGCGCCGGTACCTTCCTGCTCAACTTCAACAACAACCGTGCCTTTGAGCTGTTTGGCCGGGAGTACCTCAAGTGCTACGCCAACCTGGCGGTCAAGGGCAAGATGAGCAAGCCCCTGCCCACAGGGCCGCTCAGCTACGCCGTCGACTTCGCCATGGATTGCGGCTGCAGCTCTGTGCTGTTCGACTTCAACCTCGCCTACAAGAAGACCTTTGGCAACCAGGCCCAGGCGCCCCTGTGGCGCGAGTCGGACTACGAGGCCGAGATAGTGATCTGCCAGCTGGTGCGTGAGGCCCCCGCCAGCCGCCTGAGCAACCGGGATCAGTTCGCCGAGGCCGAGGCCTTCTTCAATGACGTCAACCTGCCCACCACAGCCAAGAATGTGGGGAGCGATCCCTATGCCGACAAGGACGGCCTGGTGGAGTTCATCGTGGCCAACGAGCTGCTGGACGATCCCGCCGTCATGGCCAAGCTGGCGGAGCAGAAGGCCTACCTCATCGCCATCACCTCTGTGGTCACCGCCTACATCAACCGCTACGCCGAGGCCTATGGCGAGCAGTACAAGACGGACGCGGATCTCTGGGCCCGGGCCCTCTCCAAGATCCCCCTGATGGGGCCGAGCAAGATCGATCAGCAGAGCTACAGCCGCCACATCAAGGGGCTCAGCATCGCCACCGACTTCATCAACTTCATCATGGACGTGGTGGTGAGCCAGGGCACCACGGCGCTGGCGAGCTTCAACAAGTTCCTGCAAAAACAGGGGGATGCCATCCGCTTCGGGGTGGAGAACAACAAGGACTTCTACAAGACCATCACGGTGGGCATCACGGTCGAGGTGTTCAAGGTGGGCAGCGAGCTGGTCTATGTGCCCAAGATCAAGCAGTACCGCGTCAACTTCGACCGCCAGAACAGCAAGTTCACCTCCGCCTGTGCCAGCGCCGAATTCGTCGACATCCACTTCAACTACCTCTATGCCGCCAACGTGTTCGACTACGAGGCCTTGAAGGATCCCGAGATCAAGCGCGACTTCGACAGCTTCATCCAGAAGCAGCGCAAGGCCCAGATCGAGGAAGCCGACACCTTCTTCAACGACGACTTCCCGCCTCTGCAACCCAAGCAGATCGCACGGAGCAAGGCGACGGTCTGATCTTCCCCCATCTTGGAAACAACACAGCCGGCATCTGCCGGCTGTTTTTTATGAAGGGCTTCAGGCCCGTTTCTCTTCGAGCCAGGCGCCCTGGCTCTGCATCTCGAACAGCTGGGCGTAGTGGCCCCCTAGCGCCATCAGTTCCCCATGGGTGCCGCGCTCGCTCACCTGGCCGCGGGAGAGCAGCAGTATCTCGTCCGCATCCACTATGGTGGAGAGCCGGTGGGCGATGGCGATGGTGGTGCGGCCACGGCGCGCCGCCGAGAGCGCCTGGGAGAGCGCGAGCTCGGTCTGGGAGTCCACGCTCGCGGTCGCCTCGTCCAGGATGAGGATGCGCGGATCCCCCACCAGGGCGCGGGCAAATGAGAGCAGCTGGCGCTGGCCGGCGGAGAGGTTCTTGCCCCCCTCCTCCATCAGGGTCTCCAGGCCCTTGGGCAGATGGCGCACGAACGCGGCCAGCTGCACCTCCTCCAGGGCCTGCCAGAGCCGCGCCTCATCGATGCCGTCACGGCCAAGACGCAGGTTTTCTGCCAAGGTCCCGACGAAGATGAAGGGATCCTGCTGCACCAGGCCTATGCTGCGGCGCACCGCCGAGAGCGACAGCGCGCTCATGGGGTGATCATCGAAACGGATGCAGCCCTGATCCAGCGGGTAGAAGCCCATCAGCAGGCTGATGATGGTGGACTTGCCGCTGCCGGTGTGACCCACCAGCGCCAGCATCTGGCCGGGACGGGTGGCGAAGCTCACCTCCTGCAGCACCGGCTGCTGGCCATCGTAGGAGAAGCTCACCCGCTCGAAACGCACCCGTCCCGCCAGGGGCAGCGTCTCGCCTTGCGTGCTCTCGCGGGATTCATCCAGCAGGGCGAACACCCGCTCCCCCGCCACCATGGCCTGCTGCAGCTGGTTGAGCTGGTTGGTCATCTCGATGAGGGGCTCGATCATCCGCCCCAGATAGCTGATGAAGGCGTAGAGCACCCCCACCTGGATGGCGCCACCCGCGCTCAACCCCTCCTTGGCAAACAGGGCCAGCAGGCCGATGAGCACCATCATGTAGAAGAGATCGATGAGGGGGCGCAGCAGTATGCCGTTGATCTTGAGGCTCTTGATCCTGGCCTGCCAGTGCTGCTGGTTCACCTCGGCAAAGGCATTGGCGAAGTGGCGCTCCTGCACCATGGCCTGGATCACCGGCATCCCCTGCAGGGACTCGTTAAGCCGGCTGTTGATGTCGGAGAGCAGGCTGCGGGTCGCCCGCACCACGGGCACGCTCAGGCGCTGGTAGAGCCACATCACGGCCCCCACCGCCGGCAGCAGGGTGGCGCACACCAGCATCAGGCGCAGATCCAGCAGCGCCATGGAGATGAGGATGCCGCACAGCAGCACCACTTTTTGCACCAGCAGCCCTATCACCTGGACGTAGAGGTTCATGATCGCCTCTGTGTCGTTGGTGATGCGGGAGATAAGGGAGCCCGAGCGGTGTTTGTCGAAATAGCGGGCAGGCAGCCGGATGGCGGTGGCAAACACCTGCTCACGCAGGGTCTGCACCACCGCCTGGGCGATGCGGTTGAAGCGCAGGGATTGCAGGTAGAAACCCGCGGCCGAGAGCACCTGCAACCCCAGATAACCGGCGGCCAGGGCGGCGATGTGGAGCCACACCAGCTGGCGCGGCGCCAGGTAGTCGTCGATGAAGAGCTTGATGAGCAGGGGCCCGGCCACTTCGGCGCCTGTGGCCAGCAGCAGGCAGATCCCTGCCTGCACCAGCCAGCGGGGATAGCGGGCGCAGTAGGCGAGCAGGCGTTTGATGGTTGGATTCACAGACTTGCCTCCAGCACAGCGTTCCCAAGGAATTGACCCTCTTTGCTCCCTTCTCCCCTCGCGGGAGAAGGGGTGAGGGGAACCACGCGTCTCATCATCAAACTCACAGGCTCTCCTCCACGTTTTGTTCCAACCGCTGATAGCGCACCATGTCTGCATACCAGCCGTTGTGGGCCATCAGGGCGCCGTGAGCACCGCGCTCGCTGATGGCTCCCTGATCCAGCACCAGGATCTCGTCCGCCTGCTCCACCGCCGTCATGCGGTGGCTGACCAGAATGAGGGTCCGTCTGTGGGCCTTGAGCGCCAGCAGTATCTGCTGCTCTGTGTGGGCATCCACCGCCGACAGGGCGTCATCCAGCACCAGGATAGGCGCCGCCAGCAACAGGGCGCGGGCGATGGCGAGGCGCTGCTTCTGGCCCCCGGAGAGGGTCACCCCCTTCTCCCCCACCTCGGTCTCATACCCCCTGGGGAAGCGAACGATGTCGTCGTGGACGCAGGCGATGCGGGCTACCCGCTCTATCTCCTCCCGGCTCGCCTCCGGCTTGCCGAGGGCGATGTTGGCGGCGATGGTGGTGGAGAAGAGAAACGGCTCCTGGGACACGTAGGCAAACTGGCTGCGCAGGGTGCCCAGGGGCAGCTGGTCGATGGGCACTCCCCCCATGGCAATGGCACCGGCCGTGGGATTGGCCAGCCGCATCAAGAGCTTGAGCAGCGAGCTCTTGCCCGCCCCGGTGCGCCCCACCACCCCCAGCATGGCGCCGTGTTGCAGGGTAAAATCCACGCCATGCAGCAGGCTGCGCTGCTCCAGCCGATAGCCCAGGCCCCTGGCCTCAAGCGGCAGGGCCGAGACAAAGGCCGCGGGCCGGGCCGGCTCTTCGATGTCGCTACGCTCCCCCAGCATGCTCTCGATGCGGGAATAGGCGGCGCTGCCCCGCTCTATGATGTTGAACAGCCAGGCGATGGCGAACATGGGCCAGATGAGCTGCCCCAGGTACATGGTGAAGCTGGTGAGCTCCCCCAGGGTCAGCTTGTCTTGCAGCACCAGGGCGCTGCCGCCGGCCACCGCCAGAAAGTAGGAGCAGCCGATGCACAGATAAATCACGGGATCGAACTTGGCATCGATGCGGGCCACCGCCATGTTGCACTCCCCCGCCTGACGGGTCAGCTCGGCGAAGCCCTTGTCTTCCAGGGACTCCACCGCATAGGACTTGAGCACCCGCACCCCGGAGAGGGCCTCCTGGGTCTTGTTGTTGAGGCGGGAGAAGGCCCCCTGCGCCGCCTTGAACTCCTTGTAGATCTGGGTGCCGAAGCGGTTCATGAAGAAGGCCATCACCGGCAGCGGCAGCAGGGAGAGCAGGGTCAGCTGCCAGGAGTACTGGCTGCACATGATGGAGAGCACCAGGATACCGACGATGAAGGAGTCCACCAGGGTCAGCACTCCTTCGCCTGCGGTCATCTCCACCGCCTGGATGTCGTTGGTAGCGTGGGCCATCAGATCACCGGTGCGGTGGCGCTGGTAAAAGTCCGGGCTCATGCGGGTGAAGTGGCTGAACAGGCGGTTGCGCAGCACATAGGCGAGCCGGTAGGAGGCGCCAAACAGCATGACCCGCCACACGTAGCGCAGCAGGTAGATGAGCAGGCCGAGGCCCAGCAGCCCCGCCAGATAGCCCATCAGGGTGCCCTCATCGAGCTCCCCCCTGGCGATGCCATCCACCACCCAGCCCACCACCTTGGGGGGGATCACGGTCAACAGAGCCACCATCATCAGCAGGGAGATGGCCATCAGATAACGCCGCCACTGATCCTTGAAAAACCAGCCAAGCCGCAAAAATACGCTCACAGTAAAGTCCTTGCTCGCGGCACAGCGGGGGCCGCGTGGTCATAAGAAAAGCTCAATACAATCGCCCCCGAGGTGGGGGCGATGGGAGTGGGTCATCATAGCCTGAAGCGGACGACTTGAGAACGATTGCTATCTCACCGGTTCACAGCCGCTTGTCCGGGGGCGAGAACGGAAAGGCGACCGACTCCTGCTGCTCGCCGGTCAGCAGGAAATGGGAGACCTCTTCCCGGGTCTGGGTGAAGACTTGCTGCAACTGGGTCAGCTCCCCCTCGCTCAGCTCCTCTTGCAACCGCAGCCGCCACTCCAGCTCGCCAGCAAGCAGTTGCAGGCGGGAGGCGGAGATGTTGGCCGACACCCCCTTCAGGGTGTGCAGCAGGCGGCAGGCCACCTCGGGTTGCTGGCGGCGCAGGGCGGAGCGAATGTCCCACAGATCGTCCTTGTGCTCGGAGAGGAACAGCTTGAACAGGATCTGCAGCGCCTCCCTGTCCTGCTCCAGCCGGCGCAGCGCATCCTCCAGATCCAGCACCCCCATCAGATCCGGCGGCTTGACCTCGAGCGGCGCCCGCCGCTCGCCACTGGCGTTCTTCACCCACTGCAGCAGGTTGTTGTAAAGATCCAGCTTGCTGACCGGCTTGGTGACATAGCCGTTCATGCCGACCCCGAGGCAGCGCTCCCTGTCCCCCGGCATGGCGCTGGCGGTGAGCGCTATGATGGGGACGTCGTGCTTGTCCACCATCTTGCGGATCTGGCGGGTCGCATCCAGGCCATCGAGCACCGGCATCTGCAAGTCCATCAGGATCACATCAAAGGGCTGCTCCGCCACCTGCTCCACCGCCTCGCGGCCGTTGTCCACCACAGTGACCACGGCCTCGACCCGGCGCAGGTACTCCATGATGAGCTGCTGGTTGACGCGGTTGTCCTCGGCCAGCAGCACCCGGGTCCCGTGCAGCAGCTCCCTGAAATGCTGCTGATCCCCCTGCGCCTCGGCCTGACGGATCTTGCTGTCGTGGGAGCTGCCGTTTAGCAGCTCATCGACCTTGGCCAGCAGGCCGTTCTCTGTCATGGGCTTGGCCAGGAAGTGGGTCAGCCCCATGCTCTCCATGCGCCCGTGCAGCCCCTCCCTGGACCAGGCGCTGGTCATCAGTATGGGCAGGCGCCGCCACTGGCTGTGCTGATACATCTCGAGGGCGAGATCCAGGCCGTCCTCCTGCCCCATCCGCCAGTCGAGGATGGCGAGCCGGATGTGGTGCCCCTCCTCCCGCAATACCTGGCGGGCACGGGAGAGGCTGTTGACCGCGATCACGGAGGCGCCGGCCCGGCCCAGTATGTCCTTGGCGAGCTCCAGCACCAGTTCGTTGTCATCCATCATCAGGATGAGGGGCTGGTGATCGAAGAAGACCCGGCGCCCGGAGACCCCATAGACGGCCTGGGACAGGGGGATCTCGAAGAGGAAGGTGGAGCCCACCCCGGGCTTGCTCTGCACCCTGATCTCCCCCCCCATCAGACCCACCAGCCGCTGGGAGATGTTGAGCCCGAGCCCCGAGCCGCCATATTTGCGGGTGTTGCCCGCCTCCAGCTGGGTAAAGGGCTGGAACAGCTGTGCCTGCTTCTCCGGCGCTATGCCGATGCCGGTGTCCCGCACGCTGAAGCACACCCGCATCGGGTATTGATTGACTAGAGTGATGGCCACCTCCACCTCACCCCGCTCGGTGAACTTGATGGCGTTGTTGACCAGGTTGACCAGCACCTGGCCGAGCCGCAGCGGATCGCCGCGCAGAAAATCGGGCACCGCAGGCGACTTGTTGATGATGACCTCGATCTGCTTGCGCTCCGCCAGATCCGCAAACATGGCGGCCAGGGAGTCGAGCTGTTCGCTGAGATCGAAGTCGATCTCCTCCAGGGTCAGCTTGCCGGACTCCACCTTGGTGAGATCCAGGATGTCGTTGATGAGCAACAGCAAAGTATCAGACGAGGACTTTATCTTGTTGAGATAGTCCCGCTGCTGCTGATCGAGGTTGGTCTGCAACGCCAGGGCGCTGAAGCCGATGATGGCATTCATGGGGGTGCGGATCTCGTGGCTCATGTTGGCCAGGAAGTCGCTCTTGGCCTGGGCCAGCAAGGCGGCGTGGCGGGACAGCTCGCTCAGCTTCTGGTTGCGGCGCCACAGGGTCGCGGCCACCAGCGAGAAGCAGAGCAGCGCGCCCCCCAGCACCATCAGGTAGAAGCGGCTCTTGAGGGAGGAGGCCAGATCCAGCTTGCTCTGCTTCCAGGCCGGCAACGAGGCCAGCCCCTTCATCTCGACAATCTGGTTGCGCAGGCGATGGTATTCCATCACCTGCTGATTGAGCTCCTGGCTGAGCTGGGTCAGGGCCGTGACTTTGGGCTGCCCGGGGTAGGTTTCCATCAGGTGCAGTTGCAGTTGCCGCAGTTGACGCTGTTCGCTGGTGTCCCAGCTGCGCCTGAGGTAGTGGCTCAACCGGGAGAGCTCGGTGAGATCGCGGGCTTGTTCGGCCCCGGCCGGCAGGGTTGCCAGCAGCGCCTTGAGCTGGCTCTGGAAACGGGGCGCCAGGTATTCGATGGTCATCTCCATGGTATAGAGCTTGGCGAGATCCAGCAGATAACCGTCGATATCCCGTTGCAGCGCCAGGGACTTGGGATCATCCACCGACCCCGGGTCTTCGCGCACCTGGCTCACGAAGCGATCCAGGCTGTTCGACAGCAGGCTGAGGCGCTGCTGCACGCTGCCATCGCTGGCCTTCTCGCGCCCCAGCAGATAGACGGTGTCGGTATTGACCCGGTTGAGCACCAGCTCTGCGGCCACGCTCAGATCGGAGGCGCGTTGTTGCTGGCTCAGCAACTGCCAGCAATAGGCAGAGAACGCCAGCAGCGATACGATGATAAGGCCAAAGACAACACGATGGTCCCGTGCAACACTCTTCATCCCGTCTCGATTCTCATGTCATGGTCGGCCATCCGGTGCCCCAGGGTCAGGGCCGAACAGCCGAGTGTGAAAAACAACTGAGCGCTATGTTACCGTTAGTCTGCTCTGTGAATGCAATAAAGATGTTGCCGGGCCATGAATAAAGGAGCCAATTATGTCACTTGTCACTACCTATTGTAGCCACTGCTTTACCCGCAATCGCCTGCCCGGCGACAAGGTGGACGCCACTGCAAAGTGCGGTCGCTGCCACCAACCCCTGTTTTCCCACTCCCCGGTGTCGGGTCGCCTGGCGCACTTCGATGCCCTGATCCAGTCCGACATACCGGTGGTGGTCGACTTCTGGGCCAGCTGGTGCGGCCCCTGCCTGCAGTTCGCCCCCGTCTTTCAAGAGATAGCCCAGGAGCTCGAACCCCGCATCCGCTTCGTGAAGCTAGACACCGAACAGGAGGCCGCCATCGCCAGCCGCTATGCCATTCGCAGCATCCCGACCCTGATGATCTTCAAAGGGGGAGAGATCCTGGCTCAGCGCAGCGGCTCCCTGCCAAAGAGCCTGTTCAAGGAGTGGCTGCTTTCCGTCACGGCAGCGCCTAAATGAAAACAGAATGTTTAATTTCTGTTTAATAGCAGATCCATTTTCACTTGACTCTGTGAGTCGCCACATGATTTGACCACATCCCCCTGTTTCAAACAGGGGGATAAATGTAACCTCGGCAACACAACAACAACCATAAATTAACCGAGAGAACAACATGCATACCTCTGCAGTCCCTTCCGCCCCTACACGCTGGCTGGACATCAAGGCCGGGATCGTCATCCTGGACGTTCTGCTGCTCTGCGCCATGCTCGCCTGGCTTCCGTTTGATCCCATGATCAACAAAGGCCTCGGCATCCTGATCTTCATCGCCATCCTCTGGCTGACCGAGGCGGTGAACATCACCATCACGGCCTTGTCCATCCCGGTGCTCGCCACCCTGCTCGGGGTGTTTGACATGAGCAAGTCGCTGACCGACTTCGCCAACCCTGTCCTCTTCCTCTTCTTCGGCGGCTTTGCCCTGGCGGCGGCCCTCTCCAAGCAGGGACTGGATACCCAGATCGCCGCCAAGGTGATGCAGCTGGCCAAGGGTCACCTCGGCTGGGCGGCCATAGTGCTGTTCACCATCACGGCCGCGCTCTCCATGTGGATCAGCAACACCGCTACGGCCGCCATGATGATGCCGCTCGCCCTCGGCATGCTCAAGGGGCTCGACATTCACAAGGAGCGTCGCACCCTGGTCTTCGTCCTGCTTGGCGTCGCCTACAGCGCCAGCATCGGCGGGATCGGCACCCTGGTGGGCAGCCCCCCCAATGCCATCGCCGCCGCCCAGATGGGACTGGGCTTCACCGACTGGCTGAAGTTCGGCATCCCGGTGGTGCTCATCTTCATGCCGGTGGGCATAGGCCTGCTCTACTGGGTGACGCGCCCCAACCTGTCGCACCAGGTCAGCACAGAGCAGGTCACCATAGAGTGGACCGGCCAGCGCAAGACCACCTTGCTCATCTTCCTGACCACAGTGCTGCTGTGGATTGGCTCCCAGCCCCTGGCCGCGGCGCTCGGCGGCATTCCCCAGTTCGATACCCTGATCGCCATGGGCGCCATCCTGGCCATCGCCGTCAGCCGGGTCGCCAGCTGGGATGACATCAACCAGAACACCGACTGGGGCGTGCTGCTGCTGTTCGGGGGTGGCCTGACCTTGAGCGCCATCCTCAAGCAAACCGGTGCCAACGCCTTCCTGGCGGAGCACCTCTCCAGTGCGCTCTCCACCATGCCCATCTTCATCATATTGCTCTGCCTTGCCGCCTTCGTGGTGTTCCTGACCGAGCTGGTCTCCAACACCGCCACCGCCGCCCTGCTGGTGCCGCTGTTCGCCGGTGTGGCCGAGGCGCTGGGGGTCTCCCCCATAGTGGTGTCTGTGCTTATCGCCGTCGGCGCCTCCTGCGCCTTCATGCTGCCGGTGGCCACCCCGCCGAACGCCATCGTCTTCGCCAGCGGTCACATCCAGCAGCGGGAGATGATGCGAGCCGGTCTGGTGCTGAACCTGGTGTTCACCGTCATCCTGACCCTGCTGGCCTATTTCTTCGGCGATATACTGCACTGATCCCGGTGCCAGGCTGACGGCCCAACCCCTGAGCCATTGCACCCAGGCCCGTTGACACACCAGAGCCCCGCACCGTCGGGGCTCTGTTTATTCTTCCCCCCTAGAGCTTCCCCCCAGCCTCTCCCCCTCTCCTTGCCACTGGCCCTGCCCCTGTGACGCGCCCCGGGCCATTAACACGGCCTTAAGAAAGTACCTCCATGATGCGGGCAACGGCGCTCCGGCAACAGGCGTATGGAAAGCCGGTATGCATCACAACGAGAGGAAAAAAATCATGGAGAAAGCGATGGAAAGCGGCAAGGCCATCAGGGTGTGGGATCCCCTGATCAGGGTGTTTCACTGGGCAACCGTCCTGCTGTGCGTGCTCAACCTGTTCATCCTGGATGAGGGCAGACGCAATCACCGCTATGTCGGATACGCCCTGGCCGGATTGCTGGTGCTGCGCATCCTGTGGGGATTTGCCGGCTCAGACTACGCCAGGTTTGCCCAGTGGTTTCCGACCCCGGCCCGCCTGGGCCGCTACCTGCAGGCCAGCTGGCAGGGCAAGCACCCCTATCATGCCGGCCACAATCCGCTGGGTGCCTTGATGATACTGCTGCTGTTGACCTGTCTGGTGGGGACAGCCGTCACCGGGATCATGACGGGGTACGAACAGCTGTTTAATGAGGATCTCATGGAGGAGCTGCACGAGTTCTTTGCCAAGGCGCTGCAGATCGCCATCTTCATCCATGTGCTGGCGGTCATCGTCCTCGATCGCCTGACCCAGGGCGATCTCATCAGGGCCATGATCACCGGCAGGAAGCGCGTGCCGGCCGGCACCGAGATCGTCGACAAGCGCTGAAGCCTCCTCGGCCAGAGGAGATAAAAAAACCCCGCGATGCGGGGTTTTTTCATATTGGGTGTGGTCAGCCGACGTTGCAGCTCTTCAATTTCCAGATCCGATCCACGTAGTCCTGGATGGAGCGGTCGGAGTTGAACTTGCCCATGGTGGCCGAGTTGATGATGGCCTTCTTCGCCCACAGCGCCGGATCCCGATACCAGGTATCGATCAGCTTGTGTGCTTCGGAGTAGGAGGCAAAATCGGCCAGGGTCAGGTAAGGGTCTCCCCCTTCCAGCAAGGAGCGCTTGATGGAGGCGAGTTCCCCCGGGCGACCCGGCGTGAAGTAGTCGGTGTCGAACCAGTCCAGCACCGCCTTGAGCTCGGAGTTGGCATAGTAGAAGTCGTACGGGTTGTAACCGCGCGCCTTCAGGGACTTCACCTCGTCCACGTTAAGACCGAAGATGGCGCAGTTCTCGGCCCCCGCCTCTTCCGCGATCTCGATGTTGGCGCCGTCCAGGGTACCTATGGTGATGGCGCCGTTCAGTGCCATCTTCATGTTGCCTGTCCCTGAGGCCTCGTAGCCTGCGGTGGAGATCTGCTCGGAGACATCCGCCGCCGGGATCAGCTTCTCGGCCAGGCTCACGCGGTAGTTCGGCATGAACACCACTTTCAGCTTGCCCTGGATGCGGGCATCGTTGTTGACCCGCTCCGCCAGCTTGTTGATGGCGTAGATGATGTCCTTGGCCAGCTTGTAACCGGGCGCCGCCTTGGAGCCGAAGATGAACACGCGCGGATGCATGTCATAGTCCGGGTTCGCCAGCAGACGACGGTAGAGCGCCATGATGTGGATGAGGTTCAACTGCTGACGCTTGTACTCGTGCAGACGCTTGATCTGGACGTCGAAGATCGCCTCGGCCGAGACATCGATACCGGTTTCCGCCTTGATGACCTTGACCAGCTTCTCCTTGTTGTGACGCTTGATGGTCATGAACTGCTGCTGGAACGCCTTGTCGTCGGCAAACTTGGTCACGCTGCGCAGCTTGTCCAGCTGCAGCGGCCACTCCTTGCCCACCACCTCGTTGTAGAGGGCGGAGAGCTCGGGGTTGCAGGCCAGCAGCCAGCGACGGGGGGTCACGCCGTTGGTGACGTTGCACATTTTCTCTGGCCACAGCTCGGCATACTCGGGGAAAAGATCCTCTTTCACCAGCTTGGAGTGGATCTCGGCCACGCCGTTCACCTTGGAGGAGCCGATGACGCACAGGTTGCCCATGCGCACCTTGCGTACGTCCCCTTCTTCGATGATGGAGAGCTTGGCCTTGATGGCATCGTTGCCCGGCCACTTGGGCTCCACCAGCTCGTTCAGGAAGCGGGCGTTGATCTCGTAGATGATCTCGAGATGACGGGGCAGCACCTTCTCGAACAGGCTGACGGACCACTTCTCCAGCGCTTCCGGCAGCAGGGTGTGGTTGGTGTAGGAGAAGACCTGGTAGCAGATGGCCCAGGCGGCATCCCAATGCAGGTCTTCCTCGTCCACCAGCACTCGCATCAGCTCGGGGATGGCCACTGTCGGGTGGGTATCGTTGAGCTGGATGGCAATTTGCGCGGCAAAGTTGCGGAAGTCCGCACCATGGACCCGCTTGTAGCGGCGCATGATGTCCTTGATGGAGCAGGCACAGAAGAAGTACTGCTGGATCAGGCGCAGCTCTTTGCCTGCATCTGTCTCGTCGTTCGGGTAAAGCACCTTGGAGATGGTCTCGGCCTGGGCTTTTTCAGCCTGGGAGTCGATGTAACCACCGGCGTTGAACACGTCCCAGTCAAAGAACTCGGAGGCGCGGGATTCCCACAGCCGCAGGATGTTGACGGTGTGACCGCCAAAACCCACCACAGGAATGTCCCAAGGCACCCCTTTGATCTTGCGACCGGCGTGCCACACCTTCTTCAGGCCGCCCTTGTCACCGAACACTGTCTCCACGTAACCGTAGAGCGGGATTTCCTGCACCGACTCGGGGCGGCAGATCTCCCAGGGGTTGCCATATTCACGCCAGGAGTCCGGGCGCTCGATTTGGCGGCCATCCTGGATCTCCTGACGAAACAGGCCGTGCTCGTAATGGATACCGTAACCCACCGCCGGGTAGTTCAGGGTGGCCAGGGAGTCGATGAAGCAGGCGGCCAGACGACCCAGGCCGCCGTTGCCAAGGGCCATGTCCGGCTCTTGTTCGCACAGATCGGTCAGTTCCAGACCGAGTTCACCCAGGGCCTCTTCGCAAATCTTGTACAGGGAGAGGTTGTGCAGGTTGTTGGAGGTCAAACGCCCCATAAGGAATTCAGCAGAGAGATAGTGAATCGCACGAGTATCTTTCTTGAAGTGAGTCTGCTGAGTACGGGTCAGGCGCTCGTACACCTGTTCGTTGACGGCGGCAGCGGTCGCTTTCCACCATGCTTCGGGAGAGGCTTTCTGTTCGCTTGTACCCAAGGTAGAACGCAGGTGACGCACGATACTCGCCTTGAGCTGATCTTTATCCAGTTGGAGATCCTGGTCTGTCTTCTTCTTGGTAGCCATAAACCATTTTCCTTCGTTACAAATAAAAAATGTTATCCCCTTGAGGGACCGGCGCTGTTGTTATCTCAGAATATGTTCCGGCGTGGGCATACTAGCTAAAGCCGGGGGTTTAAAAGTTAACGTGAGTCACACTTTAACGTATAAAAATGACAGTTTCACCATGAAAACCCTTTCCTATATCCCGCCTGAACAAAATAAAAATAACCTTAAAAATCAAAACATTGAATGAAATCCAAAAAGATGGATTCATGAATAGGTTTTCAATGATTGCCAGCGGCTGAAAATACGTGAAAATAAGCCGCAATTCGGCCGGCGATGAAATCGCTTTCAATGCTTGATGCATCAGCGCGGCAATAAAAGGAAGCTGCCCCAATTGGGGCAGCTTCCTGAGCTGAATTAACCATGAGCCTTGAACTGGTTACTCATGGGGTCGTAGTGATAACCAATCTGCTGCAGACGGGTGGCCAGCTGATCCTCCGTCATGTCGTAGTAAGCCAGCAACTCTTCCAGACCATCGCACTCCAGCCGCAGCTTCTCGTTGATGATCCCGAGCAGAATATTGGCGTCCAGCCGTTGCAAGGTGCTCACATCCATCTTGGTCCCTCCTCTTGCCATACATACTGTATAACCATGAGCGCCGACCCGCGCTTTGTCTACAGGTTAAAAAACACCCGCCCCACCATCAATATAAATAGTATTTAAATTCAAATAGTTAATAAAAAACCCTGTTAGTCGGCTCACATTTTTAATCACAAACGCCTTGTCACTGGCATGAGATAGAACTACTGTATACACATACAGCATGGTTATTCATACAGGACACACATATGAGCCAGCCCCTGAGTCATCGCCCACTCTCCTCCTCTGCCGGTGTTATCACCACCTGGCCCACCCGCCATCAGGGCAAGGCGGAGCATGAGCATCGACTGGCCATGGATCTCCATGAAGCCCCGCTGCTGGATGCGCTGGGAAGATTGAGCCAGAGCGACAGCGGCTGGATTTTGCTCATAGCCCCGCCAGGGCTGCCCGTGGCCAAGCAACTGCAGGCACAGGGGATCAACCCAGCCCGGGTACTGGTGGTCCACGGCCCCAAGATCAAGAACTGGCAACGTCTGCTGGAGCAGAGCCTGGCCAACGGCCATTGTGCCGCCGTCTTGACCTGGCTGCCGGAACGGGTTGCCCTGGATCGCAGCAGCCTCAGCACCCTGGGGCAGCGTACCGGGGTCCTGACCCGCTTCTTCGAGCCCACCCCCTCCCAGGGTGGCCCCCTTTGTTACGGTGGGCAGGACGTCTACCTGAACCACTAATACACGCCGACCCGCGCCAGCTGGCAGGGCTCCCCGCCCCCGCGCGTCAGTCAGGCGGTAACCAAGACGAGAAAGGCGACCCTGAGGTCGCCTTCTGTCATATGACTGTCATATGGCCTGTGTGATGGGCTGCTATCTGCCCGGCGCCCCGCCAGGGGCTTGCACAGGATCAGGCGAGCCTGGTATCCAGCTCGGCGATTTTGGCAGACCAGTAAGCCGGGCCGGTTTCATGGATATTGTTGCCTTGGGAGTCGACCGCCACTGTCACCGGCATGTCTTCCACCTCGAACTCATAGATGGCTTCCATCCCCAGATCGGCGAAGGCAACCACACGGGCCTTCTTGATGGCCTTGGCCACCAGGTAGGCGGCGCCCCCCACGGCCATCAGATAGACGGCCTGGTGCTGCTTGATGCTCTCGACAGTTTTCGGACCCCGCTCGGATTTGCCTATCATGCCGATGAGGCCGGTTTCACCCAACATCATGTCGGTGAACTTGTCCATCCGGGTGGAGGTGGTGGGGCCAGCCGGGCCGACCACTTCGTCACGCACCGCATCGACCGGGCCGACGTAATAGATGAAGCGGTTGGTGAAGTCGACCCCTTCCGGCATGCCTTCGCCATTTTTCAGCATGTCGGCAATGCGCTTGTGGGCCGCGTCACGGCCGGTGAGGATCTTGCCGGAGAGCAGCACTGTATCGCCGCTCTTCCAGCTGGCGAGTTCGGCCTTGGTGATGCCATCGACGTTGACCCGGCGCACGTTGCCGCCCGCTTCTCGGGTGATCTGTGGCCAGTCTTCCAGCTTCGGCGGGGTCAATTCGGCGGGGCCAGAGCCATCGAGCTCGAAGTGAACATGACGGGTGGCGGCGCAGTTGGGGATCATCACCACCGGCTTGGAGGCGGCATGGGTCGGGGCGGACTTGACCTTCACGTCCAACACTGTGGTAAGGCCGCCCAGACCCTGGGCACCAATCCCCAGCCGGTTGACCTTGTCATAGAGCTCGACCCGCAGCTTCTCTTCTGTGGTCTCAGGACCCCGGGCGATCAGCTCCTGAATGTCGATGTGCTCCATCAGGGCTTCCTTGGCAAGCACGGCCGCCTTCTCGGCGGTGCCGCCGATGCCGATCCCCAGCATGCCAGGCGGGCACCAGCCGGCGCCCATGGTCGGCACGGTTTTGAGCACCCATTCGACCACGTCGTCGGAGGGGTTGAGCATCACCATCTTGGACTTGTTCTCGGAGCCGCCGCCCTTGGCCGCGATGCTCACTTCCACCTTGTCCCCCGGGATCATGTCGATGTGCACCACAGCAGGGGCATTGTCCTTGGTGTTCTTGCGACTGCCGGCCGGATCCGCCAGCACGCTGGCACGCAGCGGGTTGTCCGGGTTGGTGTAGGCACGGCGGGTGCCCTCATCCACCATCTCCTGGACCGTCATGTCGCTGTCCCATTGCACCTGCATGCCGATCTTGACGAAGCAGGTGACGATGCCGGTGTCCTGGCACAGGGGGCGATGCCCTTCGGCAGACATGCGGGAGTTGATCAGGATCTGGGCCAGGGCATCCTTGGCGGCCGGGTTGATCTCGCGGTCATAGGCAGCCTTGGCGGCATGGACAAAATCGAGGGGGTGGTAGAAAGAGATGTACTGCAGGGCGTCAGCAATGGAATCGATAAAGTCCTGTTTTCTAATGATGCTCATATCATCCTCACTGGTCCTTGTCGTCGCTTGCGCGAGCAAGGGCTTCCATATGAGCCGGGCCTTCGGCAGGCGGCGAATGCGCACAGAGCCGGCGACTACGGCGTGTTTTTATAACGGTGTTTTTCTTAAAAATGCCGGCGGCCATGATACGCTTGAGCACCCGAACCGGCTAGGGAGCTGGGTGCAAACTGTTGCCTGTGTAACAAAAAATGAAACCAAGACTGCATATCCACCATTTCGACCCGCAAGCATCGCTTCATGCCCTGTTTGCCCGCTTGCAACACCAGGCCTGGGCCATCTTGCTGGAATCGGCAGGCCCAACGGGCGCCGACAACCGCTTTGACATCATCAGCGCCGATCCGCTCGCCACCCTGGAGACCCGGGGCACCAGCACCTGTCTGCGCCACGCAGGCAGCCAGACCCTGCATGAAGAAGATCCCCTCACCCTGCTCGCCCGCACCCAGCAGGCCCTGCTGGGGGATCAGGTGCAGGATGAACATGACCTGCCCTTCATAGGGGGCGCCCTGGGGCTCTTTGGCTACGATCTGGGGCGGCGATTCGAGCGTCTGCCCGCCCAGGCCAGTGCGGACATCCAGGTACCTGACATGGCGGTGGGGATCTACGACTGGGCACTGCTGCGGGAGGTCGCGACCGGCCGCTGGCAGCTGGTGCACTGGGGAGATGAGGCCGGACTCGCGAGACGCCTGCAGTGGCTGGCGGCGCAAACCCCGCAGGCCGGCGCCCCCTTCGCCTTGCAGGGAGAGTGGCAGAGCAACATGAGTCGGGCCGAGTACGGCGAGAAGTTCGCCCGCATCCAGGCCTATCTGGCGGCGGGGGACTGCTATCAAATCAACCTGACCCAGCGCTTCAGCGCCCCCTATGGCGGGGACGAGTGGTCCGCCTATCTCGCCCTCAGCGTCGCCAACAAGGCCCCCTTCTCGGCCTTTGTCCGGTTGCCCCAGAGCGCCATTTTGAGCCTCTCCCCCGAGCGCTTCCTGCTGCTCGATGGCCGCCACATCGAGACCAAACCCATCAAGGGCACCCGGCCCCGTCATCCGGATCCCGCCATCGACAGGCAAGTGGCCGAGTCGCTCGCCAGTGCCGACAAGGACAGATCGGAAAACCTGATGATCGTGGATCTGCTGCGCAACGACATAGGTCGGGTCAGCCGCCCGGGCTCCGTCAGCGTGCCTAGCCTGTTTGCGGTGGAGTCCTTCCCCGCCGTGCATCACCTTGTCTCCACCATTCACGGTGAGCTGGATGCGCGCTGGCAGGGGGTGGATCTGCTGCGGGCCTGTTTCCCTGGCGGCTCCATCACGGGGGCCCCCAAGATCCGGGCGATGGAGATCATCGAGGAGCTGGAGCCGGTGCGGCGCAACGCCTATTGCGGCAGCATCGGCTACCTGAGCCAGCACGGCCGGATGGACACCAGCATCTGCATTCGCACCCTGATAGCCGAAGCCGGCCGGCTCCATTGCTGGGCGGGAGGGGGCATCATCGCCGACTCAGACCCGGACGCCGAATATCAGGAGACCTACGACAAGGTGGCCCGCATCCTGCCGCTGCTGGATGCCCTGCGCCAATGAACCTGTGACTGCCCTCGCCCGCCCCAAGGAGACCAGGACCGAGATGGATATCGAGATGAACCGCGCCGAGCTGCTGACCCGTTTCCTGTTGCAGCGCCCCGCCCCCGCCCATCGCCTGATGCTGGCGGGGCTCAAACCGGCGGCTGTGCTGATCCCCCTGGTGGAACGCCCCCAGGGGTTGCACCTGTTGCTGACCCGCCGCAGCCCCACCCTGCGCCACCACCCGGGGCAGATAAGCTTCCCCGGCGGGCGCCAGGATCCGGAAGATGAGAACCTGATCCACACGGCCCTGCGAGAGACCCACGAGGAGTTGGGGATCCCCGCCTCCCAGATCCGGGTCATCGGCAGCCTCACCCCCCTCAACACTATCTCCCTGTATGATGTCCTGCCGGTGCTGGCCATGATAGACCCCGACTATCGGCTTGCCCTCAGCCCCGATGAGGTGGAGCAAGCCTTCGAGGTGCCCCTCAGCCATGTGCTGGATCCGGCCCATCACATAGCCCTGACCCTCCCAAGGGCGGGCAAGCGCCACACCATCTACTGGATCCCCTGGCAACACTCCTTCATCTGGGGGGCCACCGCCAGCATGATCCGCCAACTGGCCCAGCACCTGTCAGGACAACATATTGATAACCTGGTGAGGTGAAAGATTATCCATTTAACATTCAACTAACACCGCATATGATAAATAAATTTTGATTATTTATTCTTTTGATCACATTTCTATAAGAAAGTGCGGGTTTCAGCCTCATAAAGGTGAATCTGATCAACATTTTTGATTAAAAAAAAAGTATTCTTGCGCCGACTAATTAAAACCACACATTCGGGGTGAGACACATGTCCAATACTGTCACTGGCGCACAGGACGTTGCAGCCGCACAGGAGCAAGGGATCCGCTCGGTCCAATCACGCGGTTGGAGCAAACAAGACACCACCTGGGTTATCAGCCTGTTCGGCACCGCCGTCGGCGCCGGCATCCTGTTCCTGCCCATCAACGCCGGCATGGGTGGCTTCTGGCCACTGGTGGTCATGGCGCTGCTGGTCGGCCCCATGACTTACCTGGCCCACCGTGGCCTTGCGCGCTTCGTGCTCTCCTCCAAGAAGCCAAATGCGGATATCACCGAAGTGGTGGAAGAGCATTTCGGCGTGGGCGCCGGCAAATTAATCACCCTGCTCTACTTCTTCGCCATCTACCCCATAGTGCTGATCTACGGCGTGGGCATCACCAATACCGTCGAGAGCTTCCTGGTCAACCAGCTGCAGATGACGGCGCCACCGCGCTGGATCCTCTCCATAGTGCTGATCATGGCCATGATGTCGGTCATGCTGGCCGGTGAGAAGCTGATGCTGAAGGTCACCGAGTTCCTGGTGTACCCGCTCATCGCCATCCTGGCGGGCATCTCCCTCTACCTGATCCCGGACTGGACAGGTGCCGCCCTGGCCCAGGTGCCTTCCGCCAAGGATTTCGCCACCACCCTGTGGCTGACCATCCCTGTGCTGGTGTTCTCCTTCAACCACAGCCCGGCCATCTCCAGCTTCGCCCTGGCCCAGCGCCGTGATCACGGTGACAACGCCGTCGCCAAGTCAGACGCCATCTTGAAGCGCACCGCCATCGTACTGCTGGGCTTCGTGATGTTCTTCGTCTTCTCCTGCGTGATGAGCCTGACTCCGGCCCAGCTGGCAGAAGCCAAGTCCCAGAACATTGCCGTGCTCTCCTACCTGGCCAACCAGCATGCGAGCCCCTTCATCTCCTACTTCGGTCCGCTGGTTGCCTTCGTCGCCATCGTCTCCTCCTTCTTCGGTCACTACCTGGGTGCCCGTGAAGGTCTGAAGGGCATGGTGATGCAGCAGATGCGCTCCTCCGGCAAAGAGCCGAACCACAAGAAGATTGAGCTGTTCATCATCGCCTTCTTCATTCTGACCCTGTGGAGTGTGGCCGTGATCAACCCCTCCATCCTCGGCATGATCGAATCCCTGGGTGGCCCCATCATCGCCACAATCCTGTTCCTGATGCCGATGTACGCCATCAAGCGCGTCCCGGCCATGGCGAAATACCAGGGCCAGATCAGCAATGTGTTCGTAGCAACCATGGGCCTCATTGCCATCTCTGCCATCCTCTATCAGCTGGTCGGCTAACCCCGTCCCCGATAGCCAGGGTCACCGGATCGCCGGCTGACCCGACCAGAGACCCACAGCCCGGCAGGCTCAGCGTGCCGGGCTGTTTTCATTGCTCTGCCCCGGGGCCCCTGCAAGGGCTAGGATCAAGACCATCTTCCGTATCAAGCGCCCTCCCCCAATCGTTTCCCCCGCTGCGTTGCCGCCCGTGCAATCTGCCCCTCTCCCCACGCCCCCACACTTGGGCGAAAAGCAGGGATGGCAGCCTGGTAGCCCCCTCGCTGCCGAATGACCCGTATCCCCGCCCAATTTCCCTTCTGACCTTCGCCAGCCCTTTGCCGGGTGCCAGTGCACGGAGATGGATGCGATGCCGCGCCAGCATGGTGCCACCAGGGCCGCCCCTCAGGGGCCTGGGTTTGCACCCGAAACACGGGATGTCGTCGCTCGCCCACGATCCGATGCGGCGACACAGAACGAGAGCCCTGATGCGCCAGCCCGGCGCCCATATGCCCGCTGACGAGCCTTGGTGCTTTGCCGCTATGACGACGCAGCGGCCTGACAACTCATCAACGCCTGAGCCGATAGCTCCCGGCCCTTCTTTCCAGAGGGGGTAGCCGCGGCCGCCCTCTCAAGCAGGCGCCGGGTCCTCCCATGGACGAGAGGCCCACAGCGACAACAGGCAGATTGGATTAAGGAAGGGCAAGCGTCGCTGACACAAGATCGCAGGCAATAAAAAGCGCCCTCCGAAGAGGGCGCCAGCATTTAGGGAAAAGCTAAGGGGATCAGGCTTCGCGGCTGGGCAGCGGGGCCGCCTCCAGCAGGCTCTCATCCTCGGCCATGCAAGCGGCCGCGGTGAACAGTACGTCGGTGGAGCTGTTGAGGGCCGTCTCGGCGGAATCCTGCAGCACCCCTATGATGAAGCCCACGGCGACGACCTGCATGGCGATGTCGTTGCTGATGCCAAACAGGCTGCACGCCAGCGGGATCAGCAGCAGGGAACCGCCGGCCACGCCGGAGGCGCCACAGGCGCTGATGGTGGCGACCACGGAGAGCAGAATGGCGGTAGCCAGATCCACTTCCATCCCCAGGGTGTGCACCGCTGCCATGGAGAGCACAGTGATGGTGATGGCGGCACCGGCCATGTTGATGGTGGCACCCAGCGGAATGGAGACAGCGTAGGTGTCTTCCGGCAGACGCAGCTTCTCGGCCAGCGCCATGTTGACCGGAATGTTGGCGGCGGAGCTGCGGGTGAAGAAGGCGGTCACGCCACTCTCTTTCAGGCAGGTCAGCACCAGCGGATAGGGGTTGCGCTTGATCTTCCAGAACACGATGAGCGGGTTGACCACGAAGGCGATGAACAGCATGCAGCCGATCAGCACCACCAGCAGCTGGGCATAGCCAAACAGGGCATCGAAACCTGTCTCGGCCAGAGTGGATGCCACCAGACCCAGAATGCCGAGCGGCGCACAGCGGATCACAGCTCTGACGATGCTGGAGACCCCGTGGGACAGGTCGGTGATCAGCGCCTTGGTGCTGTCACCCGCGTGACGCATGGCGATGCCAAGGCCGATGGCCCAGGCCAGGATACCTATGTAGTTGGCATCCAGCAGCGCCTTCACCGGGTTGGTCACCACGTTGAACAGCAGGGTCTGCAGTACCTCGGTGATGCCGCCCGGCGGGGTGATCTCGGCACTGCTGGCCACCAGATGCAGGTTGGAGGGGAACAGGAAGCTCGCCATCACGGCCACCACGGCGGCCAGGAAGGTCCCCAGCACATAGAGCAGCAAGATCGGCTTCATGTTGGTCTTCTGACCCTGCTTGTGACCGATGATCGCCGACATCACCAGCACGAAGACCAGCAGCGGGGCGACCGCCTTCAGGGCACCGACGAACAGGCTGCCAAGCAGACCCGCCGCCTTGGCCCATTCAGGCATGAACATGGCAAGGAGGATACCGAATACCAGACCGACCAGGATCTGGCTAACCAGACTGGTGCTGTTGACCAGTTTTATGAGGGGGTGTTGTTGTGTCATCAAATAGTCCCTGTGCACTCATGGTGCGTGAATCATTAGTCCTGTTGGCAACCTGCCGCGCGCATTGACACCGGCCTGTGGACGGTGGTGCCGTTGGCAAACCTTCTTCTGGATCTGTCCAGTACGCGTGGTGTTGCGGACAAGGAATATCCCATCTGCCACCGTTTTTTTCCACATAATCACTGAAAAATATCAGGGTTACCTCACAAAAAATCTACAACAATGTGATAACACAATATCAACCACGGTCGAATTGTCACCAAACCAGTCCGATCATCGGCCGATGTAGGGGCGACAGTGGTATCATGCCGCTCACTTTGCACTGGAGCCTGTTGCCATGATCACCTCTTTATTGACCCGACACTTCGGCTTCGATCGGCTGCGACCCGGCCAGGAAGCGGTGATCAGCCGCCTGCTGGCCGGCAAGAGTGCGGCGGCCATCTTCCCGACCGGCGCAGGCAAGTCCCTCTGCTATCAGTTGCCCGCGCTGGCACTGCCCCATCTGACCCTGGTCATCTCCCCCCTGCTGGCGCTGATGCACGATCAGCTCGCCTTCTTGCAGCGCAAGGGGATTGCCGCCGCGACCCTGGACTCCAGCCAGACCCCCGAGGAGAGCCGCCGGGTGATGCAGCAGGCCAGTGACGGCCAGCTCAAGATCCTGATGATCTCGGTGGAGCGCCTCAAGAACGAGCGCTTTCGCCGCTTCATCGCCCAGGTGCCGCTCTCCCTGCTGGTGGTGGATGAGGCGCACTGCATCTCGGAATGGGGTCACAATTTTCGGCCCGACTATCTGAAGCTGCCGGACCATCGCCGCGATCTGGCCATTCCTCAGGTACTGCTGCTCACCGCCACCGCCACTCCGGCGGTCATGGCAGACATGCAGGCCAAATTTGCCATCGAGGCCGAGGATCTGGTAGTGACAGGCTTCTATCGCCCCAATCTGGATCTCGCCGTCATTCCGCTGGCTGGCAGTGCCCGCGATGGCTGGCTGCGTGACGAGTTGCGCCGCGATCCCGCGGCCCCCACCATCGTCTACGTCACCCTGCAGCACAGCGCGCAGCAGTGTGCCGATCAGTTGCAGGCCATCGGCATCCGCGCCTGTGCCTATCATGCGGGGCTGGATCCTGCCCTGCGCAGCCAGATCCAGCACGACTTCATGGCCGGCCGACTCGACTGCATCGTCGCCACCATCGCCTTTGGCATGGGCATCGACAAGGCCGATATCCGCCGTGTCATTCACTACGATCTGCCCAAATCCATCGAGAACTACAGCCAGGAGATAGGCCGCGCCGGACGTGATGGCCTCCCCTCCCGCTGCATGGTGCTGGCAAGCCGCGCCCAGTTGCCTGTGCTGGAAAACTTCGTCTATGGGGATACCCCGGACAGGGACGCCATCCTGAGCTTGCTCCAGATCCTGCAACAGAGCGGGGCCGAGTGGGAATTTGGTCTGTTGCGCCTCTCCAATGAAATCAACATCCGCCAACTGCCCCTCAAGACCCTGCTGGTCTATCTGGAGATGGCGGGGGTCATTGCCCCGGCCTACAGCTACTTTGCCGAGTACCGCTTCAAGTTTGTGCTGGAAAAACGGGAGATCCTGGCCCGCTTCAACCCCGATCGCCGCCAGTTTCTGGAGCAGCTGTTTGCCTGTGCTCCCCAGGCGCGCAGCTGGTGCACCATGGACTTCGATGCGCTGTGGCAGGGGTATCAGGGGGAACGGCAAAGAGCCGCCGCCGCGCTGGACTATCTGCAGCAGCAGGGCTGGATCGAGCTGGAAAGCAAGCAGATGACTGAGGTATATAGGGTTCTGCGCCAGGATCTCGCCATCGAGTCGCTGGCAGATCAGCTCCATGCCCTGTTCGAGCAAAAGGAGCAGAGTGAACTGGACCGACTTCAGGCCCTGCTGGGGTTCTTTACCTCGAGCCGCTGCCTGAGCCATGAGCTGGCCCGCTATTTTGCCGATGAAGAGGCGCCCGAGCAGTGCGGGCACTGCTCCGTCTGCCGGGGGGAGATAGCCGTGCTGCCGCCGTTGCCGCCTCAGAGCTTGCCCAACGAGCACGGCTTGCGCGCCTGGTGCGATCCTCTGATTGCCCTGTGTCAGCAGCGCCATCCCCGGATCCTGACCCGCTTCCTTTGTGGTATCGCCACCCCCCTGACCACCCGGACCAAGGCGAGAAACCTGGCCGGTTTTGGCCAGTTGGCCTCCCATCCCTTCGCCGAAGTGCTGGCGGCGGTATCGGCGATCTATCCTGCCGAATCTTGATCACCAGCTTGCCGGACGCTGAAAAAATAAGACCCTCGCGGATGCGAGGGTCAAGCCAACGGAAACGTGCTTAAACAGAGCTTAGTATCTGCACAATCACCCACTCTCTTGCTAAAGCGATGACTGCTCGACACAGGGCCAATCTAGAGCAGCCAGAATGTAGCGTCAATGTAAAAATTAGAGCTTTAACACCAAACAACGATCATTACGTTAACGTAAGCGTCACCATATTTCACCTCTTCTCCCCTGCCGCCCTTGCCCCGCCTGCACTTCGATTCCACAAACCGGGGAGCCATCATTTTCTGCCCCTGCCACACAAACATTTATTTTTTATGTCTTTGACATTTGCATCACTGTCGTGGCAAAAATAATTTAACAGTCAGTAACATAGAGATGTCATTGGCTGCCTCTTCCCGCATGAGGATCGGGAAGCTCCCGTACAAACTTAAACCAATGATGGCGATGGATTACTGGGGGCTGTTGACTAGGCTTAAGAGGTAAACAGAACAAAAGTAGTGATCCACTCTTTTTCAGGGTAAGCGACTATAACGAGGGCTAAGTTATGGGCATCTTCGAGCACTATCAACAGCGGTATGAGAAGGCCAGAGAGGAGGAGTACAGCATCCAGGAGTTTCTGGATATGTGCAAACAGGACAAATCCTGCTACGCCTCCGCCGCCGAACGACTGCTGGTTGCCATCGGCGAACCGGAAATGATCGACACCTCCGTCAATCCGCGCCTCAGCCGCCTCTTTTCCAACCGCGTCGTCGCACGCTATCCCGCTTTCAAAGACTTCTATGGCATGGAAGAGGCGATCGAGCAGATCGTCTCCTACCTCAAGCACTCCGCCCAGGGACTGGAAGAGAAGAAACAGATCCTCTACCTGCTGGGTCCCGTTGGCGGCGGCAAATCCTCGCTGGCCGAGAAACTCAAGTCCCTGATGCAAAAAGTGCCCATTTATCGCATCAAGGGATCGCCGGTCAACGACCACCCCTTCTGCCTGTTCGACATCGAAGAGGACGGCGAGATCCTGGAAAAAGAGTACGGCATACCGCGCCGCTACCTGAGGCCCATCATGTCTCCCTGGGCGGCCAAGCGGCTGCACGAGTTTGGCGGTGACATCACCAAGTTCAAGGTGGAGAAGGTCAACCCCTCCATCTTGGATCAGATCGCCATCGCCAAGACAGAACCCGGCGATGACAACAACCAGGACATCTCCTCCCTGGTGGGCAAGGTTGACATCCGCATGCTGGAGCACTATGCCCAGGATGATGCCGATGCCTACTCCTACTCAGGCGCTCTGTGCAAGGCGAACCAGGGGATGATGGAGTTCGTGGAGATGTTCAAGGCGCCCATCAAGGTGTTGCACCCCTTGCTGACCGCGACTCAGGAAGGAAACTACAACGGCACCGAGGGGCTCTCCGCCCTCCCCTTCGACGGCATCCTGCTGGCCCACTCCAACGAATCCGAATGGCAGCAGTTCCGTAACAACAAGAACAACGAGGCCTTCCTCGACCGAGTTTACATCGTCAAGGTGCCCTACTGCCTGCGTGTCTCGGAAGAGGTGAAGATCTACGAGAAACTGTTGTTCAACAGCGAGCTGACCGAGGCCAAGTGCGCCCCGGGCACCCTGGAGCTGCTAGGCCAGTTCTCCGTATTGTCACGGCTGAAAGAGCCGGAAAACTCCAGCCTCTACTCCAAGATGCGAGTCTATGACGGCGAGAGCCTCAAGGACACGGATCCCAAGGCCAAGAGCTATCAGGAGTATCGCGACTACGCTGGCGTCGACGAGGGCATGAACGGCCTCTCCACCCGCTTTGCGTTCAAGATCCTCTCCCGCGTCTTCAACTTCGACCATGCGGAAGTGGCGGCCAACCCGGTGCACCTCTTCTATGTGCTGGAGCAGCAGATAGAGCGCGAGCAGTTCCCGCAGGAGCTGCACGATCGCTACCTTGAGTTCATCAAGGGCTATCTGACCCCACGCTACGTGGAATTTATCGGCAAGGAGATCCAGACCGCCTACCTCGAGTCGTATTCAGAGTACGGGCAGAACATCTTCGATCGCTACGTCACCTACGCCGATTTCTGGATCCAGGATCAGGAGTACCGTGACCCCGAAACCGGCCAGCTGTTTGACCGGGCATCCCTCAACAGC
Source organism: Aeromonas sp. Marseille-Q5825 (assembly GCF_946892685.1). Taxonomy (NCBI): domain Bacteria; kingdom Pseudomonadati; phylum Pseudomonadota; class Gammaproteobacteria; order Aeromonadales; family Aeromonadaceae; genus Aeromonas; species Aeromonas sp. Marseille-Q5825. Next base: position 50,749 of record NZ_CAMPOU010000002.1, read on the forward strand.
GAGCTGGAGAAGATTGAAAAACCGGCGGGGATCAGCAACCCGAAAGATTTTCGCAACGAGATCGTCAACTTCGTGCTGCGAGCACGGGCCAACAATGCAGGCCGTAACCCCAACTGGACCAGTTACGAGAAGCTGCGCACCGTGATCGAGAAGAAGATGTTCTCCAACACGGAAGAGCTGCTGCCGGTTATCTCCTTCAACAGCAAAACCTCGGCCGAGGAGCAGAAGAAGCACGATAACTTTGTCGAACGGATGATGGAGAAGGGCTACACCCGTAAACAGGTACGCCTGCTCTCCGAATGGTATCTCAGGGTACGCAAGTCATCCTGACCCTGCCGTGTTCAAGGGGGAGTTATGGCGCATTTTATCGACCGCAGGCTCAACGGCAAAAACAAAAGCGCTGTCAATCGGCAGCGCTTCATCCGCCGCTACAAGAAGCAGATCAAACAAGCGGTCTCGGATGCTGTCTCCAAGCGCAGCATTCAGGACGTAGACAAGGGCGAGAGCATCAGCATCCCGACCAAGGACATCGGTGAGCCCCATTTCCATCAAGGCCAAGGCGGCAAACGGGAGATGGTGCACCCGGGCAACGATCAGTTCGTCTCCGGTGACAAGATTGACAGACCCAAGGGAGGGGGCAGCGGTCAGGGCGGGGGCGAAGGACAGGCTTCTGATCAGGGAGAGGGAGCAGACGACTTCGTGTTCCAGATTTCGAAAGACGAGTACCTGGACCTGCTGTTTGAGGATCTGGAGCTGCCACGGCTGCAGAAGACCCAGCTCAACCAGCTGATGGAGATGAAAACCTACCGCGCGGGCTACACCTCCAACGGAGTGCCTGCCAACATCAACGTGGTGCGCTCGCTGCAAAACTCGCTGGCGCGTCGCATGGCGCTGCAGGCGGGCAAGAAGCGCCAGGTGCGTGAGCTGGAGGAGCGGCTGGCCCTGCTGGCTCTCGATCCCAACGAACATTTTGCCGAGATGGCACAGCTCGAAAAAGAGATCAGGGAGCTGAAACGACGGATCGAGGCGGTGCCCTTCATCGACACCTTCGATCTCAAGTTCAATAACTTCGTCAAACGGCCCGTGCCCTCCAGTCAGGCGGTGATGTTCTGCCTGATGGACGTCTCCGGCTCCATGGATCAAGCTACCAAGGAGATGGCCAAGCGTTTCTACATCCTGCTCTATCTGTTCCTGAGCCGGACCTACAAGAACGTCGAGGTGGTTTACATTCGCCACCACACCCAGGCCAAGGAAGTGGACGAACACGAGTTCTTCTACTCCCAGGAGACCGGCGGCACCATAGTCTCCAGCGCCCTCAAGATGATGAACGACATCATCAACGAGCGTTACCCTGCCAACCAGTGGAACATCTATGCAGCGCAGGCGTCCGATGGGGACAACTGGGCGGATGACTCACCTCAGTGCCGGGAGATACTGATGCGCGACATCATGCCGCGGGTGCGCTACTACTCCTACATCGAGATCACCACCCGCGCTCACCAGACCCTGTGGCACGAATACGAGTCGGTAGCCGACCACTACCCCCACTTCGCGATGGAGCACATTCGCAAGGTAGAGGACATCTATCCGGTGTTCCGGGAGTTGTTCAAGAAGCAAGCGGCTTGAGGGATCACATATGGTAGAAACCGCGAGAAAAATAGCGCCGCTGGACGATGGGCCTGACTGGAACTTCGATCTGCTGGAGACCTATCACCACGAGATAGCCCGGGTTGCCAAGTTTTATCGGCTGGATACCTATCCCAACCAGATCGAGGTGATCACCGCCGAGCAGATGATGGATGCCTACTCCAGTGTGGGCATGCCCATCGGCTACCAGCACTGGTCATTCGGCAAGCGTTTCATCCACACCGAACGCAACTACAAGCGCGGCCAGATGGGCTTGGCCTATGAGATCGTTATCAACTCGGATCCCTGCATCGCCTACCTGATGGAAGAGAACACCATGCCGATGCAGGCTCTGGTGATGGCCCACGCCTGCTATGGTCACAACTCCTTTTTCAAGAATAACTACCTGTTCAAGGCCTGGACCGATGCCTCCTCCATCATCGACTACCTGCTGTTTGCCAAGAACTACATCACCGAATGCGAGGAGAAACACGGTATAGATGCCGTGGAGCGGCTGCTCGACTCCTGCCATGCCCTGATGAACTACGGGGTGGATCGCTACAAGCGGCCCCAGAAGATCTCCCTGGCGGAGGAGAAGCGGCGCCAGAAGGCGCGGGAAGATTACCTGCAGACCCAGGTCAACGAGCTCTGGCGCACCCTGCCCAAGCAGCATAAGGCAGCCGGTATCGAGGACAGGCGCTATCCGCCCGAGCCGCAGGAGAACATCCTCTACTTCATCGAGAAGAACGCCCCATTGCTGGAGCCTTGGCAGCGGGAGGTGGTGCGCATAGTGCGCAAGATCAGCCAGTACTTCTATCCGCAGAAACAGACCCAGGTGATGAACGAAGGCTGGGCAACCTTCTGGCACTACACCATCCTCAATCACCTGTATGACGAGGGGAAGATCAGCGATCGCTTCATGATAGAGGTGCTGCACAGCCACACCAATGTGGTGTACCAGCCCCCCTACAACAGCCGCTACTACTCGGGCATCAACCCCTATGCCCTCGGTTTTGCCATGTTCACCGACCTGCGCCGCATCTGCGAGCACCCCACAGAGGAGGACAGATACTGGTTCCCCGATTACGCCGGCACCAACTGGGTCGATACCCTGCACTTCGCCATGCAGAACTTCAAGGACGAGAGCTTCATCAGCCAGTTCCTCAGCCCCAAGGTGATGCGCGACATGAAGCTGTTTGCCATCGATGACGACGATCTGAAGAACTACCTCAAGGTCTCCGCCATCCACAACGAGGAGGGTTACCGGCTGGTGCGCAACACCCTGTCTGCCCAATACAACTTGAGCAATCTGGAGCCCAATATTCAGGTCTACAACGTGGCGGTGAAGGGGGATCGCTCCCTCACCCTGCGTTATGTCCCCCACAACCGGATCCCCCTCGGCGAGTCGCGCCATGAGGTGCTCAAGCATCTGCACCAGCTGTGGGGATTCGATGTGGTGCTGGAGCAAGATAACGGCGAGCTCACCGCGGACATCATAGGGCGTTGCCCGGATCGCAAGAGCCTGACCTGATGGGCAGGCGAGGAGCATAAAAAAACGCGCCATTTGGCGCGTTTTTTCTTGGAAGCAAAGGATCAGTTATCGCACAGGTTGCTCGGCATGTCCTGGCGAAGACGAGTCCACAGCTTGCCGGACTCTATGCCGTACTGACGTACCGTCATGAACACGGCCTCGTGATTCTTGGTCTCGGCCAAGCCCAGCAGCGTCTTGTAGTAGGCATCTGCCGTCTCGCGCGCCTGCTTGTCGGAGAAGTAATAACGCCCGACACGGCTGTACAACCCTTTGAAGCCATTGAGGATCAAGGCATAGATAGGGTTGCCGGAAGCAAATGAAAGCTGATGGTGCAGGCGGTAGTCGAACTCGGCGTACGCCTCCGGGGAATTATCAACCTCATCGGCGCCACGCAAGATCTCGGCAGCTTGCTCCGGGTTGTTGCGAATGGCGCCACGGATGAAGATGGTGCAGATGTTGGTGCGCGCCGACAGCAGCTGAGCCACCAGATCCGGCACCTTGTCCTGATCGAGCCGTGCCAGGGTCTCCAGGATGTTGAGACCCGAGGTCTCCCAGAAGTTGTTGACCTTGGTCGGTTTGCCATGCTGGATGGTGAGCCAGCCATCGCGGGCAAGGCGCTGCAGCACTTCGCGCAAGGTAGTGCGAGTCACGCCAATCAGCTCGGACAGTTCGCGCTCCGCCGGCAGAATGGATCCTGGAGGAAAGCGATTGTTCCAGATGGACTCGATGATGTATTCCTCGGCAAACCCGGCAGGGCTTTGCGCTTTTATGACCATGTGGTGACTCTGTTGTAGTGCGTAAAAAGGCTCACGAATAATAGCAAAGCCGGTCATGCTGGCAAGCAGAAGGTCAGTCCTCTGCTCACATTAACCCGAACTTTTTGTTAAAAATATGTATACAACGACATGGCCGGAGCCAAGCAACACCAAATGATGGTGATATCGACGCCTCGCCGCTGGGCAAGCACAGCGGCGTTATTTATAGTTAGCGCTCACTTGATTAAAATCATGTGCAATCAATTTGATAAAGGTGAATATCCGGATGTTCGGGTCGAGTCGGGCTCGACTGCATAGACGCAGATACCAACAACAGAACAGAGAACCATCATTATGCCAATCAGCCTAGGGCGCGCTTTTGCAAAGAATTTTTTGGGTAATGCCCCTCGGTGGTACAAAATTGCCATCGTCATATTCCTGCTGATCAATCCGATCATCTTCCATATTGATCCCTTCCTGGCTGGCTGGTTGCTGGTGGTCGAGTTCATCTTCACCCTGGCCATGGCGCTCAAGTGCTACCCGCTGCAACCCGGCGGCCTGCTGGCCATCGAAGCCGTGCTCATCGGCATGACCTCGGCGAACCAGATCAAGCATGAGCTGGTGGCCAACATCGAAGTGCTGCTGTTGCTGGTCTTCATGGTGGCCGGCATCTATTTCATGAAACAGCTGCTGCTCTACGTCTTCACCAAGATGCTGGTCCGCATCCATTCCAAGACCCTGCTCTCCCTCGCCTTCTGCCTGGTGTCGGCCTTCCTGTCCGCCTTCCTCGACGCCCTGACGGTGATCGCCGTGGTCATCAGCGTCGCCACCGGTTTCTACGCCATCTATCACAAGGTGGCCTCCCGCGACGAGTTTGAGGGTCAGCATCAGGATGACGAGGACATTGACGAGCTGTCTCGCCAGCACCTGAACGAGTTCCGCGCCTTTTTGCGCAGCCTGATGATGCATGCCGCCATCGGCACTGCCCTAGGGGGGGTTTGCACCCTGGTCGGCGAGCCCCAGAACCTCATCATTGGTGAGCAGGCGGGCTGGCATTTCGGTGAATTTGCCATTCGCATGGCCCCGGTCACTATTCCCGTCTTCCTCTGCGGTCTGCTCACCTGCATCCTGGTGGAGAAGTGCCGCTGGTTCGGATATGGCACCAAGTTGCCCGAGCCCGTGCGTCACATCATGGAAGCCTACGAGCGCGACGAAGATGCCCAGCGCAGCCCGCAAGAGAAGGCCAAGCTGCTGGTCCAGGCGGCCATCGCCATCTGGCTCATCACAGGTCTGGCACTGCATCTGGCGGCGGTGGGCCTGATCGGCCTGACCGTCATAGTGCTCGCGACGTCCTTCACCGGCGTCACCGAGGAGCATGCCCTCGGCAAGGCCTTCCATGAGGCGCTGCCCTTCACCGCCCTGCTCACCGTCTTCTTCAGCGTGGTCGCGGTGATCATCGATCAACAGCTGTTCAAGCCGGTGATCCAGTGGGTGCTGGCCGCCAAACCCGAGGATCAGCTCGCCCTCTTCTATCTGGCCAACGGCTTGCTCTCCATGGTGAGCGACAACGTCTTCGTCGGCACCGTCTACATCAACGAAGTGAAGACCGCCCTGCTCAATGGCGCCATCAGCCGTGAGCATTTCGATCTGCTGGCGGTGGCCATCAACACCGGGACCAACCTGCCGTCGGTGGCCACCCCCAATGGCCAGGCAGCCTTCCTGTTCATGCTCACCTCGGCGCTGGCGCCGCTGCTGCGCCTCTCCTATGGCCGCATGGTGTGGATGGCCCTGCCCTACACTCTGGTGCTGGGGCTGGTGGGTTTCTTTGCGGTGGAGCAACTGCTCGCCCCTGCCACCGAATGGTTCTACCAGGCTGGCTGGCTGACGCAGGGTGGCGCCGTGCCGACCCTGGCACCGGCGGCACACTGATGACGCTAGGGGCCATTAGGCCCCTTTCTTTTTAAGTGGGGCTCTGCTCTAATTCAGCCACTATTTTTCTCTGTGAGATCAATCAGATGATCGAGTTTCTTCGCCGTATTGCCAGCCACCGTCTGGCCTGGGGCTTGCTGGCCGCGTCCGCGCTCTGCTTCGAGCTGTGCGCCCTCTTCTTCCAGCATGTGCTGGGTCTGCACCCTTGCGTGATGTGCATCTATGAGCGGATCGCCATCCTGGGGGTGTTCGCTGCCGGCCTGCTCGGCATGGTGGCGCCAGAGAAATGGTATCTCCGCTGGAGCGCCATGCTACTGTGGGGCTACAGCGCCTTCTGGGGCCTGAAACTGGCACTCAAACATGTGGATTACCAGGTGAACCCCTCCCCCTTCAATGTGTGCGAAGGCTTCGTCGATTTCCCAAGCTGGGCTCCCCTCGATCAGTGGGTGCCCTGGCTCTTCTTCCCGGACGGCGATTGCAGCGAGATCAGCTGGCAATTCCTGAGTTTCTCCATGCCGCAGTGGCTGGTGGTCATCTTCGCCGCCTACCTGCTGGTGTTTGCTGTGGTCGCCATCGGCAACCTGGTCAAGGGTCGTTGCTGTAACTGAAGCTGACGCCACCATATATGACGCATACAAAGAGGGAGCCATCGGCTCCCTTTTCAATCAGCGGTGTCAGCCACCCAAGCCGATCCCGTTTCTCCATGCCCCTTTCATCTGGCTGGTGGCCAGCTTCGCCGACTGCCGCTGTTTGTAGTGGTCACTGCCCAAGTACTGTTTACCGTTGTTGCAGTCAAACCAGCCATGCCGGGCACAGACAGAGACAAGCTCGGATGACAAAAAGGGGAGCCACAGTGGCTCCCCTTTCTTGTGATCTGTCCCGTCCTGAATATGGTTTACACCTTTCCCCCCAATAAATGGAGAACCCGATGGGACAAGGTGTGAAACGGACACAGCGCGATTACTCGCTGACTTTTAAATTGGCACTGGTCGAGCAGATTGAAAAAGGCGAGCTCACCTGCCAGCAGGCACAAGCCCGATACGGCATTCAGGGCAACTCCACCGTTCTGGTATGGTTGCGTAAACATGGTCGGCAAGATTGGAGCCAGGGGGCTTCTGTGCGCGCCGGCAGGAGCATCACTATGCCTGACCCCAACAACCAGACGCCCGAACAGCGCATCAAGGAGCTCGAGCAGCAGCTGGCGCTGATGAGCCAGAAGGCCCAGTTCTTTGAGGCCGTCGTCGATGTATTGAAGAACGACTACGGCGTCTCCATCGTAAAAAAGCGACCCGGCAAGTCCTCTCGCAGCGGCAAGTCCAGAGGCTGACCATCGTCAGGGCTTGTCGGTTTCTGGGGATAAGCCGTCAGGCTTACTACAAGCGCAATCGGGTTGCCGACCTGCGCCATGCACAGGGGCTGCAGGTGGTGCGCTTCGTGCGTCAGGTACGGCTGCGACAACCACGGGTGGGCACCCGCAAGCTGCATTATCTGCTTCAGGGTCAGGATGATGGCGGGCTCAAGGTCGGGCGGGACAGGCTGTTTCAGATATTGGCCGAGCACCGCCTGCTGGTGCAGCCAAAGCGGGCGTATCACAAGACCACCCACAGTTTTCACCGTATCTACCGTCATCCCAACTTGCTCAAGGCCGGGCCGGAGCAGGTCACGCCGGTGGCACCGGAGCAAGTCTGGGTCGCCGACATCACCTATCTGCCAGCCAGGAGCGGGCCGCTGTACCTGAGCCTGGTGACGGATGCTTACTCACGCAAGATAGTGGGCCATCACGTGCACGAAGGGATGCACGCCGAGTCGGTGGCGATGGCGTTCAGACAAGCGCTGAAGCAACGGCGTGGCGGCGGGGAGCTTATCCATCACTCGGACCGCGGCGTGCAGTATTGCTCGGGCCTGTATCAGTCATTGCATGCCCGGCACGGGGTGAAATGCTCAATGACGGATGGTTATGACTGTTACCAGAATGCGTTGGCGGAGCGGGTGAACGGGATTTTGAAAGGGGAGTTGTTGTTGCAAAGCCCGCAGGACCTGGCGCAAGCGCGGGAGATGGTGCGTGAGGCAGTGGATATTTACAACCTGGAGCGACCGCATCATGCCTTGAAATACAGAACCCCCGATGCAGTGCATCGGGGGTTCTGAGTCACGTGAAGCTAGACGAAAATGTGTAAACCTATTTCAGGACTAGACAATCGCAGGCTCTGCAGCACGCGGCCTTCTTTAGCACATCCTCAACTTGCCCTGGCGGTGTTCATCCTGGCCTTCACCATGCCGACGACCATGGGCAGCAGCGAGATGCCGATGATGCCGAAGATGAGCAGAGTGAAATTGTGACGCACCACCGGCAGGTTGCCGAAGAAGTGGCCCGCATAGACAAACGACAACACCCACAGCAAGCCGCCAATCAGGTTGAACGCCAGAAAACGCGGGTAGGTCATGGCTCCCATGCCGGCCACGAAGGGGGCAAAAGTGCGCACTATGGGCAGGAAACGGGTGATGATGATGGTCTTGCCGCCATGCTTGGCATAGAAGGCGTGGGTCTTGACCAGATAGTCGCGGCGGAAGATCTTCGAATCGGGATTGCGAAACAGCTGATCCCCGAAGAAGTGGCCTATGGTGTAGTTCACCACGTTGCCGAGCACGGCGGCGATGATCAGCACCCCCGCCAGGGTGTGCACGTCCAGCACGCTGCCCACTGTGAGGGCGCCTGCGGCAAACAGCAGGGAGTCGCCGGGCAGGAAGGGGGTCACCACCAGGCCGGTCTCACAGAAGATGATGAGGAACAGGATGGCGTAAACCCAGATGCCATAGTGCTCGAACAGCTCTTTCAGGTGCACGTCAACGTGCAGAATAAAGTCGATTGCAAACAGGATCAGATCCATTTTTTCATACTCATAAAGTGAACGGCGTGGAGTCTACGCCAATGCCTTGCGCCCGACAATCTGCGGCATCGCCTCTCCCCTCATTCCAGGGTATCCAGCCCCTTCCTGACCGTTGCGGGCAGGCAGGACTCCCACCCCCAGAGCAGCAACAGCAGCAGGCTGACGTCGTCGAGCCAGCCAACGAAGGGCACCAGATCCGGGATGAGATCCACCGGACTGATGCCATAGACGAGGATGAGGATCACCAGCCCCTTGGCCCACCAGGGGGTATCCGGGTGGCGAAAACCGGCATAGAGGCGGCGCAAGCGCCGCCAGATCAGCCAGCGCTTGCCGCTCATGACTCGATCAACTCGCCGCGCAGCCGCTGGATCTGATCCCGCATGGCGGCGGCCTGCTCGAACTCCAGATCCCGGGCATGCTGGAACATCTGCTCCTCCATCCGCTTGATCTCCTTGGCGATTTCGCTGGCGGAGCGGGCATGGTACTCCCCTTGCGGCTCGGCCGCCTTGCGACTGCCTCTGCCCGGTTTGCCGGCGGTGCGGCTCCCCCCCATGTCCATCACATCCCCCACCGACTTGTTGAGGCCTGTTGGCGTGATGCCGTGCTCCAGGTTGTGGGCGTGCTGCAGGGCACGGCGCCGTTCGGTCTCTTCTATGGCCACCTTCATGGAGTTGGTGATGGTGTCGCCGTAGAGAATGACCTTGCCGTTGAGGTTGCGGGCGGCGCGGCCTATGGTCTGGATGAGGGAGCGGGTGGAGCGCAGGAAGCCCTCCTTGTCCGCATCCAGGATGGCCACCAGAGAGACCTCCGGCATGTCGAGCCCTTCCCGCAGCAGGTTGATGCCCACCAGCACGTCGAACTTGCCGAGGCGCAGATCGCGGATGATCTCCACCCGCTCCACGGTATCTATGTCCGAATGCAGGTAGCGCACCCGCACGTCGTGATCCGCCAGATATTCGGTCAAATCCTCCGCCATCCGCTTGGTGAGGGTGGTGACCAGCACCCGCTCCTCCACCGCCACCCGCAGCCTGATCTCGGAGAGCAAGTCGTCCACCTGGGTGGTGACGGGGCGCACCTCGATGACAGGATCGAGCAGGCCGGTGGGACGCACCACCTGCTGCACAACATCGCCGCCGGACTTCTCCAGCTCGTAGGGGCCAGGGGTCGCCGAGACGAACACAGTCTGGGGCATCAGGGCCTCGAACTCGTCAAACTTCAGCGGCCTGTTGTCGAGCGCCGAGGGAAGCCGGAAGCCGTACTCCACCAGGGTCTCCTTGCGGGATCTGTCCCCTTTGAACATGGCGCCGATCTGCGGCACAGTGACATGGGACTCGTCGATGATGAGCAAACCATCCCCCGGCAGGTAGTCGAACAGGGTGGGCGGCGGCTCGCCGGGGGCACGCCCCGACAGATAGCGGCTGTAGTTCTCGATGCCGGAGCAGTACCCCAGCTCCTGCATCATCTCGATGTCGAACTGGGTACGCTGGCTGATGCGCTGCTCTTCCACCAGCTTGTTCAGGGACAACAGCTGCTCGCGGCGTCCCTTGAGCTCTTCCTTGATGTGATCGATGGCCCCGAGGATGGTCTCCCGCGGCGTGGCGTAGTGGGTCTTGGGGTAGATGGTGTAGCGCACCACAGTCTGCTCTATGGCACCGGTCAGGGGATCGAACTGGGAGAGGCGCTCCACCTCCTCATCAAACAGCTCCACCCGCAGGGCCAGCTTGTCCGATTCGGCAGGGTAGATGTCGATCACCTCCCCTCGCACCCGGAAGGTGCCGCGGCTAAACGCCACGTCGTTGCGGGTGTATTGCAGCTCAGCGAGGCGGCGCAATATGTCCCGCTGGTTGATCACATCCCCCACCTTGAGATGCAGCATCATGCTGAGGTAGGCCTGAGGGTCCCCCAGACCATAGATGGCCGATACCGAGGCAACGATCACCACGTCGCGCCGCTCCAGCAGCGCCTTGGTGGCCGACAATCGCATCTGCTCGATGTGATCGTTGATGGAGGCATCCTTCTCTATGAAGGTGTCCGTGGTCGGCACATAGGCTTCCGGCTGGTAATAGTCGTAATAGGAGACGAAGTATTCCACCGAGTTCTCGGGGAAGAACTCCTTCATCTCCCCATAGAGCTGGGCGGCCAGGGTCTTGTTGGGAGCCAGTATCATGGTCGGGCGGTTCAGGGTGGCGATGACGTTGGCCATGGTGAAGGTCTTGCCCGACCCAGTCACCCCGAGCAGGGTCTGATGAGCGAGGCCGGACTCTATGCCATCGAGCAGGCGGGCGATGGCTGCAGGCTGATCCCCCGCGGGTTGAAACTGGCTGGCCAGCTTGAAAGGCTTATTCATGACGACTCCCGACAAAAACGGCAAGAGAGCAGTGTACCCCGAGTTGACGGACCTGGGTATCCGCTCTCGGCCCCTGACGGCTATTGACCCCGAAATGCGACCTCTGTATGATGCTCCTCCTTGCCTGATGTTCCCCCGTAGTTCAGTCGGTAGAACGGCGGACTGTTAATCCGTATGTCACTGGTTCAAGTCCAGTCGGGGGAGCCAATTCCTCACCATCTCGGTGCAAGTTATCCACTTTAGTGCTTTCCTCTGCCAATTTTAATGCACAAGCCGTCCCTCGCGGCGCACTCCCCATTTGATCCCCGGTTCCTGGCCAGCAGCGTTTTGTTCTGCTGCGTATAACTATTTGATTTTTATAGAAACATTTTTTTGCCGGTATTTTTTGAACAGCGCTTGCACCCCAGTATTGGCGCGGCTTGCAGGCTGATCACCAAGTTTCATGAACAGGGTTATCCACAGTTTCTGTGGGTAAGTGTGCCAAACCCAATGCAGGCCTAGGTTGGCAGCGATTGTCTCCGCTTTGGCGAGGCGAAACACCTCGCCCCCCATTTTCTCCTGTTTTTGCCCTCCCCCCTAAATGGGTCGGTCGGGGGCGAGACATCCTCTTTCTCCCGCTTTTTTTTCGCCATGCCCCGTGCCATGGGTCAGCCTCCCCCTGACGGCAAAAAGGGTTCCTTTGCATCCCTCTATCACCACCAGTCAAAAATGCTGAAAACCATGCTCAATCGCCCCCTGCGCAGCAGGTAATAAATTGTCCACAGGGCTGTCACGCCTTCCCCCGCCGACAGCATAAATCACTCATTGACAGCAAGAACGGCAGCGGAAAATAGAGGTATTTTCTCCAAGTCGCCCGCGCAACCCTCCCCTCCCCGGGGAGACCAGCACTTAACTGGCTGTTAATCCGCTTTCGCGCTTCTTTCTTGATGAGGGATCCGGCACAATATCGGCCCCACTTTTTTCCTCGGTTTTTCCGGGCATGACCATAGATTTCGTGACACTGCTACATCAAAGCGACTCCCTGCTGCTGTTCGTGGTGCTGGCCTTCGGCCTGCTGCTGGGCAAGGTGCGCATCGGCAACTTCCAGATTGGCAACACCATAGGGGTGCTGTTCACCGCCCTGCTGTTTGGCCAGATGGGGTTCCAGTTCTCCACCTCGACCGAGAACGTCGGCTTCATGCTGTTCATTTTCTGTGTGGGGATCGAGGCTGGCCCTCACTTCTTCAGCGTCTTCCTGCGCGACGGCATCCACTACATCACCCTGACCCTGGTGATCCTGCTGACCGCCTTGCTGCTGACGGTGGGACTGGCCAAGTTCTTCAACCTGGGGCCCGGCATGGCGGCGGGGATACTGGCGGGCTCGCTCACCTCGACCCCGGCGCTGGTGGGGGCCCAGGATGCCCTGCGCAGCGGCCTGCTCAACCTGCCCCACGGCACCGACATGCAACCCGTGCTCGACAACATGGGGATAGGCTACGCCCTGACCTACCTGGTGGGCCTGGTGGGGCTGATGCTGGTGGTGCGCTACCTCCCCTCCCTGGCACGACTCGACCTCAATACAGAGGCGCAAAAAATAGCCCGCGAGCGGGGACTCTCCGACAGCGAGAGCCGCAAGACCTATCTGCCCATCATTCGCGCCTACAGGGTCGGCCCCGAGCTCGCCGCCTGGATAGGTGGCCGCACCCTGCGCGAAACCGGCATCTACCCCCACACCGGCTGCTATGTGGAGCGGATCCGCCGCAACGGCATTCTGGCAAGCCCGGATGGTGACGCCGTCATTCAGGAGGGGGACGAGATCGCCCTGGTGGGCTATCCCGAGAGCCACGAGAAGCTGGACGTCAACTACCGCAACGGCAAGGAGGTGTTTGATCGCAACCTGCTTGACCTGCAGATAGTCACCGAAGAGATAGTGGTGAAGAACGATTCAGTGGTGGGCCGCCATCTGGTGGAGCTCAACCTCACCGAGAAGGGCTGCTTCCTCAACCGGGTGGTGCGCTCCCAGATCGAGATGCCGTTCGATCGCAACATCATGCTGCAAAAGGGCGACGTGCTGCAGATCAGCGGCGAGAAGCAGCGGGTAAAACTGCTGGCCAACAAGATAGGCTTCATCAGCATCCACAGCCAGACCACGGATCTGGTGGCCTTCACCACTTTCTTCGTGCTGGGCCTGCTCATCGGCTCCGTCTCCCTGGTGTTCGGCCAGATAGAGTTCGGCCTCGGCAACGCCGTCGGCCTGCTGCTCGCGGGCATCCTGATGGGTTACCTGAGGGCCAACCACCCGACGGTCGGCTATGTGCCGCCGGGGGCGCTGCGCCTGGCCAAGGATCTCGGCCTCGCGGTCTTTATGGTGAGCACTGGCCTGAAGGCCGGTGGCGGCATCCTGGATCACCTCAGCGAGGTGGGGGTGGTGGTGCTCTTCTCCGGCATGCTGGTGACCACCTTGCCGGTGCTGGTGGGCTACCTGTTCGGGGTCTGGGTGCTGAAGATGAACCCGGCCCTGCTGCTCGGGGCCATCACGGGGGCCCGTACCTGCGCCCCGGCCATGGATGTGGTCAACGAGGCCGCCAACAGCTCGATTCCGGCGCTCGGCTACGCCGGCACCTATGCGGTGGCCAACGTGATGCTGACCCTGGCGGGCTCCTTCATCATCGGCTTCTGGTTCTAGCCCGGGTCGCCTTGACAGGATGTAAACCGCGAAAAGGGAGCCCAAGGGCTCCCTCTTTTGTTGGCGGGGCTGAGGGCTTTTCAATGGCCAATGGGGGCTCTGCGCTGGATAGCAATAATCGTGCTATCAGATGGCGTCGATGAAACTCAAAGAGCTAAAGCCCCCCCTGCGCGGCACTTACACTCAGTAAAACGAGTGAGGTGATCTTTATGAAACGCTTATGGATTTTCCTTTTTTGGGTACTGGGCTCCCTGCCACTGGCCTGGAGTGCCGAAGCGGACAAGGCGGCAACCGAAGCAGAGGAGCGCAGCGCCCTCACCTTCGCCAGCGAGGAGCTCGCCAAGCCCATGTTGGGGGATCTCGACGCCATGATGGAGCGGCGCACCATCAGGGTGCTGACCACCTACAACAAGACCGGCTACTTCATCCACAAGGGGGTGCAACGGGGGGTCACCTACGACGCCTTCATGCAGGTTGAAAAGCGGCTCAACGAGCAACTGCGCAAGGACAAGGCCATCAAGCGCCACCTCAAGCTGAACTTCGTCTTCATCCCGGTCGCCCGGGAAAACCTGCTGAAGGCCCTCATCGACGGCAAGGGGGACATCGCCGCCGCCAACCTCACCATCACGGACAAGCGCAAGCAGCAGGGCGTGGAGTTCAGCGCCCCCCTCATCGAGAACGTGCGCGAGCTGCTCATCTCGGGGCCGGACTCCCCCAAGGTGGAGAGCGCCGCCGATCTGGGGGGCAAGAGCATCTATGTCAGGCCCTCCTCCAGCTACTTCGAGAGCCTCATTGCCTACAACCAGGCGCGCAAGGAGGCGGGAGAGCCCCTCATCGACATCCAGCCCGCTTCCGAGGTGCTGGAGGATGAAGATCTGGTGGAGATGGTCAATGCGGGCCTGCTCCCCTTCATCGTCATGGATGAGCACAAGGCCCGCTTCTGGCAGAAGATCTTCCCGGCTATCCAGATCCACGAAGAGCCCGTGTTCCGCGACGGCGGCATCATCGCCTGGGCGGTACGCAAGGAGAGCCCCCAACTGCTCACCATGCTCAACGAGCAGATCAAGGCGCTGCGGGGCAAGGCCACCGGCGAGGCCATCCTGGCCCGTTACCTCAAGCAGAACAAGTTCATCAAGAGCGCGGCCGCCGAGGCAGAGCGCAAGAAATTCCTGCAGGTGGTGGAGCTGTTTCGTGAATACGGCGGCAAATACGATGTGGACTGGCTGTTGATCGCGGCCCAGGGCTATCAGGAGTCGGCCCTCAACCAGAAGGCGCGCAGCCACGTCGGCGCCATCGGCATCATGCAGATCATGCCCGCTACCGGGAAGGGGCTCAAGGTGGGGGACATCCGCCAGCTCGAGCCCAACATCCACGGCGGCGTCAAATACATGCGCTGGATGATAGATCACTACTACGCCGACGAGCCCATGACGGCCCTCGACAAGGCGCTGTTCTCGTTTGCCTCCTACAACGCCGGTCCCGCCCGGGTGGCGCGGCTGCGGGCCGAGGCCAAGAAGCGGGGGCTGGATCCCAATGTGTGGTTCCACAACGTCGAGTACGTGGCGGCGGAGAAAATAGGCCCGGAGACAGTGACCTATGTGGGCAACATCTACAAGTACTACATCGCCTACAAGCTGGTGATGGAGCAGTTGCAGCTCAAGGAGCAGGCCACAGAGACTCTCAAGCAGCAGGAGAAGATGGTCGAGAAAGTCTCGGCGGCAGAGAAATCATAGGCAGCTCAAACCAAGGCCAGTTGCAGGCGGGGCTCCCTCTTCACCAGAGGCGAGCCCCGCCTCTTTTTAGGCGAAAAGACCCCTTCTCCCCATGACCAGAATGAACAGAATGGGCACAACAGCCTTAATAGCCATTACGGCCAGATTGTTTTCCAATCAGACACGATTAATTAACCTCCAGGCAACAATCACAAGGAGAACACCATGTTGCAAGGAACCTTCAAGCGCACCCTGCTCTGCTGCCTGCTGGGCGCCAGCCTCGGCGTCCAGGCCAAGATAGACGAAGTCCACTTCCTGATCCCGGGCGGCGCCGGCGGCGGCTGGGACAACACGGCCCGTGGCACCGGCGAGGCCCTCACCAAGTCCGGCCTCATCACCACAGCCTCCTACCAGAACATCTCGGCCGGCGGCGGCGCCAAGGCGATCGCCCACCTGATCGAGACCTCGGCCCAGTCCGACAAGACGCTGCTGGTCAACTCCACCCCCATCATCGTCAAGTCCCTCTCCAAGGAGCTGCCGCAATCCTTCCGGGATCTCACCCCGGTCGCCGCCATCATCGCCGACTATCAGGCGCTGGCGGTACCCCTGGACTCCCCCTATCAGAACTGGGCCCAGTTGCTGGCCGCCTATGAAGCCAATCCCGCCAAGGTGAAGATTGCCGGCGGCTCAGCCCGTGGCAGCCTGGATCACCTGGTGGCCGCCATGACCTTCAAGAATGCGGGGGCCGATGCCGGCAAGCTGCGCTACGTGGCCTATGACGCCGGTGGCAGCGCCATGGCAGCTGTGCTGGCGGGGGAAACCCAGGTGCTCTCCACCGGCTTTGGCGAGGCGATGGAGGCGGTCAAGTCCGGCCAGATGCGGATCCTCGGCGTCACCGCCCCCGAGCGGATGCCGGACGCCAGCCAGGTGCCTACCTTCTCCGAGCAGGGCAACCCCACCGTCTTTGCCAACTGGCGTGGCTACTTCGCCTCCCCCGACGTCAGCCCCGAGCAATCCGCCGAGTTCGCCGCCCTGCTCAAGCAGATGTACGACAAGCCGGAATGGGAAGTGGTGCGCGCGCGCAACAGCTGGATCAACCAGTATCAGGCCGGTCCCGAGTTCACTGCCTTCCTCAACAGTCAGGAGCAGCAAATTGGCGGCCTGATGCGCGAGCTCGGCTTCATCAAGTAACCCTCAGCCCGTGGCGGGCCAGGCCCGCCCATCGGAGTCATCATGCGACTGACCAAGGAAAGGTTCGGGGGGCTGCTGTTTTTGCTGCTCTCCCTCGCCTACGGCTATCACGCCACCCAGATCCCCGGTTACCCGGGGGACGAATATGAACCCTTTACCGCCAGCACCCTGCCCTATGCCCTGGCGGGTGTCGGGGTCCTGCTCTCCCTGATCCTGATCTGCTCCCCGGGAGGAGAGCGACTGGGCAAGGAGTCCGGCAACTGGCGACTGGTGTTCGCCCTGCTGGGGCTGATGCTGGTCTATGGCCTGGCCCTCGGCTGGCTCGGCTTCCTCATCGCCACCATCTTGTTCCTCATCGGCGGCATACTGCTGATGGGCGAGCGCAGCCTCGCCTTCGCCTGCAAGGTGAGCATACCTTTCACCCTCATCTTCTGGGCCCTGCTGACCAAGGGGCTCAATGTCTATCTCGAGCCGGGTCGGCTGTTCACCCAGCTGCTGGGATAAGGAGAACCCATGTTAGACGGAATCCTGCAAGGGCTCGGCACCGCCATGATGCCCATCAACCTCTTCATGGTGGTGGTCGGCTGCTTCGTCGGCACCTTCATCGGCATGCTGCCGGGGCTGGGCCCGGTCACCGCCATCGCCCTGATGATCCCCATCACCTACGGGCTGGATCCGGCCTCCGGCATCATCTTGATGGCCGGGGTCTATTACGGCTCCATGTTCGGCGGCTCCACCGCCTCCATCCTGATCAACACCCCGGGCTGCTCCGCCAGCATGATCACCGCCATCGACGGCTATCCGCTGGCCTGCAAGGGGCAGGCGGGCAAGGCGCTGGCCATCGCTGCCTACGCCTCCTTCGTCGGCGGCACCCTGTCTGCCATCTTCCTGATGGTGGCAGCCCCCCTGCTCGCCAAGGTCTCCCTCTCCTTCCAGTCGGCGGACTACTTCGCCCTCATGGTGCTCGGGCTCTCCGCGGTGGCGGCCTTCGCCGGCAAGGGCCAGGTGCTCAAGGCGCTGATCATGGCGCTGTTTGGCATCATGATCTCCACCGTCGGTATCGACCGCAGCGTCGGGGTGGACAGATTCACCTTCGGCCTGCCGGACTTGCGCGATGGCTTCTCCTTCCTGCTGCTGGCCATGGCTACCTTCGCCCTGGCGGAGATCCTGATGACGGTGCTGCGCCCGGGCAAGGACACCAGCCAGGAGGAGGCGAGCAAGATGCAGCAGCTCGGCTCCCTCAAGCTGAGCCGGGACGAAGTGAAGGAGATAGCGCCCCCCATAGCCCGCTCCTCTGTGCTGGGGTTCCTCATCGGCGTACTGCCGGGGGCCGGTGCCACCATCGCCTCCTTCATGGCCTATGGGGCCGAGCGCAACTTCGCCCGCAAGGACAAACGGGACGAGTTTGGCAAGGGCAGCCTGACCGGCATAGCCGCGCCGGAAGCGGCCAACAACGCCGCCTCCAGCGGGGCCTTCGTGCCGCTGCTGACCCTGGGGATCCCGGGTTCCGGCACCACGGCCCTGATGCTGGGGGCCCTCATCGCCTACGGCATCCAGCCTGGCCCGCGCCTCTTCATGGAGCACCCGGATGTGTTCTGGTCGGTGATCATCTCCATGTATCTGGGCAACGTGGTGCTGCTGATCCTCAACCTGCCGCTCATTCCCTACCTGGCCAAGATACTGCAAGTGCCGCGCCCCGTGCTCATCCCCATGGTGCTGCTGTTCTCGCTGATCGGGGTCTATCTGGTCTCCTTCAACACCATGGACATCTATGTGATGGTGCTGGTGGCCCTGGTGGCCATAGGGCTGCGCCTGCTGGACTTCCCCATGGCCCCCATGCTGCTCGGCTTCATCCTGGGGGGCATGCTGGAGGACAACCTGCGCCGGGCCCTGGTGATCAACGACGGCTCCCTGAGTTTCCTGTGGGAGCGCCCCATCACCCTGGGCTTCACCCTGGTCACCCTGGTGATGCTGTTGCTGCCGCTCTGGCAGTGGTGGCAGGCTCGTCGCACGCCGGTGGCGACCCTGCAATCCGACCCGACCTGATCCCAGCCATCACAAAAAGAGCGCCAACAGGCGCTCTTTTTTTGGGATGTGAACCTGCCACTCAACGCTGGCGGTAGCGCCGCTCCGGCCGCCCGACGGTGCCGTATTCGAGCTCGGGACTCGCGAGCTGCTGACCCACCAGAAACTCCAGGTAGCGGCGCGCCGTGGTGCGGCTCACCCCGACCCTATTGCCTATCTCCTCGGCACTGGCCCCCTGCTGATTGAGGGCCGCCAGCACCCGTTGCAGGGTGAGGGCGTCTATCCCCTTGGGCAGGCCGCCCGCCGCCACCTGTTGCAGCGGGGTGCCAAAGAGCGCATCCACCGCCTGCTGATCGATGTCCGCCAGGGCCGCCAGCGCGGCGCGGCTCTCGGCATAGTTACCCAGGGTATCGCGCAGTCGCTCGAACACCACGGGTTTCAAGATGAAATCCACCACCCCGAGGCGCATCGCCTCCTGCAGTGCCGCGGCCTCACGGGCGGCGGTGAGCAGGATGACGTCGAGGTGGGCCCCGCTCTGGCGCAGCTCCCGCAACAGGGAGAAGCCCTCCCCGTCCGGCAGCCACACGTCCAGCAGCACCAGATCGGGCTTGAGTATGGTTATCTGCTCTCTGGCATCGAACAGGGTGAGCGCCACCCCCAGCACCTCGAACCCCGCCAGCCGCTGCACGAAGCGACGGTGGATCTCGGCAATGGCCGGATCATCCTCGACGATCAAGATCTTGATCACTCACACCTCCTTGGGAATGTAACAGACGACGCAACTTCCCTGCGCCGTGGCTTCGATGGTGATGGTCCCCTGCAGGGCATCCAGGGTCTTGCGCACCAGGGCCAGCCCAATGCCGTGGCCGTGCTCCGCCTTGCTGCTGACCCCGCGCTCGAACAGGCTGTCCGCCAAAGCGGGATCCACCCCACCGGCCCCGTCCTCCACCTCCAGGATGAGATCCTGGCCGAGATCGCTCAACGAGACCCGGATCGGCTGGTAGGGGGCGCCGTGGCGGCGGGTCGCCTCGAAGGCGTTGTCGATGAGGTTGCCAAGCAGGGTCACCAGCTGGGAGCCGCTGACCCGGGCGGGAATGTCGTGCAGGCGGGAATCCGGATCCACCTCCAGCACCAGTCCCAGCTCGTGGGCCCTGTGGTACTTGCCAAGCAGCAGGCCCGCCACCTTGGGCTTGGCGATGGCCCCCATCAAAAAGCTCAGCAGAGTCTGCTCGGTGGCCGCCTCCCGGCCGATGAAGGCGAGCGCCTCCCGGGTGGCCCCCAGCTCGATGAGACCGGCTATGGTGCCGAGCTGGTTGTTGTGTTCGTGGGTCTGTACCCGCAGCAGATCGCTGTAGGCCTGCACCTGGGAGAGCTGGGCACTGAGTTCGGCCAGCTCGTCCTTGCGCCGAAAGCTCGAGACGGCGCCAATCAGCCGGCCTTCCTGCACCAGGGGCAGCCGGTTGACGATGAGGGACTGGCCGTTGAGCACTATCTCCTCGTCATACTGGGGCCGGGGATCCTGAATGAGGGAGAGCATGCGGCTGCCGGGCAGCAAGCGGGTGACGGGCTGGCCTATGGCGGCCTGCGCGGCCCGCTCATCGAGGCGCAGCAGCCGGATGCCGTTGGGGTTGAGGGAGGTGAGCCTGCCTTGCTCGTCTATGGTGAGTATCCCCTCGCGCACTGTGCGCAGGGTGCAGTCGAGCTCCGCATAGAGGCGCCCTATCTGCTCGGGCTCAAACCCCAGCAGGGCCCGCTTGTAGCGCTTGGCCAGCCAGGCCGCGGCGGCGCTGTTGAGCAGCACTATGAGCAGTGTCATGGCGAGGCCAAAACGCAGGAAGCCCTGCAGGTCCGCCTCTATGTCCCGCACCAGATAACCGACCGAGACCACGCCTATGACCCTGCCCATCTCATCCCGGATGGGCCCCTTGCCGCGCACCGAGACCCCGAGGGAGCCTTGCGCGCGGGAGATGTAGAACTCCCCCTGCAGGGCGCGGGCAGGATCGTCCCCCATCATGGGTTTGCCTATCCGGTCCGCATTGGGGTGCACCAGGCGGCGCGCCTCCTCATCGCCGATGACGATATAGCTGGCGCCGACCTCGGCCCGCATCCGCTCCACCAGCACGTTGAGCCGCGCGCTATCGGCCCGCTTCACCCCGGCGATGACGCCGGGCTCACGGGCCACCAGCCGCGCCACGTCCAGGGCCTGATCCCCCACCTCCCGGTAGCGCTGCTCGGCGACGTAGTAGTAGCTGGCCCCGCTCAGCAGCACCAGTTGCAGCAGGCTGACCAGGCAGAGCATGAGCAGGATGCGTCCTTGCAACCCGAGCCTCATGCCTCCCTGTCACCTCGCAACAGGTCGAGCAGCAGGCTGCCATCCCGCAGGGCCTTGTGCACCTGCACCGAGGTGGGCTTGGTGGGATCTTCGTAAAAATGGGTGGACTCGATCTGCAGGCGCACCAGGTATTCCGCAGGCAGCTGGCTCGCCAGGGACTGGTGCAGCATGGGGAACAGCAGCCGATCGGCCCGGGTGATCTCCCCCCCCAGCAGCAGCTTGCCCGGGTTGAGCAGGCAGATGAGATTGGCAAGCACTCGGGAGAGCCGGCCCGCCGCCTGGTGCAGTATGTCCTGGCACAGGCTGTTGCCCGCCAACGCCAGTTCGCACAGCTCGCGGATGTTGACGCTCGCCGGCAGATCATGCTCCTGCATCCGCTCGCGCAGGTCCCGGTACTGGGCCTCCAGGGCCTGGTTGGTGACCAGGGTGCAGGCGCAGCCGAAGCCGCCGCAGTAGCAGCGCTGGCCATAGGGTTCGAGCTGCAGGTGGCTGAGATCCCCGAGCAGGGCCGACTCGCTCTCAATGAGCTGGCCGTTGACCACCATGCCCACCCCTATGTCGTTGTGGACGAACACCAGCACCGCATCGGCGCAGTTCCTGGCGGCGCCCCACTCCCGCTCGGCCTGGATCCAGGTGCGCACGTCACCGCTCACCAGCACAGGCACCTCGAAGGCCTCTTGCAGGGTCGGACCAAGGGGCCAGTTGCGCAGATCGTAGAAGGGGAAGTGTTTCACCATGCCGGAGTGACGCTCCACCTGCCCGGGCAGGCAGAGGGCGATGCAGGCCAGCCGCAGGGCCTTCTTCGGCAAGAAGCCCTCGATGGCCCGCACCAGGCTGGCCAGCAGGTCTTCGCGTTCCGACTCGCTGAACAGGTGGCGATGGCGCGCCAGGGAGTGACCGGCGAGATCGAACAGGGCCATGTCCACGTAGCCGCGGCCAAGACGCATGGAGAGAAACTGGAAGCGGCGCTCGTTGATGCGCAGCAGGGTCTGACGACGGCCACGGCCCACCGAGCTCTCGCCACAGGTGACCACCAGACCACCATCGAGCAGTTCGCGGGTGATCTTGGTGATGCTGGCCGGTGAGAGGCCGGTCAAACGGGACAGATCGGTACGGGACAGTTCCTTGTGCTCTTCCAGGCTGGCGTAGACCAGGCCGTAGTTGAGCTGACGGATCAAATCGATACTGCCTTTCACGATCTCATTCATAGGGTAGGGGCTAACGAAAGGAACGAATGGCGCGATTTTCCCACATTCTGCGCCGATCCCCAAATTTGCCGTCTGGAAATGACGTCCAGACGGCAAAAATGTGACTAGTAACGGAAGCGGGAGACGAGTTGACGCAATTTGTCACCCGTGCCGGCCAGGGCGCGGGTGGTGGTGTTGGACTCCCCGGCGGCCTCGGTCAGCTCGCTGACAATCTGCTGTATGGCCACCAGGTTCTTGTTGATCTCCTCGGAGACCGCATGCTGCTCCTCGGCGGCGGTCGCTATCTGGATGTTCATGTCGTTGATGGTGCTGACCGCCGTCACCATGCTGTCGAGGGAGCTGGCAATGTGGCTCGCCTCCTGCACCGTCTCCTGGCTGCGCGCCTCGCTCGCCTGCATCACCTCCACCGCCTGGCGCACGCCCCCCTGCAGCCGTTGCAGCATCTCGTTGATCTCCTTGGTGCTCTGCTGGGTGCGACCGGCAAGCGAACGAACCTCGTCCGCCACCACCGCAAAACCGCGTCCCTGCTCACCGGCCCGGGCCGCCTCTATGGCCGCATTCAGGGCCAGCAGGTTGGTCTGGTCGGCGATGCCGCGGATCACCTCCACCACGGATCCTATCTTGCCGGTCTCCTGGGCCAGCTGCTCGATGACCCCGGAGGCGGTGTGCACCTCCTCCACCAGGCGGTTGATGCTGCCGATGGCGCTACCCACCACCTCACGGGCCGCATCGGATTCCCGCGCCGCGTCGCTGGTGGCCGTGGCTGCATTGGAGGCGCTGGCCGCCACTTCCTGGGCGGTGGAGCTCATCTCGGTCACCGCGGTGACCACCTGATCCGTCTCACGGCCATGGCCGTGCATCTGCCGGTCGGCGTGCTCGCTCAAGCTGTGCAGCCTGTCCACGGCCCCCAGCAGCTGATGGCTGGTCTCCCCGACCTGGCTCACCACCGACTGGATCCGCTCCACGAAGCGGTTGAAGGCACTGGCCAGCTGGCCCACCTCGTCCTCGCTCTGCACCTTGAGGCGTCGGGTCAGATCCCCCTCACCATCGGCGATGTCATTGAGGGCCGCGACCGCATCCGCCAGCGGCCGGGTGACTCTGTTGCCAAGCACCACTGTCACCGCCAGGGTCACCCCTAGGATCACCAGAATGAGCAGCACGCTGCTCTGCAGGGAGCCGTGCATGTTCTCCTCGCGCTCGCTGCGCAGGGCCGCCAGCTCGGTGTCGATGTCATCTATGTAGAAGCCGGTCCCCACCACCCACTGATACTTGTCGAGCACCAGGTTGAAGGAGAGCTTGGGCGCATCCCGCCCTATGGAAGGCTTGTTGGTCCAGTACTCCGAGTAGCCATCCCCCTCACGGGCCGCCTTGACTATCTCCTGAATGAGGAAGGTGCCCTTGGTATCCTTGTCCTGCCAGCGGTTCTTGCCCTCCACCTCGGGGCGGGTGGGCAGCAGCAGAGTATTGCCCTGGAAGTCGTAGACGAAGAAGTAACCGTCACTGCCATAACGCAAGGGGCGCAGGATCTCCTTCACCCGGGCACGGGCCTCCGGGCTGTCCGGCTCGGCATAGACCTTGTCGATGGCCGTCTTGGCAAGCATCAGGTAGCTGCTGAGCAGGGCCTTGCGCTCCTTGACCGCCTTGTCCCTCGCCACCACCAGCTCGGACTCCAGGTCGCTCCTGGCCACCAGGTAGTTGCTGAGGTTGACCACCAGGGCCATCAGCAGCACAGGGATGGCCCCCAGTAACAGGATCTTCTGCTTAAGTGTCATGGTGTAATCCTTTCTGCTGTTTATTCTTGATGTTCAGTTCCTACTGCATCGGCATGGGATGCTGGCCGAGGGGGGGCCGCTTTCGCTACAATCCCGCCATCTTCTATATCGACCCGATGAACCGACCCATGAGCCAATGTCCTTGCGGATCCTCTCTTTCTCTCCCCCAATGCTGCGGCGCGCTTCACGCAGGCCAAGCCGCCACCACCACCGAGCAGTTGATGCGCTCGCGCTACAGCGCCTTCGTGCTGGGGCTCGGCGACTATCTGGTCCACAGCTGGCACCCGGACTATCTGGGCCCTCTGACCGTGGAGGAGCTCTCCCGCACCGACACCCGCTGGGATGGGCTGGAGATCCTGGCCGCCCAGGGCGGCCCCGCCGATGAGAGCGGCATGGTGGAGTTCAAGGCCTGGTTCTTGGAGGGTGATGAGCGCCCCTTCCTGCGCCATTGCCTACATGAACGCTCCCGCTTCGTGCGTTACCAGGGGCGCTGGGTCTACACCGAGGGCGAGCAGGATCCCGTCCCCCTGCGGGTCGGTCGCAACGACCCCTGCCCCTGTGGCAGCGGCAAGAAGTTCAAGAAGTGCTGCGGCTGAGGACCTGGCCCGCGCGGCTGCGGGGCGGCCATCGCCTCCCCGCCGTCCATCAGGGGCGAGCCGCCATCTGCCCCTTCCTCTCTCTGCTCGGTTCTCTGCTCTCGACTTTCTGCTCTCGACTCTCTGCTCTATCCCGTATTCCCCTTCCCGCTTTTCACTTTTTTGAGGTGCCGGCCCAGCCCCCGCCCTGATCGGGATGTGACTATGGTCACAGTTCGCTCATCAACCTCACCATTTATGAGCGTTTGCGAACATTAATTTGGCCCATATCAAACATTTTCAGCCAGACAGGCGCCACACTGACCCCATCTGGACGAGATGAGACGGGCAAGAATGAAAAGAATAACCACAGAAGTCGTCATCATAGGCGGCGGCGCCACCGGGGCCGGCATCATGCGCGATTGCGCGCTGCGCGGCATCGACTGCATCCTGCTGGAGCGGGATGACATAGCCGCAGGCACCACGGGGCGCAACCACGGCCTGCTCCATTCGGGGGCTCGCTACGCGGTGACGGATCCGGAGTCCGCCCGCGAGTGCATTCAGGAGAACCGCATTCTCAAGCGGATCGCCAGCCACTGCGTGGAAGCGACCGGCGGCCTCTTTGTCACCCTGCCGGAAGATGACATCCATTTCCAAAGTACCTTTATGGATGCCTGCGCCCTGGCCGGTATCGACACCCGCCAGCTGGATCCCCGCGAGGCGCTGCGGCTCGAACCCAACGCCAACCCGGCGATGATAGGCGCCATTCATGTGCCGGATGGCACCGTCGATCCCTTCCGCCTGGCCGCCGCAAACGTCTTGGATGCCAAGGAACATGGCGCCCGCATCTTCACCCACAGCAAGGTGCTGGGGCTGCTGCGCACGCAAGATCGGGTCCATGGGGTCAAGGCCATCAACACCCGCACCGGCGAAGCGTTCGAGGTGGAGTGCCAGGAGGTGATCAACGCCGCCGGCATCTGGGGCCAGCAAATCTGCGAATACGCCGATCTCGGCATCCGCATGTTCCCGGCCAAGGGCTCCCTGCTCATCATGGATTACCGCATCAACCAGCTGGTGCTCAACCGCGCCCGCAAGCCGGCGGACGCGGACATTCTGGTGCCGGGCGATACCATCTCCCTCATCGGCACCACGTCCAGCCGCATCGATTACAACAAGATTGATCAGCTCACCGTCGAACCCGAAGAGGTCGAAGTGTTGCTGCGCGAGGGGATCAAGCTCGCCCCCATCATGGCGCGCACCCGCTTGCTGCGCGCCTACGCCGGGGTACGCCCCCTGGTGGCGGTGGACGGTGACGAGAGCGGCCGCAACATCAGCCGCGGCATAGTGCTGCTGGATCACAGCGATCGCGACGGTCTCAAGGGCTTCAACACCATCACCGGCGGCAAGCTGATGACCTACCGCCTGATGGCGGAGTGGGCCACCGATCTCGTCGCCAACAAGCTCGGCAACTCCCGGCCCTGCCGCACCGCCGAACTCAATCTGCCCGGCTCGCGGGATCCGGAGAAGGTCTCGGCCCCCGGTCTCTCGGTGCCCGCCGAAGGCTCGGCCCAGTACCGCCACGGCGAGCGGGTCATCGCCTTCTTCCGTGACAACCCCAAGGCCAACGCCCTCATCTGCGAGTGCGAGATGGTGACCGCAGGCGAAATCGAATACGCCCTGCGCGAGCTCGACGTGGACAACCTGGTGGATCTGCGCCGCCGCACCCGTCTGGGCATGGGTCCCTGTCAGGGAGAGCTGTGCGCCTATCGCGCCGCCGGTCTGATGCAGGAGTACGGCAAGGCCGATGGCCGTGAGGCCTGCGTCATGCTGCGCCAGTTCCTGGAGGAGCGTTACAAGGGGACCCGCCCCGTGCTCTGGGGGGATGCCCTGCGCGAAGCCGAGTTTACCTACTGGATCTACGAAGGGCTCTTTGGTCTGGGGGAGTGGACGGCGCCCCATCTGGTGAGCGATCCCCCCTTTCCCCTCGCCCGGACCTCGTCCCGCCCATCCAGCCAAGGAGTGCAGCCATGAAATTTGACACTATCGTGATAGGCGGCGGCATGGCAGGCCTGTCGGCGGCCCTGCGTCTGGCCGAGGCGGGCCAGAAGACCCTGCTGATGGCCTCTGGCCAGAGCGCCCTGCACTTCTCCTCCGGCTCGGTGGATCTGCTGGAGAGCGAAGGTGACCCTCGCGCCGCCCTGCCCGCCTTTATGGCCGCCCATCCGGATCACCCCTACAGCAAGGTGGGGTTGACCAATATAGAGGCTAGCCTCGCGGATCTGCAGCGCCACTGCCACGAGCAGGGGTTGCCCCTGTTTCGCCAGGAGCGCAACCATCAGCGGCTGACCCCCATCGGCACCCTGAAATCCACCTGGCTCTCCCCCGAGACCTGCGCCTGTGTCACGGAGGCGCCCGCCCCGGACGCCCTGCTGCTGGCGACGCTCGAGGGCTTTCGCGACTTCCACCCGGCGCTGGCGGCCGCCAATCTGGCCACCCACGCGCGCTTCGCCCACTGCCGCATCCTGACCGGTGAAATTCGCCTGCCCCAGCTCGCCGCGTTCAGCCGCAATCCCCACGAGTTTCGCTCCGCCGACATCGCCCGCCTGTTTGACAAACAGCAACACGACAGGCAGGACCTGCTGACGGATCTGGCCCGCGAGATAGGCCGCATGGTGAAGGAGTGCGGCGAGCCTGGCTGCCGCCATATAGTGCTGCCCGCCTGCCTGTCGCTCGGACTGGTCGGTCCCCGCCTGTCTGAGCTGGAGGCGCGCACCGGCTGCACCATCAAGGAGGTGGCCACCATGCCGCCGTCCCTCATCGGGATGCGGATGCAGGAGGCCCTCAAGCGCCGCTTCCTGACCCTCGGCGGCACCTTCCTCACCAGCGAGCGGGTGCTGGGCGCCCGCTACGACGGCGATCGGGTGATCGGCGTTCACAGCCAGAACGGCGACGATCAGCTGTTCGAGGCGGACCACTTCGTGCTCGCCTCCGGCAGCTTCTTCAGCCGCGGCCTGGAGTCCCGCCTTGGGGGCATTCGCGAGCCCATCTTCGACGCCGACGTCTTGAGCCTCCCCGAGCGCGACGCCTGGGCCGGTCGCCGCCTGTTCGACCACCACCCCTTCATGGGCTTCGGGGTCAAGACGGACGACCAGCTGCGAGTGCTGCGCGGCGGCAAGCCCCTTGCCAACCTCTATGGCGCCGGCAGCGTGCTGGCCCACTACGATCCCGTTCGAGAAGGTTCAGGCTCCGGGGTCGCCGTCGCCACCGGCTGGCAGGCCGCCGGTCATATTCTGGCAGGGGTGTGAGATGCCCACCCTGCATTTCCTGACTGCGGGCAGAGCGCTGCCCGCTCGACAATCCCATTGCCGCGTCCCTTGCGCTTTCAATCCGGCCCGGGAGGAGTAAATCATGCTACTGGATCACGCCAATCAAACCTTCGATCAGTGCATCAAATGCACCGTTTGCACCGCCTACTGCCCGGTGGCCAAGGCCAACCCGGCCTACCCGGGCCCCAAGCAGGCGGGCCCGGATGGGGAGCGGCTGCGGATCAAGAGCCCTGAGCTCTTTGACAGCGCCCTCAAGCACTGCACCAACTGCAAGCGCTGTGAAGTGGCCTGCCCGAGCGGGGTGCGCATCGGCGACATCATCGCCAAGGCCAAGCACCAGTACAGCGGCTTCAAACCGGGGATCCGCGAGTTCGTGCTCTCCCACACCGATCTGATGGGCAGCATGTCCACCCTGATGGCGCCCGTGGTCAACTTCACCACGGGGCTCAAGCCGATGAAGCTGGCGCTGGACAAGGCGCTGGGGGTCTCCTCCCACCGCGACCTGCCCAAATATTCGCAGGGCACCTTCCGCGGCTGGTACAAGAAGCAAAAAGAGTCTCAGGCCCGCTTTGCGCGCCAGATCGCCTACTTCCACGGTTGCTACGTCAACTACAACCACCCGCAGCTCGGCAAGGAGCTGGTGCAGGTGCTCAACGCCATGAACATTGGTGTCCAGCTGCTGGAGCGGGAGAAGTGCTGCGGCGTGCCGCTGATTGCCAACGGCTTCATGGACAAGGCCAAGCAGCAGGCGGCCTTCAACATCAAGCAGATGGAGAACTGCCTGCTGGGCAACGAGATGCCGCTCCTGGCCACCTCCTCCACCTGCGGCTTCACCCTGAGGGACGAATACCCCCACCTGCTGGAACAGGACAACCGCAAGGTGCGGGATCGCATCTCCCTGGTGACCCGCTTCCTGTGGAACGAGTTCTACCGGGGCAACAAACCGGCGATGAAGCCGCTCAATCTGCACATCGCCTACCACACCCCCTGCCACATGGAGAAGATGGGGGGCGTCATCTACACCCTCGAATTGCTGCGCGCCATTCCCGGGGTCAAGGTGACCGTGCTCGACTCCCAGTGCTGCGGCATCGCCGGTACCTACGGCTTCAAGTCGGAGAACTACGAGACCAGCCAGACCATAGGTGAGGGGTTGTTCGATCAGATCAATCGCCTCTCCCCCGATCTGGTGATCACCGATTGCGAGACCTG
This sequence comes from Aeromonas sp. Marseille-Q5825, assembly GCF_946892685.1. NCBI lineage: Bacteria > Pseudomonadati > Pseudomonadota > Gammaproteobacteria > Aeromonadales > Aeromonadaceae > Aeromonas > Aeromonas sp. Marseille-Q5825. The sequence goes on from NZ_CAMPOU010000002.1 coordinate 79,840, forward strand.
TAAATGGCAGATCGAGATGAGCACGGCGTTCCGCTGCGAGCATCCGATCCACCTGCTGGCCCAGGCGCTGGCCTGACCGACCGGCACTCAGGTTTCAGCGGCCTGATTCAGGCCTGACCGACCCGGGTGCCCGACTGATAACAAAAAACAATCCACGCAGAGATCCGGTTACGCTGTGATCAACCCGCAGTAACAAACAGGCAGTGATAAAACAAGAGCCGGCAATTGCCGGCTCTTTTCCATGGTGCTGTCTCCCTTAGTTTCAGGGGTGCTGGATGATCAGGCTGTGCTGATCCAGCATGGACTGCAGTATGTCGTGAGAGGAGGAGCCGCTCAGGTTCCAGCCGCTCAGATCCACGTCCTTCAGGGTGATCTGCTGGGTTACCTGACCATCCCCCGCCGGGGAGACCGACAGGCTGACATCGCTCAGCCCGCCGCTGCCCGTGGTCACAGACGCAGAGAGGTGACCCAGCAAGCCATCCACACTGTTGTCGGTCACCCCCTTGAGCAGGTCCGCCAGATCTATCTTGTCCCCCTCCTCCGGGTGGAAGTCGGTGACGGTGTCGATGGCCGGCAAGGCCGCAGTCCCTTCATCGCCACTGCCCCACACGAAGAGATCGCTGCCCGCGCCACCGGTCAGGATGTCGTTGCCCTGACCGCCCCGGAGCATGTCATCCCCCAGGCCGCCCAGTATGCGATCGTCGCCGGTGGAGCCGAACAGCCAGTCACTCTGATCCGAGCCCAGCAGGTCATGGCCGCTCTGGCTGTGGATGTTGAGGGTCTCCTCGGCCGATCTCAGGGTGCTGCCACCCGCGCTGGATTCCGCACTCAGGGTCAGGGCATGATCCCCCGCCGTCAGACCGCTGAGGTAGAGGGGCACGGACTGATCCCCCGGCAGCAGCCAGTCGCCGTTGCTGTCCGCATGACCCACGCTCTGGCCGTGCTCGTCCACCACCTGGGCGCTCCCCAGATTCTGGATGCGGATGGAGAGTTCGCCGGTTGCCGGGTTGACCACGCTGGCGCTCAGGTTGAGCGGCACCCAGGCCCCTTGCAGGGCATGGATGTCGTGGGTGCCCAGGCTGAGCTGGGGATCGTCTGCCTCTGCGGTCACCTGGATGCCAATCTGGGCACTGTCGGTCAGGACGCCGCCCGACCCGGTATTGCCCTGATCCGAGGTGGTGATGGTCAGGTTGTCCTGTCCCCAGAAGTCCTTGGCCGGCTCGTAATGCAGGTTGCCATTGATGAGGTTGTTAAGATCATCAAGGGAGCCCACCAGGGTGATCTCGCTGCTGCCCGCCCCCTGCACCGAGACGGCGCCCGCCGCCCCGAGCAGGGTCAGCACGCCGTGCTCGACCCGCAGCACCATGGAGATGGGGCCAGTGCCCGCATCCACATCCTTCACGCTGATCCCGGCGAGGGACAGTGAACCATCTTCCTTCACCTGCATGGCGGCCGGCACCTGGGTCACAGGGGCATCGTTGACCGCCTGCACCTCGATGGGCAGCACGTCGGTGTCAACCAGGGCACCACCGCTGCCGGTGTTGCCCTTGTCGTTGGTCACCATGGTCAGGGCATCCTGGCCATTGAAGTCCTGCTCGCCCTGATAGGTCACGCCGCCAGCCAGCAGGGCATTGATGGCATCTTGCGATCCGCTCAGCACCAGGGTATCGCTGCCGCTGCCAGTCACCGTCACCCCGCTGCCGTCCGCCAGCACCAGGGTGCCGTGCAGCACCGACAGACGCACCTCCATGGGACTGCTGCCCGCATCCACGTCCTGTACCTGCAGGCCCTTGATGACGAAGGGGGTATCCTCCTGTGCCACCTGAGGGGTGCCCGGCAGCAGGTTGACGGGGGCATCATTGACCGCTTGCACCTCAATGGGCAGCACGTCTGTGTCGCCGAGCGCCCCACCGCTGCCGGTGTTGCCCAGATCATTGGTGACCATGGTCAGGGCGTCATTGCCATTGAAGTTGCTATTGCCCAGATAGTCGATGCCACCACTGAGCAAGGCATTGATCTGCGCCAGGGTGCCGCTGAGCAACAGGGAACCGCTGCCATCGCCGGTCACCGTCACTCCAGCGGCATTGAGCACCGTCAGGGAGCCGTGAGTCACCGACAGACGCACCTCTATGTTGCCACTGCCCGCATCCACATCCTTGACCTGTAAACCCTGGATGGTGAAGGGCTTGTCCTCTTGGGCCACCTGGGGATCCGTTGGCAGCACGTTGATGGGGGCGTCGTTGACCGGGCTCACCTCCACCTGGATGGTGCCACTGACCTCGGGGCCGAGGGCGCCGTTGTCCAGGCTCTGGGCCGTCACCTTGAGATCCAGGGTGCCATTGGCGTCGTTGGTCACCAGCTCCACGGCAGCCAGCTTGCCGCCCGTCGTGGTCACTTGCCAGACGCCGCCGCCCAAATCCACCACAGTGCCGGTCACCCCGCTCGGCAGACGGATCTCTGCCCCATCGGGAACCCCTTCTATGGTGACTAGCACCTGCTCCGGGCCGTTCTCGTGAACGTTGGTGGCGCTGCCGCCGGTGGCCTGGGTGTCCTTGGTCTCCAGTCCCAGGTTGAGAGTGACCACGTCCCCCTCGGTGCCGCTCGCCTTGTCCTGCATGTCGGCGATGATGGCATCCCCCACCGGCTTGACGGTGACGGTGAAACTGTCGCTGGTCTCGAGGGGCATGGTCAGCCCCTTGTCAAGGGTGAAGGCGCTCAGGGTGAGCTCCACGTTGCCACTAAAATCTGCGGGCGGGATCAGGGTCAGCTTGGAGAAGTCGGTGCCCACAGGCACCTGCCAGACGCCACCGCCGTTGTTGACCGCCGGTGCCGACAGGGTGAAGCCGTCCGGCACGCCCTTGATCTGCAGCGCCACTATCTGCTCGGAGCCATCATTGTCGACCAGGGTCGCGCCTAGCCCGCCGAGGCTGACGCTGCCATCCTCGTTGCCGCTCACATCCTTCACCGTGAGCTGGGCCGGATCATTGACCGGCAGCACCTCGAAGCTCGCATTGCCGCTCCAGCTGCCGCGATCCGTCCCCGTGGTGGCACTGTCCAGAATGTCGACCTTGATGCCCAGGGGTACCTGACCGCTGAAGTGCTCCCTGGGTACGAACACCAGATCCTTGAGATCATCGGGATCCGTCACCACCAGGGTATTGACCGGCTGGCCGTTGCCATCGAGGAAGTGGCCGTATCTGGCATCGACTGTCAGGGTTACCCGCTCCACCGTCTCCAGGCCGCCGTTGGCCACCGAGGGGCTGATGTCCGCGAGTTTGACCGAGAGATCGAGGTGGATCTCGGTGTCTTCCAGGTTGCTCGGCTGACCGTTCACCTCCTTCACCTGCAGGTGCAGCTCGGGCTGGCCATCCGCGCCGCCTTTTATGTCCACCTCGGGGGTGATGGAGAGGGAAACAACCTTCTCCACCGTATTGGTGTTGCCGCTCACTGTGTCGGTATTGACCAGACGCACGTTGAAGCTCAGGCCGCTGCCAGCGTAATCCTCCGGCAGGGTCAGGGTCAGCTTGTCGAGGTCACTGAGGCCACCCGGCAGCTTGATGAGGTACTCGCCGTTGACGAAGTCGAAGGTGAGCCCCTGCACGCTCACGCCGGGGGGCAGACCGGTGAGGACTATGCTGAGCTCGTCATCACCGATGTTTGCCGTCCCCAGGGTCACCATGCTCTTGAGCTGGGTGCCGAAGTTGACGCCGTGATCCTCTACCCCTGTGATGGGCTGGCTGTTGTCGAGATCGACGCCGGCCGCAAGCTGGCCAGAGTTGGTTGCACCTTTGAACTCGGCGCTGGTGGTGATCTCCCGATAAGCCGGTGCGCTGACATCCCCTTCGTTGTTGTCGCCAAGATCGATCACCTTGGCGCTAACCTTGAAGGTGGCAGTGCCGGTGAAACCATCCGGTGAACGCAGGGAGAAGCTCCCGAGGGCGCTGTTAGGCACAGTCCAGTTGCCCTGGCCGTCGTTGATCCCCCCCACCACCACGAAGCCGGGGGGCAGATCGCTGATGACCAGGTAGTCGATGACCTCATCGCTGGTCGGATCCCTGTCATCGAACACGAAGACATCTTTGAGCGGGATGTCATGACCATCCGGGCTGACCAGATCCCCACCCTGCTGCACCAGGTTGCCATCCGGTTCGACCACGGCCTGGATATCCACGTGCAGCTGACCATTGACCTCTTTGCTGACTACAACATTGGAATCCACATCCTTCTGAGTCACGGTGACATGGCTTTTGATGGTGGTGTCCCTGTCGCTGTCTTGTGGCGCCTTCACCAGCAGCTGACCGCCGCCGAGCAGGCTCTTCAGATCCGCGTCACTCAACTCCACCTTGCCGCCCGTCACGTTAAGCTGGGTCTCGGCCCCGCCCACCCGGATCCAGATCTCGTAACCCGGCTCTATGCCGGAGAGGCTGAGGTGAGTCACCTTTTCGGCGCTGTCGGTCAGGTCCGGGTGCCAGTCGAGCACGGCGAACTGATCCTCCAGACCATGGCTGGTCTTGGCATAGTCACCGGCATCGATCGCGGGCTCCACCTTGATGGTGAGCGGCACGTCGAAACTCTGGTGATCCCCGTCGTTCTCGGTCACCACCACGTGGCCGATGAGGTGGATGTCGGCGGTACTGTTGGGGGGGGGCTGGATCTGCAGGTTGCCCAGACTCGAGACGTCGACCTGATAGGTCGGCTTGCCCTGGGCGTCGAGCCCGGCGAAGGTGAGGGTGAGCTCCTTGCCGTTGCCATCGAACACCTTGGCCCCTTCCGGCAAGCCTTCCAGCACCAGGTTGAGGGTTTCGGAACCATCGCCCGTCGTCTCCCCCGACGTCAGTTTGAAGTCCAGCGGCGCCTTGCCATCTTCCCCTATGGTGGTGGTGTAGCCCTTGCCATCCTGGCTCCAGCCGCTGCTGTCCAGATTAAAATGAGGCTCATCCACCACCCCCACCAGATCCACATGCAGGCCCTGGCTGCCGGTCACCTTCTCGTTGACCACTGTCTGGGTCTGACCATTGGCATCGGTCAGGGTGGCGGTATCCTTTACCACCCCCTGGATGTTGAGATCGAAGTCGACGTTGCTGTCCTTCGGCGGCTCCAGCTTGAGCTCGCCGATGCGATCATAGGGCACCTCGTAATAACCGTTCGCATCCAGGGTGACCGCCACGCCGCCGAGCCAGAGGGTGGCGCCGGCGGGCAGGCCGCTGATGCGCACGAACATCTGCTCGGAGCCATCAGCAGTATCCCCCAGATGGGCGAGCGCTATCTTGCTGCCCAGATCCAGCAGGCTGTCTTCCTTGCCCTGGATGTCGCGCACCGTCAGCTTGGCGTCATCCGCCAGCGGGTTGACGTTGATGATGAGATCGATGGGATCCCCAAGGGCCGTCTCCTTCCCGGTGACTACGGGGGTTTTCTCCGTGCTCACCGGGGTCACGACCAGCTTGATGTCACCGCTGTAGTCCTTGCCGGGCACGACTGTGATCTTGTTGATGTCCCCCGCAGAGACGGTATAGAGGCCGTTCGCGTCGGGCGTGAGCACCTTGCCGTTCAGGGTCAGGCTGCCCTCGCCGGACGCCCACTTGATCTGGTAGCTCAGGGTCTCGGAGCCGTCGGTGTCGGTGAGCCTGGCCTGCACGTTGAGGGCTATGCCGGAGCCGTCTTCGTTGATGCTGTAATGCTGATCGGTACTGCCAGAGACCCAGACTGGCTTGTCGGCAATGCCCTGTACAGTAATATCCAGGTTGCCGGTCAGCACGGGGGGCTTGTTCCCCTCGGTGACGCCGACCTGCAACTGCACCGGGAAGCGAAGCGGGTTGCCGCCATCGCTCTGGCTCGAATAGTCGTGATCGGGCACAAAGGTCACGCCCTTGAGCTCGAACTTGTCGTTGGTACCGGCAACGGCTTGCATCGCCGCTGGCGGCACCTGATACCAGGTCTTGCCACCCTGGGTGAGGGTGGTGAGCGCAACACCGTTGAAGTAGAAGGTGCCATGGGCATTGGCCGGGGCCTGGATCAGCAATTTCTCAACGAACTCGCCCCGATCGAAGTCGCCTATGTCCAGGTTCATGGCGATGGGAATGCCCTGGCTTGGATCCAGCGCCCCCTCATCTTCCTGCCCGGTCGCAGCAGTCACGTTAAGGAGACCCGCCTCATCCCTGATGGTCAGGGTCAGCACCCCATCATCGGTATCCCCATCCCCGTCCACCAGGTGGAAGTCGACCTTCTGCACCAGGGTGTTGTTGCTGTGATCTATATCCGGCCGGGCGGTGAAGCTGTAATTCCCCTCGGCGTTGATCACCAGGGTGCCTATGGTCTGTCCAGTGCTGTCTGTGACCGCAATGGTGGTGTTGCCGCTGGCGGAAATGGAGTGTTCGACCCCATTGATGGTGACCGATCTCACCACCGCATCGTCGGCCCCCTCGCTGGCGGTAGCCAGCAGATCGCCGCTCACTTTCGCCCCCTGGTTCAGGGTCTTGCTGTAATCGTCCGCGACGGGCACATCGTCCCGCACGCTGACGTGACCTATCACCTCGCCGCTGAGATCCCCATCGCTGTCCAGGGCCTGCAACGGCAGCTGAATATCCAGCAGATCATCGCCCTGGGCACTGTGATCCAGGTTGCCGGTCAGCTCGAAGGTATAATGGCCGGAGACATCCAGGGTCAGCTTGAAGATGAGCTTGCCCCCGCTGTCCTTGCCCAGATAGACACCCGGCTGGCTGTCGGCGCTGATGCTGACGGCCTTGCCCCCGGAGCTGAGTTGGTTGAGGGCGTTGAAGCGGGCCACATCCAGTTGCAGGGCCACCACCTTGTCGCTACCCGCATCGATGACCACCTGCCCGGTGGCTTTCTCCCCTGCACCCGCAGGGTTGGTGCCACCGTGCTGACCAGTGCCGCCATTGAGATCCGACTCATTGACGGTGACACTCCCGATGGAGCTGATCACGGGATTGGCGGCATCTTTGATCACGGCCGTTGTATTGCCGGTGATCACAGAGCCATCGCTGTCGGTCACTTGTACCGGCAGGGTCAGGTTGAGCTTGTCGTCGGCGCCGTGATCCAGGTTGGTGTGGACTGTGACCTGGTAATCCAGGGTCGCCGAGCTGTGGGCCGCTATGCTGCCCGGCACGCTCGGCAGGGTGACGCTCAGCACCAGGGTGCCGCTCGCGGTCACTCCCTGGAAGCTGTGGCCATTGCTGCCCGGCACCTCCTGCCAGGTCAGGGTCTCACCGTTGTGGGTGATGGCCTTGCCGCTGGCATCCACGACCTGACCGGAGAGAGTCAGGCGCACGCCCACCACGGGATCGGAGTCGGCGGTGATGGTCAGGGTGCCGGTGGCCTGTTGGTCGTCACCTGTCTGGTTGCTCGCGGCCCCATCGAAGCGCCCTTCATTCAGGGTCACCCCGATGAGGCTGAGGGTCGGTTTGTCCCCTTCCGCAACGCTGATGTTGAGGGTGCCCGAGGTGGTGTCGTTGTTGCCTGATCCCTTGTCGCTGTCGACGACGTTGACCTTGAACGGCAGCTCGGTGCTGTTGCCATTGCTCTGGTGTACCCCCTCGAACAGGGTCACCTTGTAGTCAAAACCGTTGCTGGCGGCGTTGTCGAGCTTGCCGCTGATTTCGACCTGCAGCACCTCGACCCGCACCCCGTTCACTTCCACATAGCCCTTGAGGATCTGGTTGCCCGGGATGCCGGCATCGCCGTCCACCAGTTCGTATTTCACGCTCTGGCCCAGGGCGGTCAGGGCCGGCTGCTCGGCAGGATCGGCGAACGACACCTCGCTCACCCGATCCGAGCCTGCGTCCACTGTGAAGTGGCCTGTGCCGGTAAGGGGGTTGCTGCCATCGAGGTTGCCCTCGTCCAGGCTCACCCCGCTGCCCGCCACGAAGCCAGGCGCATTGCCGTCCTTGATGGTCAGCGGCAACTGGGTGGAGACTCTGTCCCCATCCTTGTCCGTGAGGGTGATGGCAAGAGGCAGGTCGAGGGACTCGCTGCCCTGGTGATCCAGCTCACCACTCAGGGTCACCTTGGTGGTGACGCTCCAGTTGCCGTTGTTGTCCACCAGATCCAGCTCGGCGCGCAGCACCTCGCGGCCGTCCGCGCTGGTGCCCACCAGATCCCCATTGGCATCCAGGGTAAAGGTAACCGGGCTGCCATGGCTGTTGTATTTGCCGTCCAGGCTGCCTTGAATGGCCGCAATATCGAACTTGAGACTATCGTGCGCCAAGGCATCAGCACCGTGGCTCACGGTGAAGCTCATATTGCCCACCACGGCGGCGTCGCCCTGGTTGGCCTCGGTCAGGCTGGTGCCGGTCACGGCGCTGATCACCGGATTTGCCCCATCGCCGATGGCGACGCTCAAGGTGGAGGAGACTTTGTCCCCATCACTGTCTGTGAGGGTGAAGCCCGCCTTGATCAGGCTGTCCGCACTGCCCTGATCCAGCGGCTGGTTCAGGGTGAAGACGTAGTGACCTTTCTGATCAAGCGTGAGGGTGAACACATTCTGGCCGTTGACGGCGCCGCTGATGCTGTTGCCGCTGATGCTGATGACAACTGGCTGACCGCCGCTGGTGAGCCCCTGCAGGCCCGGCTGGCTGGCATCGAAACTGATGTTGGCAAGGGGGTCGCTGCCGGCGGTGATATTGAGATCCCCGGAGAGGGTCTGGGCCGCGCTCCAGTTGCTGTCCTCTACCAGAGTCAGGGAGACGGGGTCGACCTGGGGCAAGGCGCCATCGGTGATCTGGATATTGAGGGTGCCGAGGTTGCTCTGGTCGCCGTCAAAGTCGGTGCCCTGCACCTGCAGCCCCAGATTGACGCTGTTGGTGCCCACAGGTTGATCCAGCACGCCGTCGAGCGTCACATGATACTTGCCATCCAGATCCAGGGTCACGGTCAGCACCGTCTTGCCGCCCGCATCCAGCAGGGTGATCTGGTTGCCATTGACCTGATAGCTGGTCGGCTTGCCGCCGCTGGTGAGACCATCCAGGGCGGGCTGGTTCCCCTCGAAGTTCAGGGACACCAGGCGGTCACTGCCCACATTGACCGGCAGTTGGCCATCCAGGGTCTGGCCAGAGGCCCCTTCCTGCAGGCTGATGCCGCCGTCGATGCCGAGGCTGGGATCCATGCCGTCATTGATGGCGACCTGGAGATCGGCGCGGGTCTCGTCACCGTCTATCTCCTTGGCAGAGATGGAGAGGCCGAGGGAGAGCTGGTCGCTGCCCTGGTGATCCAGGGGGCCATTGAGGGAGACGGTGACCTTCCCCTTGACGTCGCTGCCCGATTGGCTGGCGTCGAGTTCCGCTTTCAGCACCTCGACCCGGTTGCCGTTGGCATCCTGGTAATAGCCGGTCAGCAGGCGATCGCCGGTGAATTCGAAGCTGAGCACATGGCCGTCGCTGCTGAGCCCGCTGCCGTTCAGACGAGTGAGCGTCGCGGCCTGATCGGCAAAGGCAAGGGAGTCCGCCAGCAGGGGATCGGCCTGGTGGCCGACCACGAACTCGCTCTGACCCACCACGGCGCCCTGCTGGCTGAAGCCGTCTTCCGTGAGCGAGATGGGAGCTATGGTGAAGTCCGGCGGCGTGCTGTCCACCAGCTTGACGGTGAGATTGGCGCTCACCAGATCCCCGTCGCTGTCGCGGTATTCGAGGGAGAACGGCAGGCTCTGGCTGTCCTGGCCGTGATCCAGGCTCTGCTGCCAGAGGATGCGATAGCTGCCGTCATTGGCCAGGGTCAGGGTGAAGACGGTGACGCCCCCCGCGCTCGCGGTCAGGGTCTGGCCGTTTATCTGGTAGCTGAGGGCAGCGCCCTGGCTGGTGAGGCCGAGCTGCTCGAGGGCGCTCTGATCGGCGCCGAAGCTCACCTGCAGGTTGCCATCCAGGCCCGCCCCCGTGTGCAGGGAGCCGGTGGCGCTCACCGGGCCCTTGGCCAGATCCGCCTCGGACAGGGTCAGGGTATCGCTCTGGCCGATGAGGGGGGAGCCATCGATCACCCGGTTTCCCGCGAGATCCGTCACCTCGGCGCGCACCTCGAAGGGACCTTGAATGCCGGAGAGATCCAGGCCATTGAGCTGCCAGCGGCCGTCGCTCCCCACCAGGGCGGCGCCGCTGTAGAGGGTCTGGCCGTTCTGGCCGATGAGGCTGATGGTGACGCGCTGGCCCGCTTCCACCTCTGTGGTGCTGCCGCTCAGGGTGACGTTGCCCTGGCCCAGCAGGCTCTGGGTGTCAAGATCGTCGATGTCGATACCGGCCCGGGTATCGACGGTGACGGTCAGGGTGTCGCTGGCTCTGTTGCCGGCGATGTCCACCGAATCGACGCGAAAATCATAGGCGCCGTCGGCCATGACACTGGGGATCTGGTATTGCCAGTTGCCGTTGCCATCCACGGTGAGCACGGTCAGAACGTTTCCACCGAGGTTCAGGGTGACGGTGGCTCCGGGCTCTCCCTTGCCTTGCAGCAGCGGCGTGGTGTCGCGGGTCAGATCGTCCACCTGGCTGGCGCCGGTGTCGCTCTCGTCACTGAGATCCAGCGTGATGGTGGTGATGGTGTCGAGCAGGGTCTGACCGGTGTCGCTGGCCCGGTTGCCGGCGGCATCCTGGGTATCGGCCACTATGGTGAGCGGGCCGTCCACCAGCTTGCCGGTGACATCACCGAAGTTGGCCTCCCAGACGAAGCCCGGCAGCACCACTGTGGTGGTGGTGAGTCGGTTACCATCCTGGTCTATCAGGGTAACGGTGACGGTCTGGCCGACCTCCACATCCTCGACAAAGCCGCGAATGATGACGCCGGTCGCCTCGTCGGCGTTGATGATGTTGTCGGTGGTCTGGGGCTCGGTGATGGTGATGCCCGCCAGGAGATCCTGATCTTCCGAATAGAGCAGCTCGTCCCCTGGCTGGGCGCCCTGATGATCGGTGTCAAAGCCAGACTCCGCCAGGGTATATTCGCTGTTGAGATCCACCACCACGAAGCCGCCGGCGCTGGAGCCGACCACACCGCCACCCGTGGCGGCGGCCGCGTTACCGGCCGCGGTCTCCTCAAACAGCTCGGTCGGGTCGGCCCCCTGACGGATGGCCTCCTGCAAGCTGGCCAGCTCGGGATCCATGGCCAGGTTCGGTTCTGTCTGCGCCAGCTCGGGCTGGTCAGCGTTTGGGGTCTTCGCAGGATCGGCCAGCTCAAAACGCCCGTCCCCTTCGGTGAACAGGCGCATTCCCGGCAGCAGCTGCATCCCCAGGGTGGCAGGGTGCAAGGAGCCATCGGCATCCATTACAAACACGGCACCCTCCACCTGGGTAACAAGAGTCAGTTTCTCTATTCGCAGCTCAGCCATACATCCTCCAACGGGTAAACACAGACAGCCCAGACCCACAAGGGTACAGGACGTCACCGTGACAGGCGGCTATTTTACCGCCTCTACGGACACAGATCCCTTCGTCATTTTCGAAAATATCGAAAGTAAATGCCGCAAACCTTCCTATTAAATTCAAAAAAGAGCTGCAATTCACGGAATAGCTCAGGATATAAGTCCGATTTTCTGCCTGAAATTAAGAATATAACCCTATTGGCACCCATTCATGCGACAGCTTCTGACCTGAACGCGCCCGACAGGCTTCTCCACTATTTCACCAAGGGAAGACAAGGCACCCACCCCAGCAGAAATAAAGAATAAGTATTCATTTTCGCTTGGCGACACCCCAGGTCACAGAGGCCATTGCCCTGCTCTCCCGCCCTTTGGCACGCTCCCGCATCCCCGAGGCGATGGCCAGCCGCAGCGCATCATCATGGAGAGGTGATGGGGGTAACCACCCGATTGGGCTCAATAATTCAACCTGGATCTCACTTTTTGCATTAGCCCCCCATGCCAATTGATCTAGCGCAACTCCCACAGGGATAAATGATTATCCATTTTACCCATTTGGTATTATCTCCACGAGCAAATGCATAAAAATCATTTTCTATGCAGTCATAACAATTAATCGGCCTGCCATGCCCATCGACCATGGGCACAGATGTCCACGCACCAAGATGGAACGGTCAGGCTCGGCATGGACATTTTATCTGGGAGTGATGACCGTGGGTTCACATAACAAGCCATTTCGGCCGGGTCTGGCCGCCCTGCTGCTGACTGCCCTGCTGGGCACCAGCGTGCTGGCACAGGCAGACGAGGCCGCCCCCGAGGGCAAGATAGAGGCGCGCAGCGAGCTGTTCGCCAAGGATCACGCCGATCAGTTCAGCAGCTGGAAAAACACCAGCGAGAGCCGGGAGCGCACCGACGCCCTGGCGGAAGATCCGCAGATGGTGGTGCTCTGGGCCGGCTACCCCTTCTCCAAGGATTACAACAAGCCGCGCGGCCACTTCTATGCCCTGACGGACGTGCGGGAAACATTGCGCACCGGCGCCCCCAAGACAGCCGAAGACGGCCCCCTGCCCATGGCCTGCTGGAGCTGCAAGGGCCCGGACGTGGCCCGCGTCATCGATGAAAAAGGTGAAGATGGCTACTTCAAGGGGATGTGGGCAAAAGGCGGGCCGGAAATCGTCAACACCATAGGCTGCGCCGACTGCCACGACACCGCCTCGAAGGAGTTCAAGGAGGGCAAACCCGCCCTGCACCTCTCCCGCCCCTATGCAGACCGCGCCATGACAGCCATCGGCAAGCCGTTCAAGGAGCAGGGCCGCTTCGATCAACAGTCCCAGGTGTGCGGCCAGTGCCACGTGGAGTACTACTTCAATGGCCCCACCAAGGCGGTGAAATTCCCCTGGGACAAAGGCACCACTGTCGAGCAGATGGAAGAGTACTACGACGAGATCGGCTTCGCCGACTGGACCCATGCCCTCTCCAAGACCCCCATGCTCAAAGCCCAGCACCCCGAGTACGAGACCTGGCGCGCCGGCATCCACGGTCAGAACAACGTCGCCTGCGTCGACTGCCACATGCCCAAGGTGCAGAACGAGCAGGGCAAGGTCTACACGGATCACAAGGTGGGTAACCCCTTCGATCGCTTCGAGCAGACCTGTCGCAACTGCCACACCCAGAGCAAGGAGATGCTGCAAGGGGTGGTCAAGCAGCGCAAGGATGCGGTCACCGAGATCAAGCTCAAGGTCGAGAAGCAGCTGGTGCACGCCCACTTCGAGGCCAAGGCGGCCTGGGATGCCGGCGCCACCGAAGCCGAGATGAAGGACATTCTGCAAGACATCCGTCACGCCCAGTGGCGCTGGGACTTCTCCATCGCCTCCCACGGGGTGCAGATGCACGCCCCTGAAGTGGCGCTGCGCATGCTGGGCACCGCCCTGGACAAGGCCGCCGACGCCCGCACCAAGCTGGCTCGCCTGCTGGCGGCCAAGGGGATCAGCCACGAGATCGCCATTCCTGACATCTCCAGCAAGGAGAAGGCCCAGGCCGCCCTTGGCATGGACATGAAGCAGATGAATGCCGACAAGGCCATGTTCCTCAAGACCACAATCCCCGCCTGGGATGCCGAGGCCAAAGCGGCCGAACGGCTCGCACAGTAACGAGATTTGCGGGCCCACCGAGTCGGGCCCGCAATCGGATGGAGGCTTCCTATGGGTGATTTAACGATGGATTTCTTACGACTGATGCTGATGGCAGTTATGCTGCTGACCAGCCTGCAGGGCCAGGCTGCCGAGGCGACGAGCGCACCTGCGGCCTTGCCCCAAACGCATGACGTGGCGTTCTTGCGCAGCCCCGACAAGGCCTGCACCGACTGCCACAAGGAGCAGACCGAGGGGATGCATGGCAAGCATGGTCAGGCGACCAATCCCAACAACCTGGCACCTGTCACCTGCACCAACTGCCACGGCCTGCCCTCCCCCCAGCACAGGGAAGGGGTCAAGGACGTGATGCGCTTTAGCGACAGCTTCAATGAGAAGCAAGGTGACGATGGCTATCCCATCGCCGAGCAGAACGGGGTCTGCATGAGCTGCCACGAGCCCAAAGTGCTTCGCGAGGCGCTCTGGGCCCACGACGTGCACGCCACCAAGCTCAGCTGCACCAGCTGTCACGCGCTGCACCCGGCCAAGGAACCCATGGTGGGGATAGCCGAAAAATCCCGCATCAAGATCTGCGTCGATTGCCACAGCAAGCAGCATCAAGCCAAGGCGGCCGGTCTGCAGGTCAATGCGGGCAAGGAGGCACCATGAGCTGCTCTCGTCGTGACTTTATGGCGGGGATGAGCGCGGGGGCCCTCATCATGATGACGGGGCCGGTGCGCGCCAGCACGGCCATTCTGGCCCACAGCCAGACCATAGACGGGGTCCGCTTTGGCATGATCCATGACGAAATGGCCTGCATCGGCTGCACCGCCTGCATGGATGCTTGCCGGGAAGTGAATCAGGTGCCACAGGGGGTCTCGCGCCTCGAGATCATCCGCTCCGGCCCCATAGGCACCTTCCCCGACGCCGACTACCACTTCTTTCGCAAGTCCTGCCAGCACTGCGACAACGCCCCCTGCGTCCACGTCTGCCCGACCGGCGCCTCCCATATCCGCAAGGAGGATGGCATCGTCGACGTGGATCCGGACTTGTGCGTCGGCTGCATGTACTGTCTGGCCGCCTGCCCCTATCAGGTGCGCTTCATCAACCCGGTCACCCGGGTGGCGGACAAGTGCGATTTTTGCCGCAAGACCAACCTGGCACAGGGCAAGGAGCCGGCCTGCGTGGCCTCCTGCCCCACCAGAGCGCTGGTGTTCGGCAATCTGGATGACCCGGACAGCCCCATAGCCCAACGGCTGGTGAAGGAGACCACTTATCGCTACAAGCAGGCGCTCGGCACCTCGCCCAAGATGTACCGCGTGCCCAAAGGGGAGATAACGTCATGACCATGCAAGCGGCATTTCATTTTTCTTCCCTTGTCTGGGGATTTGTCCGATCGCCATCATCTACCGCAGTAACAGAGGGAGGAATGAACCATGTGGCATGACGCATTTCACTTCCCTTCCCTCGTCTGGGACTGGCCCATCGCCATCTACCTGTTCCTGCTCGGCATCTCCGCCGGGGCCACCAGCCTCTCGGTGCTATTGCGCCGCAAGGGGGCCGGCAGCGAGAGCGGCATCATCAAGGCGACCGCCCTGCTGGCGCCACTCTCGGTGATCCTGGGGCTCTTGATCCTCATCTTCCACTTGGCCCGCCCCTGGACCTTCTGGAAGCTGATGTTCCACTACCAGTTCGACTCCGTGATGTCCATGGGGGTCATGCTGTTCCAGCTCTATATGGCTGTGCTGTTCGCCTGGCTGGCGGTGGTGTTTCGGGCCGAAATTGAGACCCTGCGCCGTCACCTGCTGAAAGAGAAGTTCGCCTTCGTGGATGGGCTGATCGCCCTGTTGGCCCGCGTCGAGCGGCTGTTGGCGCCGCTCTTGTTGCTGCTGGCGGTGCTGCTGGGGGCCTACACCGGCTTTCTGCTCTCGGCGCTCAAGACCTATCCGCTCTTGAACAACCCAGTGCTGCCTGTGCTCTTCCTGGTCTCCGGCATCAGCTCAGGGATCGCCTCCACCATCTTGCTGGCGGTGACCCTGTTCAAGGAGCACCACCACAGCCCGGGCGTGAGCTTTGTGCATAGCTTCGAGCGCCCCGTGTTGGCGGTAGAGGTGCTGCTGCTGATTTGCTTCTTTACCGGTCTCTACTTCGGTGGCGGTCAGAAGGAGGTGGCCATGTGGGCCGCTATCGGCAGCGGCTTCTGGGCTCAGGTGTTCTGGCTCGGCGTGGTGGGGATCGGCATGCTGTTGCCCCAGCTGCTCTCCCTGTTGGCTCCGGCCGCGCTGCGGGAGCGAAACGGCCACCTAGTGCTGGTGTGCAGCCTGACCCTGGTGGGCATACTGCTGCTGCGATACTTCGTGCTCTATGCCGGTCAGATGACGGTTGTATGAGAAATTGATCGCAAGCGCCAGCCGCCTTGGGCGACTGGCGCTTGTTTTGGCCTGTTGATTTCTGGTGATGCCACACCCGCTGCCTGCCGACTCTCCCCGCCAAACGGGAGACGACGCGGCGTGTGTGCCATGACATGAATGACATCGAAAATTGAACCTGGAGGTTGTGTGCTGGCGGAGTTCGGCTATCTCTCACTGCTGCTGGCAGCGGCGCTCTCCCTGCTGCAAGGCACCCTGCCCTGGCTGGGCTTGCGGCTCGCCTCCCCGACCCTGCTGCGCTGCGCCAAGCCGCTGGCGCTGAGCAATGCCATACTGCTGGGCGCTGCCCTGCTGCTGCTCGCCAGCTGCTTTGCCCGGGATGACTTCACCCTCACCTATGTGGCCCAGCATGCCAACAGCGCCCTGCCCATGGGCTTCAAGCTGGCGGCCGTCTGGGGCGGCCACGAGGGCTCCATGCTCTTTTTCGTGTTTGCGCTGGCGCTCTGGGGGGCGCTGGTCGGACTCTGCTCGAAACGGGTCGATCCATTGATCACCACTCGAGTGCTGGCCATCATGGGGCTTATCGTAGGGCTATTTGCCCTCTATACCCTGATCTTCTCCAGCCCCTTTGATCGCCAGTTCCCCGGGCCGCTTGAGGGGCGCGATCTCAACCCCATGCTGCAGGATATCGGCCTCATCATACACCCACCCCTGCTCTACCTCGGCTATGTGGGCTTTGCGGTCAACTTCGCCTTCGCCATGGCGGCGCTGCACTCGGGCCGGCTGGACGGCGCCCTGGCCCACTGGAGCCGCCCCTGGGCGCTCGGCTCCTGGGTGTTTCTCACCGCCGGTATCCTGCTCGGCTCCTGGTGGGCCTATTACGAGCTCGGCTGGGGCGGTTGGTGGTTCTGGGATCCGGTGGAGAATGCCTCCCTGCTGCCCTGGCTGCTGGGCACAGCCCTGCTGCACGCCCTCGTCGTCTGCGAGAAGCGCGGCGCCTACGGCCACGGCGTGCTGCTGCTCTCCATCTTCACTTTCTCGCTCAGCCTGCTCGGCACCTTTGTGGTGCGCTCCGGGGTGCTCACCTCGGTACACGCCTTCGCGGTGGACCCCAATCGCGGCCTCACCCTCTTGCTGCTGCTCGGCCTGTTATTGACCACGGCACTCACCCTGTTTGCCCTGCGGGCCGATACCCGCGCCCCCTACGCCCACTTCGGCTTACTGTCAAAGGAGGGGCTGCTGGGCGCCGCCATACTGCTGCTGTCGGTGGCCTGCGCCTGCGTGCTGCTCGGCACCTTCTACCCCATGGTGTTCCAGTCCCTGCATCTGGGGTCGCTCTCGGTGGGCGCCCCCTATTTCAACGCTGTTTTCGTGCCGCTGGCGCTGGTGTTGATGGCACTCATGACCCAGATCCCGCGCCTGCGCTGGCAGGGGATGATGGCATCCTCCCGCCTCAAGATACTGCTGCCGCCCCTGCTCGGCCTGCTGGGGGGCGGCCTGCTCAGCCTAGGTTATCGCGAACAGGGAACCCTGGGCTGGAGCGGCATCCTCGCCAATATGATAAGCCTCTGGCTCATCGCGAGCCTGCTGCTCAATGTCTCATTCAAGACTAGCGACCTGAGTGCCAGCCGGCTCGGCAGCCTGCTCGGCAGCCTGCTCGGCAGCCTGCTGGCCCACCTCGGGGTGGCGGTGTGCGCCCTCGGCATCGCCCAGGTGAGCCACCACAGCCAGGAGGGAGGCACAGTGCTCTCTGCAGAGCGCCCATATCGCCTCGGCGCCCATGAATTTCGCTATGAGGGGAGCGAGCCGCTGATCGGCCCCAACTACACGGCCGAGCGCATCACTGTCAGCGTGCACAAGGATGGCCGGGAGGTGGCCAGGCTCACTCCGGAGCGGCGCCACTACAGCGTGCGCACCATGAACATGAACGAACCCGGCATCAAGTGGGGACTGTTTGGGGATCTCTACGTGGTGCTCGGCGAGAAGATGGGGCCCGGGGCCTATGCCATGCGGCTGCATCATAAGCCGCTGGTACGCTGGATCTGGCTGGGTGGCCTGCTGATGATGGCGGGCGGCGCCCTGCGTCTGCTGGGGCGCAAGCCGTTGCTGGCAGCCCAACCGCAGACCTCTGCACACCAAGTCGCGGGCTTGCTCCCCAAGGAGGCGCCATGAGCCCGCGCCTGCGTCTCTTCCTCCCCCTGATAGTCACTCTGGGCCTAGGCGCCCTGCTCTGGCTCGGCCTTGGCAAGGATCCTTACCGCCAGGACGAGGCGACCCTGGGGCGCCCCCTGCCGACTTGGCAGAGCGAAAACCTGCTGGATGGGGGGATTATTGATACCGCTGAGCTAAAAGGTGAGCCCTTTGTGCTCAACGTCTGGGCCAGCTGGTGCCCCAACTGCCGCGCCGAGCATCCGCTGCTGGCCGAGCTGGCCAAGACAGTGCCCCTCTACGGTCTCAACTATCGGGACAAGGGGGATGCCGCCCGCGCCTGGCTTATCCAGGCGGGCAACCCCTATAAGGCCGTGCTGGCGGACCCAAACGGCAAGCTGACGCTGGAGCTCGGCGTCTACGGCACGCCGGAGACCTATCTGTTTGCCGCCGATGGCATCCTGCTCAGCCGCCACACAGGCGAGCTCACCAAGGAGGTCTGGCAGCGCCAGTTTGTGCCCCTGCTTGCCAAGGCCCGGGCCCTGCCCACCCCACAGGCGGAGGGGCAACCATGAAGATCCGCCCCCTCATCAACCCGTTGCTGATGGCCATCACGCTGATCATCGCACTGAGCCCGGCGGCCACGGCCAGCGGGGTCGATACCTACCAGTTCCAGCACCCCGAGTTGCAAGCCAGGGCTCAGGATCTCGCCCGTGCCCTGCGTTGCCCCCAGTGCCAGAACCAGAACCTGGTGGAGTCCAACTCCCCCATAGCCCGGGATCTGCGCCTCGAGGTCTACCGCTGGGTAGACGAGGGGCAGAGCGATGAACAGGTGATCGCCCGCATGACGGAGCGCTTTGGTGATTTCGTGCGCTACGATCCCCCCTTCAAGGGCAGCACAGCGCTGCTGTGGGGAGGGCCCATCCTGCTGCTGGGGCTGGCGCTTGCTCGCCTGCGCGCCAGCCTGCAGCGCAAACAACAGATTCGCATGCCGCTGATTGGCGATAAGGAGCAAGGGAACCTGGCCCAGGATCCCAGGGCCGAGCTGAACCGGCGCATCATGGCAAGGGAGCAGGCAGGCCTCTCCCCCCATGATCCCCTCTATCGGGAGCTGACCGCCGCCCACCTTGCCAATGCCACGCCTGTCGCCGAGCTGGCCCTGCGCGAGCGGCTGACCCAGGCCCCCGGCCGCAACGGGCAGCATGCGCGCGCCCTGCTGCTGCTCGGGATAGTGGCGATAGGCACCGTTGCCGCCGGTTATGCCGCCAGCGGCCGCTATCAGGCCTGGCAGGCGTATCAATCCCGCCCCGATCCCCTGGCAGGGTTGAGCCCGCGGGATCTGCAGGACAAGGCGCTCGGCGCCCTGCACCAGCGGCTGCAGCGCAACCCCGCCGACCTCGAAGCCTGGGCCGAGCTCGGCCAGTTGTATCTGTATCGGGACGAGTACGATAACGCCCTGCTCGCCTACCAGCGCCTGGCCCTGCAGGAGGGGGGCGCCAGCGCCGCGACCCAGGCCGCTCAGGCAACAGTGCTCTACTACCAGGCGGGCCAACAACTTACTCCCGAGGCAGCACGTTTGCTGGAGAGCGCCCTCAGGCAAGATGCCGGGGAAGTGAGCGCCCTGATGCTGCTCGCCTCCGATCATTTCCTGCACGGTCGCTACCGCCAGGCCATCACCCTGTGGCAGCAGCTGCTCGACAGCGAGCGCCCCCGCATCAACCGCGCCGCCCTTATCCAGGCCATTCAGACAGCACGCATCATGGGGGGCTAACCGGGGGGCCGCAGAAAATGGGGCAAGGGGCGCCGAACAACCCCATAATGCAAACCGTGATTTCACGACGACAAGGTACAGGCATGATCCCCATTCGCTGCAACGCCGTTGCCGGAGTGGCACTATCTGAAATCGATGGCCAGATAAAGATGCTGCTGATGAACAGGGTCAAGGGTGGCTTCTGGTGCCATGTGGCGGGCACGGTCGAGGCGGGTGAAACCGGCTGGCAGACCATAGTGCGCGAATTTGGCGAGGAGACGGGCATCAAAGTGACCGAGCTCTATAACGGCCAATATCTGGAGCAGTTTTACGACGCGGCCACCAATTCCGTGATGGTGGTGCCGGTCTTTGTTGTCTATTGCCCACCCCATCAGGCTGTGACCCTCAACGACGAGCACACCGAGTACCGCTGGTGTTCGCTCGCCGAGGCCAAGGCGCTGGTGAGCTTTCCCGGGCAGCAGGCGCTCTATGACCATGTCTGGCACCATTTTGTGGCGCGTAGCCCCTCGCCGTTGATGAGGGTGGTGCTGCGCTGATCCGGGTCGGCTGGCATCCCCCTCGCAGCCCCTGCCGGCGCCTATCTTCCCGACACAAAGAGGATTAATGGTGCCTTCGGCCCAATGCCGTCCCGGAAGGCGCAAAAAGAGTAGCAATGATTGGTCAGAAAGGGCATATAGTGCGCCCCATGACGGGCTGAACCAGGCCAATGTGTGCGCCATGAATGGCTCATTATGAATCCCGTGAGAGGGCGCTATAGCCGTTAAATCGGTTATTTCAAGGTGAGCCATCCCATAAAATGGAAATATCGGGCCGTCAGACGTTGTGAAGCGTCAATTACCGTCATATAACTTAGCCAAATGTCCCTGTCAGTCGTAGTAGAGCCAAACCATGAACCTTCGTCCTTTTCTTCCCCTGCTGCTCGGCGCCTTCCTCCTTCCCGCCAGCATGGAAAGCGCCCATGCCAACCCCTTTTCTGCGACCTCCTCCTCCACCAACAGCCTGATAGCACCACGCACCAATCTCGCCCTGGGATCCGATGCCTTCGTGGTCGCCAACCCCAGAACCGGGGAGATCCTGGCTGAACGCAACGCCAACCGGGTGATGGCAATCGCCTCCATCACCAAGCTGATGACGGCGCTGGTGGTGCTGGATGGCAACCAGCGCCTCAACGAGATGCTCACCGTCACCATGGACGATGTGGACAGGATCAAGGGCACAGGTTCCCGCCTGGCCATAGGCTCCCGTCTCAGCCGCGCCGACATGTTGCACATCGCCCTGATGTCGTCGGAAAACCGGGCCGCCTCGGCCTTGGCGAGACACTACCCCGGCGGTCGCCGCGCCTTTATCGAGGCGATGAACGCCAAGGCCCGCATGCTCGGCATGTGGAGCACCCATTTCGCCGACAGCACAGGGCTCAACCCGCGCAACGTCTCCAGCGCCCACGATCTCGCCAAGCTGGTGGCCAGCGCCTCCAGCTACCCGCTGATCCGCCAATACTCCACCACAGAGCACAGGCTGGTGCGCAACGGCAAACGCCAGATGCAGTACCACAACTCCAACCGCCTGGTGCGGGAGGGAAGCTGGCCCATCATGGTCTCCAAGACCGGCTACATCCGCGAGGCGGGTCGCTGCCTGGTGATGGACACCCGGGTCAACAATGAACCCGTGGTCATGGTGCTGCTTCACGCCAATACCACGGATGAGCGGGTGGCCGACGCCAAGAAGATCAGAACCTGGCTGGAAACCTCGGGCCGCATGACCCTGACCGCCCAGTCCACGCCCCGCGCCAAGCTGTTCAGCAACCAGTAACGGGCACAGAAGGCCCCCGCACCGACAGGTGCGGGGGCCTTCTGATTGCGCCTCTCCCCTCGCAAGCCGGCACGACCTCTTTCCCGTCCCACTGTGATCCCGTCCTGGTTGCGCTTCGTTATGCAGGCAGAGATCGGTCAACCCAGTAAACGAGGCGGAACATGCACCTCAAACCCCATCTACCCGAGAAAGTCTGCCCCGTCTGCCAGCGTCCCTTCACCTGGCGGCGCAAGTGGGCCCGCTGCTGGCAGGAGGTGCGCTACTGCAGCGAACGCTGCCGCCGTCAGAAGGAGCACGCCTGATGGAGCTGCGCCTCATCCTCGGGGATCAACTGAACGCCGGTCACAGCTGGTTTCGCACGCCGGATCCCGCCGTCTGCTACCTGATGGCGGAGCTGCGCCAGGAGACGGACTACTGCCGCCATCATCGCCAGAAGGTGCTGGCCTTCTTTGCCGCCATGCGCGCCTTCGCCGCCGCCCTCACCAAGGCGGGCCACCGGGTCTGCTACCTGACTCTCGATGAGAGCGCCCCCTGGCCCGATTTGCCCAGCTTGCTGGCGGCCCAGATCGCCCACCATCAAGCCGAGTGCTTTGCCTGGCAGAGCCCGGACGAGTGGCGCCTTGCCAACCAGTTGAAAACCTGGGCAGCGGGCCTGCCCATCCCGACCGCCGAAGTGGACAGCGAACATTTTCTCACCCCCCGGGATGGCTGGCGGCACTACCCCCACAGCCGGATGGAGTTTTTCTACCGCGCTCTGCGCAAGCAATATGGTGTGTTGCTCGATGAAGGGGGCAATCCCCTTGGCGGGCGCTGGAACTTTGACAGCGAAAACCGGGCCAAACTGCCGGATCGCCAGCCCATACCGGCAACCCTCACCTTTGCCAACGAGGTGAGCGACATCGATGCCATGCTGACCCGCCACGGCGTCGCCACCATTGGCACTGCGGATGCCAGCGCCCTGCCCTGGCCCGTCTCCCGGCGCCAGAGCCGCGCGCTGCTTGAGCACTTTCTGGTGCACTGCCTGCCCCACTTCGGCCGCTATCAGGACGCCCTGAGCGAGCGGGGCTGGAGCCTGTTCCACAGCCGCCTGTCGTTTTCGATGAACAGCAAGATGCTCCATCCCCTCGAGGTGATCCGCGCCGCCGAATCCCACTGGCAGGCCAATCAGGCCACCATCACCCTGGCACAGGTGGAGGGCTTCATCCGCCAGATCCTCGGCTGGCGCGAGTTTGTCCGCGCCCTCTACTGGGAAAAGATGCCGGACTATGGTCGCGTCAATGCCCTGGGGGCCGAGCGCCCCCTGCCCGGTTTCTTCTGGAGCGGGCAGACCCGGATGGCCTGCGTGCGCCACGCGATCCAGCAGTCCCTTGATCACGCCTATGCCCACCATATCCAGCGGCTGATGGTGACCGGCAACTTTGCCCTGTTGGCGGGGATCCATCCGGATGAGGTGGATGCCTGGTATCTCGGCATCTATGTGGATGCCATCGAGTGGGTGGAGCTGCCCAACACCCGCGGCATGAGCCAGTTTGCCGATGGCGGCCTGATGGGCAGCAAGCCCTACGCCAGCAGCGGCGCCTACCTGGAGCGGATGGGTCACTACTGCAAGGGGTGTCATTACAAGGTGAAGGAGCGCAGCGGGCCGGACAGCTGCCCGTTCAACAGCCTCTACTGGCACTTTCTATGGCGCCATCGGGAGAGGCTCGGCAGCCACCCCCGCCTCGCCCTGCCCTATGCCAACTGGGATGGTCAGCCAACCTCCCGGCAACAGGCAATCCTGGCGACGGCGGAGCACCATCTGCTCCACCTGGAGCGGCTCTGAATCGACCGGATTTCATGCCAAAAAGTGAGAATATGACAACATTGAGAACCAGTTAACAAAATGTGAATGGTGATAATCACCAATGATAACGACACCAGTTGAATATCCTGTGGCGGCTGATTAAGGTGGAGGCCCCAGTCAAGGAGAGACAAGATGGACATAGTGGTACTCGGTGGTGGCGTGGTCGGTGTGACCAGCGCCTGGTATCTGGCCAAAGCCGGTCACAAGGTGACCCTGCTGGAGCGGCGCGGCGGGGTGGCCCTTGAAACCAGCCATGCCAATGCGGGTCAGATCTCCCCGGGTTATGCCTCCCCCTGGGCTGCCCCCGGCATTCCCCTCAAGGCGGCCAAATGGCTGCTGCAAAAACACGCACCCTTCACTGTGCGCCCCACCTCGGATCCCTTCCAGCTGCGCTGGATGCTGAAGATGTTCGCCAACTGCACCCCGGCAGCCTATGCGGTCAACAAGGGGCGCATGGTGCGCCTGGCCGAATACAGCCGCGACTGCATGAAGCTTTTGCGCGATGAGCTGGCGCTGGACTACGAGGGGCGCCAGCTCGGCACCCTGCAACTGTTCCGAAGCCAGGCCCAGCGCGATGCCAGCCAGCGCGACATCGAAGTGCTGGAAGAGTACGGCGTCCCCTACCAGTCCCTCGATGCCGACGGCTGCGAGGAGGTCGAGCCCGCCCTGGCGCGGGTGCGCGGCAAGATAGTGGGCGGCCTGCGCCTGCCGGGGGACGAGACGGGGGACTGCTTCCGCTTCACCCAGGCCCTGGCTGACGAGGCACGGCGGCTCGGGGTGGAGTTCGTCTTCAACTGCGCCATCGACGAGGTTGAACTCGCCCAGGGGCGCGCCGTGGCGGTGCGTGCCGGCGAGCAGCGCTTCAAGGCCGACGCCATCGTCTGCGCTCTGGGCAGCTATGGCACCGG
This sequence comes from Aeromonas sp. Marseille-Q5825, assembly GCF_946892685.1. Taxonomy (NCBI): domain Bacteria; kingdom Pseudomonadati; phylum Pseudomonadota; class Gammaproteobacteria; order Aeromonadales; family Aeromonadaceae; genus Aeromonas; species Aeromonas sp. Marseille-Q5825. The sequence continues at coordinate 104,167 of NZ_CAMPOU010000002.1, forward strand.
CTTCTTGCGCCCCCTCGGGATTGAACTCCCCGTCTACCCGGTCAAGGGCTACTCCCTCACCCTGCCGATGACGGACGCCGATGGCGCCCCGCGCAGCACAGTGCTGGACGAAACCTACAAGGTCGCCATCACCCGCTTCGATGAGCGGATCCGGGTGGGCGGCATGGCAGAGCTCAGCGGCTTCAATCTGGCGCTCAACCCCAGACGCCACGACACCCTGGCCATGGTGGTGAGGGATCTCTTCCCCGAGGGGGGGGATCTGGAGCAGGCCGAGTTCTGGACCGGGCTGCGCCCCATGACCCCGGATGGCACGCCCCTGGTGGGCCCCAGCCCCATACCGGGCCTCTGGCTCAATACCGGCCACGGCACCCTGGGCTGGACCATGGCGGCAGGGTCGGGCCAACTACTCAGCGACCTCATCTCGGGCAGCGCCCCCGCCATCAGCGACGAGGGGCTCACCCTGGCCCGCTACGGCTAGCCCGCGGGGCGCAATGCCAGATGCAAGAGAGGGAGTGCCTGGCACTCCCTCTCTTTATTCATCCCTCTTCTATTCGCCCCCCTTCTCGGCGGCTTGGCAACCCGGCGCCAGCCCCGGCATCGACTGCCAGACCCGGGCGGGATCCGGCTCCTCGATGGCCGCCATCATCAGCCGCTCGCTCCAGCGTCTATGCAGTTGCCACAGCTGCGCCCCCGCCTCCCCCTGCCCCTTGGTGCACTGCTTGGCCACGTCCGCGGTGCGGTAGAAATAGCGCACCAGGGTGATGAGCTCTGGCTCGGGCCAGCGGCAGCCAAAGTGGCGCAGCCGCTCGGACCAGAAGGCTACCTGTCGCCCCTCGTGCTCCTGCTCGACCCCGTGCAGGGCGGGAATGAGATCCATCGCCTGCCACAGTGCCCCATAGCCGACGAAGCGCTCATCCAGCGCCTCCAGCGCCTCGTCCAGCATCAGCAGGGTCTGCGGCCAGCTGTCGGCCTGCTCGCGGATGCTCTCCTGCGCCTCGCACACCGCTGCCAGCCAGTCCAGGGCCAGCCGGCAGATGATGGCCTCCTTGTTGGGAAACAGGTGGTAGAGCGACTTGATGCCCACCCCGGCGCGAGCGGCGATGGCGTTGGTGTTGAGGGCCGCAAACCCCTGCTCCTGCAACAGGGCCAGGGTGGCCTGCTCGATGCGGCTCGCCACCTCCTGGCTGCGCAGTTGCCTGGGTTGGCGCCGCATGCACAGTTCGGCCGGCAGCACATGTTGTGACATTCTCTTCCCCCGATGCGGTCTCCGCCCCCAAGGGGCGACTGGTTGTCATAACTACATGATGAGACAAGGTAAACACAAGTCAAAAAAAGTGCAGCAATCACTGGCATTTTTCAGAATAGCTGCAATAACCATAAGTGCTCATATCTGCAGTAAAAACTGTAATTAACCCAAGGAGAGCGCGCTATGGATAGCAAACACCCCCGTCTCAGGCTGGGCGCCATCGCCCTGCTGGTGAGCGGCCTGCTCGGCTGCCAGCAAGACAGCAGTGAGCCGCCGCCCGGCAACACCCTCTATCTCAACGGCAAGATCCACACCCAGGATGGGCAACGCAGCCAGGCCGAGGCCATGGTGGTGCAAGGGGGCAAGTTCACTTACGTGGGCTCCCGCGCGGGGGCCGAGGCCTTGAAGAACAGTGCGACCCAGGTGGTGGATCTGCAAGGGAGGATGGTGCTGCCCGGCCTGCACGACAACCACATCCACCTGCTCGGCACTGTTGCGCTCGACATGTGCGATCTGGACGGCCAGAGCGTCAACCTGGATCAGCTCGCGGCCAAGGTCAGCGAGTGCCTGCCCCGCTACGCCCCGGCCCCCGGGGACTGGCTGGTGGTCAACCAGTGGTCGCCCTATGACGGCAACACCCCCACCGCCACCCATGCCACCCTGCTGGCGGCCCTGGATGCGGCGGCGCCGAACAACCCCGTGATGCTGGCCGGGGTCGACGGCCATGCCGGCGGCTACAACTCACAGGCGCTGGCGCTGGCACAGGACGAGGACGGCAATGTGGTCGGCTTCAATGCCACCACCCTGGCCCCGGGCGGCGTGTTCGAGGCCTTCATCCCCTATGTGGATCTGGCAACCGGCGTGATCCGGGACGCGGCCCGCAGCGCCATTGCAGTCCCCGACACCGGGGTGCTGAGCGCGGAGGGGGAACAGGCGGAGGCCCAGTATGACAAGATACTCCCCGCCATCTCCGAGCTGATGGCGTCCCGCGGCATCACTGGGGTGCAGGATGCCTGCGCCAACGACTTCATCCGGGAGCGGATGCTCAAGATGCAGGACCAGGATCTGCTGCACATGCGCGTCACCGCCGCCACCTGCTTCAACCAGGATGACTACAGCGGCAAGCTGGACATCGACGGGCACCTGGCCAAGGCGAACCAGGTGCGTGACGCCTTCGCAGGCAACCCCCTGATCAAGGCCGATGCGGTCAAGATCTTCCTCGACGGCGTGCTGGAGGGGGATCCCTTCACCAGCCCCCCCTTCCTGCCCAATGCCGGCATGCTGGAGAACTACCACAGTCCCCATCTGGCCCTGGATCCCGACAGCGGCGAGGTGAGCATCACAGCGGACAGCGAGGATGCGGGCAGCAACGGCATAGTCAACTACAAGGAGGCGGATCTGACGCGCTACGTCACCGCGCTGGATGGGGCCGGATTTGGCATCCACATGCACAGCATCGGCGATCGCAGCACCCGGGTAGCCCTCGATGCCCTGGAGGCGGCCCGCGCCAGCAACGGGGAGAGCGGCATCCCCCACACCCTGGCCCACTTGCAGGTGGTGCACCCGGACGATCAGAAACGCCTCGGCGAACTTGGCCTCTACCTCACCTTCACCTATGCCTGGACCACGCCCCAGCTTGCCTACGACATGCTGGTCAGCCCCTTCATCCAGCCAACCAGGGTGGGACAGTCCCTGAGCGAGGCCATCTACGACCCCATGGGCTATCTCCATGACGCCCTCTACCCGGTCGAGAGTTCGCGCCAGGCTGGCGCCGTGCTGGTGGCGGGCAGCGACGCCCCGGTGGACAGCCGGGACCCGCGCCCGTTCGAGAACATGGCCGCCGGCATAGTGAAGGCGGCCGGCAGCGGCGACGACTTCAGGGCAAGTCAGCGCACCTCCCTTGCCGAGATGCTGGCCGCCTACACCATCAACGGCGCCAGGGCGGTACGTCAGGAGGCGATCACCGGCTCCATCGAGGCGGGCAAGTCGGCGGACTTCATCGTGCTGGACCGGGACCTGTTCGCCCTGGTCAAGGCCGGCACGCCGGAGCAGATCGCACAGACCCGGGTCGAGCAGACGGTCTTCATGGGGGAGACCGTCTACCCCAAACCCTGAACAAAACGGGCCCCGCAAGGGGCCCGCTTCTTATGGCTCGCAGGCGGGCGCCTCCTCCGCCTGCCCGGGTTGCAGGGCCAGGGTGAAGAGGGCCGCCACCATGTCGGACTGGGTGATGATGCCCACCAGCCGCTCCCCTTCCACCACAGGCATGTGGTGCAAGCCTCCGTCGGAGAAGGCTTCTACCAGATCGTAGAGGGGTTGGTAGCGCCGCGCCGCCCGTACCTCCCGGGTCATCAGATCCGCCACCCGCAATTGCTCGAGCGCCTCCCGCCCCCTGGGCTGGCGGCTCTCCCTGTCGATCATCAGATCATGCAGGGTGATGATGCCCGCCAATCGGCCCTCTTCGTCCGCCACCGGCAACGCCTTGATCTGATGGTGAGAGAGCAGATCCCAGGCCGCCATGGCTGACGCCTCTGGGGAGCTGACCACCAGATCCCGCGACATCACATCCTGACAGCGCACCGTGCCCACTCGCCCCCGCAGGGCGTGCAACTGGGCCTCCTGCAGCAACTCCTGCAGATCCTGGCGGCTGATGTCGAGCAGTTCCCCGTGCTTGTCCAGGGCAAAGTCAATGTCCTGGGTGGCGAGCCGGGCACTCGGCTGGGGATCCGCCGTCTGGTGGCGATTGGGCGCCACCTTGCCGCCATTGGGATAACGGCGCCCCAGGGCGCGGTTGTAGAGCAGCCCCAGGCTCAGCAACAGCAGGGAGTTGAGCAGCACCGGCAGCAGCACATAGCCCACCCCCAGCGCCCGGATCCCCTCACCGCCGATGACGGCGGTCAGGGCCACGGCCCCGCCGGGGGGGTGCAGACTGCGGGTGAGGAACATGGCGGCGATGGCCAGCATCACCGCCAGGGCCGAGGCGAGGGCCATGTCCGGCACCAGGCTGGCACTCAGTACCCCCATCAGCGCCGAGACCCCGTTGCCCACCAGGATGGACCAGGGCTGAGCCAGGGGGCTCGCCGGGGCGGCAAACAGCAGCACGGCGGAGGCCCCCATGGGGGCGATCAGCCAGTGCACCTCCAGCCCCAGCCCCCACTGGCAGAGCCAGGCGGTGCCCAGCAATCCGACGAAGGCGCCGAGGGCGCCGTAACAACTCTCTTTGAGGCTGGTATTGGTCGATACCGGCAAAAAATCCCTGAACTGCATCCTGCTCCCGAAGACGATAACATTTATTTCAAATGCGCAATTCTAGCCAGTAACCCCGGTCCAATACCAGCCCGCCAGGGGTTGACCACCCGGCTTATCGCCCGCTGATCCTGCCGCCACCGGCTCCACGGCACTTTTTTCACCCTCTTAACGCTGGCTTAAGGGTCGGCTGTCACCTTGCTGCCATCCTCATGAACGGAGCCAAACGCTATGAAGACTCTCAGAGATGTCCTGCGCCGCTTCGATGGCCAGCGCCGCAGCTGGACCGCCGGGCTGGAGCGGGCCACCCTCGCCTGGCTGGCCAGACGGGGCCGCCTGCCCCCCTCACTTCAGGCGCCCCGGCGGATCCTGGTCATTCGCAGCACCAACCGCATCGGCAACAACCTCTTCCTGCTGCCCTTCCTGCAGCGGCTGAGACGGGATCACCCCAACGCCGAGATCGAGCTGGTGTGCAGCGGCGGCCCCTTGCTCCCCTTTCTCGCCGATCTGCAACTGGGGGCCATCCATCGGGTCCGCTTGCAGGGCAAGCAGCTGATCGGCGCCCTGGCGGTGCTGTGGCGCCTGCGCCAGCGGCACTATGACAGCGTCTATGTGCCCTTCGCCTCCAGCACGGATCACCTGATCGCCGCCTGGGCGCGGGCCGGCGAGAAGATCGGCTTTGACGATGCCAAGGGGGATGCCCTGTTCGATCAGCCCCTCAGCCCCGACAGTGGCTGCCACTACGCCCACCAGCCCCTGCAACTGCTCGGTCGCCATGGCAACCCGGCGGAGCAGATTGAGCTTGGCAGCGCGATCCAGGCACCCTGCCCGCCGCTGGCCGCGTTGCGGCGGGCTCACCCGGGCCGCCCCCTCATCGGCTTCTTCACCGGCGCCCGCAAGGGCAAGGGGCTCTCCGCCACCCAGTGGCGGCGACTGCTCGGGGATCTGCGCCGCCACAGTCCCGATGCCCTGCTGATCCAGCTCGAAGATCCGGCTTCCCCCCAACCCCTGCTGGGGGATCTGCACCTATCCCTGGCCAACATGAGCGAGCTGGCCCGCTTCACCCGCGGCCTCGCCCTCTTCGTCAGTTGCGACACAGGTCCCCTGCATCTGGCTGCCGCGAGCGGCGTGCCCTGCCTCGGCCTCTTCACCCAGACAGACCCGGCGCGCTACGGCTGCCTCGGCGCCCAGCACCGCAATCTGGTGATCGAGGATCGCAATGCCATCCCCCTCGACGGGCACTGGCTGGCCGAGGCGCTGGCGCGGGAGGCGCCATCGCAGGGGTGGCACAGGCCGCAAAGCCCAGCACCATACCCGCAAACCGGCGCCCCCCTGCTGCTCACCCCCTGAGGGGGCCTCAAGGCCCTCATGCAAAAAAGAGGGAAGGCGTGCGCCTTCCCTCTGTCGTTATCTCAGTGCTCTTGCGTTGTCTGCCGAGCAGTAAGAGGCTGCTCAGGCCAGTTCGGCTCGCAGCGCCCGGGTCGCATCGACCATCACCTTGAGGGCAGCCGTGGTCTCTTCCCAGCCGCGGGTCTTGAGGCCGCAGTCCGGGTTGACCCAGAGCCGATCGGCCGGGATCTGTCTGGCCGCCTTGCGGATAAGGTCTTCAATCCAGCCCTGGCTCGGCACGTTCGGCGAGTGGATGTCGTAGACGCCCGGCCCGATCTCGTTGGGGTAGTTGAAGCGCTCGAACGCCTCGAGCAACTGCATCTGGCTGCGGCTCGTCTCTATGGTGATCACGTCCGCGTCCAGCGCTGCCACCGCCTCTATGATGAGGTTGAAGTCGCTGTAACACATGTGGGTGTGGATCTGGGTGCTGTCCACCACTGGGCTTGCGCTCAGGCGGAAGGCGCGCACCGCCCAGTCCAGGTAAGCCTGGTGATCCTGCTTGCGCAGGGGCAGGCCCTCGCGGATCGCAGGCTCGTCGATCTGGATGATCTTGATGCCGGCGGCTTCGAGATCTGCCACCTCGTCGCGAATGGCCAGGCCAATTTGCAGGGCGGACTGCTCGCGGCTCACGTCTTCCCGGGGGAAGGACCAGCAGAGGATGGTCACGGGCCCGGTCAGCATGCCCTTCACCGGCTTGTCGGTCAGGCTCTGGGCGAACTTGGTCCACGCCAGCGTCATGGGGGTCGGGCGGTCGATGTCACGGGTGATCACCGGCGGCTTGACGCAGCGGGAGCCATAGCTCTGCACCCAGCCGAAGCGGGTGATGGCAAAGCCGTCCAGCAGCTCGCCGAAATACTCCACCATGTCGTTGCGCTCGGCCTCGCCGTGCACCAGCACGTCCAGCCCTATGGCCTCCTGGCGCTCAATCGCGTCCTTGATCTGGGCCTGAATGCCCACCTCGTAAGCACTGTCGTCGATGCGACCGGCCCGCCACTCCTGGCGCAGCAACCGGATGTCGGAGGTCTGCGGGAAGGAGCCTATGGTGGTGGTGGGCAAGAGCGGCAGCTTGAGATCATTGCGCTGGGCCTCGGCGCGTACCGGATAGGGGCTCTGGCGGTCGAAATCGCTGTTGGTGAGGCTGGCGAGCCGCGACTGCACCGCACGCTTGTGGACCCGGCTGTCGGACTCCCGATCGACGATGGGCTGGCTGTAGGCGCTGATCTTGTCCAGATCCCCTCCGTCCAGGTAGTCAGAGAGCAGCCCCAGCTCGTAGCACTTTTGCAGGGCGAAGGCGAACCAGCTGCGGGTCTGGGGATCCAGCTCGTGCTCCAGGGTCAAGTCCACCGGGCTGTGCAGCAGGGAGCAGGAAGAGGCAACCCAGAGGCGCTCGCCGAGCTTATCCTTCAGCGCTTTGAGCGTCGGCGCCAGCTTGCCCAGGTTGGCACGCCAGACGTTGCGGCCGTTGATGACGCCAGCGGAAAGCACCCACTGGGCCGGCAGATGCGGCACCAGGGTCTCCAGCTGCTCGGGGGCGGCCACCAGATCCAGGTGCAGGCCATCCACCTTGAGGCTGGTGATGATGTCGCGCTGATGGGCCACCGAACCGAAATAGGTGGTGAGCAGCAGCTTGCAGGGACCGGCCAGGCGCTCGTAAGCGTTGAGGTAAGCCAGGCGCCACTCGTCCGGCAGGTCCAGCGCCAGGGCCGGCTCATCTATTTGCACCCACTCCACCCCTTGGGTGGCGAGCTTGGCCAGGATCTCCTGATAGACGATCAGCAGGCGGTCGAGCAGCTCGAGGCGGGAGAAGCCGCTCTCTTTCTCCTTGCCTAGCCAGAGGTAGGAGACCGGGCCCAGCAGCACCGCCTTGACCGGCAGCCCCAGCGCCTTGGCCTCTTCGACCTCTTCAAAGAGTTGGCTCCAGCCCAGCTTGAAGCGCTGATCCCGGCTGAACTCGGGCACCAGGTAGTGATAGTTGGTGTTGAACCACTTGGTCATCTCGGCGGCGGCAGCTGCGGGGCCGGTGGGCGCACGGCCACGGGCCACCCGGAACAGGGTATCGAGATCGGTGTCGCTCTTACCATCGACAACATGGCGGTGACGGGCAGGCACGGCGTCCACCAGCAGGCTGGTGCCGAGCACCTGATCGTACCAGGCGAAGTCGCCCACCGGCAGCAGGTTGACCCCGGCGGTGCGCTGGGCCTGCCAGTGGCGTTCCCGCAGGCTCTTGCCCACGGCGACCAGCTCGGCCTGGGTGGTCTCGCCACGCCAGTAGGATTCCAGGGCAAATTTCAACTCGCGCTTGGCGCCGATACGGGGGAAGCCCAGGGTGTGTGCTCGTGTCATAGGTCCAATTCCTTATGCTCATTCATCTGATGGGAAACTGGATGATTTAGCCATCCAGATGTTTACACATCTAGATTGACGAGATAAGGTGGCCTTGGCTATTGAATCCTCTTCAACTGGCTCTCAAGAAATCCTCAACGACGCACAAAGGAGCAGTGCCATGGGTGTGCCCAACCAGTCGACCAGCCATCAGAACACCAACGCGGGCATAGATCTCAAGCACCTGAAGACCATCAGCGCCCTGGCCGAGCAGGGTTCACTGGCGGGGGCGGCCCTCTGTCTCAACCTCACCCAGTCCGCCCTCTCCCACCAGTTGAAAGAGCTGGAGACCCGCCTCAACCTGGAGCTTTATCTGCGCAAGAGCCGCCCCCTGGTGCTGACGGCGGCCGGCCAGCATCTGCTGGCCCTGGCCCGTCAGGTGCTGCCCGCTCTGGCCCAGACCGAGCGCCAGCTGCTGGCCCTGCACAGCGGCGATGCGGGCAGGCTGCACCTGGCGCTGGATTGCCACAGCTGCATCCAGTGGCTGCTGCCGCTGTTGCCGGGCTTTCGCCGCCAGTGGCCCGGGGTGGCGCTCGAGGTGGAGTCGGTGCCCGGCTTCGATGCCATCAGCGCCCTGCTCGGCGGCCAGCTCGACTTGCTGCTCACCTCGGACGTGCAGGCGCGCGGGGATCTGCACTTCGAGCCCCTGTTCGCCTTCGATCTCACCCTGGTGATGGCGCCCGATCACCCCCTCTGTCACCAGGCCCGGATAGTTCCGGAGGATCTCAAGCAGGAGGTGCTGCTGGTCTACCCGGTGGAACGGGCCCGCATGGACGTGTTCAGCCGCTTCCTGCAACCCGCCGGGGTGGAGCCCGCCCGCTGCAAGCCGGTGGACAACACCTCCGTCATGTTGCAGATGGCCGCCGCCGGGCTCGGTGTCGCCGCCCTGCCGCGCTGGGCCAGCGAGGAGTTCGTGCGCCAGGGCTTGCTCGAGGCGCGCCCCCTGGGCAGCGGGATCCGCCGCCATATGTACGGGGCCGTGCGGGCCGCCGATCGGGATCAGCCCTGCCTGCAGAGCCTGTTCGAGCGCATTCGCACCCAGATGGCCGAGCAATAAAAGGGTATGAAAAAGCCGCCCCAGGGGCGGCGCTCACGCTTTCTTTTCCATGTGCCTGCTCTCTGGCACCTCAGGATCCCTAGTCGCAGCTGGCGGCCCCCTGCCGTCTCGGGCAGTTGCCACAAAGCTCCCCATCCCCTCGCCTGTAGTGCAGGCAGCAGCGCTGGCGCACATAGCCAGGGAAGGCCTCATCCCGGGGGAGCGAGGCCGGACGCCAGCCCGCCAGATGCCCGGCGGGCAGGCCGCAGGCGGCGAGCCAGAGCGGCGCATGGGCTTGGACCACCTCTGGGCTTATCTCCCCGAAGAAATCCGGCACCCGCACCAGGGCCGCCAGCAGATCGTCCGCCAGGAGCGGGCGCACGAAGCCGGGGCGTAGCCGCTGCACCTCTCCAAGCAGTGCGAACAATTCCTGCCAGTGGGCCTGCAACCGCTCACCCGCCGCCTTGATCAGGGTCTTCACCTCCCCCTTGATCATGGGCTCCGCCGGCAGGCTGAAGCCGGACACCAGCCCCTCCTGATAGCCCTGTCCCATCCGATCCAGGGCGGGCACCGCCCCCACCCGATAGACGGCAACCATGGCGAGATAGATGGACTGCCAGCAGAGCATGCCCCAGCTGCGGGTCAACCAGTAGGCCGCCCCCGCCTCCGGGTGCGTCTGCTGCCAGTGGCCATGCAGGGCAGCCGCGACCTCGTTCGGGGCGCCATGAGAGGGGGCCGTCAGCAGAGCGGAGGACTCCCCCACCAACTGCCCCTTGAGGGAGGGGATGAGCCCGGCCGCCGCCGCAAACAGGGCGTCGTGATCCGCCAGCAGGGTATGCTGGCTGTGCACCGCCAGGGTGCCGAGGCCGCGAGGCAGGGCGTGCTGGTGGCCATCGGGACCCGCAGAGGGGGCATGCCCCGGCGCAGGTCCGGGGCGCAAGGTCAGAATACGTATTTGAGTCGAGCCTCCACATTGCGCTCAGCCCCGAACCAGCAGTTGTTCTGGTCGTAGCAGGAGTAGTAGGTCTTGTTAAGCAGGTTGCTGGCGCTAAGGGATGCCCCCACCCCCTTCAGGCTCGCGCTGAGGGCGGCCAGATCATAGGAGGCGGACATGTCCATCAGCAGATAATCCGGCACTGTGTCGGTGTTGGCGGCATCGAGCTGGGCCTCCCCCACGTAGCGCAGGCCGGCGCCGACCCGCATCCCCTCCAGGCTGCCGCCCGCCTGGTAGTTGCTCCACAAGGAGGCCATCTGCCTGGGCACCCAGACCGGGGTCTTGCCCTGCAAGTCTGTGGTGTCGCGGGTGATCTCCATGTCCTGGCGGGTATAGCTCAGCGCCAGATCCAGCCGGCTGGTGAGATCGGCGCGCCCTTCCAGCTCTATCCCCTTGGAGACGATTTCGCCGGTCTGCAGCTTGGGCCCGTAGACGTTGTCCGGATCCGTCACCAGGGCGTTCTCCTTGGTGATATGGAACGCCGAGATCGTGGCTGTCTTGCTCATGTCCTCGGAGAGGAACTTGAGCCCCCCCTCCCACTGGTGGCCGGTAGAGGGATCGAACGCCTTGCCGCTCTTGTCCGCCCCCGGTACCGGTTCGAAGCTCTCGGCATAGCTCACATAGGGTGACAAGCCGTAGTCCAGCTCGTAGAGGGCGCCGAGGCGGAAGGAGAGGTTGTCCTGATCGACTTGGGCCAGGGACTGGCTGGCGGCCCCCAGGTAGAGACCGCGGCTGTCGGTGTCCATCCGGTAGCTGTCGTAGCGGGCGCCGCCTATGGCCACCAGCCGGTCGAGGCGTACCTGATCCTGCAGATAGACGCCGGTCTGGGACTGACGGATGGTCTTGCGATCCTCATAGGAGAAGGCCAGGGCATCGGGCCGGATCTGGTTGTGGTCCGGGTTGAAGATGTCGATGGCGGGCGCAGAGTAGTCGAGGGTGTCCTGATAGAGGATGCGCGCGTCCAGATATTGATAGTCGACCCCGAGCAGCAGGTTGTGCTGGGCCGGCCCCGTCATCACCTTGCCCGCCAGCTGGTTGTCGATGACAAAGCCCTTTGAGGCCTCGTCGGTCAAATAAGCGTTGCGGGCCAGGGTGCGGTTGTCCGCCGCCAGGGCCGCGTTGTAGGTGTTGCGCTGATAGGCGGAGGCATCCATGTAGCGGGCGTTTTGCAGCACCTGCCAGTTCCCGTTGAAGTCGTGGCTCAGCTTGTAGCCGAGCAGGGTCACATCCCGGTTGTACTCGTTCCAGTTCTGGTCGCCGAGGAAGGTATCGCTGCCAAGCTGCCCCAGGGGGTTGCTCTTGACCGAGCCGCTGGCGGGTACAGTGGTGTAGATGCCCGCCTCGGGGTCTTTCTGGTAGTAGAGGTTGAGGTTCAGCAGGGTGCGCTCGCCGAGCTGCCAGTCCAGGGAGGGCGCAAAGACGTAGCGCTCCTCCTCCGAGGTCACCGCCTGCCCCTCCTTCTGGCGGGCCAGCCCCACCACGCGGTAGGCGAGCTGATCGTTGATGGCCCCAGTGCTGTCGAGGGTCATCTCCTTGAGGGTGCCGGTGCCGGTCGCCACACTCACACTGTGATTGCTCTCGCGCTGCGGACGCTTGGCAATCAGGTTGACCATGCCACCGGGCGGCATGCTGCCATAGAGCACCGAGGTCGGCCCCTTGAACACCTCCAGCTGCTCTATGGCCACGGGATCTATCTGGGGTTGCAGGTTCCACTCGTTGTACTGCAGCAAGAGGCCGTCATAGAAGTTCTGGTAGTTGTCAAAGCCGCGGATGTTGAACAGATCCAGCCGGTTGACCGCCCCGCCGCGCAGCTCGGTATTGACCCCGGGCACGTAGCGCAGCGCCTCGCTCACCGAGCTCACGCCACGCTGTTCCAGGGTCTCGCTGTCCACTACCGAGATCGCCTGGGGCGTCTCTATGGGGTCGAGCCGGGTCTTGGTCGCGGTGTTGCGATAGGTCTGACCCAGCACCGTCAGGGTCTCGTCAGCCAGCGCCGCGTCCTGGCTGGTGGGCGCGGCGGCCAGCACAGAGCCTGCCAACAGGGTGGAGATGGTCACGGCGACCACGGTCAATGGGGGGTGAACAAGTTGCATCTGATCCTCGACTGCCTACTGCATGTGAATAGTAACAAATATCATTTGCATTTTATTGTTCTAAATTGCCCCGGAATTAACAATTTGGGGCATGTTGGCGGGTCAGTGACAAAGAAAGGGGGAGAGAAGGGCGCCATCTGACTTCGTGACGAGTGAAATAGAGTGCAGGGGAAGCCAAATGGAGAGGATGCGGCCTTGGGCTGGTCTGGATGCGCTTTCGCCGGAGTGGCCTCAAGGCCCCCTGCCCTGCTGGCCGAACCGGGCCGGATCAACCCTCGCATCCGGCCTTTGATTTAGAGTTTTTGCTCTTTTTTCATCCACACCCTTGATCCGGGTCAAGCCCTGCCGACAGGGATGACGATAGTATGCGGCCCCTTTTATCAGTCCTGTTTGAGACGATACGAGGCCAAACGATCACGCCAATGAATGACATCATCAATAAAGATCTGCACTGTCACACCCAGCTCCACGTCTCCTTCGCCGTGATAGTGCTGACCCTGCTCACCGCCCTGGTGGGGGTCAGCTGCAGCATCCAGCGTGCGGCCGAGGTGAAGTATCACAAGGTGGCCGCCATGTTCGTGCACAACATGGCGACCCAGTTCATCGCGTTGCAATTCAAGCCGCTGGAGCACGTCCTCAACGAGACCGGCAGCTTTATTGACAAGCCCGCCCTGCAGGCCTTCCTCGGCAACGGGCACGCCCCCCTTCGCATGACCCTGATGCAAACGTTGTCCCTCACCCCCTATGTGAAAAGCATCCTGGTCGCCGATCAGCAGGGGCGTTTCAACTCTGTCCCCCACCTGCCGGTCGAGGCGGACTTTGATGCCAGGGAGCGGCCCTGGTTCAAATCCGCGACCTCCCGCCCCCTCTTCGTCAGCTACACGGACCACTACGCCAGCAGGATTGACCAGCAGCGGACCATTTCCGTCTCCCGGCCCATCGTCGACAGGGAGGGCTTTCCCCTTGGCACCCTGGCCATGGAGCTAGATCTCGAGCAGATGAGCCATCCCCTGCGCCTGCTCAAGAGCCCCCTCAAGGGGGAGTTCTATCTCATCGCCCGTACCGGCGACACCCTGCTGCACGCCAATGTGGGCAACCTGTTTCACCGCCAGCTGGCGCCACGGCTCATCGCACAGATGACCAACGGGGCCGACCATCTCTATGACGCCGAACACCAGACCCATGTCTACTACTACGCCTTCTCCAACCCGGACTGGTTCGCCATCTACACCGTCAGCGACGCCGAGTTCAAGGAGGCCAGCCACAGCGAATCCTATCAGTTGCAGATCGCCGTGGCGGGCTGCCTGCTGATCTGCCTGCTCTGCTGGGGCTCACTGCGCCATGCCATCAACAAGATGATCGTCGAGATCATCGCCCTGATGCGCGTCGGCCGCATCGACATGAGCAAGCCAGGAGAGCTGCTGCGCCAGGAGATCCAAAGCGCCCATCACCAGATGCAGGAGGCCGTCGCCGCCTCCAACACGGATGCCCTGACCGGCCTCTTCAATCGCCGCAGCTTCGATCAGGATCTGGCCAGCCATCTGGCTGACGGCCGCCCCTTCTCCCTCGGCATGATAGATCTGGACAACTTCAAGTCCATCAACGACCAGCTGGGGCACCTGGTGGGCGACAGCGTCCTCCAGGCCGTGGCGCAGGAAGGGATGACGGTGGCCGACGGCCTGGCCAGGCTCTACCGGTACGGCGGGGAGGAGCTAGCCATCCTGATCCCGGGGGAAGACGAGGCCCAGGCACTGGCCCTGCTGGAGCGCTGGCGCCTGCGAGTCCTGCAGCGTCAATGGCGAGAGGCCGGATTGGTGGTGACCTTCTCGGCGGGGCTGGGGCTGTGGCGCCATGAATCGGCCGCACAGCTGATAGCAAGGGTCGATCGGGCACTCTATCAGGCCAAGGAGGCTGGCAAGAATCGGGTTCACCCTGCGGGCTGACGGGGCTGACGGGGCTGGCCGCCTGAGATCATGCAGGCGGCATGAGGGGCCTCGCTGCCGAGCTTAGCGGGGGGCTATGGGCAGCCAGTACTCCATGGAGGCATCGGGTTGCTGGCCGTCAAAGCCCGGGGCATAGCGCTCCAGCTCGAAGCCATCCAGCCCGCGATAGCTGGAAGAGGGCAGCCAGTGCAGGATGAACCAGTTGAGGCTCTGCCCCAACTGGCTGATGGGGCCCAGGTGGCCCAGCACGGCGTACTCCTGTGCCGGTACCCTGAGGCGCGCCAGCCCGGGGCCGGGCTCGCTCCCCTCCTCTGCCGCCACCCCGGCCCAGTAAGGCAGCCGCTCCCCCCCCCGACACGTCCACCACCCCGAGCAGCTCGCTGAAGGACAGGCGCCCCCCCGCCTCGCGCCAGGCGCCCCAGATGGCGGGCACCGTCTGCTGAAAATCGGGCGCCTTCGCAAACAGGCCCCGGATCTCCCCCCTGACGCCGTGCAGGGTGAACCCAGGCCGGCTCTCCACCCGCACCTGCACCAGTCTGGGGGGACTGGCCAGGGGCATGGGGACCCGTACCAGGGGGGTACGCAGCCCCAGCCGCAGGCCCCGCTTGCGATAGGCCAGGGGGGAGCAGCCAAAGTGCTGCTTGAAGGCCCGGCTGAAGCTGACTTCCGAGCCAAAACCGTGGTTCAGCGCCAGATCCAGCACCCGCTGACGGCTCGAGAGCAGCGCCTCCGCCGCCAGGCTCAGCTTCAACTCGCGCACATAGTGGGCCACCGTCTGGCCGGTCTCGTGCAAGAAGACCCGCTGCAACTGCCAGCGCGACCAGCAGCTCTGCTCGGCCAGCTGCTCCAGCGACAGGGGCTGATCCAGGTGGGCGTGAATGTAGTCGAGCACCCGCTCGATGCGGGTGAAATGGGGGCGCGTGTGTGGCGCCGGGTCTGGGAAAGCGAGGGAGCTTGTCATGCTGTGGTCGGGCTCTGTGCCGGCGAAGGGGCGCAGTCGCCCAAGTGGCCACATTAAACATGGCCGCCGTGCCGGGGGCAAGCCTTGTGCGGCCCCGGCAACCCCGGCGTCTGGCCGGTGGCGGCCCGGATCCCTCGCGAGCACTCTCCCCCAGGCGCCCCCTTGTCACAAAAGTGACGCCTTTCCCTGCCACATTGTTTGCAAACAAGGTTGTCAATTGCCCCCAGGGGCACAGTTCAACTCGTGATATGCAGGGAGAGCCAAGATGAAGAAGATTGCCTTGATCACCGGAGCCCGCGGCGGCATCGGATCCGCCATCACCACCGCCTTGCTGGCTCAGGGGTATCGCATCATCGCCACCCACTCCAGCGTCAACAATGCGGCGGCCCACGACTGGTACGCAGAGCAGGGCTATCACCAGGATCAGGTGCGGTTGCTGGCGCTGGACGTGGCCGACACCGCCATGTGCCGCGAGACCCTGGGCCGCCTGCTGCAAGAAGAGGGCCGGGTGGATGTGCTGGTCAACAACGCCGGCATCACCCGGGATGGCGCCTTCAAGCGGATGGCGCCGGATCAGTGGTTCGAGGTGATCCACACCAACCTGTGCAGCCTCTACAACGTGACCCAGCCGCTGTTCGACGCCATGTGCGAGCAGCGCGATGCCCGCATCATCAACATCTCCTCGGTCAACGGCCAGAAGGGACAGTTCGGTCAGGTCAACTACTCGGCGGCCAAGGCGGGCATGCTGGGCTTTACCAAGGCGCTGGCGGCGGAAGGAGCCCGCTTCGGGGTCACGGTCAACGCCATCGCCCCCGGCTACACCGCCACCCCCATGGTGGCGGCGATCCGCACCGACATCCTCGACAGCATCAAGGCCGACATCCCCATGCGCCGCCTCGCCAAACCCGAGGAGATAGCCGCCGCCGTGGCCTTCCTCGCCAGCGAAGCGGGGGCCTATATCACGGGGGAGACCCTGGCCATCAACGGCGGTCTCTATATGAAGTAGCGCGGGACAAGCGGGACCCACAGGGGGCAGCCAACGGGCTGCCCCCTGCTTTTGGTCGGTGCTACAAGGGGCGCGCCGTCCCCCCTGGCTCGGCGAAATGGCTGCGCAGGGCGGTGATCACCCGCCGCACCTTCTCGGGGATCTCCCGCTGCGGCGTGATGGCGTGGATCTCCATGGGCGGCACCCGAAAGCCCGGCAGCAGTTCCAGCAGGCGGCCCTGGGCGAGATCCTCGCCAACCTCCCCCTCGGGTTGCAGGGAGATCCCCTGCCCCGCCAGGGCAAACTGGCGCAGAGGCAGGACGTTGTTGCAGAGCACCCTGGGTTTGAACCTCACCCTGTGCTCGCCCCCTCGCTCGTCAAGGAGCAGCAAGCCGCTCCCCAGCATGTCGCCACTGAGCCAGTCGTGCGCGGCCAGATCTGCCGGGGTGCGCGGCGTCCCCTTGCGCGCCAGGTAGGCGGGGGCGGCGCAGAGCAGCATCTTGGTCTGACCCAGCTTGCGGGCCACCAGGGTGGAGTCCGGCAGGGTGCCGACCCGCAGCGCCACGTCGATGCGCTCTTTGATCAGATCCCGCTTCTCGTCGTCGGCGATGATCTGGATACAGAGGCCCGGATGGGCCTGCAACAGGGGCGACAAGGCCAGCGCCAGCGGCTGGCCCGCCATGCCCACGGGCGCGGTGATCCGCACCTCCCCGAGCAGGCTGTCGCGCACTTCCGAGAGGCGCAGCTCGGTCTGGTTGAGGGTCTGTTGCAACGACTGGCACCCCTGCCACACCACCTCCCCCGCTTCGGTCAGGCTGAGGCGGCGGGTGGAGCGATGGAGCAGGGTGAGACCGAGCAGGCTCTCCAGCTGGCCTATATGCTGGCTGACCGCGGAGGGGGTCATGCCGAGGGCCTTGCCGGCCCCCGTCATGGTGCCCGCCTCCACCACGGCGGCGAAGATGGCGTAACGTCTGAGCTGATCCATTATTAAATCCAGCTTACAAGTGAATGCAATTTAGAGGTGATTATTAAATCACATCCGGGGGCGTAGGATAGCCTCATTCCCACAGTGAAGGAGACGTCTCCATGAAAATTGCCCTCATAGGTGCCAGCGGTTTTGTCGGTTCAGCCATCCTCGATGAGGCCGTCAGCCGTGGCCACAGCGTCACCGCCATAGTGCGCGACACAAGCAAAGTCGCCCCCCACCCGCAGATCACCACAGTGGCGGTCGATGCCCAGGACCCGCAGGCGCTGGCCGAGGTGCTCAAGGGGCAGGATAGGGTGATCAGCGCCTACAACCCGGGCTGGACCGCACCGGACATCTACGACCAGTACCTCAAGGGCGCCAGCGCCATAGTCGAGGCAGCCAAAGCCGCCCACAGCTGGTTGCTGGTGGTCGGTGGTGCCGGCAGCCTGGAGATAGCCCCTGGCGTGCAGCTGGTGGATACTCCGGACTTCCCGGCCGAGTGGAAGCAGGGCGCCCTGGCGGCCCGCGACGGTCTCACCGCCCTGCGCCGCGAAGCCGCCCTCGACTGGCGCTTCGTCTCCCCGCCCGTGTTCCTCGAACCCGGCGAGAAGCGCGGCGGCTACCGTCTCGGGGGCGATCAGGTGCTCTTTAGCGGCGACAAGCCTGCCGGGATCACGGTCGGGGATCTGGCGAACGCTGTGCTCAACGAAGCGGAACAACCGGCTCACCTGCGCCAGCGCTTCACCCTGGCTTACTGAAGACACTGACCGGTGCGCACCGAGCGGGCGCTAGCCCTCAATCCTTTGCGCCCCACCAACAAAGGGGAGGCTGATGCCTCCCCTTTGTTCATTCGCCTCCCACGGGCACTGTGCCCTCCCTGCCCCCGACCCCAGGCGGATTCAGGGGCAAGGCGATCGGCAGGAGCGCATTTCTCCGTGCAATCGACAGGCTGCCCTACAGGACTCGAATTCTATTTCGACTTTTGTATATAACTAAGAATATTTTGTTGCTTCCACCTTATAACTCCGAACAGTAGCATCCCCCTCAACCCAAATGGTGCCATCGTGAGCCACAGACCCCGACTCCTGCCACGAGCCACACCGTCGTCTTTGTACCGGATCCTCGGGACTGCACCCGACATCCGGCAAGTGAGGAGATGCACATGGAACATTCATCACTGCCCATCATCGACTATGCCGCGATCAATGGCACCCCCGAGGAGCGTCGCCAGATGCTGGCCAAGCTTGGCCGGGCGGCCCGCGACATCGGCTTCTTCTATCTGACAGGCCATGGTCTGAGCGAGGCGGAGCAACGGGAGACCCTGGCGTTGGCGGCTCGCTTCTTCGCCCTGCCCCTGCAGGAGAAGCTGGCGGTACAGATGGTGCACTCCCCCCACTTTCGTGGCTACAACCTGGTGGGGGCCGAGCTCACCCGGGAGCGGCCGGACAGGCGGGAGCAGTTCGACATCATGAACGAGGAGCAGGCCCTCCCCCTGGCGCAGACCGGTAAACCCTGGCAGCGGCTCACAGGGCCCAACCAGTGGCCCACCGCCCTGCCCGAGATGAAGACGCAACTGCTGGACTGGCAGGAGCGGCTGAGCGACATCACCCTCACCCTGCTCGCCGCCTTTGCCGAGGTGCTGGAGCAACCGGCCGGGGTGTTCGACGAGAGCATCCAGGGCGCCCCCTATCAGCACATGAAGCTCATTCACTACCCGGGACGGGAAGCGGGAGGCAGCGGCCAAGGGGTCGGCGCCCACAAGGATCCCGGCTACCTGACCCTGGTGATGCAGGACGATCACTCGGGGCTAGAGGTGGAGACGGCGCACGGCTGGATTTCAGCACCGCCCCTGCCCGGCGCCCTGGTGGTCAACATCGGCGAGCTGCTGGAGCTTGCCTCCAACGGCTATCTCAAGGCGACCCTGCACCGGGTACAGAGCCCGCCCCCCGGAGTCTCGCGTCTCTCCTGCGCCTTCTTCATGGCGGCGAGACTCGATGCAACAGTGCCGCTGCTGTCGCTCTCCCCCGAGCTGGCGGCGCAGGCACAAGGGCCAGAGAGCGACCCGGCCAACCCCCTCTTCTATCAGGTGGGGGAGAACGTGCTCAAGGGCCGACTGCGCTCCCATCCCGATGTGGCGGCGCGCCACTATGCTCAGCAACACAGGGTAGCGCAGGAGCCGGTACCGGCCTGACGCCATCAAGGGGGATGGCAACAAGCCGCCATCCCGACCACAGGAGAGGGGCGCCGGCGCGGCCCCCTCCACAGATTTCCACACCAGAACAACAACGCCATAGCCTGGCGACCACGGAGCAAAACGATGAAATTCAAGACCATGAGCGTGCACAGCGGCCAACGGATCGATCCCCAGACCGGCGCCCTCACCACACCGCTCTACCAGAGCAGCACCTTCAGCTACGTCAATGCCCAGGCGGGCAAGGAGCGGTTCGCAGGCCAGGCCCCGGGCTTTATCTACAGTCGCTTCGGCAACCCCACCACCGCCGAGCTGGAGCTGAAACTGGCGGCCCTGGAGGGGGCCGACGAGGCGCTGGTGGTGGCGAGCGGCATGGCGGCGGTGAGCGCCATCCTCTATGCCCTGGCCAGCAGCGGGGATGAAGTGGCCTATGTCGGCCCGCTGTACGGCGGTACAGATGCGTTTCTCAAGCAGACCTTCAGCCGCGCCGGCATCACCATCACAAGTTACGATAGCGATCAGGATCTGCTGGCCAACATCAGCCCCGCCACCAAGGTGATCCTGTTCGAGACCCTGACCAACCCCACCCTCAAGGTGGTGGATCCCCGGGTGGTGGTGGAAGCCGCCCGCAAGGTGGGCGCCATCAGCGTCTGTGACAACACCTTCCTTACCCCCTATCTGCTGCGCCCGCTGGAGCTGGGCATCGATCTGGTGATGCACAGCGGCACCAAGTACCTGGGCGGCCACGGCGACATCATCGCCGGTGTGGTGGCCGGCTCCCACGCGCTGATGAAGTCGGTGCGCACCGTGGCCCTCAAGCACATAGGCTCCCCCATTGGGCCACAGGAGGCCTACCTGCTGCAGCGCGGTGTCAAGACCCTGCCCCTGCGCATGGATGCCCACCTGCACAATGCCCAGAAGGTGGCAGACTTCCTCGCCGCCCACCCGGCGGTGAAGAAGGTGATCTACCCGGGGCTTGCCAGCCATCCGGGTCACGATGCCCTCGGTGCCTTCGCCAGCGGCTTTGGCGGCATGGTGAGCATAGAGCTGGAAGGGGGCTTTGCCCGCTGCGCCACCCTGCTCGACAACCTGCAGCTGTTCGTGCAGGCGGTGAGCCTCGGGGATCTCGAGAGCCTGGCCTGCCATCCGGCCAGCACCACCCATGCGGCCATGGACGAGGCGAGCCGCCTCGCGGCCGGGGTCAACGACGATCTCATCCGCTTCAGCATCGGAGTGGAAGACGCCGATGATCTCATCGCCGATCTGGCTGCGGCGCTGGCCCTGATCTGACAAGGCCACCCTGATCAGTCGCCTCGGCAGAGCATCACGTTCGACCAGCAATAAAAAAGGGAAGGCCAGGCCTTCCCTTTCTCTCATCCCTTCCCTAGTGCGGGAAGGGGCCCTGCTCAGGCGTCGTGATAATCCTGGCAGGCGCTCAGGGTGTTCTCCATCAGGCTGGCCACCGTCATGGGTCCCACGCCACCGGGCACAGGGGTGATGAAGGCGGCATGATTGCGCGCCGTTTCAAACTCCACGTCCCCCACCAGGGAGCCGTCGGCCAGGCGGTTGATCCCC
Organism: Aeromonas sp. Marseille-Q5825; assembly: GCF_946892685.1. Lineage (NCBI taxonomy): Bacteria > Pseudomonadati > Pseudomonadota > Gammaproteobacteria > Aeromonadales > Aeromonadaceae > Aeromonas > Aeromonas sp. Marseille-Q5825. The sequence goes on from NZ_CAMPOU010000002.1 coordinate 125,175, forward strand.
ACGTCGATCACCAGGGCACCGGGCTTGACCCACTCCCCCGGGATGAAGTTCGGCTTGCCCACCGCCACCACCAGCAGATCGGCACGGCGCACCTGGGCCTCCAGATCCTGGGTGAAGCGATGGCAGGTCGTGGTCGTACAACCCGCCAGCAACAGCTCCAGCGTCATCGGGCGACCGACTATGTTGGAGGCACCGACCACCACAGCATGCAGACCGTGGGTCTTGACGCCGGTCGCCTCGATCAGGGTCATGATCCCCTTGGGGGTGCAGGGACGCAGCGCCGGGATGCGTTGGGCCAGACGACCCACGTTGTAGGGGTGGAAACCATCCACGTCCTTGTCGGGACGAATGCGCTCCAGCACCTGGGTGGTGTCGCAATGAGCCGGCAGGGGCAGTTGCACCAGAATGCCGTCCACCTCCGCATCCTCATTGAGCCGGTCGATCAGGGCCAGCAACTCTTCCTGGGTCGCATTGGCGCTGAGATCATAGGAGCGGGAGACAAACCCCACCTCTTCACAGGCACGACGCTTGCTGCCCACATAGACCTGGGACGCCGGATCCAGCCCCACCAGGATCACCGCCAGACCCGGTGCCCGCTTGCCCAGTGCCAACCGCTGTTGGACTTGTTCGGCGACCTGATTGCGAATCGTTTGCGCAACCTGTTTTCCATCAATGATTTTGGCAGACATCGTTCTTCACTCACCATGTGTTCAACTGCCGCGCATTGTCGCATTTTTTTGGCGCGGGTGTTAGCGGCTCTCGCCTGGCGGGCAATAAGTAGGCATTTGAATTTACTGGCGGAAAAAGTCATTGACGCTGACTTTGACGCTTGGGTATGATGCCCGCCCGTTGCCCAGTCGTACCGCCCCCGGTATGCTGGACGATGAGATTTCGGTGATTAGCGCAGCCCGGTAGCGCATCTGGTTTGGGACCAGAGGGTCAAAGGTTCGAATCCTTTATCACCGACCAGGTTCATCGAGACGTCTTGTGACGGCTCGATACAGAGCGCCCTTAGCTCAGTCGGATAGAGCAAAACTAACCCCCAAAGTGTTACCACTTTTTGAGGTGACTAGAGCAGGCAAGGGCTGGAGAGATGGTAAGGTTACCTAGTAAAGCCTTGCTGTTACTCCTTACAAAAAAGAGTTACCATTTTGCATAGCTCTTAAGATGTTGTTGATTTGTAAAATTTGTCCCGTTAGCTCAGTCGGATAGAGCATCCGCCTTTAAGTTATTAGGAGCCTGTACAGGGAAACCTATACAGTGGAGAGGGTGAATTCAAGGAAGCCTCAGCGCGTAATGGCGGTGGTAATCTTGAGCCAAGCTCTACAAGCGTGTAGAGAAGGTGCAGAGACTAGATGGTGCAATGCGATCTCATTGCGGAATACATCATTAGCGCCCTCCACCCAAACAGATAATGCTGTGGGTGAAGATATAGTCCAGACCACAAACACCCTCGGGTGGCAGTGAAAGCTGTAGTGGTAAGCTAAGCGGATGGTCGCAGGTTCGAATCCTGCACGGGACGCCATTTTCAGAAGTAAAAAAGCCAGCATTAGCTGGCTTTTTTACTTCTATAACCTCTCAATTAAATCCCCCCCCTCCCCCATTAGACAACCAATGACGACCTTATTGGTCTTTGGATGAGTACGCCCTCATCACCTCCTCCACAGCAAAGTGTTGGCTCATGACAACCTTATCGATCGGATCTATGTGTGTATGGCTCTGAGCAAGATAGCGGTCTGTTTTATGACAGCCAACGGGCGTGGCATTGATGTCGCCAAGCGCCTGCTGGAGTAGGAGTTGGCTGGTGTATTGGTGGCGGGCCTGTATGCTGGCTACCGGTTTATCTGCACGAGTCTGCGCCTGCTTTGCTGGGCCCATGTACTGCGCAACGTGGCTGTTATCGCCCTGAGTGGGGAGCTGTTTCGTCAACGCTTACTTTCGTTGGTTGAGACGACCAAACGCTTGGGACATTGACCCCAAGAGTGACTGCATACCATTATCCGAGCCCGCATCGAGAAAACGGATTACCCCATTCACTCCGAACTGTGTGCATCAATCCCCTGACGCTGAACGGTTACATCAAGAGGCACTTCTAAACGCAATCAACCCCCTCAAAAGCCTCTCCACGGCCTCCAGCCTGCCCCGCAAATCGCGTTTCTCTGCAACGGTATTGCTGATGGCACTTTCAATCGCTGGATCCAATATGGAGAAGTCCACTCTTAATTGCTGGTACTCAGCGAGCATTGAATCACATTCCTGCAACCCCTTACGGTAGTGCTGTGCTCTCGCGATCAGTCCTTCCAGGACGGATTCATACGTTTCCGACTTACGCTCCTTACCCGATTCCGTTACAAGCGCACAAGGCCCAATAAATTCCTCTTTGAAATGCACTTCATCGAACTTGGGAGTCCTGATGAAATGAGAACAGCGCTTCCCATCATCAACATGCTTCCTTTTTAGAAGTCCCTTATTTACGAGCTTGATCAGATGCCGATAAATGAAGGTATAACGATAACGCCGCTGACGTATCTGCGATTCTGCTTTGTCACCAAAAATGGCATTTACAAATCCTATCGCAGTGAAGTCATCCATCTGCCATCGAATGAGTGCGGTGTAGAGCGCGGTTGGTAACCACACGGTCTGGGAGCTCATAAGTAATCCTGGGCCTCGAACGAAAACACTTAGTGGAAATCTAAACTCGTTTGCGGATTATAATCCGTGGTCGTTAGCCAGACAACCAGAGATAGTGCTCGCCAGCGAGAGGCGAGACATGCAAGAGCTAGCAAAAAAATTTGGTGATGCTGTACGTGATAGACGGCTTCAATTGGGCGTATCGCAAGATGCACTCGCATATGCGGCCGAAATTGATAGAAGCTACGTAGGACGAATTGAGCGTGGTGAGGTCAATGTCACCCTGGAAAAGGCTTATCGTCTTGCCAGGGTTATGGGGTGTGACATTCGCGATCTGCTGCCATAGATATATTTGCCAAATAATTATCTCTTCACCCAGATAAAACTAAATTTCCCTATAATTATTCACAGTGATGGCATAGCGAGTACCATCAGGCATATGAGTGAGCAGACCTAAGGGCATCTGCGTGTGCGTGGCTTCATGCAGCGCAAGCTGCAAGCTCCCAAAAAGCATTCGAAACGAAAACGAGCTCCCGCCTTGTCTATCTACTGGTTGCTGTAGCGCCACACAGCAGCAATAAATCCAGTTTTTCATTAGCTCCGGTCTGAGATTTTCAGCCTGGATCTCCATCCTCATCACCAGCTCTACCAGCTCTACCAGCTCTGCTGTTCTGCTGCATGTGTTATATTCGGCTCAAACATTGAGCCGAATGATGGGCTGGGTCGGCTCATTATTGAGACCCTAGCACGTTGGATGAGGAAATAATGGAACCATTTTGGATTTGGCAACAAGCTGATTGGCCCCATTTTCGTTGGCAGGATAGCGAGATATTGCCCAGATTACGGCATGCTCAACGCAGGCTGGGAATGCTAATAGGTAGTCATTCCAGATTGGGGAACTCCGACCAAACGTTGGATACGTTACTGGCTAACATCATCTCCTCATCCGCTATTGAGGGTGAGCGTCTCAATGCCCAATCCGTGCGTTCCTCCTTGGCTAGGCGGTTAGGGGGATCAGAAACTCCGTCCTATCCCGTGTCAGATCGCTCAGAGGGGCTCGCGGCCATGATGCTGGACGCCATCGACAATCATGGACAGCCATTGACGATTGAGCGGCTTTACCAATGGCATCGTTGGCTGTTCCCCGCCAACGAATGGTCGGTGCAGCCAGTGAACGTAGGGCAGTTGCGAGGAGATGAGCCGATGCAGGTTGTCTCTGGGCGTGTTGATCGCCCCACCGTGCATTTTGAGGCACCGCCCAGAGCAACACTGGACGATCAACTGGCCGAGTTCATCCCCTGGTTTAACCAGACTCGGCATGACCCCACGATGGATCCCCTTCTTCGTGCGGCAATCATCCATTTCTGGTTCGTGACCCTGCATCCCGTTGATGATGGTAATGGGCGGCTCACGCGGGCATTGACCGATCTCGCGCTGTCACAGGCTGACAGCCAAAGTATCCGGCTGTATGCCATGTCAGTTGCAATTCTCGAACGGCGGGATCACTACTATCGGGCGCTTGAGTCAGCGCAGAGGGGCCCGCTAGATATTACCTCCTGGATCTGTTGGTTCCTCGACACACTGGATTACGCCATAGAGCTGGCATTACAGGTTATTGATCGTTCTCTCGCCAAGACATTTTTCTGGTTGCGGCACTGTAATGACGCTCTGAGTCCAGAGCAAACCAAAGTGCTGAATCGTTTACTGGATGGCGGCGAACAGGGTTTTGAAAATGGCATCAGTGCCAGTCAATATCAAAAAGTCGCCGGAGTCAGCAAGGCGACTGCCACACGCCATCTGGCTGAACTGGTGGAGAGGGGATGCATTGAGAAATTACCTGGTGGCGGACGCAATACACGCTATCAGATCTGCTTGCACACCGAGGGAGTTTGAAAAAGCATCGCCATGGGGCGTTAATTTCATCTGGTAGATGAGAGCTGCGATTGGTGTACAAATGACGCTATTTAGTTAAATGTTGACGCCATGATGTGTGCCGTCAGGCATATGAACGAATAGACTTAACCGACACTCATGGCTCTCAACTAATCTTTTGAGTGATAACAAACTATCGAGAACATCGGGATCTATTGCAGGAACATCACCAGGCCCGAGATTTGAAAGCAGTTTGGTCACACTGAGACGTACCAGTTGCTCTTCGGCCAGCGCCTTGGCTCTCTGGACAACCTCGGGTGATTCGGATGAAATCATATCCTCCAATGTCCTCCCCATACGGTGCTCCTACTACAGATAGAATTAAAGGCCCACGCCGAGCAGGCATGGGCTCTCAGCATTAGATCAAGAAGTCATCCAGTGCTTTTCCAGCCGCAACAGCGTCTGCAATGGCCTTGGGCATGCGCCCCTGGCCAGTCCATGTCTTCTCCTGACCGCCTTCGGTGTACTTGTATTTTGCAGGACGGGGAGCGCGTTTGACTTTGTTGGCTGAACCATCAGCTTTCGCTGGAGCCGCAGTGCCAACCAGCTCACTCGGATCTATGCCCGCTTGTTTCAGCAGCTCGGTAAACTCAGCCAGTTTTTGCAGGCGTTCAGCTGACTCTTCTCTCAATTTGCTCTCTTGCTGCTCACGTTCGGCATAGATTTCGTCAAATTTGTCTTTAGCCTCGACCAACTGCTCATAAGACAACTCACGCAGTACAGCTCGCAGACTACGAATATTCATCAGTGTTTTCAAAAAATCGTTCATTGATAGCCTCATGTATCACATTTTTATATCATGAAAATTATCTCTCAATCTCAGCATCAGCTCCACTGTTTTTTGCACCAAGATAGTTTGGAAATAGCATCATTCAAAAATCGTGAGCTAAATTGCGCTTGAATCTATTTAATAGCCTAGCTCCAATCTGCTATGAAACTATGTAGCCAAAAATTAAATCTAGGTGGTAGTGAGCGTTGAGACCATCTCACCAGATGAGCCGATGAAGGATCTTGTTCGGCTCACGAAATGAGCCGATTGAAAAGTATCATTGGCTCACAGAATGAGTCGATGATAAGAGATTTTTATCTCCACACAAACTAGAGTATGGGAGCATATTACTCATATTATTTCCCTATTAGAATAATCACGCCCAAATGTGTCTGGGTTTGCAGCCTCATAGTCATCGTCAAACATATGTTCCCCGCGATGCATCTCCCTCACTGTTGCGAGTGTACCGAAAAAGCACATTTCACACAGATGCACCTTATAACGTTCACCATCGTGACGGGAACCATAGCCAAAATCCGCCGATAACGAGCCGTATTGATTGGTTCCAAAATTCGTTTTTGTACTACGACCACAGACATCACAGAGAATGTCAACGACCTGCTCTGTTGGCACAATTTCTTTTACGAGCATGCTACGCTCCTAATCTGATGAGAATAGGAGTTATCATACGCGGACACACTATATATATTGCAACTTGTTTTGGTTACTTTCTGGTATCCATGCGAATGAGAGCTTTCACTTCGACAACAGTGGCGCCGATAGGAACACCTATCGAACTCAATAACTCGCCATTTTCAGTTCTGGTAACCTCGGGATCACCCTTATACCAACACCATTCTCGGCCAGTTTTTGTGTCGGCTGCCTCTAAGATGCCACAACGATAATCAAAATTGATGGTCACTGAATGTTCTCTCGGCTAGCTAGTGGTTATAGCATAGTAAATATATGAGAATTCAAGTCTCATAAAGACCCCAGATAGAATTATGCACAGAGATTCACGAAAAAGTTGGTATTGCCCGAATGGGGCGCTTCAACCTCTGTATCCTGTGCCTCATCCAACAAAGTCCTCAGACCCATCGCCATCGCCACATGGAACAGATAGGATAAGGTAATCTGGTATCGTAGGTTCAGGGGAGATTTCATCATGTCCTATGCGAGTTATCATCCAGGTAAGGCTACGGCCTCTACTAAGACAATATTTGACTCTCTTGGCATACCGAGTGACCCGTTGGGGGCACATCTATGGATCGTGGCTGGCGTAGCTCCTGGCATCATTCATCGACTAGCTGAATTGATGAACACACACTCAGGTTTGATATGCCGCTTAGCAGGCATTAGCCGGAGCACTGTTGCTCGCAAGCTGAGGATTGAGGCTCCCCTATCAATCTCGCAGGGCACCAGGGTATACGGCGTTGTACAGGCCCTAGATGCGGTGCTCTCCCTCCATGAGCACGACACCACCAGAGCGATTTCATGGTTAAGCCGCCCAGCCTGGGGCTTAGGTGGCATAGCTCCAGCTGAGGTATTGACGACACAAATGGGGGTTCTGGCTGTTGTCGATCTGGTGGGACGGATTGAATATGGGGTGTGCCAATAACAATAAATTGAAACACCTTGATAGCGAAAAACCACCAACAATCGTTTAAAAAAACAGCAAAACAATGAATTTTTAACTTTTTTTCATTTGTACCACTTGAAAAATTCGAAAAACTGTCCATTTACTAATTATGAGAGCAAAAAAATTTTTTCCGACATTCCGCTGCTATGCAGCGAAGATAAACCAGTCTTTCACCCCCCTTATATCCATGCTCTTAGACGCTAAAAGCAGCTATACCTTATATCATACTAAAAAATACTGATTTAGATCATTAACTTGAATAATAGAGCAAGGTTTACAAATCGACTTTATATACACGCAAGATGACAAAATAACCTTTACCAAAAAATATTAACACCATATCAAAATGACAAAGTGGCAATATAAGGGGATGAAAGATGCGTTGTTTCCTAAATCAGCTATCAAGCTACGACTTCCTCAGCCCCAAGTGACTGCTACACTCGGTACTTCCTGACAGGAAGTCTAAAGATGCTCAGTTTGTTTATCTCGCGCACATACTCCATCGCCCTACCTGGCCGTTGTCGATACGCGGGCAGGTTGTGCCTGACAGCAACTGTTTGAACCGATACATTTCCGTTTATGCTAGGGAAAGTGCGAACAAGTATCCCACGAACAAAAAATGAAAATTTTAGTCATTTAATATCAATGGGTTACCAGTAAATGCTCTCGTGCCATATGACTTATTCGCACCTTCCCTAGTGAACAACGGTGATACCCAGGCATTTTCTTCCAGTGTGCGCGTCCTTCCTTGCGCATCACCAGCGCGACCTCATTTCTTGGTGCCCCTTTTTCCATGGCCCCTGTTGCAAGGCAGGATACAGGCCGTCACTCCTTTGTGCGCTATCAGCTGATGGCTGGCTTTGCTCTCATAGACAGCATCAGCATAATGCGCCGTAGTGTATTGAGCAGTGTTGGCAGCGCCTCAGCACCATGAATATTTTCCAACGACACTTCCGCTGCCACGACCTCGTGAGTCGCTAGGTCAACCGCGAGATACAACTTACGCCAGACGCAACCTTTCTCGGCACCGTGTTTTCTTACCTTCCACTCACCCTTTCCAAACACCTTCAGGCCGGTCGAGTCGATAACCAAGTCGGTGATACCCCTTTTGTGGGCTGCTGATCGATAAACTTCATTGTGCGGGCACACGGCAGCACATTCATAAGATAAAACAGGGAGTCGCATAGTCTCTGAGTGGTTCGCAGGGTAAGGCTGCAAATCCCCTTGAACATCGAAAGGTACAGGTAGTCTGGTCGGTGTATAGCTGACTGCGGCCCTATAACCCATCACAGCCATGGTGGAACCAGTTGCTTATGGCATCGGCATCAATACAGAAGATGAGTGAGACACGATTAATCAGAGACCTGCTATATTGAAGCCAATTTCAGTGATGGAATGAAGTAACTTGCCCATGATGCTGGCTGGAAGGGGATGGTGGTGATCAGATTACCGACTTCTCAGTTCGTTCCACTCAAGAAGCATCGATTTGTGAAATAAAGCGGATGAAAGAACAAATGGAGCAATTCGCACGTATAGTGCGGATTATTTAAACAATGGTCTTTATAAAACTTAAATCCACATTAAAAACTACAGCCCTATAGGTCGCTATATTTTCTGAATGAGTTTATAGCTATACACTAATAGTAACAAGTGCTAAAAACCTTCCGAAAAAATAAATAAGAGAAATGAATTTCCAGGTTAAATAAAAGGCATCAGTGCAAAACTGATGCCTATTGAAAAATAGATTACACACAACTACCTTAAATTAACTAAACCATTATCAATATCAATTATTTCTTTTTTACCTAAAGACCCTGAATTTAATTTCAATGTGGCAACGTTGACTATGTAACTATATCTAGAAATAGCTAACTTTGTCTTTGCATCATACAATTTTCTATTAGCATCCAATACATCAATGATAGTCCTAGTGCCAACCTCATATCCTGCCTCGGTCGCTTTTAAAGCACTTTCAGCAGAAACTACAGCTTGTTGGTATGCTCGAACGGATCCTATGCTTGCATTAACATTGTTATATGAAGACTTAACTGCACTCATGACCGAGCGATAACTTTTCTCCAGCTGCTCACTGGCAGCAACATAGTCAAAAGAAGATTGTTTGACTTGTGATGCTGTTGCACCACCTGTATATAGTGGCAATGAAAATTTAATACCAATGTCGCCTTGATTGGAATAACCGTCCGTATTAACTGTATTATCTTTGTAGTTATTATAAGTTGAAGATAACCCCATAGTAAGATCAACTAATGGCTTATGTCCTGACTTAGATAAATCGATCTGCATCTTCGCAAGTTCTTTTTTAATCCGAGCCTGATGTAATGCCAAATTTTTTTCAATTGCTGCATCAGTCCACTTATCAATTTTCCATAAAGTTTTTTGAGGACTGAAACGCTCTGTATCAAGCTTATTAAGCTTTCTATGCTCAAGACCAGTTAACTCACGTAGAGCCTCATAGCTATTTTCAAGCGTGTTCTCTGCATAGATCTCATCGGCAAAAGACTGATCGAAGGCGGCCTCTGCCTCATGTACATCAGTAATCGCGGCCAAACCTACCTCAAAACGCTGCTGGGTTTGAGCAAGCTGCCTCTGAATTGCCGTTTTCGTTGCCTGAGAATAAATCAGCGAATCTTCAGCCTGGAGAACATTAAAATATGTCTGTATTGTACGAAGCACTAAGTTTTGATGCTCAAGAACATAAGAAACATCTGATAGTGTCGCATTCTTCGCAGCTAAATCAAGATTAATCCAATTAGCACTGTTGTAGAGAGATTGCTCTAGATTGATTGCACTATTCGTTGCGCTCCCAGTTTGCATATCCAGATTATCGTCAACATAGTTAGCACTAAGACCAAGATTTATCTTTGGTAGAAATGATGCTTGCTCTTCATTGATTTTTTCGAATGATTGGTCACGCATTGCCTTTGACTCAAGAAGTTGCGGATCCTTTTGCTTCGCCAAGTTATAAATATCTAGCAAGCCCTCCGCATGCGTGTAACTACTAAGAAGAGCGAGTATAGGTAAAAACATTTTGTTCATCATGATAGATACCAACAGATTGTAAATAAAGAAAACGAAAGTAGCGGATGCATATTCATATAATGCATCCGCCTGTGCACCAACCGTTATTCAGGCATATCAACACCTGTAGTATTAGTGATGCTCTTCAGAGTACGTCTACGCCATAAGTAAAATGCCGCAGGTAGAACTAAGAGAGTTAAAACGAGTGCGCTTACCATCCCACCAATCATTGGCGCGGCTATTCGTTGCATAACCTCAGAGCCAGTCCCATGACTCCACATGATAGGTAATAGGCCAGCAATTATCGTTACCACTGTCATCATTTTAGGACGTAGTCGCATTGCAGCTCCATGGATAACGGCACCATGTAATCCTGCATTATCAAGTTTATCGTTCTTAACGAGATCATCCCAAGCATGGTTGAGATAGATCAACATCAATACACCTGTTTCTACAGCGACACCTGCAAGTGCTATGAATCCAACTCCAACGGCCACTGACATATTAAATCCAGCTAGCCACACGTACCAAATGCCACCAACTACAGCAAGAGGCAAGGTCGTAAGAATAAGAAGCACTTCTTGAACACGCCGAAACGCCAAGTAAAGCAATAGAACTATGATGGCAACGGTTAATGGGACTACATAGGTAAGGCGAGCTTTAGCTCGTTCCATATATTCGTATTGACCAGACCAAGTAATAGAGTACCCAGCAGGAAGAACTAATTGTTCTCCGACCATTTTTTTTGCATCCGCGACAAATGATCCAATATCTCTATTACTAATATCAACATATACCCAACCATTTAACCTAGCATTTTCACTTCGCAACATTGGGGCTTCATCGCTAATATAAATTCGAGCAACATCAGCTAGAGCAATTCGTTCACCTTTGGGAGTGATCAAAGGAAGCAACTCTAGACTAGCGACTGAGTCGCGATAGCTTTGTGGATAGCGTATATTGATTGGATATCGCTCTCGCCCCTCTATCGTCTGTCCAACATCCATGCCGCCCACAGCCGTTGCTAGTACTGCTTGAACATCCGCAATATTGAGTCCATATCGGGCAGCCTTCAGTCTATCGATATCAACTTTGACATAACGACCACCGGCGACACGCTCAGCATACACGGATGATGCCCCCTCTACACTGCCAACAATTTTCTCAAGTTGCTGTCCTATTTTTTGTATCACTTTAAGATCTGGACCAGCAATCTTGATCCCAACAGGTGTTTTAATTCCTGTTGCGAGCATATCTGTTCGAGTCTTGATTGGGGGGACCCACGCATTTGTCAAACCAGGAAATTGAATTAATGAGTCTAGCTCTTCCCGTAATTTCTCTGGTGTCATCCCAGGACGCCACTCTGATTGAGGCTTCAGCTGAATAGTGGTTTCCATCATAACAAGATCAGCTGGATCTGTTGCACTATCCGCACGGCCAGCCTTACCGAATACATTCTTTACCTCAGGGACAGTTCTAATCAGCTTATCTGTTTGTTGTAATATCTCTCGCGTTTTCCCTACCGAGATATTTGTTGCCGTTGTCGGCATATACATCAGATCCCCCTCATCAAGTGGAGGAATAAACTCAGACCCTAAATATTTTAAAGGCAAGAAACCAACAACGGTCACGATAAATGCTAAAGTAAGAGTCACCTTCGGCCATGCTAAGACGCATTTCAGCAAAGGTATATAACCCTGACTTAGCCATCTATTAATTGGGTTCGCTTGTTCAGCAAGTACCTTACCACGAATAAAGTACCCCATTACAACAGGGACTAACGTTATTGCAAGTGCAGCAGCTGCGGCCATAGCATAAGTCTTAGTATATGCGAGCGGAGCAAACATCCGCCCTTCTTGTGCTTCAAGAGCAAATACTGGTAAAAAGCTCATGGTAATAATTAATAGAGAGAAAAATATAGCAGGGCCGACTTCTGCACTGGCCTCTCCAATTACCTTCCATCTGTTTTCATTAGTTAGGGGTGTCTGTTCCATATGCTTATGGACATTTTCAATCATTACAATTGCACCATCAACCATTGCTCCAATTGCGATGGCTATCCCTCCCAAAGACATTATGTTGGCGTTGACACCCTGTATATTCATTATTATAAATGCAACTAGAATTGCAATTGGTAGGGTAATAATCACTACTAACGATGACCGTAGGTGGAATAAAAATGCTAAACAAACTAATACAACAACAATAAACTCTTCCAGTAACTTCCCTGAAAGGTTGTCGATTGCTCTTTGGATTAGATCTGAGCGGTCATATACAGTTATTATCTCAACCCCATCTGGTAGACTACTTTTTAATTCATCAAGACGAGTCTTAACTCCATCAATAGTGTGTTGTGCATTTTCGCCATAACGCATGACGATAATGCCCCCAACGACTTCACCTTCACCATTGAGCTCTGCGATGCCTCGACGTACTTGAGGGCCAGTTACCACATCCGCTACATCACCTAGCAATAGTGGAGCACCACGTACATTTGTTCCTAATGGAATGTTTTTTAGATCAGAGACATTTTTCAAATACCCATTGGAGCGAACCATATACTCAGCTTCGGCCATCTCGATAACTGAAGCACCTGTTTCCTGGTTACCTTGTTCTATTGCTGTCTGAATTAAAGACAAAGGTACACCATATGCACGCAGCTTATTGGGGTCTACACGAACCTGATACTGACGAACCATTCCTCCAACCGTAGCGACTTCAGAAACCCCCTCTACAGTCTGTAATTCATACTTTAAAAACCAGTTTTGCAGTGAGGTTAATTCACTTAAGTCATGCTTACCTGTTCTATCGATCAGTGCATACTGATAGACCCAACCAACACCAGTTGCATCAGGCCCAAGCTGGGGCCTCGCAGAAGATGGTAAATTAGGAGCAACTTGGCTCAAGTATTCTAAAACTCGCGCCCGCGCCCAATACAAATCCGTATTGTCATCGAATAGAACATAAACGAAAGAATCACCAAAGAAAGAATAACCACGGACGGTAGTTGCACCAGGAACAGCAAGCATGGCGGTGGTTAATGGGTAAGTTACTTGGTCTTCAACTACTTGTGGTGCTTGCCCAGGATAACTTGTTTTGATAATAACTTGAACATCCGACAAATCAGGCAGCGCATCAACAGGAGTTTGCTTGACTGACCATATTCCCCATGCAGTGAGCAACACACTTAACAAAAGAACAAGGAATCGATTGCCAATAGACCATCGAATTATTGATGTGATCATTTCTGACCTCCTATCTCATCCATTTCGGCCATATCATGCTTGGAATGGTCCAATTGTGGAGCAGATGGAGCCTTACCTTTCCCGTTGCTACTATTTGAATCTGAATTTTTAATATTTGTTTTAGCAATCGGCTCCTTGATACCAGTTATAATGTATCGTTCCCCATCCTGCCTTAGCAAAACACTCACGGAGTGACCCATCTTTAAACTTGAAGGAGCAATACTCTTATCAAGTTCAAAGCTCATACGCATTGCTGGCCATTGCCATTCTGGTACTTGTTGGTGTGCAATTGTGATCTGCCTATTCTGACCAATATCAACGATGTCAGCATTGACCCAGACTTGAGCAGGACGAAATGCAGTCATGCGCTGGAAGTCGGAACTGATACTTGACTCAGAGTCTAATAAAAACTGAGCAGACCTTACTATCTCATCACCTTCTTCAACTCCAGATGTAACAACGATATGTTCCCTAAACTGAGAACCGAGAGTGACTTCAACAGATTTGAAGCGCCCATCACCTAATGACAGCACTACTCGATTCTGCGTTCCTGTTCTAATAATAGCCTCACTAGGCACCACAAGATTAGACTCGGTTCCACCGGCTTTTATGTTGATCTGAGCAAACATATTCGGCTTAAGGAACTCGTCTGGATTATCAAAGCGTAGCCTGACCTTAAGCGTTCTAGTTGATGCGTCTAGGGTGGGATATAAATAATCAACTTTACCGACCCAAGTTCTGCTTGGCGCATAATCAAGAGTCATGGTAACTGGATCTCCCAATTTCAATACGGTAGCTTGGCGCTCAAAAATTTCTGCACTGACCCAAACTTGTTGTAATGTGCTGATATTAAATAGCGCCTCAGCTGGTTCTACGTACTGTCCCTCTCGAATTTTTAGCTCAGAAATATATCCATCACTAGGTGCATAGAAATTAATTGTTTCACGCACTTTCCTAGTTCGCTTTAAAATAGATATTTGATCACTTGGAATTTGTAGCGCCTTGAGTTTCCCTTCTGCGGCTCGAATCAACAAAGGGTTACTGCTATTCATGGCCAACAAGTATTCATGCTGCGCATTTACTAAATCAGGGGCATATAATGCGTAAATAAAACTACCTTTGGTAACCCTTTGCCCCTCACTTTTAATTGCAAGGGTTCGTACCCAGCCAGCCATACGTGAGTTGATAGCTTCAAGACGGTCTTCATCATATCCAACATATCCAACAGTATCAATTTCCTGATAAGTAGGAGCTCGTTTGACTTGATCGAGACGAACACCAAGATTCTGCTGTATTTCCGGTGATATTGTAACTGTGCCAGCTGACCCTTGACCTTGAGCTTTCTCTTCATAAACAGGAATGAAATCCATTCCCATTGTGTCCTTGGCTGGAGAAGGTCTCTTATCAGCTGGATCCATCGGGTTTACCCAATAAAGAGGTTGTTTTTCCTTTAATGTATTTACATCTTTAAAATTTGTGAGCAGGTAGACACTACCGCCTCCTGCGACAAAAACTAACAACATTGCAATAAATTTCATCATGCCATGCCCCTTAAGATATATTCAAAATATGGAAAACCAGGTGGTGTAAAATCATCTCTCATACCCCAATAGGGTGAATCATACATACTTGCCCTCTTAAAGATCTATATCCTTACGGTAATGTAATCTTGCTGACAGCAGCATGTAATGTTGATTGTATATAGTGATTAGCGATAACCGTGCAATAACAACGAAATGAGGTAATCCAATGAAAATCAAGACCATCTTAGCTGCGCTCACCATGTTGATTAGTAGTTCAGCGGCTTTCGCTAATGCCCCAATGCCTTTCGATCTTAGAGCAGGGCATGGAGTAGTCTATGTAGAATGGAAAATATCTGCATTGCCTACTGACTCCGTGGACGTATCCACCCCCGATGGCACGAAACTGGGCGTTGTGAAGGCTCTCCCTGGTAAGACCAAGCAGTTAACACTTCCTTCTGATAAAAATATTACAGAAGTTATCGTGGACTATAAAGGAACCATTCATAACGTCTCTCTCCCGCATGGTATGGGAAGCGGTAGTAACCGTTAAGATCTTCCACATGTAAAAAACGGCCAGCTTATGCTGGCCGTTTTTTAAACATTAAAAATAATCATTCTAGATTTTATAATTTCGATATAACCTTCATTGAAACTCTTGATGCAGCTGGATTTTTTTTATTTTTTAGTGTATGTAGTAGCATAGACTACTGACTATCTTAATACTGCATATTGGAGAACATAATGAATATTTTAGTTGTTGAAGATGAGCCAAAGATAGGTGAGTATTTAAAGAAAGGACTCACTGAGTCAGGCTACATTGTTACTCTCGCCACAAATGGAATTGATGGTCGCTTTTATATACTTAGCCATGAATTTGACTTAATAATACTAGATATTATGTTACCTGGGATTAACGGATGGCAGCTTCTTGAGGAAATTAGAAATATAAACATTCAAGTACCTGTCATGTTCCTGACGGCAAAAGATGGTGTCGGAGATAGAGTAAAGGGGCTAGAGTCTGGAGCTGATGATTATCTTTCAAAACCATTTGCATTCACTGAACTACTAGCCAGAATAAAAAACCTTCTTAGGCGATCCAAAGACAATCATATTGAAGAGGTTATATCAATTTCAGATTTGATTATAAACATCAAATCAAGAACAGTTAAGCGGTCGGGTAAAAAACTACATCTCACCCCTAAAGAATATCTATTACTTGAGTTATTAGCTCGGCGGCATGGTGAAGTATTACCTCGCTCATTAATTGCCTCTTTGGTATGGGATATGAATTTTGACAGCGATACAAATGTAATAGATGTTGCAATCAGAAGATTAAGAGCCAAGGTTGATGATGATTATCAAATAAAATTAATTCATACTATTCGAGGAATGGGATATAAATTAGAAGGTGCTGGCGATGAAGAGTAACATGCCTATAACTATACGTGCTATGCTTTTTGTTTCTGTCGCCATAACGATCAGTATGATTTCCTTGTTATTTTTGGTAGAGACATCTATCAAAAATCATTTCTTAGACCTTGATAATGAAACGATAGATAACAAAACGATTATTATCGAGCAGTTTTCAAAGCGCATAGATGCAGTTCAAAGAATTATCAATTGGGATACAATCAATCCTGACTCTAATTTTTATATCGAGATATTAAAAGATGGTAAAAATATATATAGGAGTAAACGAGACAGCTTTAATTTGAGAAAGTTCAGCAATACACTAATTCATGTATCTGAAACTGACACTTCCGCTCCACATAAATATCTCAGTAAAAACATTAATTTTAAAAAAAATGATAACTCCTATTCAGTCGTGTTCTATTTAGACTCAAGTGTTCACTCTCATTTTTTGTCTGACTTTAGGATGCAGCTATTAATCATAGTCTTTGGTGTTTGGGCGATCATAATATTGTCTACATACTTGGGTATAAGGCAAGGCCACAAACCTATTTATATATTAAGCAAACATATGTCGACTATTCAGGCTGAACAGTTGAGCTCAACATTAGAACCCAACCAATATCCGAGAGAGTTAAGGGAGTTGGTTGACTCATTCAATACCATGCTATCTAAACTAAATAATAGTTTCGTTAAGTTATCTGATTTTTCAGATGATGTAGCGCATGAACTAAGAACCCCATTAACCAATATAATCATGCAGGCTCAAGTTGGGTTAAATCAAGACAGGAGCATCTCCGAATATAAAGAGTTCCTATATTCAATTCTGGAAGAGCTTGAGCGTTTGGCAAAGATGGTTAGCGATATGCTGTGGATTGCCAGGTCAGACAAAGGTTTGATTTCTGCAAATAAAGAATTTTTAGATTCAGAGAATGAACTTTCTTCTATTTTAGATTTCTTTATGTATTTAGCAGAAGAAAAAAGCCTTACGTTTAACGTTGCAAATACTAATAAGATTATATTTGCTGACAAAATAATGTTTCGTCGTTCGATATCCAATCTGATATCTAACGCAATAAAATACTCAGAGAGCAACTCTGCCATTAGCATCTCAATATCAAACGATGAAGGAAATAATTCTATCATTGAAATAAAGAACAAATGCAAAGATATATCTTACGATGAATCCTTGAGAATGTTTGATCGATTTTATAGGGCAGATTTATCAAGATCTAGCAATAACGATAGTGTCGGGTTGGGTCTATCGATTGTTAAATCGATAACCGAAGTTAATGGAGGAAAGGCTTGGAATAAATTAAGTGGTGACTACATTTCATTTTATTTATTATTCCCAGCTCGGCGTTTTTCAAGATAGTTGTCGCGCAAAGCTGTTTTAAGCAGCCTCTTTTTGCTCCGGCTCGGGTTTCTCGGGCCGCTCCGGATTTAGCATCACGGCACCGATAGGTGTCCAGTATCGCGTCTTGCCACTCCACCTCGCTGGGTGTTGTGCTCGGGCGGCCTGGTACACAGCATCCCGTTTCGCCAGCAGGGCTTTATCGTCACCCCGATGCCGCTCGTTGGGTGTGACGAAGCGGATACGGCTATGCCGGTGCTCTTCGTTATACCAGGCCATAAAGTCGCGCACCCACTCCCTGGCCGCTTCCAGACTGGCAAAGCCGTCTGATGGCCACTGCGGACAGTACTTCAGCGTCCTGAACAATGACTCCGAGTACGGATTATCGTTGCTGACCCGAGGCCGTCCCGGCGAGGGCGTGTCACCCAGGTCATGCATCTTGGTCAGCAGCGTGACTGACTTCATTGGCGCGCCGTTGTCCGAGTGCAAGACCAGCGGCTGCTTCCAGCACTGCTCGCGGATGATGCTCCGTTGCAGCAACGCCGCCGCCCGTTCACCGCACTCTTGCTCATGCACTTCCCAGCCCACCCCTTTGCGGCGGTAGATGTCCTCTATCAGATAGAGGTAGTAATACTGGCCGCGCACGAGTGACGGCAAGTAGGTGATATCCCAGGACCACACTTGATTGGGCCCAGTCGCGGTATGGCTGGTTGGTACCGGCACATGACGCGGTGGCTGGCTCCGGCCACGCCTGTGCTGCTGGTCAGCCGCCCGCAAGATGCGATAGAAGCTCGACTCACTGGCCAAGTAGCGCCCCTGGTCGGCCAGCCGTGGCACAATTTGACTCGGCGGCAACGAGGCGAACTCCTGGCTATTGCAGACGTCCAGCACGGCCTGCCGCTCCTCTGGGCTCAATGCATGAGCAGGTATGGAACGAACCGCATCCGGTCGCCTATCGGCACTCAGCTCAGGCCCGGCCAACCAGCGCTGGAGCGTGCGCAGACTCAGCCCCAACACCTCGGCCGCAGGATGCTTGCGGGCGCCAGCTTCAAGCGCTTCGCGCCACCATGCAACGTATTGCTGCCGCTCTGGCAACGAGGTCAGTTGTCCTCGTCGACGTTGCTCCAGTAGGCATCGAGCTTTTTTTGCAATATCAGCAGAGCTGCCGCCTCGGCCAGGGCCTTGTCTTTGCGCCGCAGCTCTTGCTCCAGTTGTCGGATACGCTTCTTGCCCGCTTTGGCCTGTGCCTTCTCCGCCTGTTGTAAGGTACGAGCGGATTGCTGGCCCAGAATACAGGCTTGGCGCCATTGCTGGACTTGCTCGGGATAGAGACCCTTACGGCGGCAGTACTCACTGAGTTCAATCTCGGAAAGCGCAGCGGTTTCCAGCACGACGGCGAACTTGGCCTCGGCGGGCCATTCATCGGTCAGTTTGTTGTCCCCGGGCACAGGAGACCCTCCGTCTTTGGCGTGTTTGCGCCAATTATACAGAGTGACCTCGCTGATGTTTTCCTGCCGAGCCAACTCGGCCACCGACATATTGATGGGCGGCAGCAGCTTCTTGAGCAAAGCAGCCTTGCGCTCACTTGAATAACGAGCCATTCGACACTCTTTATCCGCCCCCGGTCTTCACATTTAGATTATTCAGATTAGGCGACAACTATTCTGACACCGGGGGACTGGAAACAATACAACCTGGCGTTGGCTCAACATAGTTTTCCTGACCATCTGAAGGAATGAACACGTCTTCAGGCGGCATCCATCATGGCTGGTATTCTGCGTTAATATTCAAGCCCATATTCAGGCTGCTCCTGCAAGCCCTGGATAGCTTCATCAACTTGCTGTTCACTGGCTGCCCCACTCCAGTAACCAGGCTACAGTTCTATTAACAAACAAGCTAATATGGAGGATATAAACTACGAGTAGCCGACCGCTGGTGTATCAGGTGATTGATGCAATTCGACTCTAAATCCATAGCGAATGCGAATGAAAGCGTATAACTACAGCGAGGAGAAGTAGCGGTTTTGGCGCAGGTTTCATTCAATTGTTGATGTGGCCACCTATCAGCTGAGGCCCGCCTGGAGACGGTTGTACCGACCTTGCTCAATCACTTGCGGCGCAAGATAGAGCAGGTTAGTGTTGATGGTTACCATGGCACCAAAGCGTGTCACCTCCTTCTGAAAAATAGGGAGCAGGGCCATTTTTTCTCACAGTAGCTCTATTTATTAACTTCAATGTATGTTCTTCCTGCTTCTTATAAAAAGCAGTTGATTATGTTAATTTTTATCATTATCCGTAAAGTTTAGAACTGAATTATGAAAATCAAAGAGGGGCCTGAACAGGCCCCTCTTTGATTTTCATATAGGCTCAGATAGCCTCTTATTTAACGACAACCTCTCCAACCATACCAGCTTCCATATGACCAGGTACAAGACAAGCAAATGATACTGTACCTGCTTTATCAAATTTCCATAGCACTGCACTCTTCTGACTGGGTGCAAGAGAGATCATGTTTGGCATGCTATGTTTCATCTGCATACCTTGCATTTGTTGCATCATTCCCGCATGCTCTTTGAGCTCTGAGGTTGTTCCGAGAACGAACTCATGTGGTAGTTTTCCATTATTCTTTATAAAGAATCGGATTGTTTCACCTTGTTTGACCGATATCGTTTTCGGTGTAAACCGCATGGTGTCATCCATAGATACGTCAATGGTTCTAGACACATCTTTGGCAACACCAGGGGAACCAGCCATACTCCCCATGTCATGCCCCATAGGAGCTGGATTCCCCTTCATTGAACTCATGTCATGGTTCATGCCATTCTTCATTGAGTTCATGTCATGACCTTGCTCAGAAGCCATCACACCCGTAGAAATTACTATCACAGCAGCAGTAATCATTTTGAATTTCATACATTACCTTCCTTATGTAATCAGAGCCAGAATCTGGCACCTGCAATAAATCTCGTATCAGATGTACTCTCCCCATGATCTTTTGCTAGATCGTATGTATTGCCAGCGAGAGTTTTCCATTCAACGCCTATGTAAGGAGCAAACTGCCTACTTATTTCATAACGTAACCGCAAGCCAGTGCTGATGTCTGAGATACCTCGCCCAACAGACATATCATCATTATCTTTACTGTAAATATTCATTGCAGCTTGGGGCTGTAGTATCAATTTCTGAGTAAGTAAGAGGTCATATTCCGCCTCTAGGCTTAAAAGCATTAGACCATGCTGATCTACAAATAAAGAGGAGTCAACCTCAAACCAATATGGCGCTAATCCTTGTAGGCCAAGGGCAAGCCATCCTTTATCGCTTCTAGATTGATATGTATCATATCTTGCTCCAAAAAGGATGTCCCAGTATGCAGATGTAGCATACCCATAAAGAACTTGGTTTTCTGTATCCTGTAATGAATTTTTATATTCACCTTCAGATTTAAACCATATTTTTTGATAGTCTTTCCCTACCCAAGCAAGGGCTTTGTAGGAAGCATAATTTTCCTCTCGTCCATTTGAATATTCAAGCCTGTCAATTAACAGAGAAGAAAAGGTATGTTCATCTGCTAAGGAAAGCTGCTCTCTGCCTTCAAAAAGGCTTGGGCCTGAACTAAGTGTGAGTCCATCAGAATATTCATCAGGGCTTCTTTGTTCGCTATCCTCAGATGCGGTTAAATCAGGGTGATAGCCGCTAACAGCATCTTTTGACTCCTCAGAAAAAGAAAGAGAAGCAAATAACCCAAGGCTGATCAACCATATTCCATTTTTTACTATACTTTGAATTAGCATTATTTATTTCCTCAAGAAACCACTACTTCACGGAACATTCCAGCATCCATATGGAACATAATATGACAGTGCCAAGCCCAACGGCCAATGGCATCAGCGGTCACAAGAAAACTAATTCGTTGTGCTGGCTGCACAGGTATTGTGTGCTTTCTTGCCAAAAAGGAGCCATCTTCATTCTCAAGTTCACTCCACATACCATGTAAATGCATGGGATGGGTCATCATGGTGTCATTGTGGAGAGTAATTCTAACTCTTTCTCCATAATTAAAATGAATTGGTGTTGATTTACCGAACTCAACGCCATCAAACGACCATGTATAGCGTTCCATATTTCCAGTCAAATGAAGTTCAATTTCGCGTTCTGCTGGTCTTGGATCTATGGGCCCACCTTTAGTTTTCAGGTCTGCTAACGTAAGCACTCTTCTCCCATTATTACGTAGCCCTACACCAGGGTCATTCAGATTGCGTCTTGGTGTATCTACCCTCGCATCAACACTGGGCCCAAACTCTGTACTGGCATGCCTAACCTTGCTTGGCGGTGTAGCATTACTCATACCAGCCATAGAACCATGATCCATACCAGCCATGGAGCTATGATCCATCGTTGGCATTGCCCCCGATGCCATGCCAGGCATTGAGCCATGATCCATACCTGCCATAGAGCTATGATCCATCGCTGGCATTGCCCCCGATGCCATGCCAGGCATTGAGCCATGATCCATACCTGCCATAGAGCTATGATCCATCGCTGGCATTGCACCTGATGCCATACCAGGCATTGAGCCATGATCCATACCTGCCATGGAGCCGTGATCCATTCCGTCCATGGAGCCCATCATATCTTCCATTGAAAGAGGCTCAGGTTTGTCTACAGTAGGAATCGGAGCTGAAAGGCCAATCGCCGTCGACAACGTACCTCGGGCAAAACCAGTACGATCCATCGACTGTGCGAAAATCGTATGGGCGTTATCGATGGGTTGAACAATGACATCGTAAGTTTCACCAGGGCCGAAACGAAACTCATCTACGTCTATAGGTTCAATATCAACACCATCGGTTTGTACAACCGTCATTTTTATGCCTGGAATTCTGACATCGTAAAAAGACCCTCCAGCACCATTTATAAATCTAAGTCTGATCTTCTCACCTTTATTGAAGACACCAGTCCAATTTCCATTAGGGGTTGTTCCGTTCATTAAATAGGTTAAAGTTGCAGAGGATAAGTCAGCCAAATCTGTAGAATTCATTCTCATTTCATTCCACATCTGGCGTTTGGTGAAGGCAACCTTTAATCCACTGTTGCTGACATCGTTAATGAAGTCGATAGCTGTAGGCTGATTAAAATTATAGTAATCACTTTGCGATTTCAATTTTGATAAAATTCGCATCGGGTGCTCATCTGTCCAGTCTGACAAGAGAACAACATAATCTCTATCGGCTGATATAATCTCGCCTTCTTTTGGCTCTATAATTAAAGCGCCATACATTCCCGTCTGTTCTTGAGAACCAGAGTGAGAGTGATACCAATATGTACCGGACTGTTCCAACGTGAATTTATATGTGAATGTCTCTCCTGGTTTAATACCATTGAAACTAATACCAGGTACGCCATCCATTTCAAATGGAAGTATTATACCATGCCAATGAATAGAGGTAGGCTCACTGAGCTTATTGGTAACACGAAGAGTAACCTCATCGCCTTCCTTTAAGCGTAATGTCGGTGCAGGTATGGAGCGATTGACAACCGTGGCAATTCTTGTACTTCCAGTAAAGTTGACAACAACTTCTTCAACTACCAGATCGATTACTGTTCCACTTAAAACTGAGCTGTAAACCTTTTGCGGCAGTTCTTCTTTAGCGTTAATTGACATAGGAATCGATGCCACAACTCCGCCAGCAGCAATCCCTTTAACAAACTTTCTTCTTGAGATAGAAGGATTAAATCCATTTTTACTATGAACATCATTCATAAGCGCCTCCATTTCATCACAGCTGTGATGTGTGATGATGCTCATTATAGAAATCAATGTACAATTACAATACTGTCATTTTTCTCAATGCGTAGAAAAAAATGCGCCAAACTTACGTTAAGCGAATGATTTTATTTGCTTTATCTGTTTCGCCCACTACCCATTCCATGCTGAAGTTCAATCACATGGACATCACCGTTGTAGCTGACTTTGACTGTGTTGATACTTTTGTCCATGGGGAGTTGCAGTTGCTTTGTCTTCCCAGGAGTAGCCATTACAGTACCCAGTTTAGTGTCATCCAGGGTAGATACACTCACAGTGTCGGTACTAAGTGCGTTGGCACTCCAATCCATATATATAATGTTATGCCCAGCACGAACGTTATAAGGCACCGGAGCCTGAGCAAAGGCGGAGAAGCTTCCGACGACCAGCGTACATGCCATGAATGCACCAGTTTTAATATTCATAAACCACCTCATTTAATTATGACTCAAGTTACGTGACTCATTATATACTGTGAGTCATTACATGAAGCTGTCACAAAAATTACAAGTTAGTAATAAACCTATCGAAGAGTATTTGGGGAAAGCTGGATGACTTAATGAGGACATACCCTAGTTTTTGACCTGCTCAGATAGAGATTCGGTTCAACCCAATCATCGTCGGCCTGATGTGGGCCACCTTCGGCTGGAAAGTGACAGTGTTGTATGCCGTGATTGCAGCAGGAGTTTCCGTACTGACGAGTATGTTGCTGGACATGCTGGGGTTTGAGCGTCATGTAATTGACTCCAAAGAGGCAAAGCAAAGCAGCTGTGGCACCGGTTGTGGCACCACGACACAAGAACCGAACCAGCCAGTGTGAGTGCAACAGCTTGAATGGTATCAAGTCCGTCAAACCGCTAAAGGCTCAGACATCCTGCCGTACCGTACAACCCGATGAGACCGCGCCAACTATCTCTTGCTGCGCAGCTGGCACTGACCCAGGCCCCAGTCATTCCTACGGCCTTCGCAAAGCGCGTATCGATGCCTGGCAACAATTCAAAGAAGTGCTGCCTTACTTGTTGCTGGGAGGGCTGATAGGGTCATTTATCTATGGTTTCATCCCAGCCGAGGGATAACGGCCTACGCAGGGGCAGACAACCCGCTGGCGATCCCATTTAGCGAAGTTGTGGGTATTTCGCTCTATATTCGGGCAGAAGCAGTTATCCCTCTGGCATCGGTATTGCTGGGCAAAGGGATGGGCACGGGAGCTGTGATGGCGCTGATTGTCGGTAGTGCGGGGGCCAGTCTGACCGAGGTGGTCCTGCTCAAATCGATGTTCAGAACACCTATGACTGTGGCGCTCCTGACCGTAACACTGGGGATGGCCGTCATGATGGGTTACCTGACCCAACTGCTGTTTGCATAAATGAAAATGGCCTTCTGAAACAGAAGGTCATTTTACACGAGGAAGTTACTTGGCTATTGATGAGTGGGTGTTGATAAACAACCTCATCAGCTGGAACAACAACGCAGCCACTGAAATACCCAAGACCAGAATACCGATCTCGGCCAGGTTAGGCACATAGTGCTGTATAGCACCAAACCAGGTCGATATTGGCCCAAGAGACACCAACTGTCCGCTGATCACAAAGGCAACCTCATGAATCACACATGAGCAAAGTGATGAGCTGTAACTAGGCCTTTCTTTACCCATACGGCACTTCGACAACCAATACATGTGCAATTGCATCCTTTTCCACTAACAACGTCTTTGACATCAACGATATGGCCGTTGTCATCAAGAGCGCGAGTCATCAGGATTCTTGCCATCTCTATCCTACCCACAAGTGGATCTATGTATAAAAGCACATCAGTTTATTCAGTTAAATTGGATGCTTTAACTACATAAGTAGTTACAACACTTCCATGAAAAATCATACACTTACATTTAATTGTTTTGAACTTCATCAAATTCCAATTGGATTTAGACGTATGACCACTACCCAGGTGAGATCATTGGGCTTTGGAGAATGCGTAGGAGCGGGCTGGTAATCAGGAAGGGGGGATGGATGCAGTACGGTGGAAGGCTCTGAAATTGATACCAATGGCAGTATACCCGAAAGTAGCCAAAACAAGACACCGGTTTTAGGTCGGTGTCTTGTGATAACTAGAACTGTACAAGTCATTTCTGCTTATAGTCTAAATCTTGACTGTCCAGAATTGCTTCCAACGCCTCTGCTAATCCTGGATCTGAAAGTACTGTTCCTGCTGGAATCGGCCGCTTAGCTATCAGACACCCATCATTGTTGAAAGACAAACTCGGGTTAGATTGATTGAGCAGGTTTGAGATAACTTCCCGATTCAACTCACTCAATATTGTTGCTACCAAATTAGTAGTCCCTATCTCCATAGATACAACTGGTAATTTCTCGATGTTTCTCAATGCGTCATTTTGAGCCTTTAGCGAGCGGACTTGGCCAATGAATATCATCATTTTATGCTGAAGAACTGGATCACTAATTTTTGCTAGATCTTGTTCATCAATTTGGATTACTCCATTATCAATTGTCTCAGTAATCTTAACCTTCTTCGCCGCCAGAACCTCTATCCAAGCATCGATTAAAATGGGATAAGGATTTTGGCCATTACGTTTGTTGTAAATAGTTCTAGTCGAGATCTTATACCCTTGTGTTCCTAATATTTTTACTACAGATGCAGCAGAAGGCGTTGAACCCTGTTTTACCAGCTTTGCACAAACCTCATGGATATTCGCAAGCATTTTCCTTTGGTCTGCTTTTCTATTTTTTGATAATTCCTGATACAAATCCTCTACTTGGCTAATTGTTACGGGTATCATTGATCATTTTCCTTGTGCAAAATCTGACTAGATAACTGTAGTCTTGCCATTTCACGCGGCATACTAGGGGTAAAGCCAAGCTCTTCCAGGGTCACACTACCTGATTGCAATGCTACTATTTCATCTCCTGTAGCTCTAGTTACAAGGAGTTTTGCCAGGCTATCTGCAACTCTCCGTTTTTCATCTATTGTCAGCGGTAGCATCATGAGAGGCTTATATCCGTTGTTTAGAAGGATAATATTCATCACCTCATCACGTTCTCGCTCATAGTTTTCATCACGGTCATTGATATAAATTCTGCTAGCCTGAACAACGAGATCTAGTGTTTTGAAATTGCTAGGTGACTCAGCATATTCTATATCGAAGTGGCTTTGTGAGTGCACAACAAGATCAATCCCCCCTTCAGGACTTCCATCTGGTATCTGACGAATTTTACTGATGAGATTATGAGTCGCATGAAGCGAACGGATCAGAGTATCTGTTTCATTACTAAGGCGCTCAATTATTGAGTGTAATTTGTTAATATCAGTCCTCAATTTTGCATCAGGCTTTTCTCCAGCCTTCACGGCGGTTCTCAAATTAACCTGAAGTTTATTTACATTTTCGGTGGCATCTTGAGTTGCCTTTATCTTTCTCTCTATCTCAAGTAGTAATTTGTTTCCGTGTACTATCAACTCCATTTTCCAAGGAGAACCGGTGATGAAATGACGGCAATTAATACAGTCTTTATCTGAAACAGCTCCATAAGTATTAGTTTTCCCATTTTTACGAATAACTTCTCCACCATCGTAACACCTCGTACCACCGTATGGACAAATTCCTAGATGGGTTGCATTCCAAATACCGACAATGGCAGTACAATTTCTGCTTAATGCGATTGCAGCATCTTCACTATTGTATGCTGCATATTTTTTCACCTCATCCCACGAAGAACTCTTAATCCATCGTGCAAAGTCCTCCTGTTCCCTTAGCAGGATATTGTTACTGGCTTCATTCAGTATTTCTGTGACGTGAGCTACCGAATGCTTTATATAATAGAGGGTCATTGTCAAGCTTTTGTGCCCAGCAACAAGCTTACTAAGCACATCAATTGGAACCCCTTGTTCTGCCAGTGAGGTTAGTCCGGCGACCCTTAGTCCATGAGGTGTAAAGAATACTAATTGGGGCTGTCCAACCTCATTCCAATTAAGAACAAGTTGGATATCCAGCCCCTCTTCATTAAGCTGCTTTTCCAGTTCAGCCATTGCTAGATTCCAATACTGAACAAGAGAGCGCTCAGTTGGAGGAACCATACCAGTTGCAGCACTACGTTTCGAGTTCGTGCCCGAACGGAAAAGATAAAAACGGTCAGGAATACTATCTGCGATAGCCTGATTGGCTGTTTGAGGAAATACAGAATCTGGAATTTCTCTGGCAGTAACAGGTGTATGACACGGATTATACTTTTCCTGCCATTCTCTCAATTCTGTTGCCAGACGGATTATCTCTGGGTGCTTCCAAGGAATTTCATAACCAGAAAATTCACTGTACCCCACATCTTTGTCTGCTGTTTTATTGGAATTTATATAAAGAACCAGATTCTGGTCGCCATTCTCTAATGAGCGAGATTCTCTCAGCAAACCACGGTCATAAACTTTAGCCTGAGGATCGTTTTGCCAAAAATTAGCAGTACTTGATTTATTAGCAACCCATTTATTTAACTCTGGCGAGAATTTTTTAGTATCACCCTCTCCAGAGTCACACCGCAGCAACTGAATACGCCTAACTGGGATTTCTAACATCATAAGGTAGATGTATGTAATAGACGGCAGCCAGAGAGGCTCATCCAGCTCGTTTGTTAAGTAGTTGCTATACTCACTGCTTAATGTTTTTGGCCATGCATAGTCCTCTCCTGAGAGTAAATCTCTTAACCTCATTCTGAGCCACAATGGCATAACTTCCTTAGTGGAAGATCCAGGCACATCTATATCACTTTTGTGCGAATTCAAAAAAGATTTAAGTGTCTGTGGGCGAACCAATGGGTATGCGACAGAAAATTTTTCACCATTTTCTTCGATATCAGATAAATAAGTCTCGATAAACCAGTTGGAAAAATTAGTGTTGTATCTAACAAAATCGCAGAGTGCCGCCTCACTTGAAAAAAACTTTTTATGAAGTTTCTTTTCCGACCATTCTAAAAAATCTACAGGTGGTGGAGAGCTAAAAAATTCTTCAGGAGATGGTATTTGGGTGCCAAGATAGACATCCTCCAAGAAGATACGAAATCGATGAAATGCAGTATGGTAAATTTTTAACGTATAATTACCAGTTGACTCAATATAGTGGTTCCAACGCTCAACCCATGAAACAAGATGTTCAGGTGGCTTGACCAGAAGATCTTCGCCTTTGTTTACCTTATCTGAGCGTTTTACATGAATGGCGTTAGAGAAGTTTTTTCCTTTTACCATTACATTCAGTAGTTCAGCCACCCCCTTTAAACCTGCTTTATCATGAATGCTAACATCATCAATATATCGTTCACCGTCTGTTCTTATGGGCGCTAAGAACTCCTTCCAGTCCTCCATAGTGACGTCATTAAGGTATTGCCTCTCCATCAGAAAAAGAAGTTCACTCGCAGCAGTTATAATATTATTGACGAGAGTGGCTCTTGCTCGCTCGCTTTTTGGGCTATTAGCAACCCCATGAGAGGCTATATCCTTTTCAAGCCTATCTACTATTGACTTTGGGACAAGTAGCCTTCTTAAATTTTTGGGTATGTACGACTGTCCATACCTAGCGTAAAAAAATTCAGACGTTATCATCCATTTACACGTTTTGTAGTTTTTTATCAAACGCTCCAGAACATTTTCAGCCTCTCTTGAAACCTTTGACGCAGCAAAAGGGGAAATGATCATCACAGATAGGGCTATTTCATCATTTTGTTCAATTGCGTTGCCATTTCTTGCACTGATACCGCGCAATTTCATTTGACCATTCCTATATTGTTTAGTTGTGAGCTAAGTGTGTAACTGGCCAAGATCTTCTGAACCTTATCTGGTGGTAGTTTTTTGTATACTTCTTGAGCATCAATGGTTCGATGGTGCATTACATCCTTAATTATCTGGGGCTCAACTCCAGCTTCGGCCATTACATGTCCAACGTGATGCCGTAACGCATGCGGATTGAGTCCATAATCTCGACCACGCGGCAACTTCCGCCCAAGTATCTTCTCCAACCGCCCTAGAGCCCTCTCAAAAGATTTATCGAATGCAGCCATTGAGTAAGGAGCACCTCGATAGCTGATGTTTGCCCCACGATCTTCACCATTAGATACAAATAAAAATGGATGTTCTGTTCCGTGATTAGCCTTGTAACTCTTCATTAGTGAAGGACGATAGCGGTTCATGTAGAGCAAATACATTTCCCAAAACAGGAACGAGTACGACTCATGTATGAAATAAACAGGCGCTGACAGCGTTTTTTTATCTACGGCCAGAGATTTCCAAGTAGCATGGTGACTTCTGCTAGCACCACTCCGATTTCTAGGTAACATTTTCCTCTGAGCTAGGTACTGCTCTCTGGTTTGTTTGTTGCCTCTAAAACCTGTTTGTGAGCCTGAGGGATGAAATAAGGTTACTGCGCACCCTCTAGCAGGTTCAGGCACGACATCATTAAACCAGAGATGAAATGGCTCCCCTTTTCTAAGCCCACCGCCTGCAAGCAATATAGTGATCATTTTGGCCGTTATGTCCTCTCGTTCAAATGGATCAGTTGCATGAGGATCACGAATAAAGCCATGTGTTATTAGCTGAGGAATTAGCTCTGAAGGGAAGTTGTTGACAGTTCGAATGTTACCTATCGACTCTCGTGGATCATTACCCAATTCCATACCAAAAAACTTCCTCGCCTTATCCAACCCTTCCGCCAGCATGTTGACGTCCTTGGTGTGATATAGCATGGATTTACTGGCTATTATTTTACTAGCCGTCAGCAGCCTCCTTAGGCTAGGTGGGACTTCTTCTAAATACCGAAGGAAAACCGGATCCTCTTTCCTGCTGGTTTCATCTTTCCAAGCGATAAACCTAGTTATGCTAGAGCACATCTTTTTTTGCACAGAAACCGAACCAGGGGCCCAATAAAGACCTGTCTTGTCTTGATAGGTCTCGGGATCAATAGTGCCATGGCAAAGGGACAGCGAGAACCGCCGGAAAAGCTCTTGTCTTGATAGACCTAAATCGGCGACAGCAACGGAGAAATCATATAGCAGGCCCAGCGCTCTAGACGTTTGTCTGGCCCACGACAAGCTAGTATTTGGGCGAGCTTTGAAGTACTCAACAAGAGGCCAGAAAACAGACAGCCCGTTTGGAGTAATCAAGTATAACATTGGTAGCTTCATGGTTGAGACATCAGCCAACTTCTGGATGATCACAACATGAGACCTACCTATTGGAGAATTCTCACCCAACCTCAAAGCAACACTCCTTTAACATGACGTTCCATGTGTTAACTTAATGGTAAGATCTAATAGGGGGTTGGTCAAATCAATAAGCTATAAAATTTTGTTGATTTATGCGACTTATCAGCCTATCATCCGCACCATAAAGCGCTTAGTAGTAACTTGTGGTAACCTAAGTAAAGGGGTTAGAAGAGCAACGGCCTTCTAAGCCGTGGGTCGCAGGTTCGAATCCTGCAGGGCGCGCCATTAATGTGACTCTTCCCTCGAAGAGGAGCATTGAAGGCAGATTTCAGTGGTGGCTGTAGCTCAGTTGGTAGAGTCCCGGATTGTGATTCCGGTTGTCGTGGGTTCGAGCCCCATCAGCCACCCCATTATTGTCTGTTCGTGCTGGATCAAGCCGACAGGGGCAAGCCTGACTTGCCATGAACCGGGCATCTGATGCCCTCATCAAAACCGGCCCTGCGCCGGTTTTTTTGTGCCTGCGCCCCAGACTCACCGCCTGCCCCGACCGCTCTGCTTCCTCTTTTCTTCTCTTTGTTCCCCCTGCTCTCTCACGCTTGTCTCTTTGCTGGTCGGTCAGCGTCACGCCAGCCCGCCGCGTTGCTACATCGCCTTACCGGATCACAGAAATGATCGGAGCCATCACGGCCCCCAGCTGTATCCCTGCTCACCATGATGCAGCGCAAGCTTAAATGCCGATGGCCGTGATATGGATAAAAACCAGACAAATGCCTTGCCTGCTTCCCCCATCAAGGGCGAGCAACCCCTTGCGCCCAGGCAGCGCTATCACGCGTGGCCGCCGCGCCTGACATCAGGGGAAGACGGGCAGAACGTAAATAGATTGTTAAACTAGATGGTCGTGATTCATCTTTTCGTAACCCATTCACTGCACAATAACGCAATAAATTGAAAATAAAGGAGTTATTGATAAGGACCCGATCAACAGCAGACGGCTCCCCTGCCATGACCCCACACAGCGCAGTGGAAATCTTCCCATACTAAGTTGTCAGCAATGTACATGCCCTCCAAGGAGAGACTGAGATGAGTGAAGAAAGCAAATGCCCCTTCAACCACACCGCCGGCGTCGGCAGAACCAATCGTGATTGGTGGCCGAATCAGTTGCGGCTGGATCTGCTGCACCAGCATTCCCCCAGCTCCGATCCCATGGACAAAGATTTCAACTATGCCGAGGCATTCAACAGCCTCGACTACAAGGCACTCAAGAAAGACCTGGTCAAGCTGATGACAGACTCCCAGGAGTGGTGGCCGGCGGACTTCGGTCACTACGGTCCCCAGTTCATCCGCATGACCTGGCACGCCGCAGGCACCTATCGCATCACGGATGGTCGTGGCGGCGGCGGTCGTGGCCAGCAACGCTTCGCCCCCCTCAACAGCTGGCCCGACAACGTCAACATCGACAAGTCCCGCCGCCTGCTCTGGCCCATCAAGCAGAAGTACGGCAACAAGATCTCCTGGGCCGATCTGCTGATCCTCGCCGGCAACGTCGCGCTGGAGTCCATGGGCTTTAGAACCTTCGGATTTGGTGGCGGCCGCCCGGATGTGTGGGAGCCGGATCAGGACGTCAACTGGGGTGATGAAATAGCCTGGCTCGGGGTCGACCCCGATCGGGTCAAGGGCGATCGTGAGCTCGCGGCACCCTTTGGCGCCACCCACATGGGGCTGATCTACGTCAACCCCGAAGGGCCGAACGCCAGCGGCGACTACATGAAGGCAGCCAAAGACATCCGCTCCACCTTCGGCCGCATGGCCATGAATGACGAAGAGACGGTCGCCCTCATTGCCGGTGGCCACACCTTCGGCAAGGCCCACGGCGCCGCCCCCGAATCCCATAAAGGGCCCGAGCCGGAGGCCGCGCCCCTGGAAGCCCAGGGCCTGGGCTGGATGAGCGACTACGGCAGCGGCCATGGCAAGGATACCGTCTCCAGCGGTCTCGAGGTGACCTGGACCAAGACCCCTGCCCTGTGGAGCAACAACTTCTTCGAGAACCTGTTCAAGTACGAATGGGAGCTGACCAAGTCACCGGCGGGCGCCAAGCAGTGGGTGGCCAAGGATGCACCGGAGATCATTCCCGATGCGCATATCCCGGGCAAGTTCCACAAGCCGACCATGCTGACCACAGACCTGACCCTGCGCTTTGACCCAGAATTCGGCAAGATCTCCCGCCACTTCTACGAGGATCCGCAAGCCTTCGCCGATGCCTTTGCCCGCGCCTGGTACAAGCTGACCCACAGGGACATGGGCCCCATCGCACGCTACCTGGGGCCGGAAGTGCCCAGCGAGGAGCTGATCTGGCAAGACCCCATCCCCGCCGTCAATCACCCCCTGGTCGATGACAAGGATCTGGCCGCCCTCAAGGAGAAGATTCTCGCCTCCTCCCTGACTGTCGCCGAGCTGGCATCGACCGCCTGGGCCTCTGCCGCCACCTTCCGCGGCTCTGACAAGCGGGGCGGAGCCAACGGGGCGCGCATCCGGCTCGCACCGCAAAAAGAGTGGGCAGCAAACCAACCGGCACAGCTGGCCAAGGTGCTCAAGACCCTAGAAGGCATCCAGCAGGGGTTCAACGCCTCGGCCACCGGCGGCAAACAGGTATCCCTCGCCGATCTGATCGTGCTGGCCGGCGGCGTTGGTGTCGAGCAGGCGGCCAAACTGGCGGGGGTCACAGTGACTGTGCCCTTCACGCCGGGTCGCATGGATGCCTCCCAGGCACAGACGGATGTCGACTCCTTTGCCGTGCTCGAACCCCTCGCCGACGGTTTTCGCAACTACCTGGGTGGTGACTACGCAGAGCTCTCGGAAGCCATGCTGGTGGACAAGGCCCAGTTGCTGACCCTCAGCGCCCCCGAGATGACGGTGCTGATCGGTGGCATGCGCGTGCTCGGCACCAACACCGGCAACTGCCACGGGGTGTTTACCGCAACGCCGGGGACCCTCTCCAACGACTTCTTCGTCAACCTGCTCGACATGGGCACTGAGTGGAAACCGGCGGCAGGAGCCAAGGGCATCTACGAGGGGAGTGATCGCAAGACGGGCAAGGTCAAGTGGACCGGCACCCGCGTCGATCTGCTGTTCGGCTCTAACTCCCAGTTGCGGGCGCTGGCCGAGGTGTATGCCAGTGCGGACGGGAAAGAGAAGTTCGTGAAGGACTTCGTGGCGGCCTGGACCAAGGTGATGAACCTGGATCGCTTCGATCTCGCCTGACGCTCACTCCCTGCATGCCGCCAGGCCTGCTTCAAGGGAAATGCGTGAGAGATGACCGGGCACCACAAGACAAAAACCCGACCATAAGGTCGGGTTTTTATGTTGGCGGCGGGTCTGGATTTAACCGGACCATCATGCCCCCTTGTCGAACCAGGGTTAGGACCGAGCCACCCATGACCGGATAACACCCATGACCGGATAAAGTAAAAGGGCCTGTCTTGCGACAGGCCCTTTTACTTTATTTGGCGGTGAGGGAGGGATGATTCGCCACTTCGTGGCTCACCCCTTCGGGGCGGCCGTTGGCCGTTCATCGCAGCAAGCTGCTCTGCTCGAACCCGGCGAGGGTTCTCACCCTCCCTCCATGGGCATCAGATTTTGCTGTGCCACCAGATGCAAAAAACCGACCCTGAGGTCGGTTTTTCAATTTGGTGGTGGGTCGGGATTGACTCGCGCCATCCCTGGCGCTCGCCCTGCGGGCAGCCTGCGGCTGTCCAAGGGGGCTGTCCTGCCCCCTGGTCGAACCAGGGTTAGAACCGAGCCGCCCATCACCGGATAAAGTAAAAGGGCCTGTCTTGCGACAGGCCCTTTTACTTTATTTGGCGGTGAGGGAGGGATTCGAACCCTCGATACGTTGCCGTATACACACTTTCCAGGCGTGCTCCTTCAGCCACTCGGACACCTCACCAATTTGTTTCAGTCATCTGCCTGTGGCTTTCGTAGCACGCGCTGCGTGCTTTCTTGCCGATTTCATCGGCTGGCAGCCACTTGGGCACATCACCAAATTTTTGTCTGTGGTTTAACGTGTTCAGCCAACACGACATTCGCGGAGCTATTGCGCCGGAACGGGGCGTAATTTAGGGGAAAGCCCCGCCGGCGTCAACGGCTTTTTGGCTGCTGCTAACCGTTCGCACATTAAACGCGCAACTCAGTGCACAGATTCCGGTGCGACCTGGATCTCCGGCAGATTGAGGAAGCCGAGGCGTTCACATTCGGAAACCACTTCATGGGTCGCCGCCGTGGTGCTCTCGACGAACAGCAGGAACTGCTCGACGGATAGACCCGCCTTGGTGAAGACGGTGTGGCCCACGACGAGGCGCGGCAGGTTGTCATCTATGATGTCAAGGAACACCTTGAGGGAGGGGTATTGCATGTTGAGACGACCCAGCTCGGCCACCAGGGGCAGCAGCGATGAGGGGCGTACCTCCAGCTCGGATGAAAACAGCAACCCTTCCTCTTCCACGAAGATCCGGCTCTCCTGGATGCCCTCGACGGACTGCAGGGAGACCATGTGGATGCCGTGGCACTGATCGCACACATAGTGCTCGATCCGGGCCTGCTGCAGCCAACGCATTATCATTTCAGAGCTGGGGATATTCATCATTTTCACGAACACAATAAGGATCAAGGGGCGCAGTCTAAACCAATTTTCCGACAACCAAAAGCGCACAGGCGGGATCACTCCTGGTCTCGCTTCTTTTTGGCAAGCGCTATGCATATACTCAGCCATTCTCGTACCGCACTCGCCTCCACAGAAGGCCCGATGACCATCCAAGAAAAGTATCGCCTGCACCTGAAATCCCTCTCGGATGAACTGCTCGCCCTGCAAAAACCCATTCGCATCCTGGATGCCATCAAGTGGCCCCGCCACCTGCAGACCGAGTTTCTTGCCAAGGGCGGACGAGCGCTGCCCGCCATCGATGCCGACTTCTATCAGGCCCTCCCCCTCGATTTCGATCCCCGCAACAAATACCTGGAGCTCAAGGAGCTGAGGGACAGGATCCGCAGAAAACTGGGGCCGCAGGATGATCTGGGCCGGATCCTGCAAGAGACGGTGGATCAGTACATGGTGGTGATCGAGATGCTGCGCCAGCGCGGGCAGCCTGACTTTCAGCGCTACAGCCAGTTGCTCTACGGCTCGGCGAGCGATCACCTGCGCGGGGATCGCAAGACCCTGAAAGAGCTGGGGGCCCGGCTGTGCGACATCTTCTCCCTGCCTGGCGCCCGCCATCTGGTGCGCCCCTACCCCAAGGAGTTCGAGGGGGAAGCGGCGGTGGCCAAACTGCAGGGCAAGCTGTCGAACTATTTCAGCGACGGCACGGTGCAAGTCAAGCTGAGCGATGGCATCGTCTCCGATGCCGCCGCCGGGGGGGATTACATCAAGCTGAGCTCCCACGCCCGCTTCTCCGAGCTGGACTTGCAGGTATTGGAGGTGCACGAGGGCTGGGTGCACGTCGGCACCACCCTCAACGGCCGCCAGCAATCCTATGCCACCTGGCTGGGTGCCGGCTCGCCGCGCATCACCGCCTGCCAGGAGGGGCTGGCTGTGCTCATTGAGACCCTCACCTTCAGCTCCTTTCCGGACAGGGCCAAGCGCATCTCGGATCGGGTGATGGCCATCGACATGGCGGAGCGCGGCGCCGACTTCATCGAGGTGTTCCGCCACTTCGTCGAGAAGGGGGCCAGCGAGCACGATGCCTACAAGATCACCCAGCGGGTGTTTAGGGGCGGCATGGTCGAGGGAGGCGCCTGCTTCACCAAGGATCTCTCCTACGTGAGAGGCTATGTGGAGACGGTCAACTTCATCCGCAGCGCCGTGCTGGAAGGGGTGCCGGAGATCCTGCCCATGCTGTTCGTCGGCAAGGTGACCCTGGACGACATCCCTGTGCTCTATCAGCACTATCTGGAGGGGCTCATCGATGCGCCCCGCTACCTGCCCCCCATGTTTCGCGATCTAACCGGTCTCTATGTCTGGTTCGGCTTCGCTTCCGGCATGTCGCTCATCGACATCGGCCGGGTACAGCGGCATTTTCGCCAGCTGTTCCACCGCCTGCCGGTGGCCGACCCCATCATAGCGCCGGTGGACATAGAGATAGACTGAGCCCTTCGTCGACAAAAAAGGGCGCCCGTGAGGCGCCCTTCTTCATGCTGTGGCTTATTTGTAAGCCCGCCCTTCCAGATAGTGCTTGCGGCAGAGCGACACATAGCGGTCGTTGCCCCCTATCTCCACCTGCTCGCCGTCACGCATTACCAACCCGGCTTCGTTCACCCGGGAGTTCATGTGTGCCTTGTTGCCACACCAGCAGATGCTCTTGAGTTCCTCGAACTTGTCGGCCAGACAGAGCAGGTGGTAGGAGCCGGGGAACAGCTCGCCGCGAAAATCTGTCTTGAGGCCGTAGGCCATGACCGGGATCTTGAGCTCATCGACGATACGGGCCAGCTGATACACCTGCTCGCGGGTCAGGAACTGCGCCTCGTCGACGATGAACACATCGATCTTCTTCTCGCCGTGGCGCGCCTTGACCATCTCGAACAGATCGCAGCTGGCACTGAACACTTCCACCTTCAGCTCCAGACCCACTCTGGCGCGGATCACCCCGACCCCGAAGCGGTCGTCGATGACCGGCGTCATGGCCAGCGGATTCATGCCGCGCTCCAGATAGTTGAAATGCGCCTGGATGAGCTGGGTCGACTTGCCCGAGTTCATGGTGGCAAATTTGTAGTGCAGTGAAGCCATGGTACTGTTCCGAAACTGAATTTATGGGGCGCATGCTAACCAAAGCCCCTGCCAAAACCAAGGGGCCCGTGGGCCCCTTGTTTTATTTATGCGACCGCCAGGTCTCGCTGGAGCCGCGCTTTACGCAAATGGTAACCGGAGAAGATGATGAACCAGAGCCCGCTGACGGTGAAACCCGCCAGCACAGAGTGCATCATCCCCATCACCAGGTAACCGAGGGCGGCACCGAAGGCGATGGCAAGCGCATAGGGCAGCTGGGTCATCACGTGATCGATGTGATGGCAACCGGCACCGGTGGCCGAGAGGATGCTGGTGCTGGAGATGGGCGAGCTGTGATCACCGAACACCGAGCCCGCCAGCACGGCGGCCAGCATCGGCAGCATCAGGCTGATGTCGCTGGCGGCTGCCATGTCACCGGCCAGCGGCAGCATGATACCGAAGGTGCCCCAGCTGGTCCCCGTGGCAAAGGCCATGGCACAGGAGAGGATGAAGACCACAGCCGGCAGCACTTCGATCGGCAGGTTGCCGTTGGCCATGGAGGCCAGGTACTTGCCGGTCTCCACGTCGCGCACCACGGCGCCTATGGTCCAGGCGAACAGCAGTATGTTGATGGCGGGCAGCATGGCCATGATCCCCTGGGGGGCCGCCTTCATCCAGTTCTTGGCACCCAGCTTGAGGCGCATGGCCAGACCGATGGAGACCACCAGGCTGCACAGGGCGCCATAGACCAGGGAGGAGCCGACGTTGGTGTTCTCGAACGAACCGAGCACGCTGAACGGCAGGCCTTTGCCGGCCAGCACGGCGGCGCCGGAATCTATCATGAAGTAGACGGTCGCCAGGGTCAGGGTCAGGATCGGCAGCACCATGTCGATCATGCCGCCATTGCTCTCCTCCGGAGACTCCATGTCCAGGCCGATGGGACGGCCCTTGGACTCATCCCACAGCTTGCCTTCCAGCGCCCACTGCTCGTGTTGACGCATGGAGCCGATGTCGAGCTGGAAGGCGATCACCACCAGCACCATGATCAGGGTGAAGACCGCATAGAGGTTCATCGGGATCATCTCGACGAAGGCGGAGATGGGGCTCTGATCGGTCAGGCCATGGGCCGCCATTATGCCGCCCACCAGAGCGATGATGTAAGCGCCCCAGGAGGAGATGGGCATCAGCACGCAGACCGGCGCCGCGGTGGAGTCCAGCAGATAGGCCAGCTTGGCACGGGAGATCTGGAAGCGATCGGTGACCGGACGGCAGATGGCCCCCACCGACAGGCTATGGAAGAAGTCATCGATGAAGAAGGCGAAGACCATCATGCCGGTGAGAGCCTTGGCCCCCTTGCGGGTCTTGGCGCGCCGCGCGGCCCACTCGGCGAAGGCCCGGGTCGCCCCGGAGACGCTCATCAGGCTGATGAGGCCCCCCAGCAGCAACATGAACAGGATCATGTTGACGTTGTCCCGGTTGAGCGCACCGTCGACCCAGAAGATCTTGAGCACGGTGTTCAGCATGTAATGCAGGGAATCGAGGGGGGAGAACTGGTTGAGCAGCAGACTGCCGGCCACAATACCCACCCCCAGCGACACCAGGACGCGGCGGGTGATGATCGCAAGGGCGACGGCCAACAAGGGGGGAACGACGGACCAACCGGAGTCGGCGTAATGAACGATGTCCATGATCTCTTTGCACCTAAAGACAACAGGTGGAGATCTACCGAGAGGATCAAAGAAACAAAACCCAGGGCGGGCATACTCCTCAGCCCCTTCAGGTAGCGCTCCATAGTGGATGACTATGGCAGTCCTGCACCTGTTCGATGCAGAACCAGCAACCCGGTATGATGGCCTGGTCACTTCGGCGCCGACTCCTTTCATCGAGCATCGCAGGCATCACCCTCCGCTCGGTTACTCATAGGCAGCGCGCCTCTACTTAAAGGTATTCGCGGCACATTTTATCGAGCCACCGGGTGATAGCAAGTTTTTTGATTAAATTTCAA
Organism: Aeromonas sp. Marseille-Q5825; assembly: GCF_946892685.1. Classification (NCBI taxonomy): domain Bacteria; kingdom Pseudomonadati; phylum Pseudomonadota; class Gammaproteobacteria; order Aeromonadales; family Aeromonadaceae; genus Aeromonas; species Aeromonas sp. Marseille-Q5825. Next base: position 164,468 of record NZ_CAMPOU010000002.1, read on the forward strand.
GGCTTGTGTGGCGAAAAGCGGAAAAATGGTAGTCAAATGGTTCATAAAATACGGCATGGTCGATATTTTCATCTACTCAGCACTCATTCGGAAATGAACTCGCCGCAAAGAGAATAAACCGGTCGTCGTGAATAATTGCCAGACTTTATTTATCTGCCTAATTAATTATTTTTGCAGACTTGACTTGATGCCAAATCCCCCTATAAATTATCGAAAAACCAGCCCTTCCCATTAATATTTCTGCTCGCGTGGTAGCCAATATGAACGAATTTTTGAAAATTCTGCTGAATATCCGTAGTCTGCGCGCAGCCTGCCGCGATTTGTCCCTGGAGCAACTGGAAGAGGGACTGCAGAAATTGTCCGAGGTGGTCGCCGAGCGCCAGCAGGATGAATCTGCCGAACGCCAGGCCCGTGAAGAACATCAGAAGAAAATTGCCGAATACGCCGAAATGTTGAAAGCCGCAGGGATAGATCCTGCTGAATTGGTGGGCACAGTTGCCACCGAAAGTACCAAGGCCAGCAAAGGCAAACGTGCTCCCCGCCCCGCCAAATATCGTTATCTGGACAATGGCGTGGAAAAAACCTGGACCGGCCAGGGCCGCATGCCCTCCGCCATTGCCAAGGCCGTGGCCGAAGGCAAATCCGTGGAAGACTTTGCCATCTGATCTGCAGCACAGTCCCGCCCAATAAAAAAACCTCGCCATGCGAGGTTTTTTTATTGTGTCAGTACCGGGCGTTTCAGCGCCTGTCTGCCGCCTTGACCCAGAGCACTTCCGGGGTGCCGGCAGAGACCAGCAAGTATCTGGCCACCGTGAAAAACCAGTCACTTAGCCGATTCAGATAGGGCAGGATAGCCGGGTTCACCTGCTCTTCCCGACTCAGGCCGAGCAGCAGCCGCTCGCAGCGACGGGTCAGGGTGCGCACCACATGGGCCTGCGCCGCCGCCCGTGATCCGCTCGGCAGGATGAAATTGCGCAATACAGGCAACTGGGCGCTGTAGGCGTCAATCTGTTGCTCCAGCCGCGCCGTCCAGGCCTCATTGACCTGCCACAGGGAAGCATTTTGCACCTCGCTGGAAAACGCCAGCTCCCCGCCCAAATCAAACAGCTCTTGCTGCAACAATATGAGTTCAGCCAATAATGCCGGCTCATTCTCGGGTATTTCGGCCATCAGCAGACCTATCTGGGAATTGAGCTCGTCAATGGTGCCATAGGTCTCGACCCGTCTGTCATCTTTTGCAAGGGAGGAGCCATCAGCCAGCCGCGTGAGGCCCTTATCCCCTTGCCGGGTATATATTCTCATTCTGACATCCTGTTAATAATGGGAATAATCATGGATTCGAGTCCATTGAGTTTTATCTCGTACGCCAGTGCCAGGGTTTGGCCCAATGCGCCAGCCGGAAAACCGCTGCGCGCCATCCATACCAGATAGGGCTCTGGAATATCTATGATGCGTCGCCCCTGATATTTACCGTAGGGCATCTTGCCCGCCAGGGTGAGCAATACCCGCTCATCGGAGAGTCTGTCCATATCAATCGATATTCAGATATTTATGGGTCTGGATGGAGAGCCGCCAATTACGGGCTATGCAGGTCGCCATGGCCAGTTCGGTGGCCCTGGGCTTCTGGCTGATGGGCTGCAATGCTATCACCACGTCGGGACGCAGGCTGGCCGTGGCCAGCAGGGCATCGAGCTCCTCGATATGGCGCTCGGTGGCCACCGGATGCTTGATCTCGTTGGCCCGCTCCAAAGCCGATACCAGCACAGGCAAGCCCCCCTTCATGCCAATCTTGGGGGAGACGGTGACCCAGGTCTGCGCGTGGGTCAGGATCTCGCTGGTACCACTGGTTTCGATCTGCACCTGATATCCCGCCGCCAGCAGGGCCGACGAGAGTTCGTGCAGATCGTAGAGACAGGGCTCGCCACCGGTCAACACCACATGGCGCGCCCGGTAACCCAGAGTCTCGAAGCTTCCCAGGATCTCCTCCGTGCTCATCTTGCTCCAGCCATCGGACTCGTTGGATCGGTCGAGCACCTCGCGGCTGCCCACCTCACGGGCAGGATCCACCACCCATGTATGGCGGGTGTCGCACCAGGGGCAGCCCACCGGGCAACCTTGCAGGCGAACGAAGATGGCGGGTACGCCTGTGAAGACGCCCTCCCCCTGGATGGTCTGGAAGATCTCGTTGATTGGGTAGTGCATCTCGGTCACGGCTTGCTGCAAAAGGCGCGGATTATACCCCAAACCCGGGAAAGAGGCAGGATCACAATCCGGTTTTCTCGCGCAAGCTGGCCATGATGCCCGCCTTGTCGCCCAGATAGCGCTGCAGGCCGCGGCTGCGCAGCTCGCAGGCGGGGCAAGTGCCGCAGCCATCCCCCTGGATGCCGTTGTAGCAGGTGAGGGTCTGCTGGCGCACCGTCTCGAGGTGGCCATAGTGATCCGCCAGCGCCCAGGTTTCCGCCTTGTCGAGCCACATCAGGGGAGTCTCGAAGCGAATGGCGCGATCCAGCCCCAGCGACACCGCCTGATTGAGGGCCTTGACGAAGTCGTCGCGGCAATCGGGATAACCGGAGAAGTCGGTCTCGCACACCCCGGTGATCAGGGTGTCGGCACCGACCTGATAGGCATAGATGGCCGCCAGGGTCAGAAACAGTATGTTGCGGCCCGGCACGAAGGTGCTGGGCAGGCCGTTGTCCTGCAGCTCACCGCTGACCGGGATGTCGTCCCGGGTCAGGGCCGAGACGGCCAGCTCACCCAGCATGGTCACATCCATCACCTTGTGGGCGGCAATCCCGATCTGCCCCGCCAGACGGCGAGCTGTCTCGATCTCTTCCCGATGACGCTGGCCATAGTCGAAGGTGATGGCGTGCACTTCATCATAGAGGGCCAGGGCCTGCACCAGGCAGGTGGTACTGTCCTGACCACCACTGAATACCACGACGGCTTTTTTCACGTTCATCACTCCTGTTTGCAATTCAGATTCAAGCGCGGCGACCTTGGGCAAAGTCATGCCACTGCCGGTTCAACTGGGTAAAGAGGTTCATCAGCGGGGCGAAGCGCTCGGGCTCCCCTTCCCACTGGGATAACAGATGGTAGCCCGCCTCCAGGGTCGACAGCGCCTCGGGAAACGGCTTCTTGCGAATGGAATATTGCCCCGCCATGGTGCCCAGCGTGATCCTCGGCAATCCCAGCAGGGCCGGGTTGCTGTGCAACATGCGATAGGCCTTGCGCCAGGTGCCATCGAGCAGGATAAAGTGCACCTCTTTGGCGTGCTCACGGCCCTCGCGCACCTGTGTCAGAGTCTGAGCCTCTTCATCAGGCCACAGCAGATAGCACTGCACCTTGGGGTCGACGAGCAGGGCATTGAGCCAGTCGGCATCGGCGAAGTGCTCCCCTACGTGAATGCGGGCATGGCTGAGGGAGGCGGCCAGCAGGGCGGCCGTTCCCTTGGGGTGGGCGACCTCGCCGGGATGCTGCAGGATATGGAGCGGTGCGAGGTGAGGCACCGGCTGGATATATTCACACAGGCAGGCTTTGAGGGCTCGGGTACAGCGTGTACAGTATCGGCTCTCTCTGTCGTTGGGTTGTTTCATGTTGTCAGAAAAATCGGGTCTGCTCTGGGTCATCACGCTTTCGCTCGTCACTGCCTTGCTCTTCTTCACCGTACCTAACCAGCTGCTCTCCTTCGATCGCGACCTGATCGCCCAGGGCGAAGGGTGGCGCATCATAACAGGCAATCTGGCCCACACCAACGGATGGCACCTGCTGCTCAACCTGAGCGGGCTTGCGGTGCTCTACAGCCTGTTTCGCGAATACCTGACGGGCTGGCGCCTGCCCGTGCTGCTCCTGCTGCTGGGGACGGCCGTCGGACTCGGGATCTGGTGGTGGTGCCCGCAGACCCAATGGTACATGGGGCTCTCCGGCTTGCTGCACGGCCTGTTCGTGTGGGGAGCCATGCAGGATATCCGCTATCGTCGCCATTCGGGTTGGCTCATGCTGCTTGGCATCGTCATCAAGCTCGGGCTGGACTTTTACAGTGCGGGAGAGAGCCCTGTCTCTGCCCTCATTGGCGCCAGGGTGCACATAGAGTCGCACCTCATCGGCTCGGCCGCCGGCCTGTTGCTCGGCCTCTTCCCCATCGGCCTGGGTGTGCAGGCCGTCAAGTCCTGATCCCCCGCGGATAAGGGCCGCCACTCATTCGCAGCAGCGCTCAGCGAGCCATCAAAACGCAACAGGCCGGATCTGCAATCCGGCCTGTGGTCATCAAGGGGTCGGCCCCTTATCGGCAGAGCTCGGCGTTGATAGCCCCCAGCACGGCGGCCGGATCCGCCGCCTGGGTAATGGGTCGCCCTATCACCAGGTAGTCGGCACCCGCCTCCACCGCCGCCAGCGGCGTCATGACCCGGCGTTGATCCCCGGCCGCCGATCCGCTCGGGCGAATGCCCGGGGTCACCAGCTTGAAGTCTGTGCCGAGCAAGGCTTTCAGCTCACTGGCTTCCTCGGCGGAGCAGACCACGCCGTCCAGCCCTGCCGTCTTGGCGAGGGTGGCCAGCCGGATCACCTGCTCGGCCGGGCTCACATCCAGACCCAGGGGGGCCATATCGGACTGCTCCATGCTGGTCAGCACTGTTACCCCGATAAGCCAAGGCGCCTTGTCACCATAGGGCAGCAGCGCCTCCCTGGCAGCGCGCATCATGCGTTCTCCCCCGCTGGCATGGACGTTGACCATCCAGACCCCGAGCTCGGCACTCGCCGCCACGGCCTTGGCAACCGTATTGGGAATGTCGTGAAACTTCAGATCCAGGAACACCTCGAAGCCCTTGGCCACCAGCTGGCGCACGAACTGGGGGCCAAACAGGGTAAACATCTCCTTGCCCACCTTGAGGCGGCACTCGGCCGGAGAGATCTGTTCAATGAAGGCGAAGGCATCGGCTTCGTGCTGATAATCCAGCGCGACCAGTACTTTGGGGTCTTGCATGTCACTTCCTATGGGTTGTTATGCCACATCCAGACTCGACACGGCCGACGAGCCGGTCGCAGTCTGGCATCTTGCTCACTTGGGTTAGCGCCAGGTTCGGCTTGCCGCCTCCGCTCGGATACGGGCTTTCGGTTACTAAAGATTATTCACCATCCAGGCCACGGATAGGCTTGATGGAGCCCCACTGCCGGCAGGAGGGACACTGCCAGAACAACGAATGGGTGGCAAAGCCGCACTGACGACACTTGTGGGTGGATTTTATCTTGATCTGCTCGCCGACCAGCTGCTGCAGCAGCTCCAGACTCTCCTTGGCGGGCCCCTCCTCGGCGCTCGCCAGCTGGAAGCCCACCAGCTGGTAAAACCCCTTCATGGAGGGGTGGCGCCGCAGTTGGCGCAGCACCAGGGTGCGGGCCTGGCTCAGGCCGTCGCGCGCCTCCACCAGATTGGCCAGGGCCAGGGTCACGCTGACACCGGCATGATCCTCCACCGCCTTCTCAAGCAGCGGGATCAGCTCCTGGGTGCGGCCAAGCTGCTGATAGCAATCGAGCAGCCTGGGCATGGCTTCGGAGGCAAAATCCATGTCCTGCTCGAACACCTGCAGCAGATCCTTGCTGGCCTCCTCGTGCTTGCCCTCTTCCATCGACAGATCGGCCAATCGCAGGCTGGCCCGAGCGCAGGCCGGATGGGCAGCGAGCGCCCGCTTGAACTTGGCGATCCCCGCCCCCTTGTCACCGTCGCGCAAGGCGCTCTCCGCCTGCTCGCAATAGAAATGGGAGATGGGCTCCGCCAGCTTCTTGCCCTGGAATTTCTGCAGACGAATGGCGACCTCGATGGCCTTGTCCCAGTCACGCAGCTGTTGATGGATGATGAGCAACTGCGCCAGCGCCGTCTCTTCAAAGTCGCTGTCTTCGCACAACTCCTTCCAGAGCGCTTCGGCCCGATCCAGCAGGCCGGCAGCCAGGAAGTCCCGGGCCAGCTCCTGCAGCGCGAGCTGACGCTGCTCCCGGGTCAGCTGGCGGGCGACCAGGTTCTGGTGGATCTTGATGGCGCGATCGACCTCGCCCCGCTGACGAAACAGGTTGCCGAGGGAGAGATGGGTTTCGATGGTTTCGCTGTCGACTTCCAGCAGCTGGATGAAGAGATCCACCGCCTTGTCCGACTCGTCAGACAGCAAATAGTTGAGGCCCGCCACGTACTGGCGGGAAAACTGGTTACTCTGTTGCTGGGTGTCCTGGCGAACACTCCTGCGTCCCATGTACCAGCCATAACCGGCGGCAATCGGCAACAGCAGGAAAAGCAGTTCAAGCATCGAGGGACATTATTCCTTGGCTGGCGACCGGGCTAGCTCCAACTCACGGGATTGACGACGCATGGTGCGACTGAGGGTGCGGTTTTGCAGTTTCAAGCGCAGGAAGAGCAGACCGAACACCAGCCAGCCCAACAGGAAGCCACCGGCAAAGAAGAACCCCAGCAGCATGGAGAGGGAGAACTCCCCCTGGGCGATGAGATAGTTGAACTGCACCAGCTGGCCATTTTGCGAGCCGATGGCGAGGGTCAGTACAAACACCAGCACCAATGGGATGAGGGCCAAGATACGCTTCATAAGATCTCCCTGTCTGTAGCTAATGAGAGACTGATTATCCTTAAAATCACAGGCAGACTCTAGAGCGAATGGGAAAAGACTGCGAGAAACCTGACAAATGACATATCTAAAGACGTAAAAATAAAAAAGGCATACCCAGGTATGCCATTTTCTGCATTATTCGATGATGTTCACGCGTTCGCGCAACTCTTTACCAGGCTTGAAATGCGGGACATATTTCCCGGTCAGTTCAACCTTGTCCCCTGTCTTGGGGTTGCGACCCACGCGGGGCGCACGATAGTGCAGTGAGAAACTTCCAAATCCTCGGATTTCAATCCGGTCGCCGTTTTGCAAGGTCGATGCCATCTGCTCAAGGATCTCCTTGATGGCGGCTTCGACATCTTTGGCCGGCATATGCATGCGGCTGGCAGCCAATTGTTCGATGAGATCTGATTTGGTCATAAGGTTAAATCTCCTTCCCCGATCACATGCAATTTTCATTATGCCAAGATAAAAAAGGGCGGCGTGAAGCCGCCCTTTTCTTGCATCAAGGATTACTCACCCTTGGCGGCTTTGAACGCTTCCATCATGGCATTGCTGAACACAACTTCTTCTTGTTGGTTCAGGCTGTCGATGGCAACACGCTCGTCAGCCTCGTCCTTGGCACGGACAGACAGGCTTACGGTACGGTTCTTGCGATCAACACCCATGAATTTGGCTTCAACTTCGTCACCGACAGACAGCACCAGAGTGGCGTCCTCTACACGGTCACGAGCAGCGTCGGAGGCACGCAGGTAGCCTTCCACGCCGTCAGCCAGTTCGATCACGGCACCCTTGGCGTCAACCTCGGTAACCTTACCCTTCACGATAGCACCTTTCTTGTTGTCAGACAGGTACTTGTTGAACGGGTCTTCTTCGATCTGCTTGACGCCCAGGGAGATGCGCTCGCGCTCCGGGTCCACTTGCAGAACAACGGCTTCGATTTCGTCACCCTTCTTGAATTCACGTACTGCTTCTTCGCCCTGGTTGTTCCAGGAGATGTCAGACAGGTGAACCAGGCCGTCGATGCCGCCGTCCAGACCGATGAAGATACCGAAGTCAGTGATGGACTTGATCTTGCCGGAAACACGGTCGCCCTTGGCGTGAGTTTCGGCAAACAGCTGCCACGGGTTGGACTTGCACTGCTTCAGACCCAGGGAGATACGACGACGCTCTTCGTCGATGTCCAGAACCATCACGTCAACCACGTCGCCAACGTTAACAACCTTGGACGGGTGGATGTTCTTGTTGGTCCAATCCATCTCGGATACGTGTACCAGGCCTTCAACGCCTTCTTCGATTTCAACGAAGCAGCCGTAGTCGGTCAGGTTGGTCACGCGGCCAGACAGACGGGTGGTCTCCGGGTAACGCTTGGCGATAGCAACCCAGGGATCTTCGCCCAGCTGCTTCAGACCCAGGGATACACGGGTACGCTCGCGGTCGAACTTCAGAACCTTGACTGCGATCTCGTCGCCAACGTTGACGATTTCGGAAGGATGCTTAACGCGCTTCCACGCCATGTCGGTGATGTGCAGCAGGCCGTCAACGCCGCCCAGATCTACGAATGCACCGTAGTCGGTCAGGTTCTTGACGATACCCTTAACTTCTTGACCTTCTTGCAGGTTGGCCAGCAGGCTTTCGCGCTCGGAGGTGTTCTCGGTCTCGATCACGGCACGACGGGAAACGACAACGTTGTTGCGCTTCTGGTCCAGCTTGATGACCTTGAACTCGAGTTCTTTGTTTTCCAGGTGAGCGGTGTCACGGATCGGACGCACGTCAACCAGAGAACCCGGCAGGAAGGCACGGATGCCGTTCAGCTCAACGGTGAAACCACCCTTGACCTTGCCGTTGATGATACCGATAACGGTAGCTTGCTCTTCGTATGCCTTCTCAAGCTGCAGCCAGGCTTCATGGCGCTTGGCTTTTTCGCGGGACAGCTTGGTTTCGCCGAAACCATCTTCGATAGAGTCCAGAGCCACGTCAACGGTGTCGCCTACGTTGATTTCCAGTTCGCCCAGGGCGTTCTTGAACTCTTCAGCAGGAATGGCAGACTCGGATTTCAGACCGGCGTCAACCAGTACAAAACCGTTCTCGATAGCAACGACGGTACCCTTGACGATGGAACCTTGACGGGTTTCAACGGCGTTCAGGGACTCTTCAAAGAGTTGAGCAAAAGATTCGATCATTGTTTGTGTCACAAATGAAACATCCACTCGCAATCCGGCACAAGCGGGGTTGTTTTAAATTATCTGCGCCATCCATGGTGCAGACGACTGACATCAGCTGGTGCTGACATCACCAAGTTGTTGCTCCGCATAGGCGAGCACCGTTGCCAGTACGTCATCTATGGTCATAGACGTTGAGTCTACCACAAGAGCATCTTCCGCGGGTTTCAGGGGGGCAACGGCGCGATTTCTGTCGCGATCGTCACGTTCCCGAATCTCGGTTAAAAGACGCTCAAAGTTAACATCAAAGCCCTTATCTTGCAACTGCTTATAGCGGCGCTGCGCCCGCTCTTCCGCGCTGGCATCGAGGAAAATCTTCACCTCGGCCTCGGGGAAAACCACAGTCCCCATATCGCGGCCATCGGCAATGAGCCCCGGCAACTGGCGGAAGGCACGCTGGCGGCGCAGCAGCGCCTCGCGCACGCGGGGGAAGACGGCGACCTTGCTGGCGGCATCGCTCACTTCCTGGGAGCGGATGGTACGGGAGACATCCTCCCCTTCCAGCACCACCTTGACCTGTCCGCCGTCGACCTGGAACTGCACGTCCAGATTGGCGGCCAGGGGCACCAGCGCGGCTTCGGCGTCGAGCTCCACATCGTGGTGCAAGGCCGCCAGCGCCAGCACCCGGTAGATGGCACCGGAGTCGAGCAGGTGCCAACCCAGCTTCTCTGCCAACAGCTGGCACAGGGTGCCCTTACCGGCGCCACTCGGGCCATCAATTGTCATCACGGGGGCCATCTGAGGCATAACTTTTCTCCTGCGCACTCGGCATGTTGACTGGTTGCACACATCCCTGGCGGGATGGGGTAATGGGCGCCGATTATACCCGAATGCACCGGCGCTGGCAGTTGTCAGGGCGCACAATTGCGCAAAAGTCGTCGCGATTGCGCCTATTATGACCAATCCAGTAAACCATCCCTCCTGCAAGGTTTTGTTCTTATGGTTGTTATGGACAAGGCGCGCTAAACTGGCCGCCTTTTTTAAGCAGTTGTAGTCAGGAGCAACCCTATGAGCAGCATTAGCCTGGTGGCTAAATCCAAGTTGCCAACCCCCTGGGGCACCTTCACGCTAGTTGGCTTTCAGGAAACCGGTACAGGCAAGGATCACGCCGCACTGGTGATGGGCGATATCGCGGACGGTGAGCCCGTACTGGGCCGAATTCATTCCGAGTGTCTGACCGGGGACGCCCTGTTCAGTCTGCGTTGCGACTGCGGCTTCCAGCTACAGGCCGCCATGGAGAAGATCGCCAAGGCCGGTCGCGGCGTCTTGCTGTATGTCCGCCAGGAAGGTCGTGGCATAGGCCTGCTCAACAAGATCCGTGCCTATCATCTGCAGGATCAGGGCGCCGACACCGTCGAGGCCAACGTGGCACTGGGCTTTGCCGCCGACATGCGCGATTACACCATCTGTGCCGATATGCTGAAAGCCTTGGAGGTCAAGAGCCTGCGCCTGATGACCAACAACCCGCGCAAGCTGAAGGCGATGGAATCCTTTGGCATTCCGGTGGCCGAGCGCGTCCCCCTGCAGGAGGGTCGCAATCCCCACAACGAGTTCTATCTCTCCACCAAGGCGAACAAGCTGGATCACCTGTTCAAGAAATGATGGCTCGCAGCCTGGCAGCGGAATGAAAAACGCCTCCCATCGGGAGGCGTTTTTGTTGGCGATCTTGCTGCCTTATTGCTTGTCCATCAAGGCACCGTCTGGGGCTGACTCTGGATTGGCCTGTGCCAGCAGGAAATCCCGCAGCGCCCGGTTGGCCATGGAGAGGGGATCTCCCCGCCGCCAGGCCACGCAGAGATCGAGGAAGATGGGCGGAGCAAAGGGGATGCCGCAAAGCGCCGTCTCCTCCTCCAGCGCCATGCGCAGGAAGGTGGTCACGGCAAACCCCTGCCGCACCACCGCCTTGAGCAGGGGGATGAGGTTGCTCTCGAAGCCGATGTTGGGCTCGATCCCCAAGCCCTGTGCCAGCGCCTCCATGTGCTCTCTGTGGTAGAAACCCCGCCGGAACATGGCGAGCTCCTGGCTGAAGAATTGCGGCAGCGAGACGGCGCCGGCCCCGCGCAGGGGATGCTCCTCCCCCACCACCATCAGCATCTCTTCGCGCAGCAGCTGGGCCCCCTCGAGGGCAGGCGGCAAGTCGCTGGTGATAAGGATGGCCAGATCCAGGCTGCCGTCCACCATACGACTGAGCAGCTCGCGGGTGCCCGCCTCCTCCACCCGGATCTTCAAACCGGGGTAGCTATGCTTGAAGGCCATCAGGATCGGCGGGAAGTAATAGGAGCCCATCATGTAGGGAATGCCGATGCGCACCTCCCCCCGCTCCAGTCCCTTGAGCTCGGCCATCTCCGCCTCTGTCTGGTGCATCTGCAGCAGCAGCCGCTCGGCGTGACGGCAGAGCACCTCCCCCTCCGGGGTGAGCCGCACGCTGCGATCCTGCCTGTCGAACAGGCGCAGTTCGAGCTGTTGTTCCAGCTTGGCGATGGCCATGCTGACGGCCGGTTGCGCCACGTGCAGGCCCTGGGCGGCCTTGGTGAAGGAGCCCGTGTCCCGCACCGCCAGCAGGTAACCGAGCTGTTTCAGATCCATATCAATTCCATTTATCAGACTGATAACTTAAATATATTATATTTATATAGAGCGACCCACTACTCTGCACAAAAGTCGTCGGGACAACTCCATATGATCGAAGTAGGCAGTCGCGAATGGATACGCGCCACCCTGGCCCTCAGCCTGGGCTCCTTCCTGGTATTTCTCAATCTCTATCAGACCCATCCCCTGCTGCCCCTGCTGGCACAGGTGTTCTCCGTCAGCTCCCTGTCGGCGGGATGGACCCTGGCGGGCTGCACCGCCGGGCTCGCGGGATCGCTGCTCATCTGCGCCCGCCTGGCGGACAGGTTCGGGCGTCGCCGGATCATGCTGTGGACCTTGACCTACGCCATACTGCTTTCCCTGTGCATTCCCTGGGTGACCCGCTTCGATCTGCTGGTGTGCCTGCGCATCCTGCAGGGGGCGCTCCTGGCCGGGCTGCCTGCCACCGCCATCGCCTACATGGGAGAAGAGTTCAGCAAACGCGCCCTGCTCTCGGCGGTGGGGGTCTATATCGCCGCCAACTCCCTCGGCGGCATCGCCGGCCGGGTGGTCGGCGGCCTGCTGGCGGGCTGGTTTGGCGACTGGCAACATACCTTCCTCGGGATCGGGCTTATCAGTCTCGCCCTGCTGCCGCTGGTCATCTGGTTGCTACCCGCCCAGACCCGCTTCGTGGCCGTGGAGGCCGCCCCAGGGCAACTGCGCCGCGCCATCCAGAGCCACCTCGGCAACCCCTTGCTGCTGGGGGCCTATCTCATCGGCGGGCTCAACTTCATGGTGTTCCTGAACCAGTACAGCTACCTTACCTTCCTGCTGGCCAAGGCGCCCTTCTCCCTGCCGACCCAGTGGCTCGGCATGCTGTTTCTGACCTACCTCACCGGCACCCTCGCCTCCTCCCTGAGCGGCCGCTGTGCCCATCGCTTTGGGGCGCAGCGCCTGTTGCTGGCGGGGATAGCCCTGATGGCACTCGGCAGTCTCGCCCTGCTGCAGGGGACCCTTGCCGCCATCATAGGTGGGCTGCTGGTCTCGAGTTTCGGCTTCTTCCTCGCCCACGCCTGCGCCAGCGCCTGGGTCGGCCAGCATGTGGAGCACAACAGGGCGCTCGCCTCGTCGCTCTATCTGGTGGGGTATTATCTGGGGGCCAGTCTGGGGGGGCTTTACTTGCATCCCTTCTGGGAGCGGGGGGGCCTCTGGGGATTGGTGCTCGGCATAGAGCTGGTCTTGTGCGTCACCGCCGCCTTGAGCCTCTGGCTCGGTCATCTCAAGGGGCGCGCGGCGCCGCCCCTCTCCTGTCACGCCTCGTCACGTCAGTGACGGGGCCCTCGACTCACTGGGCGTCGTAATAGTCCGCCGGCACCGGCACCACGGCACCTGTGTGCAGCTCCTCGTCGATCACCTCGCTCAAAGGGCGCAGATGAAACTTGATTTGCCCCGACGGCAGCATCAGCCCCACATCAGGGTTGCGCCCGTCGTCCATGTTGGCTGTCTTGAACGCAAGCCCGGGATGCGCGGCCACCAGCGCCGGCAGTGAGGGCACCACCAGCTCTATGTGCTCCAGCCCCGCCTGATGGGCGCGGCCCGCCTTGGGGGCGGCCAGCTCGATGCAAGGGACTGTGACCTGCTGCCAGCAGACGGGCTGATGCAGGCGATAGGTGGCGATGGGGCGGCCCCCTATCATCCCCTCCACCAGCAGCACCCCATGGCGCGCCAGCGTCTCTTTCAGGGCCAGGTATTCCGGCAAGCTGGCGGCGCGGTAACAGAGATGATCCACCACAGGGGCATCGCACTCCCCCATGAGGGCGTGCATTTCAGTGAGCAGTTGGCAAACGAATGGGGCCATGGGCCCCAGTGTGGTATCCAGTGGATGAGACATGATCACCATTTCTTCTTGGGTTGGAACAGGACATCGAGCTCGTCCGCTTCTTTGTCCTTGATGTTTTGCAGCTCCTTCTCGCTGTGCTGCTGCAGATGCTCTTCCAGCTGGCGCATCCCCTGGCGCATGTCCTCTTCCCGCGCCAGCAGGTAAGGGTCCTTGTCGGAGACATTGGCCAGGGCGCCGAGCCCCTTGGTATAGAGCTGACGGCAGGTGCCGTACTGCCCCTGGATCTGGGCATCCATGGCCCGCTTGATCAGGTTGGCGATGTTGATCTTGAGCTGCATCAGCTCGAGGCGGCGATCTTCCTGGGCAAACCCCTGGGGATCTATCTTGCCCTTGTTGTGCTCGACCCGCAGCACGGCCCGCATCTTCTTGGCCAGCTGCAACATCTGGATCGCCTGACGGTCGGACTCAGGGGTCTTGAAGTGCCCCTCGTCCTGACTGCTGTAGTTCTCCTGCACATTCTTGATCTGGGTCTGGACGTCGATGATGCGCTGTTTTACCTGGGGGTTAGGCATGACCTGCACTATGGCGCGGTAGGCATCCAGGATCCTGTGTTGCAGCAGCAGCACCATGTTCTTGGAGAAGGGCACCAGGTTGACGTTCAACAGCACCTCCTCCGTCTCGTCCGCCACGGCCTTGTGGCGGGCGATGGCCTGGCGCTTGTCGGCTTCCGCTTTCTGTTTGTATTGCTGCACCACGTTATAGGCGATGACCAGAAACAGGAGTGCGCCAATCGACAGCAATATCAAGGTTAAAATCATAGGGTATTCACACTCCTGTCCCAATCCAATTGCGTGATCCTACAACAGCTTACCCGCATAGGGTAGCGCCCAGATCGCACCTTGCCTCACAACAACGCAAGGGAGCCGCGGCGATGGCGATGGCCGGGGCCTCATGCTCCATATCGCCCGCCGCCCCCATTACTTGAGGCAAAACCCCTTCGACTGGAGGAAGCCCAGCATGAAGGGACGCGCCTCCTTGCCGAGGATCGCCTTGATCTGTCCGCTCCAGGTCTGCACCTTGTTGTTGCTGCTGCGGGCCAGGTAGTAGTCGTGGATTTGGCTGTCGTATTGCGCCAGCAGGGCGCGATCGAGTGTCTCTGGATAGCGATTCTCGTGCACCACCAGCGCGCGGGGCAGCCTGGGCTTCTGCTCCGGCTGCTGGGCGGGATGGCCAAGGCAGAGGCCGAACAGCGGGATCACCTGATGGGGCAGCCCCAGCAGCTCGCTCACCGCGGCCGGGTTGTTGCGAATGCCGCCGATGTAGACGCCGCCAAGGCCCAGAGACTGGGCCGCCAGCAGGGCATTCTGGGCCATCAGGGCTCCGTCGATGGCGCCTATCATGAGCTGCTCCACGAAGCCGGTCTGGGCGTCCGGCACTATCTGGCTGTGGCGTTGATAGTCGGCGCAAAACAGCAGGAACTCCGCCGCCTCGGCCACATAGGCCTGGTGCCCGGCCAGCTCGGCCAGGGTGGCGCGCAGCCCCTTGTCGGTCACCCGGATGAGGCTGTTTGCCTGCAGGAAGCTGGAGCTGGAGGCGCTCTGGGCGGCGCTCAGTATCTGATCGAGCTGCGAGGCGCTGATGGGCTCTGGGGTGAACTGACGAATGGAGCGATGGGAAAGGATGAGATCTATGGTCGGGTTCATGGTGCCTCCAAAATGAAGGTCACACTGTACCCAAAAAAAGCGAGGGGCCCAAGGCCCCTCGTCACCCTCAAGGGGCAGGATACACATAGGGGGCCTGCAGCCCGAGCGGGAAGCCCAGCGCCCAGTAGAGCAGCAGGAAGCAGGTCCAGCTCACCAGGAAGGCCAGGGAGTAGGGCAGCATCATGGAGACCAGGGTGCCGATGCCGGTGCTCTTCACATACTGCTGGCAATAGACCACCACCAGGGGGAAGAACACCATCAGCGGGGTGATGATGTTGGAGGCGGAATCCCCCACCCGATAGGCCGCCTGGGTCAGCTCGGGGGAGATCCCCACCGCCATCAGCATGGGCACCAGGATGGGGCTGATGAGGGCCCACTTGGCCGAGGCCGAGCCCACCACCAGGTTGACGCTGGCGGTGAGCAGTATCATGCCGACTATGGTCACCTCCCCCGGCAGCGCCAGGGCGTGGAGCACCTCGGCGCCGGAGAGGGCCAGCAGGGTTCCCAGGTTGGAGTCACCAAACGCCTTGATGAAGAGGGCGCAGAAGAAGGCCATCACCATGTAGGAGCCCATCTTGTTCATGGTGGCCGACATGGCATCGATCACGTCCTTGCCGCTCTTGAAGCTCCCCGCCACGAAGCCGTAGACGATGCCGGGCAGGATGAAGAGCAGGAAGATGAGGGGCACTATGGACTTCATCACGGGTGCCGCGAAGGTGGTGAGCGATCCATCCGGTGCCCGCATCGGCGAGTCGTCCGGGGACAGGGCCAGCCCCAGCAGCACCACGGCCGCCAGCATGGCAAACCCGGCCCAGTTGAAGGCCCGGCTCTCCTGCGCGCTGTAGCGCCCCATCTCGTCGGCACTCTCCAGATCCTCGTTGAGGGGCACCTGCTTGAGGCGCGGCTCCACTATCTTCTCGGTGACAAACCAGCCCACACAGATGATCAGCAGGGAGGAGGCGCCGGTGAAGATGATGTTGCACAGGGTGTTGACCATGTAGTCGGGATCGAGCAGCTGGGCCGCCGACTGGGTGAACCCCTGCAGCAGGGCATCCCCGCCGGAGGGCAGGAAGTTGGCGGCAAAGCCGCCGGAGACCCCGGCAAAGGCGGCGGCTATGCCCGCCAGCGGATGACGGCCCGCCGCGTGGAAGATGATGCCGCCGATGGGGATCACCAGCACATAGCCCGCATCTGCCGCCGTATGGCTGACAATGGCCACCAGGATCAGCATGGGGGTCAGGAAGCGCGCTGGCGTCACCTTGAGCAGCTTCTTCAGGCCGGTGTTGATGAAGCCGGACTGCTCGGCCACCCCGACCCCCAGCATGGCCACCAGCACTATGCCGAGCGGCGCAAAGCCAGTGAAGGTGGTGACCATGCTGGCGAGAAACTCGGCCAGCCCTGCCCCGGTCAACAGGTTGTTGACCACCACGGCCTCCCCGGTTCGGGGGTTGACCAGATCGAAGGAGAACTGGGAGCCTATCCAGGAGCCGACCCAGACGATCAGCAAGGCATAGAGGAACAACATGGCGGGATCCGGCAGCTTGTTGCCCGCCTTCTCGACCCCATTCAGGAAGCGGTTCAACCAGCCATTGGGACTGGCCGGACGCTCGTTCACTGCGGCTTGACTCATTATGGTGATACTCCATTACCAAGGAATGAGCGCGCATACTAGCGATAACGTCTAATGAATCCCATGATATGAGACAAAAATTCGATTAATTATGTTTAATTTGGCATGTCGCGCTCCTGAAATGGGACATGCCGCACATTGTCAGCGGCGGGATCAGCCGCCGATCAGCGGATAGTGACCAAGCTTGCACCGGATCCCGAAGCCTGCCGCCGCCACCTCCTCCGGGGTCATGGGAGGGCTGAACAGGAACCCCTGGAAGACGTGACAGCCCTGGGCCCGCAGGGCCGCCAGCTCGTGCTCGTCCTCCACCCCTTCCGCCAGGATCCCGAGCCCCAGACTGGTGGCCATGGCCACGGTGGCCCGGATCACCGGCAGGTTCAGCCCCACCACGAAGGAGCGATCCAGCTTGATGGTGTCGATGGGCAGACGGTTGAGGTAGGCGAGCGACGAGTAGCCGGTACCAAAATCGTCGATGGCGATCTTGATCCCTTGCTCGCTCAGGGCGTCGAGGATCTCGATGCAGCCCTTCATGTCCAGCATCAGCACGGTTTCGGTCAGCTCCAGCGTCAGCAGGCCCGCCTCGACCCCGGACTCCCTGAGCTGCTGCGCCACCTGCCCCGGCAGGGAGGCGGAGAGCTGGAAGCCGGAGAGGTTGACCGACACCGGCACCCGCACCTGCCATTGGCGCTGCCACTCCCCCATCTGGGCCAAGGCGGTGGCGAGCACCCAGCTCCCTATTTCACGAATGAGCCCCATCTCTTCGGCCAGCGGAATGAACTCCGCCGGCGAGACGTGCCCGAGCACGGGGTTGTACCAGCGCAGCAGGGCCTCCAGACCGATGAGCTTGCCCTGGGCCACGTCCACCTGGGGTTGATAGCGCAGGCTCAGCTCCCCCCGGCCGACGGCCTTGGCCAGAAACTGCTTCAGGGTCAGCTTGCGGTGCAGGCTCTGCTGCATGCTGGGGGTGAAGCGCTGCCAGCGCAGGCGCCCCATCTGCTTGGCCTGGTACATGGCCATGTCGGCGCGGGTGATGAGGTTGTCCCCGTCGTCCGCGTCGTCCGGATAGATGGCGATGCCGATGCTGCCGCCTATGGTGACCTCGGGCACCCCGCTCAGCTGCAGCGGCTTGCTCATCTGGGAGAGCATGAGATCCGCCACCTCCTGCGCCCGCTCGCTGGCCTGACTGAGGGGCACCAGGGCGGTGAACTCGTCCCCGCCGAGGCGCGCCAGCTCCACGTCCCGCGGGCAGATCTGCTTGAGCCGGCCGGCCACCCGCTCCAGCAGGCGATCCCCCGCCTTGTGGCCATAGTTGTCATTGACCAGCTTGAAGTTGTCCAAGTCCATGAACACCAGGGCAAAGCGCCCCCCCAGGCCGCAGTAGGCCTCGAGGGACTTCATCAGGCCGTAGCGATTGAGCAGGCCGGTGAGGGAGTCGTGCCAGGCCAGGTGACGGTGTTCGAGCTCCTCGAGCTTGCGATCCGTGATGTCCCGCATGGTCAGCAAGATCCGCGCACCCTGCTGGATGTGGCGGAACTGATACTGGAACCAGCGCATCCCCTTCTGGGTTCGGCACTCCCCCTCGGCCACCACCTCCCCCACCCGGGAGAGCCGGGTGTAGAAGGCCTCGTCGTCACCGGAGAAGACCTGGGCCAGCCGAGTGATACCGGTGCCGAAGCACATGTCGAAGTGGTGGTTGCCGCTCTCGAGAGCCCCCTCGTTGTCGAACAGGCAGGCCAGGGTATCGCCGGTGGCGAGGGAGGACTCCTGATAGAGGGTATCGGCATCGATGACCGCCTCTGTCATCATCATCTGGCGCCCGGCGAGCTGGATCCCGGAGAGGCGCAGATAGACCTGCTTCTTGACCCCCTTGGGGGAGAGGGTCCACCACTCGTTGTAACTGCGATCCTGTTGAAAATCACCGAGATAACGCTGCAACAGCAGATCGATGGCGGCGGCCATGTCGGCCGAGAAGTCGCGGGATTGCAGCTCGGCCAGGGAGCTCGCCTCCCACAACCCCAGGGCGGAGCCATTGGCCCAGTAAATGTGGTGACGCTGGATGTCATAGACCCAGATGGGCGTATGGAGCACGTCCATCGCGGTAAGCAGGCGTTCGTCTAGCGTATTCATGTTGCGTGATGATTCATGCTGAAAGCTCATGGCAGAACCAGCCTGGACCCGTCTTTGGCAAACGCGTCCGTGCTGGTACAAAATCCGTTCCGACCCATAATCTGGAAACAGGCAGGTGAAAAAGGGCCGAAATCATATGAAAACGCTACATGTGATCCCCATGGTCAGAAGAAATGGGCTCACACTGGTATTGTTGGGCATGGTCATAACCATTGCTATGATTTTTATACTTTTTTTCTTTCCTGAACAACTACTAATGCCGGTCATCTTCCTCCTGCTGACTGGTCTGATGACAATTCTTGTCGGGGCGCTGAAACTGGCTGAGCCTCATTTTAGTCTCTCCCTGTGTCAGGATTGTCTGCAATATCACCATAAGTACGGTGGCTGGATCCTGAAATGGAGAAATATTCAGCGAATTGACCAACCACGTATCCATTTAGGGTGGGATCTGGTGCCCCTGCCCTACATTGGCTTGAAGATTAAGGATTACGACGATTTTTTGACGCTGATCACACCCAGGCTGGCCGTTCGCCTGCTGACCGAGCAGCGCGCCGTGCTGTTGCAGGCCATCAGCAGCGAGCGCCCCGACTGCCTCACCGGAGGCTGCGGCAGCGGGCTGCTGGGCGAGGGGCTGCTGGAGGAGAGCCGCTTTCGCTCCCCCTCAGGCCAGCAGTACGATGGGGTGATCGCCATGTTGGGCAACCGCATGGCCAGACTGCGGGATCTGCTGGGTTATGATCTCCTGGTGCCGGACAACAGCCTGGACCGGCCCCCCGCCGACTTCGTCCATTTGCTCAATCAGTACCAGCGCGAGTCGAATCTAATCCAGATCAATTAAACGCCGGATTGCGCTTGCCAAGCCTGGCGACTCTTCATAAGGTCACGGGCTTGTTACAAACACCCCCTAAGCCGCTTATGAAGTACATCGAAGAGTTCTATCTGTTCGTCAAGGTGGTGCAAGAGGGCGGTTTCTCCCACGCCGCCGCCGCGCTGGGCATGCCGACCGGCACCATCAGTCGACGCATTTCACAACTGGAAGAACAGCTCGGGTGCGCCTTGCTGCACAGATCCACCCGCAAGCTGCGCCTCACCGACGAGGGGCTGCGCTATTACGAGCGCCTGTGCACGCCGCTGGCCGAAATCGAACAGGCGACCGGCGAGATCCAGGGCCAGGAGAGGGACATCAGCGGCCTCATCCGCCTCGCCGCGCCCATCGCCCTCTCCAATACCATACTGGTCGACATGCTGGCTGACTTCGGTCTGCGCTATCCCGGGGTGCAGTTCGACATCAGCCAGACCAACGATCACGCCCCCCTCTGTGATCAGGACAGGGATCTGGTGTTTTTCAACGGCGAGCTCTCCCAGACCCTGCCCAATGCCCTCTGCCTCGGCCACATCGAGTACGGCCTGTTTGCCTCCCCTCTCTATCTGGAGAAGATGGGCATCCCCTCCCACCCGGCGCAGCTGGAAGAGCACGATCTCATCTACTGCTGGCCCCACCAGCACTGGCAACTGAGCGGGCGGGACCAGCAGACGGTGCAGGTCAAGCGGACACCGCGCCTGAACGTCAACCAGACCCAGGCCGCCGTGCGGGCGGCCCGGCGCCACCTCGGCATCGTCAATGCCCCCCTGCATTATGTGCACCCCTTTC
Source organism: Aeromonas sp. Marseille-Q5825 (assembly GCF_946892685.1). Classification (NCBI taxonomy): domain Bacteria; kingdom Pseudomonadati; phylum Pseudomonadota; class Gammaproteobacteria; order Aeromonadales; family Aeromonadaceae; genus Aeromonas; species Aeromonas sp. Marseille-Q5825. The sequence goes on from NZ_CAMPOU010000002.1 coordinate 184,811, forward strand.
TGCAAGACGAGCAGCTGGTCGCCGTGCTGCCGGACTGGCAGTCGGGCAAGCGCCCCTTCTACATGCTCCATTGCCAGCCCCAGTTCACCCCGTTGCGTGTTAAGATGTTTGCCGATTTCGTCGAGAAATACTCTGCACGCTATCGCCATCATCAGCGGGACGATCAATTTTTGCCGGCCATGCCACTGCCCGTTGCATCTGACGGTTGATCGCCCACACTTAGCGCAATCCTCGTTGCACAGGTCGGCTAACACTATGAATGTATTGATATGTGATGACTCGGGGTTCGCTCGCAAGCAGTTGATGCGCGCCCTGCCTGCCGGCTGGAATGTCACCCTGCATCAGGCCGCTGACGGCCTGGAAGGGGTTGAACAGATCCTGATGGGCCACGGCGATCTGATCTTTCTCGATCTGACCATGCCGGAGATGGACGGCTATGGCGTGCTGGAGACCCTCAAGCGCGAGGGACTGCGCAGCAAGGTGATTGTGGTCTCCGGCGACATCCAGCCGGAAGCCCACGCCCGCGTCATGGCCCTCGGGGCCCTCGATTTCATCAAGAAACCGGCCTCACCGGAGAGCCTGCTCGCCCTGCTCAGCCGCCACGGCTTGTGGCAAGCGGCGCCCCACCCGACCGCCGCACCCGCCCTTGCCACCGCCGGTCACGCCCCCCTCGAGAGCACCATCCAGTTCACCCCCGAGCTGCGGGATGTCTATCAGGAGCTCGCCAACGTCGCCATGGGCCAGGGGGCCGATCTGCTGGCTCGCCTGCTGGATGCCTTCGTGCTGCTGCCCATCCCCAACGTCAACGTGCTGGAGGTCTCCGAGCTGCACATGGCCCTCTCGGCCGCCGCCGAGTCGGATACCCTCTCCGCCGTCTGCCAGGGGTTCATCGGGGCCGGTATCGCCGGCGAGGCGCTCCTGCTGTTTCACGATGCCAGCTTCCAGGATCTGGCACGCCTGATGAACCATCAGGGGGTGCTGGATCACAACGCCGAACTGGAACTGCTGATGGATACCGCCAACGTCTTGATCGGGGCCTTCCTGCGCGGTTATGCCAACCAGCTCGACACCCCCTTCAGCCAGGGCCATCCCGTGGTACTCGGTCAGCACAGGCCCATTAGGGATCTCATTCGCACCAACCAGAGTCGCTGGCGCCGCACCCTGGCCATCGAGATCAACTACCGGGTGCAGGGGTATGCGGTGCAGTGCGACCTGCTGCTGCTCTTCACCGAAGACTCCATCGCCACCATGAACAACAAGATCATGCATATGCTCTAGCGGTGTTATCCCATCGCCAGCATCAGTAACAAGTTCATGCATATGCTCTAACGGTTGCCAATCAGCACCTTGCAGCATCAACAACACAGGCTCAGGCACCAGGAGTGACCATGGAAATCCGGGAATTTCATTGGCTGATGAACATAGTCCAGAACCTGGACGTGGGGCTGGTCGTGCTCGACAAGGGCTACCGGGTTCAGGTATGGAACGGCTTCATGGAGAGCCACAGCGGCCGACTGGCCGGCGAAGTGCGGGATCAGGTGTTGTTTGACCTCTTCCCCGACGTCGACAGGGCCTGGCTGGAACGCAAGGCGAACATGGTGTTCAAGCTCAACAACCGCGCCTTCAGCACCTGGGAGCAGCGCCCCTATCTGCTGCGCTTCTCCAACTATCGCCCCATCACGGGCTCGGCACCCCACATGTACCAGAACCTGACTCTGGTGCCCCTGGCCGATTTTGGCGGCGAGGTCACCCATCTGGCCATCATGATCTACGACGCCACCGACGAGGCCATGCTGATCACGGGCCAGCGCCAGGGGTGATTCTTCGGCACAGAGACACAAGAAGGGCGCCATCAGGCGCCCTTCTTCGCTTCATGCAGATCAGGCTCAGCCATTCAGGAACTCGGTGAAGGCATCTATCACCTCGTCGATGTCGTCATCGGTGATCTGCAGATGGGTCACCAGCCTCAGCTCTCCATAGCCGGAGAAGAGGATGCCGCGCTCCTTCATGAAGCCGAGCAAGGTGGCGGGATCCCCCCGGGTCAAGCGCAGGAACACCATGTTGGTCTGCACCTCTTCCATATTGAGCGCTATGCCGGGCAAGGGGGCCAACCCCTCAGCCAGGCGTCTGGCGCGGCGATGATCGTCCGCCAGCCGGGTGACGTGCTGATCCAGGGCAAACAGGGCGGCCTGGGCCAGGATCCCCCCCTGACGCATGCCGCCCCCCAGCATCTTGCGCAGCCGTCTTGCCCGCGCGATGAAGCCATGGGAGCCCACCAGCAATGAACCGACCGGCGCCCCCAGCCCCTTGGAGAGGCAGACGGAGATGCTGTCGAAGGGGGCCGCTATCGCCGCGACCGGCTCGCCGCTCGCCACCACCGCATTGAAGAGGCGGGCCCCGTCCAGGTGCAACAGCAAGCCGTGCTCATCCACAAAGTCGCGCATCTCGCGCAGGTAATGCAGCGGCAGCACCTTGCCATTGTGGGTATTTTCAAGGCACACCAGCCGGGTCTGGACGAAGTGGGCGTCATCGGGGGCAATGGCGGCCCGCACGTCGCTCAGCGCCAGGGTACCGTCGGCCTGCATGGGGACAGACTGCAGGGCCACCGAGCCCAGCACGGCAGAGCCCTGCGCCTCGTAGCGATAGATGTGGGAGGCTGAACCCAGCACGGCCCCTTCCCCGCGCTGGCAGTGGCTCATCATCGCCAGCAGGTTGGACATGGTGCCGGATGGCACGAACAGTGCCGCCTCTTTGCCCAGCAGTTCGGCACCTTTGTGCTCGAGCGCATTGATGCTGGGATCTTCCCCGTAGACATCATCGCCCACCTCGGCATGCAGCATGCTCTGGCGCATGGCTTCCGTGGGTTGGGTCACGGTATCACTTCGTAAATCGATATAGCGCATGTCATCCTCCTGATGCAGGAGCATGACATTAACCAGCCGGCATCATGCTGGCAAGGGATGGGGGGCGGGAATGTGAGCCCGGCGGCTCACCAGGGCAGCGGCTGGCCGCGCAAGTCCACGAAACGGCCGGAGTGCGCCAGTGTCAGCGAGGCCAGGAGATCCAGCAACTGCGGTGCCACCAGGGCGGGATCCTGCAACAGGGCCGGGTCAAGCCCCTGCCGGAAGGGTTGCTGCATGGGGGTATCCATGAGCCCGGGGTGAACCGTGATGACGCCGGCGCCGGGGAAGCGCTCGGCCCACTCGGCGGCCAGGATCCTGGCCCCCATGTTGAGGGCCGCCTTGCTCATCCGGTAGCTGTAGCGCCCGACGGCCTCCAGGTTGCCCGTCCCCAGGCTGCCCGCCAGATCCGAGAGAGAGCAGAGCCACAGCCGGCTCTCGGGGGTCATGAGCCGGCTCAGGCTGGCCCCCAGGGCCAGGTGGGGCCAGGCATTGACCTGCAGGCTCTCCCCAAGCCACTGGGGGCTCACCTCCTCCACCCGCCGCTCCGGCATGTGATTGAGATCGTGCAGCAGACCTATGGTGTTGATCACCACCCTCGGCAATGTGGTGGCGTCATAGAGGGTGAACAGAGCCTCGAAGGAGAGCGGGTCCACCTCCTGCAACGGGAAATAGCAGGCAGGATCCAGCCCTTTTGGCAACTGCCTGCCCGCCAGCAACCACTCTTCGCCACGGCTGGCGAGTTCATGGGCCAGGGCCCCCCCCAATCCGCCACTGCCCAGGATCAGATAACTCATCTGCGTGTCCTTGGATTTGTCCATTGCTTAGAGGGTATCAGAAGAATGGCGCCCTGCCGGGGACCCCGGCGGCCTCAGGCCTCTGCCAGATGGCGGCCGAACTCCCGCGCCCGCGCCAGATCCAGAAAACCGTCCGCCTGCTTGTGGCTGCGCAGGAACTGGTAATAGGCGAGCAGGGTCACCAGATGCTGCTCGTCCGGCAGCGGCTGGCCGGGGAGCTTCTCCTGCACCAGCGCCCCCGCCGCCGCCAGCGCGTCCCTGTCCACCACCTCGGCCTGGCGATAGAGGTAACCGCAGCCGGTGGCGAGCCACTCCAGGGAGCAGTTGGCCCCCATGGCGATCTGGTTCGCCTTGCCAAGACCGGGCTCGGCCCCTTTCAGATACTTGCGGATCAGGGCCTCACTCAGGCCCACCTTGCGGGCGAAGGCGCTGACGCTGCCCTCCCCGATCAGGCTCTGCAGCCTGGCGGCAAATCCTTCCATCACACCCTCTCCATCGTCTTTTTGGCCCGTCTCTGCGCCCGGGCCCCTGTGTCGGTCAGAACCATAGTTCGAATTCGCGAGGGGGGCATTATTGCCTTGTCCGCCAGAAGAGACCAAGATGCTGGCAGCATTGATTCTGCCTTTATTTGTCCGTCTCTTTATCCGTAGAGGAGTCACCATGTCCGTATCCCGTCTTGCCCTGCACCATCAAGGCCCCACCTTCTCCCGCCTCATCATGGGCTACTGGCGCCTGATGGAGTGGCAACTCTCCCCGGCCGCCCTGCTGGATCTGATGAAATACCACCTGGATCTCGGGGTCACCACCATAGATCACGCCGACATCTACGGCGGTTACCAGTGCGAGGAGGCCTTCGGCCAGGCCCTGCGTCTGGAGCCCTCCCTGCGCAGCCGGATGGAGCTTGTCAGCAAGTGCGGCATCGCCCTCACCGCCAAGCCGGAACACGCCCTCAATCACTACAACACCAGCAAGGAGCACATCGTCGCCAGCGCCGAGGCTTCCTTGCAAAAGCTCGGCACCGATCACCTGGATCTGCTGCTGATCCACCGCCCTGACCCTCTGATGAATGCCGACGAGGTGGCCGAGGCCTTCATCAGTCTCAAGCAGGCGGGCAAGATCAAACACGCCGGTGTCTCCAACTTCACGCCCCACCAGTTCTCGCTGCTGCAATCCCGCCTGCCCTTCCCCCTGGTCACCAACCAGCTGGAGATCTCGCCGCTGCATCAGGAAGGAACGCTGGATGGCGCCCTGGATCAGTGCCAGCAACTGGGCATCAAGCCCATGGCCTGGTCCTGCCTCGGTGGCGGACGGCTGTTCAACGATCCCGCCTATGCCCCGCTGCGGGCCGAGCTCGAGCAGATCCGCCAGGAAGTGGGCGCTCAGCACATAGAGCAGGTGGTCTACGCCTGGGTGATGATGCTGCCGAGCCAGCCGCTGCCGCTCATCGGCTCGGGCAAGCGGGAGCGGATCGCCGCCGCCGTGGCGGCCGAGTCCATCCAGCTCAACCGCCAGCAGTGGTTCCGTATTCGCAAGGCCGCCCTGGGTTACGATGTGCCCTGATCCCGCCAGCCACTGAGCGCGAGGCAAACAAAAACGGCATGGATTGCTCCATGCCGTTTTTCGTTATCGAGACGATTCAACGATGGCGCTGGGGGCGACCACGAGGTGCATCTGTCTTCGGTTTGGCCTGGTTGACTGTGATGGTCCGGCCACCTATTTCGGTGCCGTGCAACTCGGCGATGGCCTTCTCGGCATCCCCGTTGACAGGCATTTCAATGAAGCCAAACCCCTTGGACTGACCGGTATCGCGATCGATGATGATATCGACCTTGTCTACCTGCCCAAATTGGCTGAACACATTTGTCAGTTCGTCGGCCGTCATCCGGTACGACAGATTACCTACGTAAATCTTCATGCCATCCACTCTCGATTCAAGGTGCCTTCTCTATGCATCCACCGACCTGGAGTAAGGGCACAACCCCCCTGCCGGACCAGCCATGGCATCATGCCGTGGCACTCCCTGCCTCGAGGCCCAAGTTGTTGATCTCTTGGACTATCGGAGCAGGAAAGATCAATTCGAATCAGAGGGAGTATCTGAGCTTTGCGATAAATTGTCGAGAAAATAGTCAGACTGGTTGCAGCGCGGCCAACAAGCTGCTCAGGGCACGGCGGCTATGCCAGGCCCGTTTAAAACCAAAGCGATAGACACCGGGGGCCACCTCATGGGTGCCTTCCCGGGTCAGCCCCAGCAAGGCGGTGGCGTCGGCCAGGGTTTCCCCATCCAGTACCAGATCCAGGCTGAAGTCGAGCCACTGACCGTCGTGCCCCACCTTGCGATCCCGCTCTATGCCCACCAGGGCCGCCCTCGGCAGGGCCAGGGCCCTGTCTTCGCCGCCGTTGAGCAGATAGAGGTGATGGTCGTCCCAGGCGAGCTCCGCCAACCGCCAGCGCTGCCAGTTGCGCGGCAACACCATCATCACCAGCACTATGCCGCCAAACACCAGACCGACCCAGGGCAGCAGCCCCATCTCGGGATACCCCAGCAAGAGCGCGGCCACCACAGTGCCCAGGCTCGCCAGCAACAGGCAGATCATGACCCCGTAGAAGCGCCGCGCCGGGGGCATCAGCCAGTTCACTCCCCCCCGCGATGCCAGTTCACTGACTCTCATTTCATCCTCCTCACATGATGGAAACGGCCCTGCCGCCCTGTGTTGGCCCGCATTGTGCTCGAGCCCGCCCATGGGTTGCAACCGGCACGGCGGCGCGGATGACGACTGGCCGCCACTCTTGGTATGCTTGGGGCTGTCTGAGCCCGCCATCTTCAGGAGTCCCATGTTCGCCACTGCCCTGCTGTTCACCACCAGCGCCCTCTATGCAGAAGCCATCGGCGGCTACGCGGCCGGTTGTCTGAAAAACGGCGTATCCCTGCCGCTGACGGGACCCGGCTATCAGGTGATCCGCACCAAGCGGCTGCGCTATTACGGTCACCCCGATCTCATTCATTACCTGCAGGGCCTGGCCAACCAGACCAGGCTGGCCGGCATGCCGGATCTCTATATCGCCGATCTCGCCATGGCGCGGGGCGGCCCCTTCACCTCGGGCCATCGCAGCCACCAGACCGGCCTCGACGCCGACATCTGGTTCCGGATGGCAAACCGCCCCATCAGCAAATGGGAGCAGGACGCCCCCAAGGAGTGGGCGCTGATCGATGAGCCCAGCTACAAAATGCTGCCGGGGCGCTTTGGCCCCCAGCAGCTCAATCTGCTGCGCCTCGCCGCCAGCAAGCCCGAGGTGGCGCGCATCTTCGTCAACCCCGTCATCAAGGCCGAGGTGTGCAAACGGGCGGCCGATGCACCCTGGGTCGCCAAGCTGCGCCCCTGGGTCGGCCACTTCAGCCACTTCCACGTCAGGTTGCGCTGCCCGGCGAATAGCCCGGATTGCCAGCCCCAGGCCCCCATCCCACCCGGCAATGGTTGCGATGCCGAGCTGGCCTCCTGGCTCAAGGACAAGCCCCAGCTGCCCAAGGTCTCCATGAGCTACCGTGCCCCCGTCTTACCGAGGCGTTGTGAGGGTTGACCACAAGCTGCTATGGTGAGCCGATATCCGTCAGAAATTTCAATGGAGAACAACAAGATGGCCACTTCACTCCGGCACAGGGCCACCCAGTGCCTGCTGACTTTCACCCTGCTGCTGGGATTGACCGGGTGCGGCATGAACAACATCCCCACCCTGGATGAGCAGGTCAAGGCGAGCTGGGGCCAGGTCGAGAACCAGTATCAGCGCCGCGCCGATCTCATTCCCAACCTGGTGGCCACCGTCAAGGGGTACGCCAGCCACGAGCAGGAGACCCTGAAAGCGGTCACCGATGCCCGCGCCCGGGTCGGCAGCGTGCAGTTGAGCGACCCCTCCCAGCTCAAGACCTTTGAAGCGGCCCAGGATCAGCTCTCCAGCGCCCTCTCCCGCCTGATGGTGGTGGTCGAGCGCTACCCGGATCTGAAAGCGGATCAGCAGTTCCTGACCCTGCAGGCCCAGCTGGAAGGCACCGAGAACCGCATCGCTGTGGCCAGGCGCGACTACATAGAGGCGGTACGCCAGTTCAATACCGAGATCCGCACCTTCCCGGGGGTCATCTGGTCCAAGCTGCTCTATTCGGATCTCGAGGCCAAACCCAGTTTCAGCGCCAAACCCGGTGCCGATGAGGCGCCCAAGGTCAGCTTCCAATGACCATGATGTTGCGCGCGCTGCTCCCCTTGCTGCTGCTCTGGACGGCAGCGCTGCAAGCCGCCCCCGCCTTTCCAACCTTGAGCGGGCGTGTGGTGGATGAGGCGGCCCTGATGTCCCGCAAACAGGCCCACCAGCTGACCCAGCAGCTGGCTGCCTTCGAGAAGCGCAGCGGTATCCAGCTGGTGGTGGTCTCCGTCGACAGCCTAGATGGGGAGACCATAGAGGAGTACGGCTACCAGCTCGGTCGCCACTGGGGCATAGGCCAGAAGGGCAAGAACAACGGCGTGCTGCTGCTGATCGCCCAGGATGAGCGCAAGGTGCGCATCGAGGTGGGCTATGGCCTGGAGGGCGCCCTGCCCGATGCCATCGCCGCCAACATCATCCAGACCCGGATCCTGCCCGCCTTCAAGCGCGGCGACATGGTGGCCGGCGTGGTGGCCGGCAGCCAGAGCATCATGAAGGCACTCGCCGGAGAGTATCAGCCGGCCGAGCAGCCGAAGAGTGACAGCGGTGGCGGCCCCTGGCTGTTTATTCTGGTGGTGATTGCGATGATAGTGCTGCACAACCTGCGTGGTGGCGGCGGTGGGCCGGGAGGACGACGTCGAGCGGCCTACATGGCCGGTGGATTTGGTGCCGGCTCCTTTGGTGGTCGCTCTGGCGGCGGATTCAGCGGTGGCGGCGGCAGTTTTGGCGGCGGCGGTGCCTCCGGTGGCTGGTAACAGGAGTAAAGAGACAAATCATGATTTCTAAACAGTTCTTCCACACGCTTCAGGCCAAGGTGCGCGAAGCGGAGCTAGAGACTGATGCTGAACTGGTCACGGTGCTGGCTCCGGCTAGCGATGGGTATCGCTACATTCCCACCCTCTGGGCGGCGCTGCTGGCCATGCTCACCCCCTTGCTGGTGTTCCAGCTCGGCTTCTGGCTCGGCTGGTACGAGATCCTGCTGGTGCAGTGGTCGGTCTGGTTGCTGCTGAGCCTGCTGTTCCACTGGACCCCCATCAAGATGCGGCTGATCCCGAAAAAGGTACGTCAGCACAGGGCTGCCCTGATGGCCCGCCTGCAATTTGTCGAGCAGGGGCTGCACCGCACCCGTGACCGGCTCGGGGTGCTGATCTTCGTCTCGGTGGCGGAGCACTATGTGGAGATCCTGGTGGATGACGGCATAGCCCAGCACATAGACAACGCGCAGTGGCAGCAGATCATCGACGACTTCGTGGTGCGAGTGCGCAACAAGGAGGTGGAGCAGGGCTTCCTCGAGTGCGTGGAGCGCACCAGCGCCATCCTGACCGATGCGTTTCCGGCGACCCGGGATCAAAACGAGTTGCCCGACAGCCTGATCATTTTGGACAAACCCTGAAGCGGCTTAAAAAACCGGCATTCTGTGCAAGGGATAGGCATTCGATAAAGATTCTGAAAAATAAGGGGAAAAGTGTTTGACCCCGAGTCAGCTTTCCCCTAAATTACGCCCCGTTCCAGCGCAACAGCGCAGCGAACCACGTGGCGATTGAACACGTTAAACAGCAGTCAAAAATTTGGTGAGGTGTCCGAGTGGCTGAAGGAGCACGCCTGGAAAGTGTGTATACGGCAACGTATCGAGGGTTCGAATCCCTCCCTCACCGCCAAATAAAGTAAAAGGGCCTGTCGCAAGACAGGCCCTTTTACTTTATCCGGTGATGGGCGGCTCGGTTCTAACCCTGGTTCGACAAGGGGGCAGGACAGCCCCCTTGGACAGCCGCAGGCTGCCCGCAGGGCGAGCGCCAGGGATGGCGCGAGTCAATCCCGACCCACCGCCAAATTGAAAAACCGACCTCAGGGTCGGTTTTTTGCATCTGGTGGCGCAGCAAAATCTGATGCCCATGGAGGGAGGGTGAGAACCCTCGCCGGGTTCGAGCAGAGCAGCTTGCTGCGATGAACGGCCAACGGCCGCCCCGAAGGGGTGAGCCACGCAGTGGCGAATCATCCCTCCCCACCGCCAAATTATAAAAAACCGACCTCAGGGTCGGTTTTTTGCGTTTGAACTCCTGCGCCCCCAGAACCGAGGGGGAAAGACCGATCTCCACCACTCCTCGCCCATCACTCTCTTTTTATCACCGACCTGTCCGCACAATCTCTCTCCACTTGAGCAGGGCGCCAGGATACCCGGTTGCCCCTTGCTGCCATGCTGGTGCTTGCCAGCCCTCATGATCCCGCGACTCGGGCCGACACAGTAGGGTAACCCCGTGCCGGTTAGCTCCCGGATATTGCTCACCGATTGTATTTCGTTTTGAAAAACTGATAGTTAAATGGCTACACTAGCCACACACAACGCATAGGGATATGGACAAATGAGTCTTATTGGTTTGCTGCTGGCCCTGGCTGCCATCCTGGGTGGCAACATCATCGAGGGTGGGCACCCCAGCGCCCTGCTCGATCTCCCCGCCTTTCTCATCGTGATCGGGGGCACAGTGGGTGCCGCCCTGACCCAGTTCCCCTTCTCAGTGGTCGGCAAGACCTTCAAGCGTTTCAAGTGGCTCATCTCTCCCCTGCGCCTCGACATGCTGGAGCAGGCCCAGTTGCTGGAGACTCTGGCAGGCAACGCCCGGCGCAGCGGCATGCTGGCGCTGGAGGGGATGATCGATGACATCAAGGATCCCTTCCTGAAAAAGGGGGTGCAGATGATGGTGGATGGCTACGAGAAGACCAAGATCCACGAGGTGCTGGAAAACGAGATCGAATTCGAGCAGGAAGATCTCGAGCAGACCGTCAAATTCTACGAAGCCATGGGAGGCTACTGCCCGACCATGGGGATAGTCGGTGCCGTGTTCGGCCTGATCCATGCAATGGGGCTGCTGGATGCGCCGGACAAACTCGGTGGCGCCATCGCGGTGGCCTTCATCGCCACCATCTACGGGGTCGGTGCCGCCAACCTGATCTTCCTGCCCTTTGGCAACCGCTACAAGGGATTCGCCCACCAGATCCGCCACTACAAGGAGATGACCCTGACCGGCATCCTCTGCATAGTGGACGGCGAGTCACAACAGCGGCTGCAAGTGACCCTTGAACCCTATCTCGGAGGCCATGGTGGCGAAAAAGAAAAAGGCTGAGGCACCGGAGAACCATGAACGCTGGCTTGTCTCCTATGCCGACTTCATGACCCTGCTGTTTGCCCTGTTCGTGGTGCTCTACTCCTTCGCCATGGCCAAGCAGTCGGAGACCCGGGTGCTGATCCAGGGCTTTATCGAGTCTCTTGGCAAGATAGGTCTCATCTCTCTGCCCGCGGGCTCTCCCGTGATGCAGGGGGGGACCGGCATACTGGAGCCGGAATCCAAGACCACCCCGGGTACCTCCCAGAAGGAGGAGCTGCTGGACACCCAGAGCCCGGCCGCCGCGGCCGACCCCTTCAACGAGACCATAGGCGCCTCGGAGAAGCCCAGCGCCACCGAGTCATGGCCGCACAAGACCAAGGAGCAGGATTGGGCCACTGTCACCAAGCAGAAACTGCAGCAGCAGCTCAAGAGCCAGATTGAATCCCAGGAGATCGAGGTGGAGCAGCTCGGCAGCCAGCTGGTGATCCGCATCGGCGAGAAGACCCTGTTCCCTGCCGATTCGGCCTTCCTGCAGCCCCAGTTCATCCCCCTGGTCAACAAGGTCTCCGATGTGCTGGCCGATATTCCGGGCATGGTGGTGGTCACCGGCCACACCGACAACTCCCAGGCGCCGGTGGAGCTCTATCGCAACAACTGGGAGCTGTCGGTGCTGCGGGCTGCCACCATAGTCCATACCCTGCTCACCAACCCCAAGCTGGATTCGCGGCGTGTCATCGCCCAGGGCGTGGCTGACACCCAGCCCCGCTTTGCCAACGATACCCCAGCCCACCGCCAGGCCAACCGCCGGGTGGAGATAGTGCTCTCCCAGGGCAAGGCGGCGGAGCAAGCCCTCCCCCTCCTCGCCCCCTGATGAAAAGACCCCGCCATGCGGGGTCTTTCGTTTTGTCGATTAGTTTATTTTTCAAGCGAATCAGCTGTTTTCCCCACCGCGTAAAAGCAATTGAAAATAATTCTCAAATGAGAAAATTGACCCCGCTAGCAAAACGCGATTTTCCTCCCGTTGATTAATAATTAATCCTTTGAAATGACATGTAAATCAGTATGGAACTGGCATAATACGTAGCATCCTTGTTAAGTCACATGATTAATTCGGTTAGGGAAAACTCCTATGTTTGCTGATATTGCTGTCCAGCATTGGGCCTTTGCTGTCTATGTCATTGGGGCCATCTGCATCTGCCTGACCATGATAGGCGTCGCGGCCTTGCTGGGGGGACGAGCCTATGGCCGTGCCAAAAACAGGCCCTTCGAATCCGGCATAGATTCCGTCGGCAATGCCCGTCTGCGTTTCTCCGCCAAGTTCTATCTGGTCGCCATGTTCTTCGTCATCTTCGACGTCGAGGCACTCTATCTCTTCGCCTGGTCCGTCTCCGTTCGGGAAAGCGGCTGGGTCGGCTTTATCGAAGCCACCATCTTCATCACCCTGCTGCTGGTAGGCCTCATCTACCTGTGGCGCATCGGTGCCCTCGACTGGGCCCCGAAGAAACGCGTCCTGACTGACAAGAAGCCAGACTGATTTACCGATTATCCCTTTGAGGTTGCACCATGAAGTACACCCTGACCCGGATTGACCCGGATGCGCCCGTTGAGCGCTACCCCCAGGAACAGCGCCAGACCGTCGATGACCCGCTGGCGCAGCAGGCGACCCGCGGCATCATGATCGGGCGCCTCGAAGAGGTGCTGCAAGACACCGTCAACTGGGGCCGCAAGAACTCCCTCTGGCCCTACAACTTCGGCATCTCCTGCTGCTATGTGGAGATGTGTACCGCCTTCACCTCCCCCCATGACGTGGCCCGCTTCGGCGCCGAAGTCATCCGGGCTTCGCCCCGTCAGGCGGATTTCATGGTGATCGCCGGTACCCCCTTCATCAAGATGGCGCCTGTCATCCAGCGCCTCTATGAACAGCTGCTCGAACCCAAGTGGGTCATCTCCATGGGCGCCTGTGCCAACTCGGGCGGCATGTATGACATCTATTCAGTGGTGCAGGGTGTGGACAAGTTCCTGCCGGTCGACGTCTACATTCCGGGCTGTCCGCCCCGTCCCGAAGCCTTCCTGCAGGCCCTGATGCTGCTGCAGGACTCCATCGGCAAGGAGCGCCGCCCCCTCTCCTGGGTGGTGGGTGATCAGGGGATCTACCGTCCCCAGATGCAGGCCGAGAAGGATCGCAAGCGGGAAGAGCGCATCCAAGTCACCAACCTGCGCACGCCGGATGAGATCTGACCATGAAACTGACTCGAGAATTCCCAAGCAACTACACCATGGCCCAGGGGCAGACGGCGGATCACGCCGATGCCCAGGTGGTCGGCGAACTCTTCGCCCACTTCGGTGCCGAGCGCTTCACGGTGCAGAGCACCCGTACCGGGGTGCCGGTGATCTGGCTCTCCCGTGATCTGCTGCTGGACGTGATGGGCTTCCTGCAAAAGCTCCCCTCCCCCTTCGTGATGCTGTTTGATCTCAGCGCCACCGACGAGCGGATGCGCAGCCATCGCCACGGCCTGCCGGGCAGCGACTTCACCGTCTTCTATCACCTCATCTCCATCGACCGTAACGCCGATGTGATGCTGAAGGTGCCGCTGATGGAGAGCGATCTGCACCTGCCCACCGTCAGCCGTCACTTCCCCAACGCCAACTGGTACGAGCGGGAAGTCTGGGATCTGATGGGCATCACCTTCGACGGTCACCCCCATCTCACCCGCATCATGATGCCAAAGAGCTGGCAGGGACACCCGCTGCGCAAGGACTACCCGGCCCGCGCCACCGAGTTCGATCCCTTCATGCTCGATGCGGTCAAGCAGGATCAGGAGCAGGACAACCTGCTGTTCAAGCCCGAAGAGTGGGGCATGGCCCGGGGCAACGAGAACGAGGACTACATGTTCTTGAACCTCGGCCCCAACCACCCCTCGGCCCACGGCGCCTTCCGCCTGGTGCTGCAGCTCGACGGGGAAGAGATCCGCGACTGCGTGCCCGACATCGGCTATCACCACCGCGGCGCCGAGAAGATGGGCGAGCGCCAGTCCTGGCACAGCTACATCCCCTACACAGACCGGGTCGAGTACTTAGGCGGGGTGATGAACAACCTGCCCTATGTACTGGCGGTCGAGAAGCTGGCGGGGATCAAGGTTCCCAACCGGGTCGATATGATCCGGGTGATGATGGCGGAGCTGTTCCGCATCCAGAGCCACTTGCTGTTCCTTGGCACTTACATCCAGGACGTGGGGGCCATGACCCCTGTCTTCTTCACCTTCACCGACCGGCAGAAGATCTACACCATCATCGAGGCCATCACGGGCGCCCGCATGCACCCGGCCTGGTTCCGCATCGGTGGCGTGGCCCACGACCTACCCATCGGCTGGGCCCGTCTCATCCAGGACAACCTGCTGAGCTGGCTGCCCAAGCGCCTGATGGAGTATGAGAAGGCCGCCATGCGCAACAGCATACTGCGCGGTCGCACTATGGGCGTCGCCGCCTACAACACGGCGCAGGCGCTCGCCTGGGGCACCACGGGGGGCGGTCTGCGGGCCACCGGCCTCAACTTCGACGTGCGCAAATGGCGCCCTTATTCCGGCTACGATCAGTTCGAGTTCGAGGTGCCGGTGGGCAGCAATGGGGATGCTTACGATCGCGCTACCGTGCGCATCGAGGAGATCCGCCAGAGCATGCGCATCATAGAGCAGTGCATGAAGAACATGCCGGAGGGCCCCTTCAAGGCGGATCACCCGCTCACCACGCCGCCGCCCAAAGAGCGCACCCTGCAGGACATCGAGACCCTGATCACCCACTTCCTGCAAGTCTCATGGGGCCCTGTGATGCCGGCCGCCGAGTCCTTCCAGATGATAGAGGCGACCAAGGGGATCAACAGTTACTACCTGACCAGCGACGGCTCCACCATGAGCTACCGGACCCGGATCCGGACTCCGAGCTTTGCCCACCTGCAGCAGATCCCCTCGGTGATCCGTGGCCAGATGGTGTCGGATCTCATCGTCTACCTGGGCAGTATCGATTTCGTCATGTCGGATGTGGATCGTTAAGTCCCCGCCGCGCCCACAGGAGGGCGCAACGGGACAAGAAGAATAAACGACAAAAGGTTAAGTTCATGAGCCAGCAATGTCAGTGCAAGAATACATCGTCCCCAGCGGGACAGAGCGCATGCCAGAGCAAGGGGGACGGCCTAGTCCCAAGCCAGAAGGACGGCTTCGTCCTGAGCCAGGCCGAGCGCGATGCCATAGAGCATGAGACGCACCACTACGAAGATCCCCGCGCCGCCAGCATAGAAGCACTCAAAATCGTGCAGCAGGCCCGCGGCTGGGTGCCGGACGGTGCCATCCATGCCATCGCCGCCGAGCTCGGCATCCCCGCCAGCGATGTGGAAGGGGTCGCCACCTTCTACAGCCAGATCTTCCGCCAGCCGGTAGGCCGCCACATCATCCGTGTCTGTGACAGCATGGTCTGTTACATCAACGGCCATGAGCAACTGCTGGCCGGCCTGAAAGAAGTCATGGATCTGGCCCCCGGCCAGACCTCCCCTGACGGCCGCTTCACCCTGCTGCCGGTCTGCTGCCTCGGCAACTGCGACAAGGGGCCGGCGCTGATGATCGACGACGATACCTACGGTGGGCTCGACGCCGTCAGTCTGCTGAAAACCCTGGAGGCTTATCCATGAGTTTGGCATCCTTTGGCACCGCCAACCGCATCGCCCGTGCCCCCGAGACCCATCCGCTCACCTGGCGGTTGCGCGATGACGGCCAGCCGGTCTGGCTGGACGAATACCAGAGCAAGCAGGGCTACGAAGCGGCCCGCAAGGCACTGAGTCAGATGAGCCCCGATGAGATAGTCGGCACCGTCAAGGACGCCGGCCTCAAGGGGCGCGGCGGCGCCGGCTTCTCCACCGGGGTGAAGTGGGGCCTGATGCCCAAAGACGAGAGCATGAACATCCGTTACCTGCTCTGCAACGCCGACGAGATGGAGCCGAATACCTGGAAAGACCGGCTGCTGATGGAGCAACTGCCCCACCTGCTGATCGAGGGGATGATCATCAGTGCCCGTGCCCTCAAGGCCTACCGCGGCTACATCTTCCTGCGTGGCGAATATGTCGATGCCGCCATCAACCTGCGCCGCGCGGTGGAAGAGGCCAAGGCCGCCGGCCTGCTCGGCAAGAACATCCTGGGGTCGGGCTTTGACTTCGAGCTGTTCGTCCACACCGGCGCCGGACGCTACATCTGCGGCGAAGAGACGGCGCTCATCAACTCCCTGGAAGGGCGCCGCGCCAACCCGCGGGCAAAACCCCCCTTCCCCGCCGTCTCCGGCGTCTGGGGCAAGCCGACCTGCGTCAACAACGTCGAAACCCTGTGCAACGTGCCCGCCATCATAGGCAACGGCGTCCCCTGGTATCAGGGGCTGGCGCTGCCAGGCTCGGAAGATCACGGCACCAAGCTGATGGGCTTCTCCGGCAAGGTGAACAACCCGGGTCTGTGGGAGCTGCCCTTTGGCATCACCGCCCGCGAACTGTTCGAGGGCTATGCCGGCGGCATGAAACCCGGATATCGCCTCAAGGCCTGGCAACCGGGCGGTGCCGGCACCGGCTTCCTGCTGCCCGAGCACCTGGATGCCCAGATGTATGCAGGTGGCATCGGCAAGGTCGGCACCCGCATGGGCACCGGCCTCGCCATGGCGGTGGATGACAGCATCAACATGGTCGGACTCTTGCGCAACATGGAAGAGTTCTTCGCCCGCGAATCCTGCGGCTGGTGCACCCCCTGCCGCGATGGCCTGCCCTGGAGCGTCAAGATCCTGCGGGCCCTGGAGCGAGGCGAAGGCCAGCCCGAGGATCTCGCCACCCTGGAGCAGCTGGTCAGCTTCCTGGGGCCGGGCAAGACCTTCTGCGCCCATGCCCCTGGCGCCGTCGAGCCCCTTGGCAGTGCCATGAAGTACTTCCGGTCCGAGTTCGAGGCCGGGGTCAAGGCCCCCCATGACAATCACAAGCTGTTCAAGGGTATCCAGCCCAATCTGCTGGGCGAGCGCTGGTAATACGCCAGAACGCATCGGGCAATAGCCGATTTCACAAAACAGGTTTCAGGGAAGTTGTATGGCAACCATTCATGTAGACGGTAAAGAGTTCGAGGTAGACGGGGCAGATAACCTGCTGCAAGCCTGTCTGTCGCTGGGTCTGGACGTCCCCTATTTTTGCTGGCACCCGGCGCTCGGTAGCGTCGGCGCCTGCCGCCAGTGTGCGGTCAAACAGTATCAGAATGCCGACGACAAGCGCGGCCGCCTGGTCATGTCCTGCATGACCCCCTCCACAGATGGCACCTATATCTCCATCGAGGACGAAGAGGCGAAGGAGTTTCGCAAGACTGTGGTGGAGTGGCAGATGACCAACCACCCCCACGACTGCCCTGTGTGTGAAGAGGGTGGCGCCTGCCACCTGCAAGACATGACGGTGATGACGGGCCACAACAGCCGTCGCTACCGCTTCACCAAGCGCACCCACCAGAATCAGGATCTCGGCCCCTTCATCAACCACGAGATGAACCGCTGCATCGCCTGCTATCGTTGCGTGCGTTACTACAAGGATTACGCCGGCGGCGAGGATCTGGGTGTCTACGGCGCCCACGACAACGTCTACTTCGGCCGGGTCGAGGATGGCACCCTGGAAAGCGAGTTCTCCGGCAACCTGGTGGAGGTCTGCCCCACCGGCGTCTTCACCGACAAGACCCATTCCGAGCGCTACAACCGCAAGTGGGACATGCAGTTTGCCCCCAGCATCTGCCAGCAGTGCTCGGTCGGCTGCAACATCAGCCCGGGTGAGCGATATGGCGAGCTGCGCCGCATCGAGAACCGCTTCCACGGCGCCCTGAACCACTACTTCCTCTGTGATCGTGGCCGCTTCGGTTACGGCTATGTCAACCAGGCCGACCGCCCGCGCCAACCCCTGCTTCAGGATGGCAATGACAAGCTGGCCATCACTGTGGATGGCGCCCTCAACCGCGCCGCCGATGCCCTGCGCACCGCCTCCGGCATCATCGGCATCGGCTCGCCACGAGCCTCGCTCGAGAGCAACTTCGCCCTGCGCGAGCTGGTGGGCGCCGCCAACTTCTACGCAGGGGTCGAGCAGAGTGAATGGGCCTGCCTGCAGAAGATGCTGCATGTCCTGCACCAGGGCGGGGTACGTACCCCCAGCCTGCGTGACATGGAAGAGGCCGACGCCGTGCTGGTGCTGGGTGAAGATGTCACCCAGACGGCCGCCCGGATCAGCCTGGCCCTGCGTCAGGCAGTCAAGGGCAAGGGCCGCGAGATCGCCCGCAAGCTGAAGGTGGACCTGTGGCAGGTCGCCGCGGTGCAGACGCTCGCTCAGAATGAGCGTTATCCGCTGCTCATCACCAGCCTGGATCAGACCCGTCTCGACGACGTGGCCGCCGATACCCTGCATGCCCCTCACGCCGATCAGGCCCGCCTCGGCTTTGCCATCGCCCACCTGCTCGACGGTTCCGCCCCTGCCCCGCAGGATCTGGGCGCCGATCAGCTGGCTCAAGCGACCCGCTGGGCCGAGCTGCTTGGCAACGCCAAGAAGCCGCTCATCATCGCAGGCTCCGGTGCCCGCAGCCAGGCGCTGATCGAGGCGGCCAGCAACATAGCCCACGCCCTCAAGGGTCGTGGTCAGACCGTCGAACTGGCACTGGTGGCCCAGGAGGCCAACAGCCTGGGGCTGGCCATGCTGGCCGGCAACGCCGCTCCCCTGGAAGCCGCCCTCGAGCGCATCGAAGGGAGCGAGTCCCTTGCGCTGATCACCCTGGAGAACGATCTCTATCGCCGTGCCCCCCGCAACCGGGTCGATGCCGCCATCAAGCGCCTGCAGCATCTGCTGGTGGTGGATCATCAGGACACCCGCACCGCCCAGCAGGCCCATCTGGTACTGCCTGCCGCCAGCTTTGCGGAGGCCGATGGCACTGTGGTGAACATGGAAGGCCGTGCCCAGCGCTTCTTCCAGGTCTATGCCCCCGCCTTCTACGACGCCGACATCCAGGTGCGCGAAGGCTGGCGCTGGCTGGCCGCGCTGCAAGGCACGCTGGACGGCAAGTCCCCCCGCTGGAGCAGCTTCGACGAGGTGAGTGCGGCCTGCGCCGCCTCTGCCCCGCTGCTGGCCACCATGGGCGAAGCCGCCCCCAATGCCGGGCTGCGTATCCGCGGCATGAAGCTCGCCCGCGAGCCGCACCGCTACAGCGGCCGCACCTCCATGCTGGCGGATCAGAACGTGAGCGAGCCCCGGGTGGCGCAAGACCCCGACTCCCCCTTCAACTTCTCCATGGAAGGCTACGCCGGTGCCCGCCAACCCCTGCAACAGGTGCCGTTCGCCTGGGCACCGGGCTGGAACTCCCCCTCCGCCTGGAACAAGTTCCAGGACGAGGTGGGTGGCAACCTGCGGGCCGGGGATCCCGGTCGTCGCCTGCTGGAGCCGGGCAGCGAGTCCCTCGGCTGGTTCGACACCATTCCCGCCCCCTTCACCGCCCAGGCGGCGCTGCAAGTGGTGAGCTATGACCAGCTGTTCGGTGGCGACGAGCTCTCCGCGCGCAGCCCCGTCATCCAGGCCCGCATGGGGGACCCCGAGCTGGTGCTGAACCCGGTCGATGCCGCCCGTTTGGCCCTTCATGCCGGCAACCTGGTGGCCTTCTCCTGGGGTGGTCACCACTGGCGGCTAACCCTGCGGATAAGCGAACGGTTGGCACCGGGTCTGCTCGGCCTGCCCCTGGGCGCCCATGGTCTGCCGACCGCGCTGCACCAGGCCTATGTGACTGACTTGCAGGAGGCCATCGCATGAACAATGAGCTGATCGATCTGTTGCTGGAGGTAGGCAAAGCCTTGATCGTGCTGGTGGGGATTGTGGGGGCTGGCGCCTTCATGAGCTTCATCGAGCGCCGTCTGCTGGCGCTCTGGCAAGACAGGTACGGCCCCAACCGGGTGGGTCCCTTCGGCCTGCTGCAACTGGCGGCCGACATGGTCAAGATGTTCTTCAAGGAGGACTGGATCCCGCCCTTCGCGGATCGCCGGATCTTCGTGCTGGCCCCCATCATCGCCTTTACCGCCTTCATCCTGGCGTTTGCTGTGGTGCCCATCACCCCCACCTGGGGCGTGGCGGATCTCAACGTGGGGCTGCTCTACATCCTGGCCATAGCGGGGCTGGCGGTCTACGCCGTGCTCTTTGCCGGCTGGTCGAGCAACAACAAGTACTCCCTGCTCGGCAGCCTGCGCGCCTCGGCCCAGACCCTCTCCTACGAGGTGTTCCTCGGCCTCTCCTTGATGGGGATCGTCATCCAGACCGGCAGCTTCAACCTGCGGGAGATCGTGGAGGCGCAAGCCGGATTGTGGAACGTGGTCCCCCAGTTCCTGGGTTTCATCACCTTCCTGTTTGCCGGGGTTGCCGTCACCCACCGTCACCCGTTTGACCAGCCGGAGGCCGAGCAGGAGCTCGCCGACGGCTATCACATCGAGTACGCGGGCATGAAGTGGGGTCTGTTCTTCGTGGGCGAGTACATCGGCATAGTGCTGATCTCCTCCCTCATAGTGACCCTCTTCTTCGGTGGCTGGCACGGCCCCTGGTTGCCGCCCTTCATCTGGTTTGCCCTGAAGACCGCCTGTTTCATGGTGTTCTTCATCCTGCTGCGGGCCTCCCTGCCCCGCCCGCGCTTTGACCAGGTGATGTCCTTTGGCTGGAAAGTCTGCTTACCGCTTACCTTGCTCAACATGCTGGTAACCGGCGCCGTCGTGCTTATGAACGTGCAGTGAGGCACCAATGAAAATTACGAGCATTATCAAGGGTGTTGGCACCCAACTGCGCAGTCTGGGGATGGTCTTCTCCCATGCCTGGCGCCCCCGCGAGACTCTGAGCTACCCGGAGCAGCAGGTCTATGCCGCGCCCCGTTTCCGTGGTCGCATCGTGTTGACCCGGGATCCGGACGGTGACGAGCGCTGCGTGGCGTGCAACCTGTGCGCCGTGGCCTGCCCGGTCGGCTGTATCTCGCTGCAAAAAGCGGAGCGGGACGACGGTCGCTGGTACCCGGAGTTCTTCCGCATCAACTTCTCCCGCTGCATCTTCTGCGGTCTGTGTGAAGAGGCCTGCCCCACCACCGCCATCCAGCTGACGCCGGATTTCGAGATGGGTGAGTATCGCCGCCAGGATCTGGTGTACGAGAAGGAAGATCTGCTGATCAGCGGCCCCGGCAAATACCCGGACTACAACTTCTACCGCATGAGCGGGATGGCCATCGACGGCAAGCCCAAAGGGGATGCCGAGAACGAAGCCAAACCCATCGATGTCAAGAGCCTGCTGCCCTAGGAGTCAATCATGGAACTGGCATTTTATGCCGCGGCCCTGGTCGCCGTTTACAGCACGCTGCGGGTCATCAGCACCAGCAACCCCATGCATGCGCTGCTCAATCTCATCATTTCGCTCATCGCCGTGGCCATGATCTTCTTCTGCCTGGGAGCCTCCTTTGCTGGCGCCCTGCAGGTGATCGTCTACGCCGGCGCCATCATGGTGCTGTTCGTGTTCGTGGTGATGATGCTGAACCTGGGTTCATCCCAGGATCAGGAGCGCAACTGGCTCACCCCCATGACCTGGGGTGGGCCTGCCCTGCTCTCCCTCATCCTGCTCGGCTTCCTGGCCTACGGCATTCTCGGGGTCACCGGCGGTGAGCTCGGGCAGACCGACGTCAGTGCCAAGGAAGTCGGCATCGCCCTGTTCGGCCCCTATGTGCTGGCGGTGGAGCTCGCCTCCATACTGCTGCTGGCGGGTCTGGTCACCGCCTATCACCTTGGCCGTGAAGACAAGAGCGGGGAAGTGCTTTCCGTCCCCAAACCCACCGCTCGCCCATCCCAGGAAGGAGGTCAGCAATGAGTGGCATACCCATGGAACACGGTCTTCTGCTGGCCGCCATCCTGTTCTGCATCGGTTTGTGCGGTCTGCTGATCCGCCGCAACCTGCTGTTTATCCTCATGAGTATCGAGATCATGATGAATGCGTCCGCCCTGGCGTTCGTGGTGGCGGGTAGCCGCTGGGCCCAGGCCGACGGCCAGATCATGTACATACTGGTGATTTCTCTGGCGGCAGCGGAGGCCAGTATCGGCCTCGCCCTGTTACTGCTGCTCTATCGTCGTTACCACACCCTGAACGTGGACACTGTGAGCGAGATGCGCGGATGAGCCTCCTATATCTGACTTTCCTGTTCCCCCTGCTGGGGTGGCTGCTGCTGGCCTTCTCCATCGGCCGTCTCGGCGAGCGCAGCGCGGCACTCATCGGTGTCGGCAGCATAGGCCTGTCGGCCCTGACCACAATCTGGGTCGGGTTAGACTTCCTCAATCACACCCCCGAGGGCGGCGTCTATACCCAGACCCTGTGGCAGTGGATGTCGGTGGGTGAATTCCAGCCCACCTTCCGTCTGGCGCTGGATGGGCTGTCGCTGACCATGCTGGGGGTGGTGACAGGGGTGGGCTTCTTCATCCACCTGTTCGCCTCCTGGTACATGCGCGGAGAAGAGGGGTATTCCCGCTTTTTCACCTACACCAACCTCTTCATCGCCAGCATGGTGTTCCTGGTGCTGGCCGATGATCTGCTGTTCGTCTACCTGGGCTGGGAAGGGGTGGGGCTGTGCAGCTACCTGCTGATCGGCTTCTACTACCGCAACCCGGCCAACGGCGCCGCCGCCCTCAAGGCGTTCGTGGTGACCCGGGTCGGTGACGTCTTCCTCGCCATCGGGCTCTTCGTGCTCTACCGGGAGCTCGGCACCCTCAACATCCACGAGCTGCTGGTGCGCGCCCCAGTGGTCTTTGCCGAGGGCTCCCCTGCCCTGTCGTTCGCCTGCCTGATGCTGCTCGGCGGCGCGGTCGGCAAATCCGCCCAGCTGCCCCTGCAGACCTGGCTGGCAGACGCCATGGCGGGCCCAACCCCGGTCTCGGCACTGATCCACGCGGCCACCATGGTGACCGCCGGTGTCTACCTCATCGCCCGCACCCACGGCCTCTTCCTGCTGGCCCCGGAGATCCTCCATCTGGTGGCTCTGGTCGGCGCCATCACCCTAGTGCTGGCAGGTTTTGCCGCCCTGGTACAGACCGACATCAAGCGGATCCTGGCTTACTCCACCATGAGCCAGATAGGCTACATGTTCCTGGCCCTGGGGGTCGGTGCCTGGGAAGGGGCCATCTTCCACCTGATGACCCATGCCTTCTTCAAGGCGCTGCTGTTCCTCTCCGCCGGGGCCGTCATAGTCGCGACCCACCACGAGCAGAACATCTTCAAGATGGGGGGCCTGCGCAAGAGCCTGCCCCTGGTCTATGCCTGCTTCCTGGTGGGGGGCTCGGCCCTGGCCGCGCTGCCGCTGGTCACCGCCGGCTTCTACAGTAAAGACGCCATCCTCTGGCAGGTGCAGGCCAGTGGCCAGAGCGCCCTGCTGTGGGCCGGTCTGGGTGGGGCCTTCCTGACCTCCCTCTACACCTTCCGCCTCATCTTCATCGCCTTCCACGGCAAGGCACAGACGCAGGCGCACAAAGGCCACGGCCTGGCCCACCAGCTGCCGCTGCTGGTGCTGCTGGTGCTCTCCACCGGGGTCGGTGCCCTGATAGTGCCGCCGCTCGCCGGAGTACTGCCGGCAGGCCCGGGGGATCATATCGAAGAGGGACGCCACAGCCTCGAGATCCTCTCCGGCGTCATCGCCGTGGCAGGCATTGCGCTCGCCGCCTTCCTCTTCCTCGGCGAACGTCGCCTGGCGAAGGGGATCGCCGAGAGTGCCGCCGGCCGCGCGCTCAGCACCCTCTGGTTCAATGCCTGGGGCTTTGACTGGTTGTATGACTGGATCTGGGTCAAGCCCTACCTGCTGGTGACCCGCTTGCTCGGCAAGGACCCGCTGGATCGGATGATGAACCTGCCCGCCGTGCTGGCCCAGGGCGGCCACCAGCTGCTGGCCTGGACAGTGTCCGGCAAGCTGCGCTGGTATGCCGCCTCCATGGGGATGGGCGCCGCCCTGATCCTGGCCCTGCTGCTGCTCGGCTGATCCATGAGCCCAATATGTGTGGCAGGCCCGGGGCCTGCCCGACTAGAACCTAGACGAGAGCTGATATCGTGACCTTACTCTGGATCTTGTTAATTCCTTTTATCGGCGGCTTGCTCTGCTGGCAGATGGAGCGGCTCGGCGGACAATTCGTTCGCTGGGTAGCCCTGCTCTCCATGAGCGCCTGCCTGGTGCTCTCCGGTGCCATCTGGCTGGGGGGTGACTTCTCCCTCGCCAGCCCCGGCCTCCCCGTCTGGGCGGCCGAGTGGCAGCAACCCTGGATCCCCCGCTTCGGCATCTCATTGCACCTGGCGGTAGACGGCTTGTCCCTCCTGATGGTGATGCTCACCAGCTTCATCGGTGTGCTGGCCATCCTCTGCTCCTGGAAGGAAATCGTGCAGCGCATCGGCTTCTTCCACCTGAATCTGCTGTGGATCCTGGGGGGCGTGCTCGGCGTCTTCATGGCGGTGGACCTGTTCCTCTTCTTCTTCTTCTGGGAGATGATGCTGGTTCCCATGTACTTCCTGATCGCACTCTGGGGCCACTCGGTCACCGACGGTAAATCCCGGATCAACGCGGCCACCAAGTTCTTCATCTACACCCAGGCGAGCGGCCTCATCATGCTGGTGGCCATCCTCGGGCTGGTGCTGACCCACCACGCCAGCACAGGGGTCTTCACCTTCAACTACCTCGACCTGCTCAATACCCCGATGAGCAAGGGCGTACAGTGGCTGCTGATGCTGGGCTTCTTCATCGCCTTCGCGGTCAAGATGCCCCTGGTGCCGCTCCATGGCTGGTTGCCGGACGCCCATAGCCAGGCACCGACCGCGGGTTCTGTGGACCTGGCGGGCATCCTGCTCAAAACCGCCGCCTACGGCCTGCTGCGCTTCACCCTGCCGCTGTTCCCGGAGGCCTCCGCCGAGTTCGCCCCCTACGCCATGCTCCTTGGCCTCTTCGGCATCATCTACGGCGCCCTGCTGGCGTTCGCCCAGACTGACATCAAGCGTCTGGTGGCCTACACCAGCATCTCCCACATGGGCTTCGTGATGATCGCCATCTATTCGGGCAGCGAGCTGGCCCTGCAAGGGGCAGTGGTGCAGATGATCGCCCACGGCCTCTCCGCCGCCGGTCTCTTCATCCTGTGCGGCCAGCTCTACGAGCGCCTGCACACCCGGGACCTGCGCCTGATGGGCGGTCTCTGGGGTCGACTGCGCTACCTGCCCGGCGTCATGCTGTTCTTCTCGGTGGCCTCCCTTGGCATGCCGGGCACCGGCAACTTCGTCGGCGAGTTCCTGATCCTCATCGGCAGCTTCCAGGTGGCCCCCATCATCACCATCATCGCCACCTTCGGCCTGGTGCTGGCCTCGGTCTACTCCCTCATCATGCTGCAGCGCGCCTGTTTCGGTGCCCCCAAGGACGAGAGCGTCCTCAAGGGCCTGGACAGACGGGAGCTGGCCATGATGCTGACCATAGCCGGTCTGCTGGTGCTGCTCGGTCTCTACCCGCAACCCGTGCTCGACACCGCCAGCAGCAGCCTGCTGAGCGTGCTGCACTGGTACGCGCTGCCAGCCACAGGAGCACTGCAATGATGCCCTCTGTTTCTCTCTCCCTTTCCTTGTCCACACCGGGAGCCTTGTCATGACGTTTACCGCCGCCCAACTATTGGCCCTGCTGCCCCTGTTGCTGACCACGGGGGCCATGGTCGCCCTGATGCTCGCCATCGCCTGGAAGCGCTGCGATGACACCGCCTTCGTGGTGACCATCACAGGCCTCAACCTGGCGCTCTTCTCCCTGCCCATCGTCATGGCCCAGGGGGATCAGGGGGTCACTCCCCTGCTGCAAGTGGACAGCTATGCGGTCTTCTACATGGGGCTGGTGCTCATCGGCGCCCTGGCCACCTGTACCTTCGGTCGCTCCTGGCTCAAGGGCTACCCGGACAACCGGGAAGAGTTCTACCTGCTGCTGCTGATCGCCACCGCCGGTGGCCTGGTGCTGGCGGGTTCCCGCCATCTCGCGTCACTGTTTATCGGGATCGAGATGCTGACCCTGCCCATGTTCGGTCTGGTGGGTTATGCCTATCGCGAGCGCCATTCCCTGGAGGCCAGCATCAAGTACATGGTGCTCTCCGCCGCCGCCACCGCCTTCCTGCTGTTCGGCATGGCGCTGCTCTATGCCCAGGCGGGCAGCCTGAGCTTCAGCGATCTCGGCCTGACCCTGGCCCAGAGCCCGGCTCACCACCCGCTGCTGATGGGGGGCTTTGGCCTGATGCTGGTGGGCTTTGCGTTCAAGTTGTCGCTCGCCCCCTTCCACCTCTGGACCCCGGATGTCTATGAGGGCGCCCCGGCACCTGTGGCCACCTTCCTCGCCACCGTAAGCAAGATAGCCGTGTTCTGCGTGCTGCTGCGCTTCTACCTGGCGGTGCCGGCCACCTCGGATCCCATGATCCACTGGCTGCTGGCGGCCATGGCGGTCATCTCCATCGTGGTCGGAAACCTATTGGCGCTGATCCAGACCAACATCAAGCGGATGATGGGTTACTCCTCCATCTCCCACTTCGGCTACCTGCTGGCGGTGATAGTGGCGAGCCGCCTCGGCCAGATGCCGGTGGAAGCGGCCGGTGTCTACCTGCTCATGTACCTCTTCACCAGCCTGGGGGCCTTCGGCGTCATCAGCATGATGTCCAGCCCCTATCGCGGCAAGGATGCGGACTCCCTGCACAGCTATCGCGGCCTGTTCTGGAAGCGCCCCTACCTGACAGCCGTCATGACGGTGATGATGTTGTCGCTCGCGGGCATCCCCATGACGCTGGGCTTCATCGGCAAGTTCTACCTCATCGGGGTGACGGTCGATGCCAAGCTGTGGTGGCTCTCCGGCGCCATAGTGCTCGGCAGTGCCCTGGGGCTCTACTACTACCTGCGCGTCATGGTCACCCTCTACCTGCGGGAACCCGGCATGCAGCTGCGCGATGCCAAGGCCGACTGGGCCTTCTCCTCCGGCGGGCTTGTGGTGCTGCTCTCCGCCATCCTGGTGGTGGCACTCGGCATCTATCCCCAGCCTGTCATCAGCCTGGTGCAGGGCTTCCAGCACGTGGTGCTGCGCTAGCCTCAGCGTCAGTCCACAGAGCAAAACCGGCCCCCGTGGCCGGTTTTTTTATCTCGCCAGACTGCCGGGCCCAGGTATCAACCCGGCAAGGGAGCCCGGCTCACAGTGCCCTCCTCTCTGCTCTCTCCCCCTTGCTCTCCTTCCCTCTGCCACCAGCCCAAGGCTCGCAGAGCGCCTCACAGGCCCATAAAAAAACCGGCCACGAGGCCGGTTTTTGATTCTCTAGAACGTCAGCGCGGGATTAACCCAGACGCACGCGAGCGTTTCTGAACATCCGCATCCAGGCGCCATCTTCGCCCCAGTTGTCCGGGTGCCAGGAGTTCGCCACTGTGCGGAACACCCGCTCCGGGTGCGGCATCATGATAGTCGCGCGGCCGTCCGTGGTGGTGACCGCAGTGATGCCCGCCGGTGCCCCGTTCGGGTTGGCCGGGTACTGCTCGGTGACCTGGCCGCGGTTGTCCACGAAACGCAGCCCCACCAGGCCGCTCTGTTGCAGCGCGGCAAGGTGAGCGGCATCGCGCACTTCCACCCGTCCTTCCCCGTGGGAGACGGCGATGGGCATCACAGAGCCCGCCATGCCGGCGAAGAAGGCGGACGGGGAGTCCTGCACTTCCACCAGGCTGAAGCGCGCCTCGAAGCGCTCGGAGCGGTTGCGCACGAAGCGCGGCCACAGATCGGCCCCCGGGATGAGATCCCGCAGGTTGGACATCATCTGGCAACCGTTGCACACCCCCAGGGAGAGGGTGTCGCCACGCTCGAAGAAGCGCTGGAACTGCTCGCGGGCGTTGTCGTTGAACAGGATGGACTTGGCCCAGCCTTCCCCCGCCCCCAGCACGTCGCCGTAGGAGAAGCCGCCACAGGCCACCAGGGTCTGGAACTCTTCCAGCTTGATGCGACCGGACAGGATGTCACTCATGTGCACATCCACCGCCGCGAACCCGGCGCGGTCGAACGCCGCTGCCATCTCCACGTGGGAGTTGACCCCCTGCTCGCGCAGCACCGCCAGACGGGGGGAGACCCCGCGGGCGATATAGGGCGCGGCCACGTCCTCGGACGGGTTGTAGGTCAACCTGGCCTGCAGACCCGGGTCGGTGGCGTCCTGACGGGCGGCATGTTCCTGATCCGCGCACTCGGGGTTGTCCCGCAGGCGCTGCATCTGCCAGCTGGTCTCGCCCCAGAGGGTGCGAAGGGCGGTGCGGCTGGCGCGGTACACTTCGGTCCCGGCACGCTGGAACAGGATGAGATCGTCTTCACGCACAGTACCCAGCACATGGGAGCAGGCCGCCAGACCGTGACCGGCCAACAGGGTCAGCACGGCTTCCTTGTCGTCGCGGCGCACCTGGATGACGGCACCCAGCTCCTCGTTGAACAGGGCCGGCAGCAGTTCGCCACCCACGCGGTCGAGCTGGATGTCGAGGCCGCAGTGACCGGCGAAGGCCATCTCGGTCAGGGTGACGAAGAGACCGCCATCGGATCTGTCGTGGTAGGCAATCAGCTTGCGATCCGCCACCAGCGCCTGGATGGCGTTGAAGAAGCCCTTCAGCTGGACGGGGTTGTCCAGATCCGGGGCGCTCTGACCAAGCTGGCGATAGACCTGGGCCAGGGCGGAGGCGCCAAGGCGCTGCTTGCCGTTGCCAAGGTCAATCAGGATAAGGTCGGTTTCCCCAAGGTCTGTGCGCAGCTGCGGCGTGACGGTATTGCGCACGTCTTCCACGCGCGCGAAGGCGGAGATAAGCAGGGAGAGCGGCGAGGTGACGCTGCGCTCTTCCCCGTCCTGCTGCCAGCGGGTCTTCATGGACATGGAGTCCTTGCCCACCGGGATTGTGATGCCAAGGGCCGGGCAGAGCTCCTCGCCCACCGCCTTGACCGCCTCATAGAGGCCGGCATCTTCCCCCGGGTGACCGGCGGCAGACATCCAGTTGGCGGAGAGCTTGACCCGCTTGAGGGAACCGATATGAGCCGGCGCCAGGTTGGTCAGGGCCTCGGCCACCGCCATACGGGCAGAAGCCGCGTGGGAGAGCAGCGCCACCGGGGTACGCTCCCCCATGGACATGGCTTCGCCGTGGTAGCTGTCGTAGGTGGCGGCGGTGACGGCGCAATCGGCTACCGGGATCTGCCAGGGGCCGACCATCTGGTCACGGTTGACCAGACCGGTCACGCTGCGATCACCTATGGTGATGAGGAAGGATTTCTCCGCCACGGTCGGCAGACGCAGTACCCGCTCGGCTGCCTCGGAGAGGGTGGTGCCATCGAGCTGCAACGGCTTGCCCTGGGCAGGCAGGGTGACAACGTCGCGGTGCATCTTGGGCGCCTTGCCGAGCAGCACGTCCAGAGGCAGATCGATGGGCTGGTTGTCGAAATGCGCATCCGAGAGAGTGAGGTGCTTCTCTTCGGTGGCGGTGCCGATGACCGCATAGGGGGCGCGCTCACGCTCGCACAGGGCCTTGAACAGGGGCAGCTTGTCCTGGGCGACCGCCAGCACGTAGCGCTCCTGGGATTCGTTGCACCAGATCTCCAGCGGGCTCATGCCCGGCTCGTCGCTGGCGATGGCGCGCAGGTCGAAGCGACCACCGCGATCGCCGTCGTTCACCAGCTCCGGCATGGCGTTGGAGAGGCCGCCGGCACCCACGTCGTGGATGAAGACGATGGGGTTGTCATCGCCGAGCTGCCAGCAGCGATCGATCACCTCCTGGCAACGGCGCTCCATCTCGGGGTTGTCCCGCTGCACAGAGGCGAAATCGAGGTCTTCGGCAGACTGGCCGGAGGCCATGCTCGATGCCGCGCCACCACCCAGACCAATGTTCATGGCCGGGCCGCCCAGCACGATCAGGGCTGCCCCCACCGGGATCTCCCCTTTCTGGACGTGTTCGCTGCGGATGTTGCCTATGCCGCCCGCCAGCATGATGGGCTTGTGGTAACCGCGCACTTCGACGCCGTTGTGGCTCGGCACCTGCTCTTCGAAGGTACGGAAGTAGCCGAGGATGGCCGGACGACCGAATTCGTTGTTGAAGGCGGCGCCGCCAAGGGGCCCCTCCTGCATGATGTCAAAGGCGCTGACGATGCGGCTCGGCTTGCCGAAATCCTGCTCCCAGGGCTGCTCAAAACCGGGGATGCGCAGGTTGGAGACGGAGAAACCTACCAGGCCCGCCTTGGGCTTGGCGCCACGGCCTGTCGCGCCCTCGTCGCGAATTTCGCCGCCGGAGCCGGTGGCCGCCCCCGGAAAGGGGGAGATGGCGGTCGGGTGGTTGTGAGTCTCCACCTTCATCAGGATGTCGACGCGCTCCTGGTGATACTGGTATTCGCCACTGGCGGGGCTCGGGAAGAAGCGGCCACCCTGGCTGCCTTCCATCACGGCGGCGTTGTCTTTATAGGCAGACAGGACATGATCCGGCGTCTGCTCGAAGGTGTTCTTGATCATCTTGAACAGCGACTTGGGCTGCTGCTCGCCGTCTATGGTCCAGTCGGCGTTGAAGATCTTGTGACGGCAGTGCTCCGAGTTCGCCTGGGCGAACATGTAGAGCTCGATGTCGTTGGGATTGCGATCAAGGCGGGTGAAGTTCTCCACCAGGTAGTCGATTTCGTCATCGGCAAGCGCCAGGCCCAGCTCGATGTTGGCCGAGGCCAGGGCGCTGCGGCCACCGCCCAGCACATCCACCTGGGTGAAGGGGCGCGGCTCGTGATGGGCAAACAGGGCGGCAGCCTGGCTCGGCTCATCGAACACCACCTCCATCATGCGATCGTGCAGCAGGGCCGCGACCTCGCCACGTTGGGCTGCGGTCAGCTCACCCTTGGCCTGCACGTAATAGGCAATGCCGCGCTCCAGCCGCTTGACCTGGTTCAGGCCGCAGTTGTGGGCGATGTCGGTTGCTTTGGAAGACCAGGGGGAGATAGTGCCGGGGCGGGGGGTAACGAGAAACAGCTGACCGCTGGGGGTGTGTTCCGGGATGGTCGGGCCGTAGCGCAGAAGCTGGCCCAAGGTCGCTCGCTCCGGGGGAGAGAGCGGGCTCGAAAGCTCGGCAAAGTGCACGTATTCGGCATAGACGTCTGCTATCTCTACTCCTCTCTGTGCGCAGCTCTGCAGCAGCTTGTGGACACGAAACTCAGACAGTGCTGGGGCACCACGCAAGATTTCCATATACCTTTCTCACCAAGTTTTAGAGTGTGGGGGGATTTGAGACGCGCGTATTATAGGGATCAGGCTCACCGCGAACAAACGTTTTTCTCATCTCCCACGATGTGACTCCCTCCACACTCTCTGGTATAAAGGTGCCTCTCTTTTGACAAATGCCGATTTTTTCAACAAGGGTACTCACCTACTTGCGCTGCATTTTTCGACTGTTTATCGGGATGTTGCTGACACTGGCCCTGGCCGGCTGTGACTTCTATTCCCCCTCCAGCCAGCTGGAGCAGATCCGCCAACGGGGCGAGATCCGTGTTGGCACCCTCTATGGTCCCACTTCCTATTACCAGCGTGACGACACCGCCCAGGGGTTCGATTACGAGCTGGCGCAGCACTATGCCGACTGGTTGGGGGTCAAGCTGACCATAGTTCCGGCCTACTCCACCGCCGAGCTGGTCGAACAGCTGCAGAAGGGGAGCCTGGATCTCGCCGCCGCCGCCATCGTGGTGACCCCGGAGCGACGCAAGCTGTTTCGCTTCGGCCCCGGCTTCTACCAGGTCTCCCCCAAGCTGGTCTATCGCAACGGCTCCCCCAGGCCCAAGGATCTCGGCGACATCAAGGGCACCATAGTGGTGCCTGCCGGCTCCACCGGTGAGGATCTGATGAAGGAGCTGGCCAGCCAGTACCCCAATCTGAGCTGGCGCATCAACCGGGACGCCGACGTGGAAGAGCTGCTCAAGCAGGTCGCCGATGGCGAGGTGGACTACACGGTGGTGCAGGATACTGTGCTGGCCCGCACCCAGCGCTACTACCCCGAGCTCACCGAGGGGCTGACCCTGGCCAGCAAGCAGACAGTGGCCTGGGCCATGACCAAGCTGCCCGATGACAGCCTCTACGCCAGCATCATCGACTTCTTCGGCCAGCGCTTCATGGATGGCTCCATCGCCAAGCTCGACGAGAAGTACTTCGGCCACGTGCAAAACTTCGATTTCGTCGACACCCGCACCTTCCTCAAGCGGGCCAAGAGCCTGCTGCCCAAGTATCAGGCGCTGTTCCAGACCCATGCCAAGGACATAGACTGGCGCCTGCTGGCCGCCATCAGCTATCAGGAGTCCCACTGGGACCCCCAGGCCCGCTCCTACACAGGGGTGCGCGGCATGATGATGCTGACCGAGCCCACCGCCAAGGCGATGGGGGTAAACGATCGAACCCACCCGGAAGAGAGCATCAAGGGGGGTGCCCGCTACTTGCAGGAGATGATGGAGAAGGTGCCGGACTCGGTGCCGGCGGACGAGAAGGTGTGGTTTGCCCTCACCGCCTACAACATCGGCTATGGCCACATGATGGATGCCCGCCGCCTGACCAAGCAGCTCGGCAAGAATCCCGATGCCTGGAGCGACGTGAAAGAGGTGTTGCCCCTGCTGCAGCAGTCACGCTGGCATCGCAAGGTGCGCTATGGATATGCCCGGGGTGGCGAGGCGCGCAACTACGTCAACAACGTGCGCCAGTACTACCAGAGCCTGCTCTGGCTCGACAACGAGCAGCAGAAGGCCCATCGCCGCGAGGCCCTGGACGAAGACGACGGCAGCGAGCCGGCAGCCCCGGCACAGCGCCCCGCCATCATCGCCGAGGTAGTCAGCCAGATCATCACCCCCTGAGCCCTGCGGGGTGTGTCGCCTGGGGGAATTCTCTGTTACCATTGCCCCAGACCAGAGCCTGTCTGAGAGAGGCTTATCGCAATACATTCATCAACTTGCGATACCGATGGCCGCCCATCTCAGGGGCCGTCAGCGTCGCCGGGATGACCAGGGAGGAAAACCAGATGCGAACACGCAGAAGAGCCACGTTGACCAGAAAGACCAGATGCGCCTGGAGCCCCAGACGCAAGCTGAAACTGGCCGACATGAAACGCAAGATATGGCACCGAAACCGCTCCTATACCTTGCTGATTGCGGAGCACACAACAGCATAAACCCGGCCAAGGCCGGGTTTTTTTATTCCATCAGCTCGCCTCGGCCGGGATCGCCTCGAACCGCACGGCACGCTTGGAGACCAGGCTGTTGCAGTGGTTGCAGAAGTAATCCACGGCGCCGCAGGCCCGAAGCCGCTCCAGGCTCTGCTGACAGGTCGGGCACAGGGCCCGGATCCGATAGCGGGCATGACACTGGCCACAGCTCACCTCGGGGCTGCGGCTGTCCAGCTCGGCCTGGCAGGCCGGGCATGTCAAGAGACTCATGGTCATCTCCTCTCAAGGGCAGAAGCCTGGGCTCATCCCTCGTTCGACAGATAGAAAAACGGCTGCCACCAGGGCAGCCGTCAGGGCTTATTTCTTGCTCTTGTTCTTCGCCTTGAGCAGGCGATCCCGTTGCCGCTCCTGGCTCAGGGTCAGGGTGTTCTTCTTGCCCTCGAAGGGGTTGACCGACTCCTGGAACTCGACCCGGATCGGGGTACCCATGATCTTCAGGGACTTGCGGAAGTAGTTGATGAGATACCGCTTGTAGGAGTCAGGCAGATCGTTCAACTGGTTGCCGTGGATCACGATACGCGGCGGGTTGTAGCCACCGGCGTGGGCATACTTGAGCTTGACGCGGCGACCGTTGACCATGGGCGGCTGGTGATCTTCCTGCGCCATCTGCATTATGCGGGTCAGCATGGCGGTGCTGGTACGACGGGTGGCGGACTGGTAAGCCTCGTTGATGGACTCGAACAGATGGCCGACGCCGCTGCCGTGCAGGGCGGAGATGAAGTGGACGCGGGCGAAGTCGATGAAGCCCAGGCGTCTGTCCAGCTCGTTCTTGATGTCTTCCTTCACCTTCTGATCCAGACCGTCCCACTTGTTCACCACCAGCACCACGGAGCGGCCGCTGCTCAGCACGAAGCCGAGGATGCTCAAGTCCTGATCCGTGATGGTCTCGCGGGCGTCTATCACCAGCAGGCAGACGTTGGCATCCTCAATGGCTTTCAAGGTCTTGATGACGGAGAACTTCTCCACCGTCTCGTGCACCTTGCCACGGCGACGCACGCCAGCGGTGTCGATGACCACGTACTTCTGCTCGTCACGCTCCATGGGGATGTAGACGGAGTCGCGGGTGGTGCCCGGCATGTCATAGACGATGACGCGGTCTTCACCCAGCATGCGGTTGGTCAGGGTGGACTTGCCGACGTTGGGGCGACCGACGATGGCGAACTTGATGGGCAAGTCGGCGAACGGGGTCTCCTTGGTGTCTTCCCGGGTATCGAGATCACCGGCGGCCACCATGCGCAGCAGGGCTTCTTCGTCGAAGTCCTCCTCTTCCTGCGCCTCTTCTTCGGCGGCGGCCTCGACCAGGGTCTCAAGGTGGGGGGCCAGCGCCAGCTCCAGCAGGCTCAGCACCCCACGACCGTGGGCGGCGGCGATCTGGTAGACCTCCCCCAGCGCCAGACCGTAGAACTCGGAGACCGCGGAGTCACCGTCGATGCCGTCGGTCTTGTTGGCGACCAGGAACACCTTCTTGTGGGTCTTGCGCAGGTGCTCGGCGATGGCCTGATCCGCGGCGGTCAAACCGGCACGGGCATCCACCATGAAGAGCACCACATCCGCTTCCTCGATGGCCAGCAGGGACTGCTCGGCCATCTTCAGCTCGATCCCCTCCTCGGTGCCATCGATACCGCCGGTATCGACCACGATAAATTCCAGCTCGCCCAACTTCGCCTGGCCGTATTTGCGGTCCCGGGTCAGGCCGGGGAAATCGGCAACCAGGGCATCCCGGGTACGGGTCAGGCGGTTAAACAGGGTGGATTTCCCCACGTTGGGGCGGCCCACCAGGGCTACTACAGGAGTCATAAAAGCCTCATTCTCAAGACGACAAAGGCTCCGGGTCCGAAGACCAGGAGCCGGATATTCAGATTGACGGGCGATCAGGGACGCTTGATAGCGTACAACTTGCCGCCACGGCTCTGCACATACAGGGTGTCACCGTCCACCAGGGGCGCGGCATAGAGACCACTGCTGTCGAGCTGCTGCATGGCCTTAATGGACCCGTCGGTCCGATCCAGCCAATACAGGTAACCTTCCACATCGCCGACCACCACGTAGTCACCCAGGACGACGGGAGCGGTCACGGTGCGGTTTTCCAGCTGGGTGTTGGACCACAGCTCAAGACCATTGCGACGATCCACCGCAAACAGATGACTGCGGCTGTCGGTCAGCACTATGGCATTGCCGGTAACCGCCATGTCGCGGTAGCCGGAATACTTGCGCTTCCACACCTCGTCACCTGTCATCAGCTTGCGGGCCATCAGCTGGCCATTGTAGGCGATGGCATAGAGCTCATCACCGGCAATCAGCGGACGGGCGTCCACATCGACCATGCGATCCAGCTCGGTGGCACCGCGCGGGTCGGCCACCTTGGACTGGCGCACCGGCTGGCCGTTGCTCAGCAGGGCTATGCCCACCTTGCCATCGGCACGGCCATAGAGCACGGCGCCGTTGGTGATGACAGGGGTGCTGGCGCTGCGCAGGGTCAGGGGCGGCTGCTCTTCGGACAGGGTCCACTGCAGCTTGCCCTCATCGGTATCGAGCGCCATCAGACGGCCCGAGGTGGTCAGCACCACCACGCGACCATCCTCGACGGCGGGGCTCGCCACCACTTCACCGGGCACAGTGGTCTGCCACAGCACTTCCCCGTTCGCTTCGTTCAGGGCGTAGACCACCCCGTTCTCGGAGCCGAGGAACAGCTTGCCATAGCGGGAGACCAGACCGCCGGAGAGACGGGCGCTGCGCTTGTCGGCGTTGATGGGCAGGTCTGCCAGATCCACGCTCCACAGGGTCTCGCCACTGTTGCGATCGAAGGCGGTCACATCCCCATCACGGGCGGCGGCATAGATGTGATCCTCTTCCACCACGGGTTGCAGCTGGGAGTAGAAATCACCTATGCCATCCCCGACGGAGGAGGACCACTGGGTATCGGCACTGAAGGCGGACTCCACCACGGGCAGAGGCGCCATCGGGGTCAAATCTTCCTCTGAACTGAACAGGGAGCAACCCTGCAGGGCCAGGGAGACTGCCACCCCCAGCGCCATTTTCTTGTACAGATTACGCATCCGGAGCCTCACCCGCAGTGACCGCTGGCAGCGCCAGATCGTCCATCTTCAGCTTGAGTTCGGCGCTGCTCTGCAGGCCACCGGCATCGGCCGCCACCTGATAGGCATCGCGCGCCTCTTCGGGCTTGCCCTGCCCCAGCAGCACGTCACCACGCACTTCCGCCACCTGAGCCTTGAAGGCGTCGTTGTTGATCTTGCCAAGCTGGGCCAGGGCCGCGTCGGCCTTGCCCTGATCCTTGAGCACCCGTGCCAGGCGCAGGGCGGCGATGGGCTTGATGCTCTCGTCGCCGTTCGCGGCCACCTGGGTCAGCTGCTCGGCGGCCAGATCCAGCTTGCCCGCCTTGACCGCAGCCGCGGCCAGTTGCAGGGCAGCCAGCTCCGCATAGGCGTCGCCCTGATGGGCGCTGATGAAGCTCTTGGCCTGCTCAAGGGCGGCATCGTCACCCTTGGCGAGCTGGGCTGTCATGGCGTTATAAGCCTGGGAGGCGGCTTCCTGGTTGGTCTGCTGCAGCTCGTTGTAGTAACGCCAGCCAAAGAGGCCGACCAGACCGATCACAGTCCCGGCGAGTACCGAGGTGCCGTTCTCTTTCCACCAGCTCTTGATGACCTCAACCTGTTGTTCTTCAGTGGTATACAC
Source organism: Aeromonas sp. Marseille-Q5825 (assembly GCF_946892685.1). Classification (NCBI taxonomy): domain Bacteria; kingdom Pseudomonadati; phylum Pseudomonadota; class Gammaproteobacteria; order Aeromonadales; family Aeromonadaceae; genus Aeromonas; species Aeromonas sp. Marseille-Q5825. The sequence continues at coordinate 221,790 of NZ_CAMPOU010000002.1, forward strand.
TTCCACAGCTTACTCTCCTTTAGCTGCCAGCAGGGCGATGGCGGCATCGACCGAGACGGTCTGTTGCTCGGCCTGGCCACGCAGATATTTGATGGTGATCTCCCCGCTTTGCACCTCGGTCTCGCCGAGGATCAGGGCAATGGCCGCGCCGCTCTTGTCGGCACGCTTGAGTTGTTTCTTGAAGTTGCCGCCACCGCAGTGGCTCATCAGGCGCAAGTCCGGCAGTGCATCGCGCAGGCGCTCGGCAAGCTGGAAGCCAGCCTGCTCGGTGCCCTCGCCCACCATGGCCAGATAGACATCCACCGCCGGGCGGATGTCGGCGTTGAGCTCGAGGGTTTCGAGCATCAGCACCAGACGCTCCATGCCCATGGCAAAGCCCACGGCCGGGGTCGCCTGACCGCCGAGTTGCTCCACCAGGCCGTCGTAACGGCCTCCGGCCAGGACTGTGCCCTGGGCGCCCAGGCTGCTCGTCACCCACTCGAACACGGTGAGGTTGTAGTAGTCGAGGCCGCGCACCAGACGCTCGTTCACCTCGTATTGGATGCCGGCAGACTCGAGCAGGCGCTTGAGCCCCTCGAAGTGGGCCAGGCTCTCTTCACCCAGGTGATCGAACAGACGGGGGGCACCCACCAGAATGGCCTGTACCTTCTCGTCCTTGGAGTCGAGCACCCGCAGCGGGTTGCTGTACATGCGGCGCTGGCTCTCTTCGTCCAGCTCGCTCTTGTACTGCTCCAGGTAGGCCACCAGGGCATCGCGGTAAGCGGCGCGCTCGTCGCTCTGACCGAGCGTGTTAAGCTGCAGGGTGACGTGATCGCTGATGCCGAACAGACGCCACAGGCGGTGGGTCAGCATGATGAGCTCGGCGTCGATGTCAGGCCCGTTGATGCCAAACAGCTCGACCCCGAACTGGTGGAACTGGCGATAACGGCCCTTCTGGGGACGCTCGTGACGGAACATGGGGCCCATGTACCACATCCGGCGTTCCTGGTTGTAGAGCAGGCCGTGCTCGATGCCTGCACGGACGCAGCTGGCGGTCCCTTCCGGACGCAGGCTCAGGCTGTCACCGTTGCGGTCTTCAAAGGTGTACATCTCTTTTTCGACCACGTCGGTCACTTCACCGATAGCGCGCTTGAACAGATGGGTCTGCTCGACGATGGGCATGCGCACTTCGCTGTAGCCGTAGCTGGCGACGACCTGGCGCAGGATCTGTTCCACTTTCTGCCATACCGGGCTCTGCTCCGGCAGGCAATCATTCATACCGCGAATAGCTTGGATCTGTTTTGCCACGTTGATACTCGAGAAAAAGAGGTAAAATTTGGCCGCATTATAGGGATTTTCGGCCCCGAGGTAAAATCAGGGTGCCCGGATGCGGGATTTAAAATCAACAACCTAAAGCCGGGGCCACCCCAGGTGGCCCCTCAATGGTTCAACCTTTGTCCACCTGGATCTGGTTGGCCGGATCCAGCATGGCCGCCCGGGCGCGGATACGGCGCTCCAGGGTCGGGATGAGATCCTTGTTGTCGAGCCGGTCGACCCGCTGGCCCCCTTCGTAGAAAGCACTCTTGTTGGCGGCGCCCGCCAGCCCCAGATCCGAGACCAGGGCCTCGCCCGGGCCGTTCACCACGCAGCCGATGATGGAGACATCCATCGGGGTGATGATGTCCTCGAGCCGCTCTTCCAGAGCGTTCACCGTCCCTATCACATCGAACTCCTGACGGGAGCAGGAGGGACAGGCGATGAAGTTGATGCCGCGGGAGCGAATGCGCAGGGACTTGAGAATATCGAAGCCCACCTTCACCTCTTCCACCGGATCGGCGGCCAGGGAGATGCGGATGGTGTCGCCTATGCCATCGGCCAGCAGCATGCCGAGTCCGATGGCGGATTTCACCGCGCCGGCACGGAAGCCGCCCGCCTCGGTGATCCCCAGGTGCAGCGGCTGGTCGATCTGCTTGGCCAGCAGGCGATAGGCACCGACCGCCAGGAAGACGTCGGAGGCCTTGACGCTGACCTTAAAGTTCTCGAAGTTGAGGCGATCCAGGTAATCCACGTGGCGCATGGCCGACTCGAGCAGGGCTTCCGGGGTCGGCTCGCCATACTTCTCCTGGATGTCACGCTCCAGGGAGCCACCGTTGACGCCGATGCGGATCGGAATGTTGTAATGACGGGCACAGTCGACCACGGCGCGCACCCGCTCTTCGTTGCCTATGTTGCCCGGGTTGATGCGCAGGCAGTCGGCACCGTATTCGGCCACTTTCAGGGCGATGCGGTAGTCGAAGTGGATGTCGGCGACGATGGGAATGCGGGTCTGCTGCTTGATGAGCTTGAAGGCTTCCGCCGCTTCCATGGTGGGTACAGAGACCCGGACTATGTCAGCACCGACCCGCTCGATCCGCTGGATCTGCTCGACGGTGGCGGCGACATCCGTGGTCTTGGTGTTGGTCATGGTTTGCACCGTGATGGGGGCATTGCCCCCAACCGGCACATTGCCGACCATGATCTGCCTGGATTGACGACGAATAATGGGGGATTCGTGAGCGGACATGGCGGACAGATTACTCCTGCGGCAGTGAGAAGCGAGCAGTCCGGCCGTTGTTGTAACGGCTCATGTCGAAGGACTTGCCCTGGTATTCGAGATTGACCGCCATGGGCGCGCCAACGATGAATCTGAGTGGCTCGGGTCCTTCCAGCACAAGCTCGTCGTTCGCCTTCTTCAGACCGCTGAACAGGGTCTTGCCGTTGGCATCCTTGACATCCAGCCAGCAGTCGGCGGTGAAGCTCATCTTGAGCTGGGGCGCCTTGCCAGGTTCGGTGGCGGCCGGCTCTGCCGGTGCCAGGGTCGCCTCAGCAGCCGAGGCCTCGGTAGACAGGGCGGCACTGGTCGCGGCAACGACGGCCGGCACAGTGGCGGCGGCGTCACTTACCACAACTTCCGTCGCCACGGCGTCGGAGGCCACGGGCAATACGGGGTCGGCCACGTCCACAGCGGGCGTCACGCTGGCGACAGACATCGTCTGATCCGTGCCCATCTCGCTCGCCGCCAGGGCTTCATCCCCGGCGGAACGACGTGCCGTGCTCTGCCACCACCAGGCGATGGAGAGCGCGATCAGCACCAGGATCACCAGCCAGGTCACCACCTTGAGCCGACTGTCGTTGGCTTGCTGGCGGGAGCGACGGGAGAAGCTCTGCATGTCGATGTTATCGGGTGGCGTCAGTCCCAGCTTGTCGTAGGCCGCGAGTATGGTCTCCTCGGGAATGCCGACCAGCTTGGCATAGGCGCGCAGATAGCCGCGAATGAAGGTGTGGGACGTATGCTTGTCGTAGGTATCCGCCTCGATGGCGGCGATCAGGGTCAGACGAAGGTGAATGCGGGACGCAACCTGCTCTCGCGTCCAGCCAAGCTGTTCACGGGCGTTGCGCAGCAGCTGGCCTGGGCCCACTGCCTGGGAGTCGTCTTGAAAATCGTGTGGCTGTTCAGTAGTCATTGGCTAAGTAACGCTTGGCTTGTTGCGAAGTGGGATATTGCCTTACCAGCTCAGTCCCGAATTGGTGAAGTAATGCCGGTTTGTCCATGGCCTGGGCCAGCCGCAGCCGGAGCCAGAGGCTCTCCTCGTTTTCGTCTGCCACTTCGGCAAAACGCACGAGGTAAGACTGCACATCAGGCAGCTTGCCATCTTTCATGGAAAGCTCGGCCATGTCCAGCAATAACCTTGGATTGCGGGGATTATACCCCAAGGCCAGACGATAGTACTCGTTGGCCTTGTCATTTCTGTTATTTTGCACCGAGCAGAGCGCCGCATTCTCGTAGGTATCGGCGATCTTGACGTAATCTGGCTGGCTGACCGCCTGCAGGAATGCCTTCTCTGCCTCCTCGAAACGCCCACGGTTGCACAGGAAGGCACCGTAGTTGTTCATCGCGTCAGCATTGGTCGGATCCATGGCCAGCGCCTTCTTGTAGTTCTCCTCGGCCGCCTTGAAATCGGATACCTGCTGGTAGAAATAGGCGAAGCCGATATAGACCTGAGGGTTGCTGGGATCGTACTGGAGGGCCCGGTCAAGGTTGAATTTGGCCTGTTCGGCATTGCCCTGACGCAGGTATTGAATACCCAGATCGAGACGGGTCTGGGCAGCCGCCTTGAAGTCGGGACCCACTTCACGCTGGGTCGAATTCTGGCCAGCGTAAGTGGTCTCGGTGACACAGCCAGGCAGCGCGCAGAGCGCTGCCACTACGATCAATGTACGGATATCCATTTCCTGTCTATACAATGGCTTAGCGAGTTAAACCATTTTGACGGAAATCCCATCCTGTTGCATCCGATTTTTCATGGTGCGCTTGGTGCGGTCGATCACCTCCCCCACCAGCTGGCCACAGGCGGCGTCTATGTCATCCCCGCGGGTCTTGCGGACGATGACGGTCAGGCCGTATTCCATCAGCACCTTGGAGAAACGGTCGATACGGCTGTTGCTCGGCTTGCCGAATGGGTTGCCCGGGAAGGGGTTGAAGGGGATCAGGTTGATCTTACAAGGGGTCTCTTTGAGGACCTGCGCCAGCTCGTGGGCATGCTGCATGTCGTCATTAATATGATCGAGCAGCACATACTCCACCGTCACCCGGCCGCCATTGGCGTTGGATTTGGCCAGATAACGGCGCACCCCCGCCAGGAAGGCCTCGATGTTGTACTTGTCGTTGATCGGCATGATCTCGGAACGCAACTTGTCGTTCGGCGCATGCAGGGAGATAGCCAGGGCCACGTCGATCTGGTCCCCCAACATGTCCAGTGCCGGTACCACACCTGAGGTGGAGAGGGTGACGCGGCGCTTGGAGATGCCAAAACCAAAGTCATCCATCATCAGGCTCATGGCCGGTACCACGTTGGCGAGGTTCAGCAACGGCTCGCCCATGCCCATCATCACCACGTTGGTGATGGGGCGCTTGCCACCGACTATCTTGGCGGCGCGCCAGACCTGGCCGATGATCTCGGAAACCTTCAGGTTGCGGTTGAAACCTTGCTGGGCGGTGGAGCAGAAGGTGCACGCCAAGGCGCAGCCGACCTGGGAGGAGACACAGAGGGTCGCACGATCCGCCTCCGGGATGTAGACGGTCTCGACTTCCTGATCCCCGACCTGCAAGGCCCACTTGATGGTGCCATCCGCAGAGCGTTGCTCGCGGCTCACCTCGGGGGCGCGGATCTCGGCAATGGCCTTGAGACGCTCACGCAACGCCTTGTTGACGTTGCTCATCTGATCGAAGTCATCACAACCGGAGTGGTAGATCCACTTCATTATCTGATCTGCCCGGAACGGCTTCTCGCCCAGCTCGACGAAGAAGGCACGCATGGCATCCCGATCGAGATCCAGCAGGTTGGTTTTTGTTTCGCTCATCAAGGGCCTCAGCTCACACACTTCATAAATTATCGGCTGACCTACGTCAGGGGGCGGCATTGTACAAATAATGGGTCTGCCTTTCCACCTGGAGAATAAGGGGATATTGACCGAATGACCAAAAAACAAAAGGGAGCCGAGGCTCCCTTGTTGATCTTCTGACGAAAATCAGCCGCGCGGGCAGATCTCGGCGTCGGAGAAGAAGTAGGCGATTTCACGGGCGGCAGAGGCCGGGGCATCGGAGCCGTGCACGGCGTTGCGATCTATGCTCTCGGCGTAGCAGGAACGCAGGGTGCCGGCCAGGGCCTCCTTCGGGTTGGTGGCGCCCATGATTTCGCGGTGACGGCGAATGGCGTCTTCCCCTTCCAGCACCTGTACCATGACGGGGCCCGAGGTCATGAAAGCGACCAGGCCATCATAGAAAGGCTTGCCCTGGTGTTCGGCGTAGAAACCGGCGGCCTGCTCGCTGCTCAGGTGCAGCATCTTGGCGGCGACCACTTTCAGGCCGGCGCTCTCGAAGCGGCTGTAGATGGCACCGATCAGGTTCTTGCTGACCGCGTCCGGCTTGACGATAGAGAAGGTACGTTCGATAGCCATTGAGTTCTTTCCTTAACTACAGAGTTTTATTGTAGGAATCCATGTTCGGCGGCGATTATACGTAAACAAAAAACGAAATAACACACAAAAAAGCAACTTTTTATTAAACAAAAAACTCCTTGAAACAACATGGTGACTCATCTTGTGCCATGGCACTGAGAAAAAATGTGCGCTTGTGCACGATAGCCACGCTAACCCGCTAAAACCCTGTCTATTGCTCATTTAACCAGCACCACTGAAAAGGGCACCCCGAGGTGCCCTTTCGCCTTGTCATGCCCCTCGGCGCGTCTCCGCCAGCAGGGTATGGGCTATGGTACGCATCCCCAGGGTGTTGGCCCCGGGGGCCCAGAGGTTGTCACCGTTCTCGCTGAAACAGGCGGCCAGATCCACGTGCAGCCAACCCCGCCCTTCATTGCCGACGAAGCGGGAGAGGAAGCCCGCCGCGTTGGAGGCGCCGCCCGGGCCACCGCCCGGCACCGGACGGCTGTTGGCCGTGTCGGCATAGTGGGACGGGCACTGCTGACGATGCCAGGGCTCGAGCGGCAGCGGCCAGGCCGGCTCCTGCTCCGCATCCGAGTAGGCCATGGCGCGGCTCACCAGCCCCTTGTCCAGACCAAACAGGGCGTTGTAGCGTCCCCCCAGCGCCATCACCGCGGCCCCCGTCAGGGTGGCAGCGTCTATGATGAGGGGCGCGCCGGATTCACCGGCGAGCTGCAGGCCGTCGGCCAGCACCAGGCGCCCCTCTGCGTCTGTGTTGACGATTTCGACCGTGGTGCCGTTCTTGTAGGTGAGGATGTCACCCAGCTTGTAGGCATGGCCGGAGACCAGGTTCTCTGCGCAGCAGAGGATGAGCTTCACCCGCTTGTCGAGGCCGCGCAGTATGGCCAGCGCCAGGGCGCCGGTGACAATGGCCGCCCCCCCCATGTCATGCTTCATGGTGAGCATGCCCTGTGAGGTTTTCATGGAGTAGCCGCCGGAGTCGAAGGTGATCCCCTTGCCCACCAGGGCCGCCACCACGGGGGCATTGCGATCCCCGGTGGGGTTATAGTCCAGCTCCAGCATCACGGGCTCGCGATCGCTGCCGCGGCCAACCTGATAGAGACCGACCCAACCCGCCTGTTGCAGCGCCTCCCCCTTGAGGATGCGATGGCTGATCCTGTCCGGCGCCAGCTCGGTGATGAAGGCCGCCGCCTCCACCGCCAGCTCCAGCGGGCCCAGCAGCTCCGGGGTCGCATTGGTCATCTCGCGCACCCAGCGCCCGCACAGCCAGCGCGCCTCCAGCTCCTCCCTGTCCTCTTCGGACGAGGTCGCCCACTGCAGCTCCACCTCTGCCTTGGGGGTCTGCAACCCCTGGGCGAAGGCCCACTGCTGCTCGCGCTCCCAGTGACCGCACAGGGCGACCTTCTGGATCCCCTGACCACAGAGGCGGCGGGCCGCCTGCTGGATATCCAGCAAGGGTGACGCCGTCACCAGGTGGATCACCATGCCATCGGGGCGATGGGAAAGCAGTGCCCCCTCTCCCCACTCGGGGGCAGCAAATTCACGGCTCAGCCAGATGTTCATTGAGTCACCTCCTGCAGCCAACCAGCTACCGATAATGCACAGGCCGTGACCCCTTGCGCAGGGTGTCCCAAACCATCACCAAGTTCTTGATTCAGCCAGACACTCATTCAGCCACCTCCTGCAGCCAGCGGGCGATAGTGCGCAGACCGTGTCCCTTGGCGCCGGTCGCCCACAGTTCGTTGCCGGATTTTTGATAAGAGGCGGCGAGATCCAGGTGCACCCAGCCCTTGCCCTCGTCACGCACGAAGCGCGACAAAAACGCGGCCGCCGTGGTGGCACCGGCTGTGCCTTCGGCGGAGGCGACGTTGCCCAGCTCGGCGAAGGCCGAGGTGAGCTGACCCACATGCCAGGGTTCCAGCGGCAGGGGCCAGGCCTTCTCGTTCTCGGCTTTAGCGGCGGCCAGGGCGCGCGCCTGCTCGGCTTCATCCAGCGCAAACACGGCGTTGTAGTCGCGGCCCAGCGCCGTCTTGGCGGCGCCGGTCAGGGTGGCGGCATCGAGAATGTGGGCCGCGCCGCTGTCGGAGGCCGCCAGCAGGCCGTCGGCCAGCACCAGACGCCCTTCTGCGTCAGTGTTCTGGATCTCCACCGAGATGCCGTTCTTGTAGGTGAGGATGTCGCCGAGCTTGAAGGCGTGGCCGGAGACCAGGTTCTCGGCGCAGCAGAGAATGAGCTTCACCCGCTTGTCGAGGCCACGGCTGATGGCGAGCGCCAGGGCGCCGGTCACCATGGCGGCACCGCCCATGTCGGACTTCATCGGCAGCATGTTGTCAGAGGACTTCATGGAGTAGCCGCCGGAGTCGAAGGTGATGCCCTTGCCCACCAGGGCCGCCACCACGGGGGCGTTGCGATCCCCGGTCGGGTTGTAGTCCAGCTCCAGCAGCACGGGCTCGCGCTCGCTGCCGCGGCCCACCGACCAGATCCCGATATGACCGGCCTCCCGCAGGGCTTCTCCTGCGGTGATGCGGGCGGTGACCTGATCGCCACCCAGGCCGCGGATCAGCAGCAGGGCGGACTCCGCCAGGCTCATGGGGTAGATCTCTTCCGGGCAACCGTTGGTCACCTCGCGCACCCAGCGGGTCGCCTTGACGAGCGCCTCCAGCTCGCGGGCCTGCGCCGCGCTCTGCTCGCCGAAGTCCAGTTCACGCTGCCCCTTGGCGGCATAGAAGCCCTGGGCGAAGGCGTAACGACGCTCCAGATCCCAACCCTCACCGGCCAGGCTCACCCGCTTGATGCCACTCGATTCGAGTCGGCGGGCTGCCCGCTGAATGGTTCGCAAGGCATCCTGCTGCTGGGCGGTGGCGCCCAGGTGGATCAGGGTCTCCTCACCGCTGAAACTGAGCAGGGCGCCTTCACCCCAGACGGCGGCAGCGGCCTGGGCGGATAACAGTACCTTCATCATGTCAGCCATCTTCTCTTGCTTCCTTTTTTCTTGGCACGATTCATTAACAACGCGGGGTAACGGAGACAAAAAAGGCCGTTCCCCCGAGGGGTACGGCCTTCACCATATCATCACTGCACCATGGGATGCTGCACGCGCAATTCACTCATGTGTAATTAGCGGGCCAATCAATGACGCTCGGAGGCGAGGTTGATGGTGTACTTGGGCAGTTCCACCACTAGATCCTCGTCCGCCAGACGGGCCTGGCAGCTCAGGCGGGATTCCGGCTCCAGCCCCCATGCCTTGTCCAGCATGTCATCTTCCAGCTCATCGCTCGGCTCGAGGGAGTCAAAGCCCTCCCGCACCACGCAGTGGCAGGTGGTACAGGCACAGGACTTCTCGCAGGCATGCTCGATCTCGATGCCGTTGCGCAGGGCGATGTCCAGTATGGTCTCACCGGTCGCGCCCTCGAGGGCTGCGCCATCCGGACAGAGTTCGGGGTGAGGCAGAATGATCAGTTTTGGCATATTACACCTTGTTGACGTTTTGGCCGGTCAGCACCTTGCGAATGGAGGCATCCATGCGACGGGCCGCAAACTCGCCACTGACGGCATCCGCCGCCTCGATGGCATCTTTGATTTGGTTGGTTGTGCCTGTGGCACGCATGGCCAGCAGATGATGGATCGCGGTATCGATCTCGGCACGTTCGGCCGCGCTCAACAGCGCCTCGCCATCGGCGGCCAGCGCCGCATTGAGGCTCTCCACCACCCGATCGGCTTCGACCTGCTGCTCCGCCAGCATGCGGGCATCCATGTCCTGCTGGGCATTGGCGATGGAGGCGCTCAGCATGCTGAGGATGTCCTCTTCCGCCAAGCCATAGGAGGGCTTGACCTGGATCTCCGCCTGCACGCCGGAGGATTTCTCCATGGCGCTGACCGACAGCAGCCCGTCCGCATCCACCTGGAAGGTGACGCGAATGTGGGCGGCGCCGGCCGCCATGGGCGGAATGCCGGTCAGGGTGAAGCGGGCCAGGGAGCGGCAATCCGCCACCAGCTCGCGCTCTCCCTGCACCACGTGGATGGCCATGGCAGTCTGGCCATCCTTGAAGGTGGTGAACTCCTGGGCGCGGGCCACCGGTATGGTGGTGTTGCGCGGTATCACCTTCTCGGCGAGCCCTCCCATGGTTTCAAGACCCAGAGAGAGCGGGATCACGTCCAGCAGCAGCATCTCGGCATCGGGCTTGTTGCCCACCAGAATGTCGGCCTGGATGGCGGCGCCGATGGCGACCACCTTGTCCGGATCTATGCTGGTCAGGGGCGTACGCTGGAAGAACTCCCCCACCTGCTCGCGCACCAGCGGCACCCGGGTGGAGCCCCCTACCATCACCACTTCCAGCACTTCCACCTGCTCGAGCCCCGCATCGCGCAGGGCGCGGCGGCAGGCCAGCAGGGTGCGCTTGACCAGCGGCATGATGAGCTCGTCGAACTGGCTGCGGCTCACCTCCCCCTGCCAACCGGCAAAGGTGCAGGAAACGCGGTCGGCATCGGTCAGGCCGTGCTTGACCGCCGCCGCCACGTCCAGCAGCTCGCGCTGGGTGCGGGCATCGAGCTGGCCGCTCAGGCCGGCTTGCGCCTTGATCCAGTCCGCCAGCAGGTGATCGAAGTCATCGCCCCCCAGCGCCGAGTCGCCGCCGGTGGCCATCACCTCGAACACACCGCGATGCAGACGCAGGATGGAGATGTCGAAGGTGCCGCCACCGAGGTCATAGACGGCAATTACCCCTTCCTGACCGGAGTCGAGGCCGTAGGCGATGGCGGCGGCAGTGGGCTCGTTGAGCAGGCGCAGCACGTGCAGGCCGGCCAGACGAGCCGCATCCTTGGTGCCCTGGCGCTGGGCGTCGTCGAAATAGGCGGGCACAGTGATGACCACGCCATCGAGGTCGCCGCCGAGGGAGGCTGCGCCGCGCTCGGCCAGTTTTTTCAGGATCTCGGCCGAGACCTGCACCGGATTGACCAGCCCCTGGCGGGTCTGGATCTGGGGCATGCCGTTGCCGGCGGCCACGAACTCGTAAGGCTGCTGACGGGTATCCATGTCGGCCAGCGCCTTGCCCATCATCCGTTTGACCGAGACTATGGTGTTGTGGGGATCGAGGGCGGCTTCGCGCTTGGCGTCAAAGCCCACCCGGATGGCGTCGGCCTGGCTCCCGGCAGCTTGATAGTGCACCACAGAGGGCAGCAGATCGCGCCCTTGCTCGTCACAGAGGGTGTCGGCCTGGCCGCTGCGGACGGCGGCGACCAGGGAGTTGGTGGTGCCGAGATCGATGCCAACGGCACGTTTGTGCTGATGAGGCGCGGCGCTCTGGCCGGGCTCGGCGATTTGCAGTAATGCCATGGGTAATCACAATTCCAGCGTTAGAGGGTCAAGACTCGAACAGCGAGTCTTCGAATCGTTCCAGCTCCTCGAGGAGCTTGTCGACAAACTTGAGTTTGCGCACGCAATCGGCCGCCGTCAGATCTTCACCCGCGGTGAGGGCGTCGGTCAGCCGTTGCATCAGAGACTGGTGATCATGCCTGATCTCGCGACGAAAATCTTCGATGGCACGCTCAGGACTCGCATTCCCTTTCAGGTCAGCCAGACGCTCGCGCCACTCCAGCTGTTGCATCAGGAAAGAGGTGTCTTGCAGAGTCTGTTGCTCGCCTCGAATGTCGGTGCCGCGCAGGGAGAGCAGGTATTCGGCTCGGCGCAGGGGGGACTTGAGGGTAGTGAAGGCATCGTTGATCTGGGCGGCACGCTGCACCGCGGCCAACTGCTCCCGCTCGGGGGCGGTGGCAAAACGATCGGGGTGGAACCGGGTTTGCAACTGGCGGTAGGTGTCTGCCAGCTGGCGGGTATCGAGCTCGAAGCCCTCTGCCAGCCCGAACAGCTCGAAATGATTCATTCTGTGTCCTCAGACTCGAAGGCTAGTGCCTTGCTCAACATCCATCTTGAACGGCAAAGCCGGCAGCAGGCTGCCGGCTTCATCAATTAGACACTGAAGCTCTCGCCACAACCGCACTCGCCCTTGGCGTTCGGGTTGTTGAACTGGAAGCCCTCGTTGAGGCCCTCCTTGACGAAGTCCAGCTCGGTGCCATCCAGATGGATCAGGCTCTTGGCATCAACGATGATCTTGACACCGTTCTGCTCGAACACCTGATCCTCAGCGGCCAGCTCATCCACAAACTCGAGCACATAGGCAAGGCCAGAACAGCCGGTGGTCTTAACGCCGAGGCGCAGGCCTATGCCCTTGCCCCGGTTGGTTATGAAAGAGGAAACCCGTGCCGCTGCGGCATCTGTCATGGTAATGGCCATACTGCTCTCCGGACCTTAGAGACCTTTCTTCTGCTTGTAATCGGCGATGGCGGCCTTGATGGCATCCTCCGCCAGAATGGAGCAGTGGATCTTCACCGGTGGCAGGGCCAGCTCTTCGGCGATGTCGGTATTCTTGATGCCGGCGGCTTCGTCCAGGGTCTTGCCCTTGACCCACTCGGTCACCAGGGAGCTGGAGGCGATGGCGGAGCCACAGCCGTAGGTCTTGAACTTGGCGTCTTCGATGATGCCGTCGTCGCTGATCTTCAGTTGCAGCTTCATCACGTCGCCACAGGCCGGGGCGCCGACCATGCCGGTCGCGATGCTGGGATCGTTCTTGTCAAAACCACCGACGTTGCGGGGATTCTCGTAGTGGTCGATTACTTTTTCACTGTAAGCCATATCTAACTCCTGCTAATTCCGTTGTTCACCAAACACTTGCCACGCTGGCAAGGATCAGTGATGTGCCCATTCGACCGTGTTCAGATCGACGCCGTCCTTGAACATCTCCCACAGGGGGGACATCTCGCGCAGACGACCGATGGAGTCGCAGATGAGCTTGATTGCGTAGTCGATCTCTTCCTCTGTGGTGAAGCGACCGATGCTGAAACGGATGGAGCTGTGTGCCAGCTCGTCGTTCAGGCCCAGGGCGCGCAACACGTAGGAAGGTTCCAGGCTGGCCGAGGTACAGGCCGAACCGGAAGAGACAGCCAGATCCTTCAGCGCCATGATGAGGGATTCCCCTTCCACATAGGCGAAGCTGACGTTCAGGTTACCCGGGACACGATGGTCCAGATCGCCGTTGATATAGACTTCTTCGATATTCTTGATGCCGTTCCACAGACGCTGACGCAGGGCCATGATGTGCTGGCTCTCGCTCGCCATCTCTTCCTTGGCGATGCGGAAGGCCTCGCCCATGCCGACGATCTGGTGGGTCGCCAGGGTGCCGGAACGCATGCCGCGCTCATGACCACCACCGTGCATCTGGGCTTCCAGGCGGACCCGCGGCTTGCGGCGCACGTACAGGGCACCTATGCCCTTAGGACCGTATACCTTGTGGGCGGACATGGAGAGCAGATCCACTTTCAGCGCTTCCACGTCGACCGGGATCTTGCCCACGCTCTGGACCGCGTCCACGTGCAGCAGGATCTTGCGGGAGCGGCACAGCTCGCCGATGGCGGCGATATCTTGCACCACACCGATCTCGTTGTTGACGTGCATGATGCTGACCAGAATGGTGTCATCGCGCAGGGCGCCTTCGATCTGCTCCAGAGTAAACAGCCCGTTCGGCATCGGCTCGAGGTAGGTCACCTCGTAGCCTTCACGCTCCAGCTGACGGCAGGTGTCGAGCACCGCCTTGTGTTCGGTCTTGGAGGTGATGATGTGCTTGCCCTTGCCAGCATAGAAGTGGGCAATGCCCTTGATGGCCAGGTTGTTGGATTCGGTCGCGCCGGAGGTGAAGACGATCTCACGAGGATCTGCACCGATCAGCTCTGCCACTTGATTACGGGCCAGGTCCACCGCCTCTTCGGCCTGCCAGCCGAAACGGTGAGAGCGGGAGGCAGGATTGCCAAACAGGCCGTCCATGGTGAGGCACTGCATCATTTTTTCTGCGACACGCGGGTCCACCGGACAGGTTGCCGAATAATCAAGGTAAATAGGCAGTTTCATGTTTTTCTCCGTTACGACGGAGTCACACAGCGACTCGTCGTGGAAAGCACGTTTATAGTTGGACTTTCAAGCTCACATCACCGCGTTCTGCCCGGTCAACCAGGGACAACACGGTCTTCATTTGTTCATCTTGCTTGCCGGCGATGCGGCGCACATCGGCCTGGCCGACCAGCTCCGCCAGGGTGATGTCCCCCAGGAAACTGGAAATGCGCTCGCTCAAGTCACGCCACAGGGAGTGAGTCAGACACTGGGTACCGCCATGGCAGCCACCCTTGCCGAGACACTTGGTCGCATCGACCGACTCATCGACCGCAGTGATCACCTGACCCACCGAGATCTCGCCAGGGGCCAGGCCGAGGCGATAACCGCCGCCCGGGCCGCGCACGCTGCTCACCAGTCCATGCTTGCGCAGACGGGCAAACAGTTGTTCCAGATAGGACAAGGAGATGCCCTGGCGCTCTGAAATATCAGCCAGGGGAACGGGCCCCTGCTCTGCATGCAACGCCACGTCTAGCATGGCTGTCACAGCGTAACGTCCTTTTGAGGTCAGTCTCATATGCCTTACCGTCTTGCGAACAAATCAATATGGGCACATGGTCACATACCCGACTAAAACAGTCAAGTATATGGTTGAGTAAATCAGTCGGGATTAATCCTGCGGCCGGGCTTTCTGCACCGAGGTGAGAATGCCCCGCAATATATTCAATTCAACCACTTCCGGCCGGGCGCGATTGAACAGACGACGCAGCTTGCTCATCACATGACCGGGATGATCATCGGCGATGAAACCTGTCTTCTGCAGAGTCTGCTCCAGGTGTTGATAGAAGCCTTCCAACTGCTGCGCGCTGGGGTAATCGACCCGCTCCGCCTCTGCCGCTGTGTCAGTCTCCTGAGTCGCCAGCCAGTGCATGCGCACCTCGTAGCAGAGGGTCTGCACCGCCATGGCCAGATTGAGGGAGCTGTATTCGGGATTGGCCGGGATGGCCACGTGATAGTGGCATTTTTGCAGCTCATCGTTGGTGAGGCCGGTGCGTTCACGGCCAAACACCAGGGCGACCGGGTGCTTCACCCCTTCCGCTACCAGCTTCTCGCCCGCTTCGCGGGGATCCAGCATGGGCCAGCTCAGGGTGCGGGATCGGGCACTGGTGCCGATGACCAGGCCGCAATCGGCGATGGCGTCATCCAGCGTCGGGACTATGCGGGCATTGGCCAGCACATCGCTGGCCCCTGCCGCCAGGGCGATGGCATCGTCATCTGGCAAGGCTTGCGGATCAACCAACACCAGCTGCGTCAGCCCCATGGTCTTCATGGCTCTCGCCGCAGACCCCATGTTGCCGGTGTGAGAGGTGTTTACCAACACGATACGAATCTGATCCAACATGCCCAGTCAATCTTCAGTCAAAAATGGCGCGCAATTGTAACATAACCAATCGCTATTTTGGCACCGCTTCTGACCCTGCATTTCAGAACAAAAGTGATGGTTCGTATAACCAACCGGCCTGAAGGCGGGAAAAGAGAGGGCTAACCTTAGAGGGTCGAGCTGCATTACCCGGAGTCACCCTTTCATGCTGCCCCCCTGGATCTACGAACAACTGCCGCTGCTTTACCTGCTGCTCTCCGCCGTGCTGTGGTCCTTTGCCCACTCCCCACTGCTCTGGCTCGCGGCGACCCTGCTGTTTGCCGTGGGCGCCCTCATCTGGATGATGCGCTCCAACTACAGGCGCACCGATCTGGTCATCTATCCCGCCAAGCGCTGGCTGCAACCGGAGTGGTACTACGAGGCCCTGCCTTTCCTGTGGCTGGCACTCGGGCTGGTGCTGCTGCGCCTGCCTGACACCACGGCCCTGCTCGCCCTGCTCCCCTGCCTCTGGGCTGGCCGCTGCCTGTGGGCCCGGCGGCGTCACCGCCACCATACCCGGGGGCTGGCCCTGCAGCTGAGACGCGGCTCAGGCCATAGACGCGGGCAGCGGATCCTGCGCTGATCGCACCCGCTCTATCAGGGTGGCCAGATCCATCAGGGGATATTTCATCAGCCCGGGCAGCCCATCGAGGTCCAGGCTGTCCATCAGGTTCTTCACCTCAAGGCCCAGCTCGGTATCCCCTTCTATCTTCAGCCTGCGCTGGAAGAAGAGGGAGTCCGGATCCTCCTTGCGACCGGCAATCAGGATGAGATCCTGGCTGTTGCCGCTGAAGCAGACATCGGCTCGCTCGCATTCACGGGCCACCACCAGTTTTCCCGCTCGCTCGCTGACAAACCAGCAGAGCTCGAGATCCGACACCTCGACCTTGAGCCACTTGCCCGCCAGGAAGGCAAAGTCTCCATCCTGGATCGCCTCCTTGAATGCCTGCGCCAGCAAGGCCTCCATCAGGTTTTGCTGCAGGGTGAAGGGCACCAGCTTGAGGGGATGGCGCAAGAGACGAGGGGCCTGTTCGACCAGGCGGCGTTGCAGTTGATGAAACACGATAAACTCCCAGTTTTTTGCCCATTCAAACACAGTGCAATTATCAGGATCCTGTTGAAAATCAAACTTGTGCCGACTTACCTCAAGAAGGGTAAAGCCACCTAAAGCTGCCTCAGGTCAAAAAGCGGGGGCCCAAGCCTGCATACAATCGGGCCACTTTTTGCATTTTTGCCCTCTCGGAGCGTACCCGATGGAATTACTCTGCCCGGCAGGCAGCCTGCCGGCACTGAAGACAGCCGTGGATAACGGGGCCGATGCCGTCTATATCGGCTTCAAGGACGACACCAATGCCCGCCACTTCGCCGGGCTCAACTTCACGGACAGCAAGCTGGAAAGGGCGGTGGACTATGTGCACCAGCACGGTCGCAAGCTGCACATCGCCATCAACACCTTCGCCCACCCGGGCTCGGATGCCAGATGGAAGCAGGCGGTGGACAGAGGGGTGGCGCTCGGTGCCGATGCCCTGATCATCGCCGATCTCGCCGTGCTGGATTACGCCAGCCGCCATCATCCCGACATGGAGCTCCATGTCTCTGTCCAGGCCAGCGCCACCAACGCCGCCGCCATCCGCTTCTACCAGCAGCACTTCAACGTCGGCCGGGTGGTCTTGCCACGGGTGCTCTCCATGCACCAGGTCAGGCAGCTGGCCCGCGAAACCGACGTCGGCCTCGAGGTGTTCGCCTTCGGCAGCCTCTGCATCATGGCGGAGGGGCGCTGCTACCTCTCCTCCTACATGACCGGCGAGAGCCCCAATACCGTAGGCGCCTGCTCCCCCGCCAAGTTCGTGCGCTGGGAAGAGACCCCGAACGGCCTCGAGTCGCGGCTCAACGAGGTGCTGATCGACCGCTACGGCCCCGGGGAAAACGCCGGTTACCCGACCCTGTGCAAGGGGCGTTTCGAGGTGGATGGCCAGACCTATCACGCCCTGGAGGAGCCCACCAGTCTCAACACCCTCGGCTTGTTACCTGAGCTGTTCCAGACCGGGATCCAGTCGGTCAAGATCGAGGGTCGCCAGCGCAGCCCCGCCTACGTCGAACAGGTGACCCGGGTCTGGCGCGCCGCCATCGACGCCTATCAGGCCAACCCGAACGCCTACAGCGTCAAGAGCGAGTGGGACGCCCAGCTTGCCCGCGTCTCCGAGGGAAGCCAGACCACCCTCGGCGCCTATCATCGCCAGTGGCAATAAAAGGAGCACATCATGCAATTCTCTCTCGGGCCCCTGCTCTTCTACTGGCCCAAGGCCGATACCCAGGCCTTCTATGAGGCTGCGGCGCAGAGCCAGGCCGACATCATCTATCTGGGCGAGACGGTGTGCAGCAAGCGCCGTGAACTGAAAGGGGATGACTGGATTGCCCTGGCCCGCCAGGTGGCGAGCTCGGGCAAGCAGGCCGTGCTCTCCACTCTGGCGCTGATCTCGGCGCCGTCGGAACTCAAGGAGGTCAAGCGGCTGGTCGACAATGGCGATCTCATGGTCGAGGCCAACGATCTCGGCACAGTCCAGCTCGCCTGGGAGGCGGGGCTGCCCTTCGTCTGCGGCCCGGCCATCAATGCCTACAACGCCGAAGTGTTGCGCATGCTGCTTAAAAATGGGATGCGACGCTGGGTGATGCCGGTGGAGCTCTCCCGCGACTGGCTGGTGCAGCTCAATGAGGATCTGGGTAGCGCCCGCCAGCAGTTCGAGGTGGAGGTGTTCGCCTACGGCCACCTGCCGCTGGCCTATTCGGCGCGCTGCTTCACCGCCCGCTCCCTCGACAAGCCCAAGGACAACTGCGAGCTCGCCTGCATCCACTACCCCACAGGGCGCCTCGCCAGCAGCCGTGAGGGGCAGAAGGTGTTCAATCTCAACGGCATCCAGACCCAGTCCGGCTACTGCTACAACCTCGGCAACGAGCTCGAAGGCATGGCGGGACTGGTGGACGTGGTGCGCCTCTCCCCAGAAGGGATGGAGACACTCGACATGCTGGCCCGTTTCAAGGCCAACCAGCAGGGTCAGGCAACGCTGCCCCTGCAGCAGGAGCGGGACTGCAACGGTTACTGGCGGCAGATCCCCGGCATGAGCCTGGTGGAGTAATCAGGCGGGGACGGCCGCCACGGCTACCGGCACCAGAGGTCCCCGCATGAGCCTGGTGGAATGACAGTGGAGTGACACCCCGCATCCCCCAGCAACAGACAGCAAAAAGGCCTCATCAAGAGGCCTTTTTCACTGAGGGCTGATGCCCTTCTCACGCTTTGCTGTTTTTGCCCTGGGCACCCGGCGGCAAGGGCTTGCGCGCCATCAGCTCCAGCTCGAGCAGGGCATAGCGATGCTCGATGAAGTCATAGACGTTGTTGGCCAGCGCCAGCTTGAAGTAGCTGATGGCTTCCTTGCGGTTGCCCTTGGCCAGCTCGAACTTGCCGAGGTAGAAGTAGGTCTCGCACAGGCGCTCGGCGAGCTCCCGGTTGTCCTTCACTCCTTTCACCACGTTGCCCATCAGCTGGGTGGCGTTGATATCGCCGGTATAGAGGCGGACCAGATCCCAGTTCCAGGCGTCGTCGTCATACTTGTTCAGCCGCTCGCGCATCCGGCTCATGGCCGCCGGCCCGTTGAGCTTCTGCTCGGCCAGATAGAGCCAGATCACCCGGTAGGGATCTTCCGGCTGCGCCTCGTAGAAACGCTTCATGTCGGCGGTGGCAAGCTCGGGCCTATTGCCGTAATAGAGCGCTATGCCACGGTTGAGGTAGGCGTAATCGTAATCCGGGGCGAGCTCGAGAGCCGAATCGAATGCCTCATAGGCCTCGTCATAGTTCTGTTGCTGAACCAGATAGACACCGATGAAGTTGTAAGCCTCGGCAAAGTCGGGCTTCTCCCGCAGGGCGCGGTTGAAGTCGAGCCGAGCGAGGGAACGAAGGCCAACCCGGTCAAACACCACGGCACGCTCATAGAACAGCTCGGCGCGCTGTTCGGTCGTCAATTCCATTTCACTGAGCATCTGCCCGAGTCGCGCCAAGGCCAACTCGCTCTGGTAGGAGACCTGCAAGGGGGTCGCCAATAC
Source organism: Aeromonas sp. Marseille-Q5825 (assembly GCF_946892685.1). Lineage (NCBI taxonomy): Bacteria > Pseudomonadati > Pseudomonadota > Gammaproteobacteria > Aeromonadales > Aeromonadaceae > Aeromonas > Aeromonas sp. Marseille-Q5825. The sequence goes on from NZ_CAMPOU010000002.1 coordinate 241,217, forward strand.
CAATGAAGCGGGTTGCGGCTTGGGAACTTGAGGCGCTGTAACCTGACTGCTACTGCTGCATCCCCACATGGGGAGCAACAACAGGATACCGGTGAGGTATCCAATCCCTATCCTGACGTTCAATGAACACTCCGACGCTTACGCTTGACCCCGCATATGGTAAAGGTCAACCGGCCTTTTGTCATGTGGCGCAACCCCTATCCCTCAAATAAATCAGGATTCGACAGGGTATCCGGCGTCACGCCAACCACGAAAGCCTCCATCGACGCTGACCACCCGGGAATACCCCATCTTTTGCAGGTTGTCCGCCGCCAGGATGGAGCGAAATCCCCCACCACAATAGAGGTAGAGTTCGGTGTCGGGATCGGGAAAACGGGTCTCGATGTCCCGCTCCATCACGCCGCGGCCAAGGTGTTCGGCCCCCGGCAGGTGCCCTTTCGCCCACTCGTTATCTTCCCGCACATCGATCAGGTGAAAAACACGGCCTTCTTCCTGCCAGCGCCTGATCTGGTGCACGTCGGTTTCCCGTATCTGCGGGCGAATGGCCTCTACCAGGGCCAGAAAACGGGGATTGTGTTGCATGGCTTGCTCCTTGCATTCTTGCAATGGGTCATGAGGATGGGTACTGGGGAGCATAATGACTCAGCCGCCCCCCAAGAGAAAGGGCGCCTTGTGGCGCCCTTGTCTGTTACGGCAGGATCTCTTGCTGATCCGCCCCTTCTTTTTCCACCTGGGTCGGCAGCATGTGCTCCCGCTTGACCCCGAAGAACATGGCAGAGGCACTCGCCACATAGATGGAGGAGTAGGTCCCGAAGGCCACCCCTATCACCATGGCGATGGCAAAACCGTGGATCAGCGGGCCGCCCTTGAGCAGCAGCGCCACCACCACCACGAAGGTCAACCCCGAGGTGATGATGGTCCGACTCAGGGTCTCGGTCATGGAGAGATCCATGATGAAGGCGGTATCCCCCTTGCGCACCTTGCGGAAGTTCTCCCGCACCCGGTCGAACACCACTATGGTGTCGTTCAGGGAGTAGCCCACCAGGGTCATCAGCGCCGCCAGCACGGTCAGGTCGAACTCGTACTGGAAGTAGGCGAAGATGCCGAGGGTGATGATGACGTCGTGCGCCAGGGAGAGGATGCCCCCCATCGCCAGACGCCATTCGAAGCGCACCGCCACGTAGGCCAGGATACAGAGGATGGAGGCCAGCATGGCCAGGGCACCATCTGTCGCCAGCTCGTCACCCACCGAAGGACCGACGAACTCGACCCGCTTGAGCACGGCGCCCTCGTCGATCAGCTTGGCGGCCGCCAGCACCTCGTTGCCCTGCTGCTCGACCTTGACCCCCTCTTGGGGGGCCATGCGCACCAGCACATCGCGGCTGGAGCCGAAGAATTGCAGGGTCGCCCCTTCAATCTTCTGCTGATCCAGCGCTTCGTGCATCTTGTCCAGGCTCACCGATTGCTGGAACCCCACCTCTATGGTGGTGCCCCCGGTAAAGTCCAGCCCCCAGTTCAGACCCCGATCGAACAGGCAGAACAGGGCAAGCATCGTCAGCAAGGCAGAGAACACCATTCCCGACTTGGCGAAACGCATGAAGGGGATGGGCTTTTCAAAATGTAGAATCTGAAACATGTCTCTTCCTTAGATCGGCAGCTTGTCGATGCGCCGTCCGCCCCAGGCCAGGTTGATGATGGCGCGGGATACAGTAATGGCCGTAAACATGGAGGCGGTCAGACCTATGCCCAGGGTCAGGGCGAAGCCCTTGATGGCGCCGGTGCCGATACCAAACAGGATCACACAGGTGATGAGCGAGGTGACGTTCGAGTCGGCGATGGTCGAGAAGGCGCGGTCGAAGCCCATGTGGATGGCTTGCTGCACCCCGCGGCCGTTGCGGATCTCTTCACGAATACGCTCGTAGATCAGCACGTTCGCATCCACCGCCATGCCCAGCGTCAGCACGATACCGGCGATACCCGGCAGTGTCATGGTGGCCCCGGGTATCATCGACATGATGCCGACGATCAGCACCAGGTTCATGGTGAGGGCCAGGTTGGCCACCCAACCGAACGCACGGTAGTAGATCCCCATGAACAGCACTATCACCAGCATGGCCCAGCCGATGGCTTCCATACCGCTGTCGATGTTCTGCTGACCCAGGCTCGGGCCTATGGTGCGCTCTTCGACTATCTGGATAGGGGCTATCAGGGCACCGGCACGCAGCAGCAGCGCCAGGTTGTGGGCTTCGTTGGCGTTGTCGATGCCGGTGATGCGGAACTGGCTGCCAAGGCGCGACTGGATGGTGGCGACGTTGATCACCTCCTCCTGCTTGCGGAACTTGCGCTTGCCGTCCGGACCGGGTTGACCCACCGGCTTGTACTCGATGAAGACGGTGGCCATGCCCTTACCAACGTTGTCCTTGGTAAAGTTGGCCATCTTGTTGCCACCCTGGCCATCGAGCTTGATGTTGACCTGGGGACGGCTGTATTCATCGAAACCGGACTGGGCACCCACTATGTGGTCACCGGTCAGGATCACGCGCTTTTGCAGCACCACGGGACGACCGTTGCGATCGTTGTAGACCTTGGAGCTCGGCGGCACCCGGCCCGCGGCAGCGGCCTGGATGTCGGCGGCCTCATCGACCATGTGGAACTCCAGGGTGGCGGTGGCCCCCAGGATCTCCTTGGCACGGGCGGTGTCCTGGATACCGGGCAGCTCCACCACGATGCGCTCGGCACCCTGCTGTTGTACCAGCGGCTCGGCCACACCCAGCTCGTTCACCCGGTTACGGATGATGGTGATGTTCTGCTCGAGGGCGTACTTCTTCACTTCCTTGATCTTGGCTTCACTCAGACCAGCCAGCAGGATGAAGTCATCCCCTTTCTGCTCTGTGGTGAAGGTGAGATCCGGATTCTGCCGACGCAGGAAAGAGGCCGCCTTGGCCTGATCGGCCTCCTCGCGGAACACCACCTGCACCTGATCACCGACCCGGCGCACGCCGGAGTAACGGATCTTCTGGGTGCGCAGCTCGGAGCGGAAATCCTGCACCATCTGCTCTTGCTGCTTGGTCAGCGCCTCGGCCATGTCCACTTCCATCAGGAAGTGCACACCACCGCGCAGGTCCAGACCCAGCTTGAGGGGAGCGGCGCCTATGGCTTCGAGCCAGGCAGGAGTGGAAGGTGCCAGGTTGAGGGCAGTGATGAAGTTGTCGCCCAGCTTGTTGGCGACGATGTCACGTGCCTTGAGCTGGTCTTCGGTATTGGTGAACCGGATCAGGATGAAACCGTGTTCGAACGCAGCATGTTTGACCGGGATCTGAGCCGCTTCGAGCGTCTCCTTCACCTGATCGAGCGTCTCTAGTTTGACTTCGGCACCACGACTGGCAGATACCTGCAAGGCCGGGTCTTCGCCGTAAAGATTGGGGGCTGCATATAGAAAACCGATGGCGATCACGACGATCACCATCAGGTATTTCCACAGCGGATAGCGATTTAACACGCTGTGCTCCTCGGGAGATTAAAGGGACTGGATAGAACCCTTGGGCAGAACGGCAGAGACGAAATCACGCTTGATGGTGACTTGGGTCTGATCGTTCAGGGCCAGCACTATGTAGTCGCTATCGGTGGAGACCTTGGCGATCTTGCCGACCAGGCCACCGGAGGTGAGCACTTCGTCACCCTTGGCCAGGGAGCTCATCAGATCGCGATGAGTCTTGGCGCGCTTGGCCTGGGGACGATAGATCATGAAATAGAAGATGAGGCCAAACACGGCCAGCATGATGATCATTTCCATGCCACCACCCTGTGCACCCGGAGCTGCGCCTTCTGCATACGCCTTGGAGATAATGCTCATTTAACAACCTCTTATTGATGTAGATTTGAAAACTAACTTATATGTCGTTGTTATTTCACGTCATTTTCAGTTAACGGAGGCACGGGCTTCCCTTGCCGACGGTAAAACTCAGTTACAAAGTCGTCTAATTTACCCTGCTCGATCGCGTCCCGCAAACCCTGCATCACACGCTGGTAATAACGCAGGTTATGAATGGTATTCAGACGGGCACCGAGGATCTCGTTGCACTTGTCCAGATGGTACAGATAGCTGCGGGTGTAGTTCTTGCAGGTGTAGCAGTCGCAGTCCGCATCCAGGGTGCTGGTATCCTCGCGATACTTGGCGTTGCGGATCTTGACCACGCCGTCCGTGGTGAACAGATGACCGTTGCGGGCGTTGCGGGTCGGCATCACGCAATCAAACATGTCGATGCCGCGGCGCACCCCTTCCACCAGATCTTCGGGCTTGCCCACCCCCATCAGGTAGCGCGGCTTGTCGGCCGGAATTTTCGGGCAGACGTGATCCAGGATGCGGTGCATGTCTTCCTTGGGCTCACCCACAGCCAGACCGCCGACCGCATAGCCGTCGAAGCCTATCTCCAGCAGGCCGTCCAGGGAGACATCCCGCAGCGGCTCGTAGACGGAGCCCTGGATGATGCCGAACAGGGCGTTCTTGTTGCCCAGGGCATCAAACTTGTCGCGGGAGCGCTTGGCCCAGCGCAGGGACATCTCCATGGACTTGCGCGCCTCTTCGTAGGTGGCCGGATAGGGCGTGCACTCGTCGAAGATCATCACGATGTCGGAGCCCAGATCGTACTGGATCTCCATGGATTTCTCGGGGTCGAGGAAGATCTTCTCGCCGTTGATGGGATGACGGAAATGCACCCCCTCTTCGGTTATCTTGCGAATGTGACCCAGGCTGAACACCTGGAAACCACCGGAGTCGGTGAGGATGGGGCCCTGCCAGTTCATGAAGTCATGCAGATCCCCGTGGGCGCGCATCACCGCCTGACCCGGTCGCAGCCAGAGGTGGAAGGTGTTGCCAAGCAGGATCTGGGCGCCGGTCTCGCGCACCTCTTCCGGGGTCATCCCCTTGACGGTGCCGTAAGTACCGACCGGCATGAAGGCCGGGGTCTGGACCACACCGCGCTCGAATACCAGCTGACCGCGACGGGCGCGACCATCTGTGGTTTTCAGTTCAAATTTCATTGCTACCTCGATTCAGTCAGAGAAACAGTCTGACAACGGAGGGCCCCATGGGCCCGATACAAGAAACCGGCCAGGATCCTGACAAGGAGTCCCTGAACGGCTTCTGAAGGGCGAGGCTTATACCTGCGCCCGGCGACGGGTGACGAACATGGCGTCCCCGTAGCTGAAGAAACGGTACTGCTCTTCCACCGCCGCCTGATAGGCCGCCATCACCTGATCGTACCCCGCAAAGGCGCTGACCAGCATGATCAGGGTCGATTCGGGCAGGTGGAAGTTGGTGACCATGGCATCGACAATCTGGAACTCGTAGCCCGGGAAGATGAAGATGTCGGTGTCGCTGAAGAAGGGCGCCAGCGGCTTGCCCTGGGCCAGAGTTACCTTGGCGGCGCTCTCCAGGGAGCGCACCGAGGTAGTGCCCACCGCAATCACTCGGCCACCCCGGGCCCGAGTCGCGTTGATGGCATCCACCACCTCCTGCGGCACTTCGGCATACTCGGAGTGCATGTGGTGATCTTCAATCTTGTCCACCCGCACCGGCTGGAAGGTCCCCGCCCCTACATGCAGGGTGACGAAGGCCGTTTCAACCCCCTTGGCGCGGATCTTTGCCAGCAGGGGCTCATCGAAGTGCAGCCCCGCGGTCGGCGCCGCCACGGCGCCCGGCTTCTGGTTGTAGACGGTCTGGTAGCGCTCCTTGTCGGCATCCTCGTCGGGCCTGTCGATATAGGGCGGCAGCGGCATGTGGCCTATGGCCTCCAGGATCTCAAGCACGGGGCGCGGGTCCAGGAAGTGGATCTCGAACAGGGCGTCGTGGCGGGCGCGCATCTCGGCCTCGACCCCACCATCAAGAATGAGACGGGTGCCGGGCTTGGGGGACTTGGAGGAGCGGACATGGGCAAGCACGCTATGCTCGTCCAGGATACGCTCCACCAGCACCTCCAGCTTGCCGCCGCTGGCCTTCTGGCCAAACATGCGTGCCGGAATGACCCGGGTGTTGTTGAACACCAGCAGGTCGCCCGGGTTGAGCTGGTCCAGCACATCCACAAATTGACCGTGGCGCAGGGCGCCGCTTTGACCATCGAGCTGCAACAGGCGGCTGGCGGTACGCTCTGCCATCGGATAGCGGGCAATCAGCTCGTCTGGCAGATCAAAATGAAAATCGGATACTTGCATCTTTCACCTCGGGGGAATCGGCGGCTAGTCTAGTTATCCCCCTCTTCCAAGGCAACCCAAAAGACCAAAAACCCAAGGCCGGCAAGGGATAGCGCTCTTTTTGTGAGCCTTGTGGGCCCTGGACGCGCCGACACGGGCGCTTGGGCGCCAATTTGTGCCCCGCAGCGCCCACAGCCCCCTGGGTTAATGATTCTTTAATGATCTGTATTGACCCTGATCAGGTTCCACGGCCAGGAGCTGAGCTAGGGTGAGATCAGAGACACAAGGAGGCCCACCATGATGACCCTGACTGAAATCATGACAGAACACCCCTTCACCCTGGGGCCGCAGAACAGCGTCAAGCAGGCGATGGAGCTGATGCAGCAGGAGCAGATCCGCCACATCCCCATCGTCGACGAGCACCAGCATCTGCTGGGACTGGTCACCCTCTCCGACATCCTGGCCACCCGCGAGTCCAAGCTGCTGCTGATCAATCCGGAGCGAGAGGCAGAGTTCACCGACAGCGTCCAGCTCGACGAGATCATGACCCGCCAGGTGGCGAGCGTGGATCCCCACGCCGGCATCAAGGAGGCAGCCCTCTACCTGCAGCGCCACAAATATGGTTGCCTGCCGGTGGTGCGGGGACGCAAGCTGGTGGGCATAGTCACTGAGTCGGATTTCATCACAGTGGCCATCAATCTGCTGGAACTGATGGAAGAGCAGGAGCCGCCCTCCGATTTCTGATCACCAAAAATTGTAATAAAATTACAATAAAAGCGTTTTCAGCCTAATTAACCGGCTAAATAACTGAAACACTTTCAGTTTGATTGAAAAATTACACCACAAACTTGCTTTGTGATCTTCATCACACTATGATGCCGTCCATGCAATAGTTGCCGAAGAGGAGATGAGGATTGTGCACCCGATGTCTTCTCTTCATATGTCTGCAAGTTTGCACACCCCGTAGTTAGTCTTTGCTGTAAAGCATTTTTATATCGCCATTCCTTGTTTGATGACCCGGCCCTGTCTGTGCGACGGCGCCGGGATTTTTTTTGCCCGTCTCTCATGCTCTCTCCCCCCTGTCCCGACGCGCCTTCAATACTCCTCTCGCCCCTCTGGCATAAAACAAGTTCCCATCCGGGACTTGAAAATGTGACATGGAGGACAGAAATTGAACTTCGACAATGAGTTATCTCTGAAGGCCTGAGATATTCATGTTAGGTACAGTTGCGATGGGCTATCTAATAAGTAGATTTAAGTGATTCAAAATTGTGGCTTTGACCGATTAGAGAAAAGCCCTATGATGCCTCCATCGAAAGTTAAGCGCCTCGCCTGGCCAAGCACTTTACGACCAGACGGGCATATGTACATCACCAAGGAGCAAATACATGTCTACCTATATCAACACTGAAATCAAGCCGTTCAACGCTACCGCCTACCACAATGGCAAATTCGTTCAGGTGTCTGACGCTGACCTGAAAGGCAAGTGGTCCGTGGTGTTCTTCTACCCGGCTGACTTCACCTTCGTTTGCCCGACCGAGCTGGGCGATCTGGCTGACAACTACGCTGCCTTCAAGAAGCTGGGCGTCGAGATCTACGCCGTCTCCACCGACACCCACTTCACTCACAAGGCTTGGCACGACACTTCTGACACCATCAAGAAGATCCAGTACCCGATGATCGGCGACCCGACCGGCACCATCACCCGCAACTTCGGCGTGATGATCGAAGAAGCTGGCCTGGCTGACCGCGGTACCTTCGTCATCGACCCGCAAGGCGTCATCCAGATCGTTGAAATCAACGCCGGCGGTATCGGCCGTGACGCTCTGGAACTGCTGCGCAAGGTCAAGGCTGCCCAGTACGTTGCCGCCCACCCGGGTGAAGTGTGCCCGGCCAAATGGCAAGAAGGCGATGCCACCCTGGCCCCGTCCCTGGATCTGGTAGGCAAAATCTAAGCCTCCTGCTCTCCAAGACCGGCCCACTCAAGGGCCGGTCTGCTTTCTGGCCCAGCGCTTCCTGCATTCACTGTTTTTTGCATCCAGTGCTTTCTGTATTCATGAATAGTGCCGACCGCCATAACAAGAAGGAATTCGACCATGTTAGATACCAACCTCAAACAACAACTCAACGGTTACTTGCAGTACATCGTCAATCCCATCGAGATCAGCGTGTCCGGCAATGACAGCGACAAATCCGCAGAGCTCCTGGCATTGGCCAACGAGATAGCCGAGATGTCCCCCAAGATTTCCATGACCGATGGCACCGCCGCTCGCAAGCCTTCCATGAGCGTGGCGCCACAAGGCCAGGCACCGCGCGTGCATTTTGCCGGCATCCCCATGGGTCATGAATTTACCTCCCTGGTGCTCGCCCTGCTGCAAAGCGGCGGTCACCCCTCCAAGGCCGATCCGGCCGTGCTGGAGCAGGTCAAGAACCTGAAGGGCGAGTTCCACTTCGAGACCTATATCTCCCTCTCCTGCCACAACTGCCCGGACGTGGTGCAGGCCCTGAACCTGATGGCCACCCTGAACCCCGGCATCACCCACACCATGATCGACGGTGCCCTGTTCCTGGATGAGGTGAACGAGCGCCAGATCATGGCGGTGCCGAACGTCTACCTGAACGGCCAGCCGTTCAGCCAGGGTCGCACCTCGCTCGAAGAGATAGTCGCCAAGCTCGATACCGGCGCGGCCGAGCGCAAGGCCGCAGAGCTGAGCGAAAAAGCCCCCTATGACGTGCTGGTGGTCGGCGGTGGCCCGGCTGGTGCTGCAGCCGCCATCTATGCCGCCCGCAAGGGGATCCGCACCGCCATCGTCGCCGAGCGCTTCGGCGGCCAGGTGATGGACACCGTCGGCATAGAGAACTTCATCTCAGTGCCCTACACCGAGGGCCCCAAGCTGGCTGCCAGCCTGGAGCAACACGTCAAGCAGTACGGCGTGGAAGTGATCACCGAGCAGCGCGCCGCCGCCATCAGCAAGGATGGCTATGTGAACGTGGAGCTGGCCTCCGGCGCCACCTTGAAGAGCCGCGCCGTGATCCTGGCGACCGGTGCCCGCTGGCGCGATCTGAACGTACCTGGCGAGCTCGAGTACCGCACCAAGGGCGTGGCCTACTGCCCCCACTGCGACGGTCCCTTCTTCAAGGGCAAGCGGGTGGCGGTGATAGGTGGCGGTAACTCCGGCATAGAGGCGGCCATCGACTTGGCCGGCATCGTCGAGCACGTCACAGTGGTGGAGTTCGCCGATACCCTGCGCGCCGACGAGGTGCTGCAGAAGAAGGCTCGCTCCATGGGCAACATCGACATCATCATGAGCGCCCGCACCACCGAAGTGATAGGTGACGGCAGCAAGGTGGTGGGCATGGACTACGAGGATCGCACCACGGGCGAGATCAAGCACCTGGCGGTAGCGGGCATCTTCGTGCAGATAGGTCTGGTACCGAACACCGAGTTCCTGAAGGGGAGCGAGGTGGCCCTGACCCGCTTTGGCGAGATCGAGATCGACACCAAGGGCGCTACCTCCCTGCCCGGCGTCTATGCCGCAGGGGACGCCACCACAGTGCCGTTCAAGCAGATCATCATCTCCATGGGCGCCGGTGCCACCGCAGCCCTGGGTGCCTTCGATTACCTTATCCGCAATGCGGCCCCTGAGGCTCATGCCGTCAAAGCCGACGCCGTGACCGCCTGATAACGGCCTTAGCACCAACAAGAAGCCGACTCCCTGGGAGTCGGCTTTTTTATGCGCGTCTTCGGGCAGGCGGCTCTCAGCGAGCCTGCGGCTCCTCCACATCCTCCACCTCGGGCGTGGCATAGGTCGCGGGCACCGCCTCCCCTTCCAGATCCGTTCTCGGCTCCAGCTCGGCGGTCATGGGGGTATTGGGCGGCACCGGCATGAACACCTGGTGCTCGGCCAGGGGGATGGGCGCCCGCTGCCGCCTGCGCCAGCCCAGATAGCCCGCCAGCAGGGCACCGCACAGGGCGAAGTAGACGAACAGCCCCTCTGACCCGAACTGCAGCATGACGAAGGGGGCCAGCAGCGGCCCTATCATGGCCCCCAGGCTGTAGGCGAGCAGCAGCCCCTGATTGGCCCCCAGCACCTGATCCGGGCGCAGCTCGTCGCAGGCGTGACTCAGGCTCAAGGGATAGATGGAAAACGCCATCCCTCCCAGCAGGAACACCAGGGCCCCCGCGATCGGCTCGCGCCAGCCCTCGGGCAACAACACCATCAGCAGGGCGAGCAGGGTCAGCGCTGCGCACAGCAGCAGGATCACCAGCCGCCTGTCATAGCGGTCAGATATCCGCCCTATGGGGTATTGCAGGCACATGCCCCCCAGGATCACCAGCGCCATCATGTCCGCCACCCGCGAGAGCGAGGCACCGCTGTCGGTAAAATAGAGCGGCAGCAGGCCGTAGATGGCCCCGAGGATGAGGCCCGAGGTGAAGCTGCTACCCATCCCCGCCGGAGTGAGCCGAACAAGCTCCAGCACCCCCACCGGCTGGGGCGCCACCATGGCAGGAGTGGCCACCCGGGAGAGGGCGAGCGGCACCACCGACAGGGTGGCGGCCATGGCGCACAGGGCAAAGGGGGTCAACACCATGGGATCCACCCACTTGAGCAGCAACTGGCCCATGGCCAGGGATCCGTAGAGCAGTATCATGTAGAGGGACATCAGCCGTCCCCGGTTGGCCGGGGTGCTGGAGACCAGCATCCAGGACTCCAGTACCACGAAGAGGCCACCGGTGGCAAAGCCCCCCACCAGCCGCAGCGCCGCCCAAGCGATGGGCTCCACCACCATGCCGTGCAGCAGGAACAGGAAACAGAGCAGGGAGGCGTAGGCCGCATAGGCCCGGATATGGCCCACCCGTATGATGAGGCGGGCGTTGATGAAGGCCCCCAGCACCAGGCCCCCGAAATAGGCCGCCGACACCAGGCCGATGGCCTGCACCGAGACCTGCTCTGCCGAGAGGCGCACCGTCAGCAGGGTATTGAACATGCCGTGACCCAGAATGAAGATCACCAGACTGGTCAGGGGTGACAGCAACCTTGTGAGTGTCATGACGCCTCCTCGTGACGAAAAGATCATGGTAGCGTCTGTTTCTTGCCCGGTTCAACCCAATAGTCCCGGTCCTGTGGGGCTATTCTTAACGGGATCCCATCAAGGAGGTCGTCAAAATGAGACTCATGCTGTTGTTGGCCGCCCTGCTCTTCGCCGGGAGCGCCATCGCCTTTCACTGCCCCATGGACATGAAGAAGATTGATGATGCCCTGGCCACGAACCCCGCCCTCAGTGCCGAGAAACTGGCCGAGGTGAAGCAGCTAAGGGCCGAAGGAGAGACCCTGCATAACGCGGGCAAGCATCAGGAATCCGTCGATACCCTGGCCAAAGCCATGGCCATCCTGGGCATAGACCAGGGCTAAGGTCGCAAGGCCTCCTCGCGACTGTCTGCTTCGCAGCACAGCCAAACTAGGTACCCAGGAAATAACAAAGGCCCTCGCCGTGAACGACGAGGGCCTTGTCATGAGAGAGACGCCAGCAGCCAGGGCGCTCACTCCTCGCTGCGATGAATGCGGTTCTTGCCGGCCCGTTTGGCTTGATACATGGCCTTGTCGACCAGGGTCATCAGCGCCTCGGGGGTACGGCCCCGGCTTTCGCCTATGCCGGCACTGAAGGTGACCCTCATCCCCTTCTCCCGCCATTTCAGCTCACTGAGCCGGCAGCGCCACAGCTCCATCAACCCCTCGGCCTGCGCCAGCGAGTGTTGCTCGAAGAGGGCGACCAGCTCCTCGCCACCGTAACGACACAGGGAAACCCCCTCCCCCAGCAACTCCCGTCCCAGCTCGACACTGCGGCACAGCGCCGCATCACCGCCGGCATGACCATAGACGTCGTTAAGCTGCTTGAAATTGTCCAGATCGACCAAGGCCAGGACGACACTGCGCCCCTCCTGGTGCAACTGGCGCAGCCGCTGATCCAGGAAGCGCCGATTATAGCTGCCGGTGAGCGCGTCCCTGTGGGCCAGGTCAAAGGACTCTTGCAGGTGATCGGACACCTGATCCAGCTCCTGATCCAGCAAGGCCATCTCAGGGAAGGAGGGCAAGGCACTCACCGGCCGGGGCTCGCGCGCACCGGCGCCGAGTCGGCGGATGCGGCTCGCCAGACTGTCGATGAGTACCAGCAAACGCAGGCGAAAGAAGGCCGACATTGTGATGAAGAGGGCGCAGGCAACGGCCAGCAGCCCCAGCGCCAGGCTGCCCCCGATGACGGCAACCGAATCCCGCCTTGGCTGTACAGTGATGGCCATCCAGTGCTCCCTGTCTGGCAGGGTACCGTAAGCCACATATTCGTTGCTCATCTCCTCGTAGAAAGAGCCTGATTGCGCCGTCAGGCGCGCCAGCCAGGGAGCCTGCAAGATCTGGCCGTTGTAGGCCGACTGCGAGCTCACCAGGATCTGGTTGGTGCGGCGGTCAATCACCATGTGGCTCACGGCGTTGTCCCCATAGAGCATGTCCCTGAGCATCTGGGACCACTGTGCGACGTTCACATCGATGCCGATGACCCGCTCACCCTGCTGCTGGTCATCGGGCAGGCGATGGGCCAGGGTCAGAATATGATCGCCCGTCAAAATGTCCTGATAGGCCGGTGTCCAGTAGAAGGCGCGCGACGCCAGCGCTCCCTTGAACCAGGCGCGGGAGTCCACATTGACCTTGGCATTCACCCAGGCCAGATCCGCCTCTTCGCTGCCGGAGAAGAAATAGCCATTCGAATCGGCATGAAAAATCAGCATCACCAGGGGATCCAGGGCCGTCATCTTCCCCCAGCGCTCGCGATAGGCCTCCCGGGTTCTGGAGGAGGAGAGCACTGGGGTCAGTGCATCCGCAGTGACTTCGACAGACATCAGCTGCTCGAGGTGATCGAGCATCCTGGCTTCGGTCACCACCGCCATGCCGTTGAGGCTGACCAGCTTCTGCTCCACCACCACCCCGTGGTTGTAGACGGAGAGGGCGAACATGCCGCCGATCCCGAGCAGCATCGGCAAGGCCAGCAGCCAGAGATAGCCCGTAATGAAGGTGAAATTTTTCTGCGTGCGTCTGAAGGTCAACATACCCTGGGTCCTGCTCAATACCCCGCTGTTTGCCCTGCAAGACAGGCATGGCCACATCGGAAGGCGCGCAGTATGCCGCCAGTCCTTCAGGGAGGGCGACTCTTTTCACGGCCTTGTTCAAGCACGATTCAGGCAGATTTTCGGCGAAATTAGGTTTTATCAGGGGAAACAGAGAGATGCGGTCTATTTTCTGAGCAAAAAAACAGTCGGCAACGCCAGTGTGTCGTTTTCTGCGATTAGAGAACGGGAGCCAAGGGAGCATGCCTTTTGCGCCGACTGTCACCAGTCCACACAACTGGGCATGCCCCCTGCCCCGTCGCCTTCATTTTCTGCATGGGCCCCGTTACACCCGGCCGCTGTAGACCAGGGTGCAATAGTTGAAAGAGACCCTGCCGCCCACCGCATTTCGGCCAAATTCGCGGCGGATGAGCGCCGTCATCTGCTCATGGGCCGGGGTGCCGACGGCGGGGGCATAGGAGGAGGAGTTGAGCCGCCCCAGCACGCCGTCCAGATCGAACAGTTGGCGGTTTTCGAAGCGATCTAGCCGATACTCCCCCTCGAAGAAGGCACTAAAGTCGTGCTCGCCGAGGTTGCGATGATTGACCTCCTCGTAATCCCCGGAATAGGCGTGCAACCCCTCCTCATAGGCCCTGAGAAAGGGGGTGTCGGTCAGCCTGTCATTCCAGATGAGGGCGACCCGGCCACCGGGTCTGAGCAGGCGCTGGCACTCCTGCCGAAAGGCCACGCGATCGAACCAGTGAAACGCCTGGGCGACAGTGACCAGATCCACCGAGCCCGTCGGCAGCCCGGTGGCCTCCGCACTGCCGTGAGACCAGCCGATGTTGCCCACATCCGCCAGCAGTCGCCTCGCGGCGGCTCGCATCTCGTCATTGGGCTCCACCGCCCAGACCCGCGCCACCCGGGGTGCGAGCAGGGCGGTCAGGATGCCGGTGCCCGCCCCTATGTCGGCCACCTGGGCCTCTGGCCCCATGGCAAGCTCGCCAGCCAGAAAGTCCAGCATGGCCGCCGGATAACCGGGGCGGTACTTCACATAGGCCTCGACCCGGGTCGAGAATCGCTGGGTACTGTCCATCGCGCACACCTCTCTTGTCATTGACGGGGCATAGGGTCGCCCTGCCTGTCGCTCTGCACGCCAAACCGGGCGGCCCGGATCCCTATGCCACTACACTTGACGACATCATGCAACTCCCCGGCTGGCAACAGACGGCGCCAGGCGGCAACGCCCAGGCGAGATGAAGAGAGAGCAGGATGACAGACACCAAGATGAGAGCAACCGGCAGGAGCCACGAGATGATGACAGCCGCAAAGAACAGGATCTGCCTCTGGTATGACGGGGATGCCGAAGAGGCGGCACGGTTTTACGCAAGCACCTTCCCCGACTCCGCGGTCGATGCCGTGCACCGCGCCCCGGCCGACGACCCCGCCGGCAAGCGAGGGGATGTGCTGACGGTCGAGTTCAGGGTGATGGGGATCCCCTGCCTCGGGCTCAATGGCGGCCCCGGGGTCAAGCACAGCTGGGCCTTCTCGTTCCAGGTCGCAACGGAGACCCAGGCCGAGACGGATCGCTACTGGCACACCATCATCGATAACGGTGGTCAGGCGAGCGAGTGCGGCTGGTGCCAGGACAAGTGGGGCATCTCCTGGCAGATCACCCCCCTGGCCCTCACCGAGGCGATCACGGATCCCGACCCCGAGGCCGCCAGGCGTGCCTTCGAGGCCATGATGCAGATGGGCAAGATAGATATCGCCGCCATAGAGGCGGCGCGCCTAGGCTGAACACCGTTTGGGGGCGCAACAAACGACAAGGCCACCCGATGGGGTGGCCTTGTGCTTATGGGTTATCAGCCCTTCAGGGCGCCGCGATTACTTGGCGTAATCCTCGGTCGGAACGCAGGAGCAGAACAGGTTGCGATCGCCGTAGACGTCGTCGATGCGGTTGACAGAGGGCCACAGCTTGCTGGCGCGCACGGCGTCGGACGGGAAGACGGCTTCGGCGCGGGTGTAGCCGCGGCTCCACTGCTCGTCCATGACGTCATCCTGGGTGTGCGGCGCATTGACCAGGGGGTTGTCGGTCAGGCTCCAGTGGCCGTCCTGCACCCGGGCTATCTCGGCGCGGATCGCAGTCATGGCTTCCACGAAGCGATCCAGCTCGCGCTTGGATTCGGATTCGGTCGGCTCGACCATCAGGGTACCCGCCACCGGGAAGCTCATGGTCGGCGCATGGAAGCCGTAGTCCATCAGGCGCTTGGCCACGTCCATCTCGCTGATGCCGGAGGCTTCCTTGAGCGGGCGGATGTCCAGGATGCACTCGTGAGCCACCCGGCCGTTGCGCCCGGTATAGAGCACGGGGAAGGATTCCCCCAGCTTCTTGGCCAGGTAGTTGGCGTTGAGGATGGCGACCTGGGTGGATTTTTTCAGCCCCTCATCCCCCAGCATGGCGATGTACATCCAGCTGATGGGCAAAATGCTGGCCGAACCGAAGGGTGCGGCAGACACGGCGCCGTTGTCACGGCTCTCTTTATCTGTCTTGACCACCGCATGACCGGCCACGAAGGGGGCCAGGTGCTGCTTCACGCCTATGGGGCCCATGCCCGGACCGCCACCGCCATGGGGAATGGCGAAGGTCTTGTGCAGGTTGAGGTGCGACACGTCAGCACCGATAAAGCCTGGCGCCGTCAAACCGACTTGCGCGTTCATATTGGCGCCGTCGAGGTACACCTGACCGCCATATTGGTGAACGATGTCGCATACCTCCTTGATGGTCTCCTCGTACACCCCGTGGGTGGAGGGATAGGTCACCATCAGGCAGGAGAGTTGATCCCCCACCTCGGCGGCCTTGGCACGCAGATCGTCCAAGTCCACGTTGCCGAACTTGTCGCAGGCGGTGACGATGACCTTGAGGCCCGCCATCTGGGCGGAGGCCGGGTTGGTACCGTGGGCCGATGCCGGAATGAGACAGACATCGCGATGCCCCTCGCCGCGGGACTCGTGGTACTTCTTGATGGCAAGCAGACCGGCATATTCGCCCTGGGCGCCGGAGTTCGGCTGCATGCAGACGGCGTCATAACCTGTCACCTTCACCAGCCAGTCTTCGAGGTCTGCCAGCAGCAGCTGGTAACCCTGGGTCTGGGCCAGCGGAGCGAAGGGGTGCAGCTTGCCGAACTCGGGCCAGGTCACCGGGATCATCTCGGCGGTGGCGTTGAGCTTCATGGTGCAGGAGCCCAGGGAGATCATGGCGTAGTTCAGGGCCAGATCCTTGGCTTCGAGACGGTGGATGTAGCGCAGCATCTCGGTCTCGGAGTGGTACTTGTTGAACACCTCGTGGGTCAGCACGGCGTCGGTGCGCAGCAGATCCTGCGGGATGCCGTGGTGAGCCTGGGCCTTGGCATCCAGGGCCGCGACATCCAGCCCGTGGCCTTGACCGAGGAACAGATCGAACAGCTCGGCCACGTCATCGCGGGTGGTGGTCTCGGAGAGGGACACGCCGACAGCACCGTCCAGATCGGCGCGCAGGTTGATGCCCAGCCCTTCGGCCTTGGCGATCAGCTCGGATTTGCCCGCGGTCAGCACTGTGAGGGTGTCGAACCAGCTGTCGTGCTTGAGGGTCAGCCCCTTGGCAGTGAGCCCCAGCGCCAGGATGCTGGTCAGGCGATGGACCCGGGAGGCGATGGTCTTCAGCCCCACAGGGCCGTGGTAGACGGCGTAGAAGCTCGCCATGTTGGCCAGAAGTACCTGGGCGGTACAGATGTTGGAGTTCGCCTTCTCGCGGCGGATATGTTGCTCGCGGGTCTGCATCGCCATGCGCAGGGCACTCTTGCCACGGGCATCCTTGGAGACGCCTATGATGCGGCCCGGCATGGAGCGCTTGTAGGCATCGCGGGTGGCGAAGAAGGCCGCGTGCGGGCCACCATAGCCCATGGGCACGCCGAAGCGCTGGGCGGAGCCGAACACCACGTCGGCCCCCAGTTCACCCGGGGATTTGAGCAGCAGCAGGGAGAGCATGTCGGTACCGACGCAGGCCAGTCCCTTCTGGGCCTGGACAGCGGCGATCAGGGAGCGCAGATCGGTCACATTCCCGGTGGTGGACGGGTACTGGAACATGGCACCGAACACCTCCTCGCTCACAGCGTCACAGGCGGGGCCCACGGCCACGTCGAAACCGAAGTGCACGGCGCGCTCCTTGACCACGTCGATCACCTGGGGGTGAACGTCGTCGGCCACGAAGAAGAGATTGGACTTGGACTTGGCCATGCGCTTGGCCAGCGCCATGGCTTCGGCAGCGGCGGTGGCTTCATCGAGCAGGGAGGCGCTCGCCAGATCCATGCCGGTCAAGTCCAGGGTGAGCTGCTGGAAGTTGAGCAGCGCCTCGAGACGGCCCTGGGCCAGCTCCGGCTGATAAGGGGTATAGGCGGTGTACCAGCCCGGGTTTTCCAAGACGTTGCGCAAGATGACGTGGGGCACGTGAGTGTCGTGGTAGCCCATGCCGATGTAGCTCTTGGCGATCTGGTTCTTGGCCGCATAGCCCTTGAGCTTGGCCAGGGCTTCCACTTCGGTCATGGGGGCGCCGATACCGAGCGGGCCCGGGCGGCGGATGGCGGCAGGGACAGTCTGCTCAATCAGATCGTCCAGGCTCTCGGCGCCCACGGTGGCGAGCAGGGCCCGCACTTCTTCCTCACCCGGGCCTATGTGGCGACGGATGAAATCGGTTTTTTGCTCGAGTTCAAACAGTGACTGGGTCATTTCCCTATTTCCTGGTAATAAGTCCTGGCATGAAATCCTGATAACCAAGACCTGATGTTCCTGATCGTCGGCGGATACCGACTCCACTCATGTTCTGGGCCCCGCAGACAGGGTGCGGCGCCGGATGCTGCGACAGCATCGACAGGGGATCGCCTTGTGGCGGAGCTGCCTGCCCCCTGGCGAGGCCAGGTGGGCAAAGGGCAGACGCGGGCGACTTCACCCTTCCGCCGGCCGGCGTGTGCCCGGCTGGCGGTCATACAAAGGGGCCCTGCTGTGTTGGCAGGGCCCGGGGGCATTACTCTTCGTCCACCACGTTCTGGTAGCCTTCGGCATCCAGCAGGTTGGCGAGCTCGCCCGCGTCATCCAGCTTGATGCGGAACAGCCAGCCGGCACCGTAGGGGTCGGAGTTGACCAGCTCGGGGCTGCCTTCCAGCTCTTCGTTGATGGCCAGGATCTCGCCACTCACCGGGCTGTAGATGTCGGAGGCGGCTTTCACCGACTCGGCCACGGCGCAATCTTCGCCGGCACTCACTTGCTTGCCCACTTCCGGCAGATCGACGAACACCATGTCACCCAGCAGATCCTGGGCGTGCTCGGTGATACCGATCACGGCCTCGCCGTTGGCTTCAACACGGACCCACTCGTGGGAGGTGGCATATTTCAGTTCGCTCGGGATATGGCTCATTTGTGCTTCCTTTATGCTCTTGGATCGCTTCAACAAAAATGGGTCGGCGAAGGGACACCCTTCGCCGCAATCAATGATTACACCAGGGGCTGGCCGTTGCGCACGAAGGCCGGCTTGGTGACTTTGACGGTGACCAGCTTCTTGCGGATCTCCACCTGGGCTTCAGCGCCGATGTCGCGGGGCACCCGCGCCAGGGCGATGCTGTAGCCCAGGGTGGGGGAGAAGGAGCCGGAGGTGATCACCCCCTCCCGAGTCTCGCCGCTTGCTGTGGTGAAGGTGACCGGCATGCCGGCACGCAGCACGCCTTTCTCTTCCATCACCAGACCCACCAGCTTAGGGCTAGTGCCGGCGGCCTTCTGGTCTTCCAGGGCGGCGCGACCGATAAACTGGCGGGAGGCCGGCTCCCAGGCCAGGGTCCAGGCCATGTTGGCGGCCAGGGGCGAGATTGACTCGTCCATGTCCTGGCCGTAGAGGTTCATGCCCGCTTCCAGGCGCAGGGTGTCACGGGCGCCGAGGCCGCAGGGGGCCACGCCGTTGTCCAGCAGGGCCTGCCACAGATCGCACGCCTTCTCCTGGGGGACCACGATTTCGTAGCCATCTTCGCCTGTGTAGCCTGTGGTGGCGATGAAGAGATCACCGGCCTGCACACCGAAGAAGGGCTTCATGCCTTCGACAGCCGCATTTTGCTCGGGGGTGAACACCTTGGCCGCCTTGGCCTTGGCGTGGGGGCCCTGCACCGCGATCATGGCAAGCTCCGGGCGCTCGGTCACGCTCACCCCAAAGTCGATGGCGTGGTGACGGATCCAGGCCAGATCCTTCTCGCGGGTGGCGGAGTTCACCACCAGGCGGTAGAAGGTATCGGTCAGGAAATAGGTGATGAGGTCATCGATGACGCCGCCTTCCGGGTTGAGCATGCCGCTGTAGAGGGCCTTGCCGGGGACGGTGAGCTTGGCCACGTCGTTGGCCAGCAGGTGTTGCAGGAAGGCTTTGACCCGCTCGCCGGTCAGGTCGACTATGGTCATGTGGGAGACATCGAACATGCCCGCATCGCTGCGCACCGCGTGGTGCTCTTCCAGCTGGGAGCCGTAGTTGATGGGCATTTCCCAACCGTGGAAGTCCACCATCTTGGCGCCAGCTTCCAGGTGTTTGGGATGCAGTACAGTAGTCTGGATCATCGCTGTGTTTCCTTAAGCGTTCGCGACAAGGCTCGCAATCCGCTCCGGCTCCCCTGCATAGCGGGAGGGCGGACCACAAGGTCTGTGCTCGTTCCCACCCGTGGGGCAGGAGTGATTCCTTGAACGGTGCGGATTATATGACAAGAGCGCCTGGGTGCCGCTCAAAAAAAACTAATACCGCCCCGACAAACTGACACCAGACACTAAGACAAAAACAGTGATAAAAACAGTACAAACCCGGCATGCGCGAGATTTAATGTTGATTTTTACCGTTACGTCACAATTTACAGAAAAACGTTTCGCTTCCCGCCAACATTAAAGGCTGACACCCCGGAGGGGTGTTCAGCCTTGTCAGATTAGTTTTATTGTCAAAACCCGGGAGTAAGATTAGATTTTTTCACCCTTGGCCAGGGCGGGCAGCTCACCCTCTAACCCCATGGCCGCCCGAATAACCCCTTGTTTGAGCGGCGCCAGGCCATCGACGGCCCGCAATCCCACCCCGCGCACCAGCTTCTTGAGAGGGTGGCTGCCACCAAATAGCCGCTTGAGCCCTTCCATCGCCGCCAACATGCGGGCAGCCTCGCTCTTGCGCCAGCGCTCATAGACGCGCAGGTTGGCCAGCAGGCCGATATCCGCCCCCGCGCTCTGACTCTTGAGGAGCTGCTCGGCCAGGGCCGCCGCATCAAGCAGGCCCAGGTTGACCCCCTGCCCCGCCAGCGGGTGTATGGTGTGGGCCGCATCCCCCACCAGCACCAGCCGCTCGCGGGCAAAATCCCGGGCGTAGCGGGCGGTGAGCGGGATGGCGCTGCGGGGCCCCTCCACCTTGCACAGTCCCAGCCGCCCATCAAAGGCGGCGGTGAGCTGGCGATTGAACCCTTCGTCATCCAGGGCACACAGCGCCTCGGCCCGCACGGCGGGTACCGACCAGACGATGGAGCAGAGGTCGGGTTGCCACAGGGGCAGGAAGGCGAGCGGGCCGTCGGGGGTGAAGATCTGGCGGGCCACCGCCTCGTGGGGCTCTTTGCTTCGCACCGTCGCCACCAGGGCGTGGTGGCCGTAATCCCAGCTGGTGAGTGGTATGTCCGCCTGGCGGCGCACCCAGGAGTGGGCACCGTCGGCGGCCACCACCACTCTGGCCGAGAGGGCGCGGCCATCTTCCAGCAGCAACAGGGCCCCCGCGTCGCTCACCTGCAGGCTCTGGGCCCGGGCCGGGGTGAGCAGGCTGATGTTGCTCGCCCCCGCAATGGCATCGAGCAGCGCCAGCTGGATGACCCGGTTTTCGACTATGTGGCCGAGTGCCGGTTGACGCAAGCTGGCGGCATCGAAGCCGATATGGCCGAAGCTGTCCTGCTCCCACACCTCCATGCTGCCATAGGGTTGCAGGCGCCGCGCCACTATCCCGTCCCAGGCCCCGACGCCCTGCAAGATGCGCTGGCTGGCGAGGCTCAGGGCGCTGACCCTGTTGTCCGGCGCCTCCCCGAGCCCGGTGTCGGGCAACTGCCCCTCGACGATGGCGACCTTGAGCGCGCTGTTCTTGAGGGCGGCGGCGAGCCCAAGGCCCACCATGCCGCCCCCCACAATCACCACATCCACATTTTGCATCTGCATCATCTCTATCCTTTAGTGGCTGATCGCCGGGATCAGCAGGGGGACGCCCGCTGGCATCCCCTCATCAAGTTGTCCGCTGCGGCCTCTTCTCGGCACACCTCATTTTCGACACAGGTCGGCGACGAACCCCAGGGTGCGGGAGGCAAGCGGCGCCTGCAGCCAGGGCAGTCGCCCCATCAGGGAGAGCGCCAGATTGCGGCCAACCACCAGGGGCGCATGGCCGTTGGAGAAGAGCTGGGCCAGGGAGGAGGTGAGCCAGATGGTCTGCTCCTGATCCCCCTTGCGCTGCTGCCAGTAAGCGCTCAGCACCTCGAAACTGCCGATGTCCTCCCCGGCCGCGAGGGCCCGGGCCACCGCCTGGGTGAGCAAGTCCAGGTCGCGCATGCCGAGGTTGAAGCCCTGGCCGGCGATGGGGTGCAGCAGATGGGCGGCATTGCCCACCAGCACGGTACGCTGGGCCAGCGGGTAGTCGGCCACCGTCAGCACCAGGGGGTAGAGGTGACGCGCCCCTGTGCGCACGAAGCGCCCGAGCCGCCAGCCAAAGGCCTGTTGCAGGCGGGCCAGAAAGGCGGCGTCATCCAGCGCCATCAGGGCCTGCGCCTCGTCCCGTGCAACGCTCCACACCAGGGAGGAGAGCCCCTCCTGCATGGGCAGCAGCGCCAGCGGGCCCCCTTCGGTGAAACGCTCGAAGGCCCGGCCGGCGGGATCCTCGGCGGTCTTGACCGTGGCGATGATGGCGCTCTGCTCATAGTCATGGCGACTGACCGGCAGCTTGAAATGCTGGCGAACGAAGGAGTTGCCCCCATCGGCCGCCACCAGCAGCCGGGTCTGATAGCGCTCGCCGCTGGCGAGGGTCAGGGTCACCCCCTCCTCCTGCGGCGCTATGGTCGAAAGCTGGGCCGGACAGCACAGCCTGATGTTCGCGGTGGCGTCCATCGCCTGCTGCAGCTCTATGCCGGCGGCAGAGAGTTCGATCACCTGGCCGAGGGCGGGCAGACCAAACTGCGCCGCCGTGAGCCGGGTCTGGCCGCAGTGGCCCCGATCCGAGACATGGATATGGGTGATGGGGGCGCAGTGAGGGGCAAAACGGGACCAGAGACCGTGACGGGCCAGCGCCTCGCAGGTGCCGGCGGAGAGCGCGATGGCGCGGGCATCGAAGCCGGGATGGCGATGAAGTTCGGGGGCGCTCGCCTCCAGCAGCAGGATCTGCAGGGGGGCACCGCTCGGCCCTTTCAGGGCGGCGAGGGAGAGGGCCAGCACGGCACCGCTCATACCACCGCCGACGATAGCCACGTCGACGTGAACCGGATCAGAATGAGACATGAGAAGAGGGCATAGGCTAAAAACGTGGGCCAATGCTATCACAAAGCCGGGGGGCGGGATGCGAGGCCACGGGCAAAAAACCGATTTGGCACCGTCAGTTGGCATGCAAGACGGCGCCGAGCGCCCCCTCCTCCCTGGCAGAGCCGTCACATAAAAAGAGCGCCATCAGGCGCTCTTTTTATGTCAGTGTGGGGACTCTTGCGGGATTCAGTGCAGGGTCGGTGGGGCGCTCGGGGTATCCGGGCGCTTGCCAAACTCCTCGAACGCCATCATGACCCCGAGGCGCACGTGTTCGTAGAGCACCAGGAAGGAGGCTTCGTTCTCGTCATCCTCCTGATCGAACTCCGCGGAGACCTGGGTGATGCTGGCGATGTCCTGGATCATCTCCTGCAGCTCCTCGGAGGCCTTGGAGAGCTCCTGCTGCACCACGCCGAAACCGGCCAGGAAGGCCTGGGACCAGTCCACCAGGGCATCGATGCGCTCGTCGAGGGGCGCCTCGTCGCTTGGCAGCAGCAGCTCGACCCCTTTTTGCGCCATCAGGCTCTCGATGACACCCTGATAGAGATCTGTCATCACCTGGCGCACCGGCGCCGGCAGGCCGAAACCATCGTTGATCAGATCGTTGAAAGGGGGCAGCCAGCTCTTGTCATCCAGTACCACGCCACCGCACACCAGGCCGCAGATCACGCCATGGGCCTCGACAGCCGTCGCCATCAGCTCGTGCTGCTCCATCAGGTCGGCCACGGCCGCGTATTTCAGGGGGTTCGTTTTGCTCATCGAAGATCCGCTCAAAGTTCAGGCAAATATGCAAAAATTATGGCCGAGATCCTAGCATTCTCCCCCTCCCAGAGCCAGCAAGGCCTTGAAACTTCTGCATCTGCGCTATATAGTCCCGCCCAGTTGTCCACGTGGATAAAGGCGGGAATCAGCCCCGCCGTATTGAGGAAGGCATGAGCATAGAGGCCGTAGAAATCGTCATTTTGGGACGTCCCTACAAGGTATCCTGTCCCTTGGGACAACAGGATGCCCTGCGCCAGGCCGCCGACCAGCTGAGTGACAAGCTTATCGAGCTGCGTCAACGCTCCAAGGTCTCCAGCAATGAACAGCTTGCCATCATGGCGGCGCTCAATTTCTGTCATGAGCTCTGCCTTGAAAAAGACAAGAACCACCAATACTCTGAGACCATGGACAAGCGGATCAAGATGCTGCAGCGCACCATAGAAGCGGCCTTGATCGAGCACGGACAATATGGTGATTCCAGCGATGAGGGCCTTAAGCCCTAAGCGCGACCCGTTTTAAAATTCCCTGGGGTGTGCGTCAGCCGGTTCAAGTCCCCGAGCCGATAATCATACCCAACAGGAGTTCTATCTTCTGACTATTGCGCATGCTCGGCCCGACCGAGAAGCCTGCGGCCAGTTTAGGACTCCGCCTTGAACTCACGGTTCAAGGGCCCAAACCGGCAACGGCATCTCCGGGGTACCTAGTGCAAAAGCCCGTCATTGATATGACGGGCTTTTTTTATTCGTTCCCCCACTCAGCCCCTATCGCAGCAAAATCGCCATTAAAAATACGCACAATATCAACGCGATATCTGATTGTTATTTTTTTGTTACTTCTTCCTTGCGAACTCTCCCGGTCTCACCTAAAAATGTAATCGATTACATTTCAACCATAGGAAGCTGGAATGAGCCGCTCCCCCGCCCCCGTCAATCCCGTCTCCATGGCCGCCGTCGCGGCGCGGGCCGGGGTGTCGGTCGCCACCGTGTCAAGGGTGCTGAACCACCAGGAGGGCGTCACCGGCAAGACCCAGGCCAAGGTCAACCGCGCCGTCGAGGAGCTCGGCTATCGCGTCAATCAGCTGGCCAACAGCCTGCGCACCGCCAGAAGCTGGCTGCTGCTCATCATGGTGCCCGACCTCGGCAACCCCTTCTACATCGAGATAGTGCGCGGCATAGACAGGGTGGCCCGCCAGCACGGCTACTTCGTGCTGCTGTGCGACACCGGCGCCGATCCGGGCCGGGAGCGCTCGGCCTTCGAACTGCTGCGCACCCACAGAGCCGACGGCGCCATCTGCCTGGATCCCGACTCCATCCAGCAGGGACTGAGCCAGGAGATCAACGCGCTGCCCTGGATTGCCTGTTGCGAGTTTGACCCCGCCATGCCGGTTCCCTACGTGGGCATAGATAACCAGGGAGCGGCGGCGGAGGCGATCCGCTATCTGCTGAGCCGGGGCCACAGCCGCATCGCGCTCATAGGCGCGGATCCCGCCTACCTCTATGCCCGCCAGCGCGAGGCCGGGGTCCGCCAGGCCCTGGCAGAAGCCGGCCTCGCGCTGGCGGATGAGTGGAATATCCGGGTCACCAGCCTCAGCTTCCTGGCCGGGGCCGAGGCGGCGCAGCAACTGCTCGACTGCCCGCAGCGCCCCACCGCCATCTTCGCCGTCGCCGATGCGCTGGCCATAGGCCTGATGCACCGCTTACAGGAGGCGGGGCTGCGCATCCCGGACGACATTGCCATCATGGGTTTCGATGACATACCCATGGCCGCCCAGCTCAATCCACCGCTCACCACAATGGCGCAACCCATGGAGGAGCTAGGTGCCGAAGCCGCCCAGCTGCTGCTGCAGCGCCTGAACGCCCCAGACACCCCGCTGATCGGGCGCCTGCTCCCCCATCGGCTCGTCAGCAGAGCCAGCGCCTGATGCACGCCACCAGCAGACAGCGCGAGATAAGCATCAAAGGAGAAGCTGATGAGTCTCAGTGTCGAATTTAGCGGCGTCTGCAAGGACTTCGGCCCCATTCGGGTGCTGCACGGGGTCGACTTCAGCCTGGCACCGGGGCGGGTCTACGGCCTGCTGGGGGAGAATGGCGCCGGCAAGTCCACCCTGATGAAGATCCTCGCCGGTTACGAGCCCATCAGCGCCGGGGTGATCCGCATCGATGGCGAGGCGCGCAGCTGGCACTCCTCCCGCGAGGCGGAGCAGGCGGGAATCGTGCTCATTCACCAGGAGCTCAACCTGGCGGAGCACCTGACCCTGACCCAGAACCTCTTCCTCGGCCATGAGCTGACCAGGGGCGGCCTGCTGGACGAGCGCACCATGGCGACCCGGGCCCAGCACTATCTGGAGCTGGTCGGGTTGCAACGCGCCCCTGCCACCAAGGTGCGGCAGCTTATCGTCGCGGAGAAGCAGCTGGTGGAGATCGCCAAGGCGCTGTCACGCCAGGCCCGCCTGCTGATCATGGATGAGCCGACCGCCACCCTGACCCCGGGGGAGACGGCGCGGCTGTTCGCCCTCATCGCCAGGCTCAAGGCCCAGGGCACCACCATCATCTACATCTCCCACAAGCTGGACGAGGTCAAGCAGATCACCGACGAGGTGGTGGTCATGCGCGATGGCCGTTTCGTCAGCCGGGGGGAGACGGCGGCCTTCAGCCGCCAGCAGATGGCCAACCTCATGGTAGGGCGCGAGATGTCGGACATGTTCCCCCCCAGGCTGCCGCCGCCGGAGGGCACCGAGATCGCCCTCGCGGTGAGCGGGCTCTGCGTCCCCGGCTGGGTGACAGACCTCGATTTCGAGGTGCGCAGCGGCGAGATCTATGGCTTCGCGGGACTGGTGGGGGCCGGCCGCACCGAGGCCTTCGAGGCTATCCTCGGCTTGCGCGAGCGCAAGGGGGGCCTCATCCAGCTGGCGGGCAAGGCCGTGCGCATCGACAGTCCGCTCGCCGCCATGCGCCAGGGGCTCACCTATCTGCCGGAGGATCGCAAGGGCAAGGGGCTGCACATCGACCTCGGGCTGGCCGAGAACCTCACCCTGATGACGCTGGCGCGCTATGCCCACCCCTGGCTGGACAAGGGAGCCGAGCAGGCGGCCCTCACCCGGGCCATCAATGATTTCGGCATCAAGGCCGGCTCCCACTCGGCCCGGGCCCGCATGATGTCGGGGGGCAATCAGCAAAAGCTGGCCCTCGCCAAGTTCCTGCACCCGGACCCCAGGGTCATCGTCCTCGACGAGCCCACCCGGGGGGTGGATGTGGGCGCCAAACGTGACATCTATTTCCTGATCCAGCGACTGGCCGCCGAGGGGCGCGCCGTCATCGTCATCTCGAGCGAGCTGATCGAGCTGATCGGCCTGTGCCACAGAGTCGCCGTGCTGCGGGCCGGCCGCCTCCAGGCGGTGCTGCCCGCCCATCATCTGACCGAAGAGGAGTTGATCGCCTATGCAACCGGTACCCACTGACACCCGCAAAGAGCGGTTGCTCTCCCTGCTATCGGCGACTGGCCCGCTGCTGGGGCTGATCCTGCTGTGCCTGCTCGGCGCCCTGCTCAACCCCGACTTCGCCACCCTGGACAACCTGCTCAACGTGCTGACCCGCACCGCCTTCATCGGCATCATAGCGGTGGGCATGACCTTCGTTATCATGTCCGGCGGCATCGATCTCTCGGTCGGCGCCATGGCCGCGCTGATCGCCGGGGCCATGATCCTCATCATGAACCGGCTCGGCGCCGGTGTGCTGGCGGATGCCCCTTTGCTGGTGGTTGTGCTCGGCATAGGGCTGGCCCTGCTGCTCGGCCTGCTGTTTGGCGCCGGTCACGGCCTGCTCATTACCAAAGGCAGGATTGAGCCCTTTATCGTCACCCTGGGCACCCTCGGCATCTTTCGGGCCGTCCTGACCTATCTGGCCGATGGCGGCGCCCTGACCCTGGACGATGCCCTCAGCGATAGCTACAGCCCCGTCTATTACGGCAGCCTGCTGGGGGTGCCCATCCCGGTCTGGGTCCTGCTGCTGGTGGCGCTGGCGGGGGGGCTGCTGCTCAACCGCACCGCTTTCGGCCGCCATGTGCAGGCCATCGGTTCCAACGAGCAGGTGGCGCGCTATGCCGCCATCCGGGTCGATAGGGTCAAGCTGCTCACCTATGCGCTGCTCGGGCTCTGCGTCGGCATCGCCACCCTGCTCTATGTGCCGCGTCTGGGATCCGCCACCCCCACCACAGGGCTCTTGTGGGAGCTGGAGGCCATCGCCGCCGTTGTGGTGGGGGGCACCTCCCTCAAGGGGGGAGAGGGGCGCATCTTCGGCACCCTGGTGGGCGCCATACTGCTGTCGGTCATCAGCAATATCCTCAATCTGACCAGCATCATCAGTGTTTACCTCAATGCCGCCGTGCAGGGCATAGTGATCATCATGGTTGCCTTCATGCAACACAGGCGTTGAGGCTGTTGTGGACAGGAAGACGAAAGCGAAGAAACGGCAATGACACCAGTGGCGGGGTCTCCCCTCGCCTGCGACAAGGAACGGGCAGCAGCCCAACAGTCAAGAGGCTATCAAGATGAACAAGATGCTACACAACTTAACGCTACACACCCTGGGCGCCTGCGCCCTGATGATCGCTGCCGGCAGCGCCTCGGCGGCCGAGAAGATGACCCTGGGGGTCTCCATCCCGACCGCGACCCACAGCTTCACCGCCGGCATCGTCTGGTGGGCCAACAAGGCCAAGGAGGATCTCGAGAAGGCCCATCCCGATCTCAAGGTGATCGTCAAGACCGCCGCCAATGCCCCTGAACAGGCCAACCAGTTGCAGGATCTGCTGACGGTCAACAAGATGGATACCCTGGTCATCTTCCCGTTCGAGTCAGCCTCCCTGACCAAGCCGGTGGCCCAGGTCAAGCAGAAGGGGGTCTATGTCACCGTGGTGGACCGGGGGCTGACCGACACCAGCGCCCAGGATGCCTACGTGGCCGGGGATAACACCGCCTTCGGCAAGCTGCCCGCCGAGTTCATCGCCAAGACCCTCAACGGCAAGGGAGACATAGTCGCCCTGCGCGGCATTCCCACCACCCTGGACAACGAGCGCTTCGATGCCTTCAGCGGGGTGATGAAGCAGCACGGCGGCATCAAGATCCTCGACGCCAAATATGGCAACTGGAACCGGGATGATGCCTTCAAGGTGATGCAGGACTTCCTGACCCGCTTCAAGCACATTGACGCCGTCTGGGCCGCCGATGACGACATGGCGGTGGGGGTGCTCAAGGCCATCGATCAGGCCAAGCGCACCGACATCAAGCTGGTGTTTGGCGGCGCCGGGGCCAAGGGGGCGATCAAGACACTGATGGAGGGCAGCGATCCCCGCATCCAGGCCAACGTCTCCTACTCCCCCAAGTTCATGTATGACGCCATCATGCTGACCGCAGAGGCTCGCCTCAAGGGCGAACGGCTGCCGGCCAACACCATCATCCCCTCTGTGCTGATCACCCCGCAGACGGCCAAGGAGTTCTACTTCCCCGACTCCCCGTTCTAAGGCTGTCATATGTGAGAGCCCCGGCCTCCCCTTCACGGGAGCCCAGACCCCACCCCAACCCTCCCCTTCGCAGGGGAGGGAGTTTTTACTCCTCCTCCTTGTGAAGGGGGAGGCCGGGGGGGGGTTAACTGCCTTTATTCAGGAGTGCCCATGAAGACCATCAAGGGACCGGCCATCTTCCTCGCCCAGTTCATGGGGGAGCAGCCGCCATTCGATACCCTCACCGGCCTGGCGGACTGGGCCGCCGGCCTCGGCTTTCGCGGCCTGCAACTGCCGACGGACCCGCGCCTGTTCGATCTGACCCGGGCGGCGGCCAGCCAGGACTATTGCGACGAGATAAGCGGCCTGCTGGCCGAGCGGGGGCTGGTCATCACAGAGCTCTCCACCCACCTGCAGGGCCAGCTGCTGGCCGTCCATCCCGCCTATGACAGCCTGTTCGATGGCTTCGCCCCCCCGGCGCTGCGCGGCAAGCCCGCCGCCCGCACCCAGTGGGCGGCCGATCAGCTCAAGGCGGCGGCCATTGCCTCCCGAAGGCTTGGCCTCAACGCCCACGTCACCTTCTCAGGCGCCCTCGCCTGGCCCTATCTCTACCCCTGGCCCCAGCGGCCCGCCGGCCTCGTCGAGGAGGCCTTCGCCGAGCTGGCCCGCCGCTGGCTCCCTCTGCTCAATGCCTTTGACGAGGCCGGGGTGGACGTCTGCTACGAGCTGCACCCGGGGGAGGACTTGTTCGATGGCGCCACGCTGGAGCGCTTCCTCGAGGCAACCGGCGATCATCCCCGCGTCAACGTGCTCTACGACCCCAGCCACATGCTGCTGCAGCAGCTCGATTACCTCGCCTTCCTCGACCTCTATCACGAGCGGGTGCGCGCCTTTCACGTGAAGGATGCCGAATTCAGGCCCTCGGGACGCCAGGGGGTCTATGGGGGCTATGCTCCCTGGCTCGGGCGGGCGGGACGCTTTCGCTCCCTGGGGGATGGCCAGATAGACTTTGGCGCCATCTTCAGCAAGCTCGCCCAGTACGACTACCCCGGCTGGGCCGTGCTGGAGTGGGAGTGCGCCCTCAAGCACCCGGAGGATGGCGCCGCCGAGGGGGCCGACTTCATCCGCAATCATATTATCCGGGTCGCCGAGCGCCCCTTCGATGACTTCGCCGGCAGCGGCCTGGCGCGGGAGGCGATCAGAAGCCTGCTTGGCCTCGGCGATGACCTGAGCGGCAGTTCGGGCGGCAAGATGGGAGAGAATAAATGAAAAGACGACTGCGTCTGGGCATGGTCGGCGGCGGCCAGGGAGCCTTCATCGGCGCCGTGCATCGACTGGCGGCCCGCATGGACGATCACTATGAGCTGCTCGCCGCCGCCCTCTCCGCCGATCCCGCCAATGCCCGGGCGAGCGCCCTCGTCCTCGGGCTGGATCCGGCCCGCGCCTACGAGGATTACGCCCGGATGGCCCAAGCCGAGGCGGCCAGACCCGACGGCATAGAGGTGGTGGCCATCACCACCCCCAACCACCTGCACGCCCCGGTGGCGACAGCCTTTCTCGAAGCCGGCATTCACGTTATCTGCGACAAGCCGCTGGCGCTGACCCTGGCCGAGGGGGAGGAACTCGCCCGCCTCGCCCGCCAGCAGCGGCGGCTGTTTGCCCTGACCCACACCTATTCGGGCTACCCCATGGTGCGCCACGCCCGCGAGCTGGTCGCCGCCGGTGAGCTCGGCGAGCTGCGCTACGTTCAGGTGGAATACCTGCAAGATTGGCTCGCCAACCCCATCCCCCCGGGTCAGAACAAACAGGCTGACTGGCGGGCCGATCCGGCCCGCGCCGGGCGAGCCGGTTGCCTCGGCGACATCGGCACCCACGCCTACCAGCTGGCGGCCTTCATCACCGGGCAGTTGCCAAATGAGATCGCTGCCGAACTGCACAGCTTCGTGCCGGGGCGCCAGGTGGACGATCATCTGCAGGTCTGGTTGCGCTACTCCCAGGGGATGCGCGGATCGCTCAACGCCAGCCAGGTCGCCAGCGGCGAGGAGAACCGGTTGCAGATCCGCCTCTATGGCGATAAAGCCAGCCTGATCTTCCGCCAGGAGGCACCCAATGAGCTCTGGCTTACCCCCATTGGCGGCACCAGCCAGCGGCTGACCCGGGGCCGGGTGGCAAGCCCGGCGGCGGCCCATGCCAGCCGGGTACCCGCCGGTCATCCCGAGGGTTATCTGGAGGCCTTTGCCCAGCTCTATACGGACGCGGCCTTGCAGATCCACGCCCTGGCGGCCGGGGAGGCGCCGCCCCCCGAGAGCCTGGCCCTCACCACTGTGGAAGACGGAGTGGCGGGGATGCGCTTCATCGAGACCAGCCTGGCCAGCCACGCCGCCGACGGACGCTGGCTGCCGCTCTCCTGACCCGCCATGGCGGAAGGTGGGGCCCGCCGCAAAACCGGCGGGCGGCCTTCCCCCTTCAGGTGCCGGACAATAAAAAGCCCGCCGACGAGGGCGGGCTCTTCACCTGACCTGGATGCACTCAGACGGCCATCTGCTCGTGGGGGGAGCCATGGTGGCGCAGCCAGAGGAAGCTCAAAGCCACGATCAGCACCATCACCACCATGATGGCCCCCAGGGTTAGCTGCCCCTCCATGGGGAAGCTGGCGGCCAGCAGGGTGACCACACCGGCCCCCAGGTTCTGCATGCCTCCCAGAATGGCCCCGGCGGTGCCCGCCTGACCCGGGAAGGGCTCGATGGCGCAGGAGGTGGCGGTCGGGTAGAGGATGCCGCTGCCGATGAAGTAGACAGCCGCGCCGCCCACCAGAGAGGCCGCACTCACCAGCCCGAACAGGCCGGGCACCAGTATGATGAGGGCCCCCAGCCCCAGGAAGGCGATGCCAAGGCGCATCAGCTTGCCCTGACTCAGCCGGAAGCTCAGGCGAGCGGAGAGCCAGGCGCCGAACAGGTAGCCGGGCAGCGGCAGCACGAACAGCACGCTCACTGTGCGGGCGCTCAGTTTGAGTACGTCGCCGAGCAGCACCCCGGCCGCCGCCTCGAATACCGCGAGCCCCGCGAAGGTCGCCATCAGGCAGAGCAGGTTGCCCTGGAAGCGCGGGTTACCGAGCACGTGGCGGTAGGCGGCGCCGACCCGCAGTGGCTGCTGACGCGCAGTCGCCGGCAGGGTCTCGCCAAACCAGGCCAGCAGGGCCAGGGTGGTCAGGGCACCGAAGCCGAACAGGAACCAGTAACCGGCGCGCCAGTTGAACAGCTCGGTCAGCCAGCCCCCCAGCACGGGGGCCAGCAGAGGGGAGAAGATCACCCCCATGCTCACCAGGCTGTTGGCGCGGTTGAGCTCGGCGCCGCTGTAGCGATCCCGCATCACGGTCCGGCTCATGGCGCCACCGGCCCCCGTGCCCAACCCCTGGATGAAGCTGCCGGCCAGCAGGGCGGCAAAGTGCGGGATCAGCTGAATGGTCAGGGTGCCCACCAGAAACACCATCATGCCGATAAGCAGCACGGGGCGGCGGCCGATGCGATCAGACAGCGGACCGTAGACGAACTGGGAGAGGCCGTACGGGATCAGGTAGCAGGCCATCACCGCCTGCAACTGGCCGGAGGCCACATGAAAGTCCCCCGCCATCATGGGAATG
Organism: Aeromonas sp. Marseille-Q5825; assembly: GCF_946892685.1. Classification (NCBI taxonomy): domain Bacteria; kingdom Pseudomonadati; phylum Pseudomonadota; class Gammaproteobacteria; order Aeromonadales; family Aeromonadaceae; genus Aeromonas; species Aeromonas sp. Marseille-Q5825. The sequence continues at coordinate 273,970 of NZ_CAMPOU010000002.1, forward strand.
GAGGGCACATAGAGGGTCTGGGTCATCTGGCCCACGGCGACCATCAGAATGGTCAGGAAAAACAGCGGATAAAAACTGTGCCGATACATATCTCAGTCCCGAAAAATCATCGAAAAGCTGCCCGCCTCTGGCAGAAAACCGCAGAGGGGATCCAATAAACAGGGTCGATCAAAGGTGAAACGCAAGGCGGAGGACCCGCACCCGCCAGGAGCAGGACGCTCTTTGGCTTGCGGTGATCTTAGTGATTCATGTCACAAAAAACGAACGAATCTTTATAATCTGCTTTCCCAAGTTTTTCTAATGTGACGGGGCCAGCGGCCCCGTCGAACTGACATCGAAAGGGAGCGGGACGCCTATGCTTCGGCGCCTAGCTCCCTTTAGCTCACCCGCCTCAACCCGGTGGGCGCCAGCCCCTGCTCGGGTGTGCCTGCCGCCCCCAGTCGCAGGCTGCGGCTGGCGACCTTGCCCGCCAGCGCCTCGTCATGGGTCACCAGCAGCAGGGCGCAGCCTATCTCCCCCAGCGCCCCTAGCAGGCAGGCGATGGTCTGCTGCTGGCTCAAGGGATCGAGCCGGGAGCTGGGCTCATCGGCAAAGAGCAGCACGGGGCGCAGCAACAGGGCCCGGATCAGCGACAGCCGTTGCAGCTCTCCCCCCGACACCTGGCTCGGCAGCCGGGTCAGCAGGCGATCATCAAGGCCTAGCCGCGCCAGATAGTCGGTGAGGGGCTGGCGGGGCAGCCTGTGCAGGCGCAGCAGATCGTCAAACTGGGTGGCGAGGCGCACCCGGCTGGCGAAGGCCTGCACCGGATCCTGATAGAGCTTCTGCCAGCGGTGGGGGGCTATGCCCGCCTGGCGCAGCACTCGCCCTCGCAGAGGGCGCTGCAACCCCAGCAGCACATTGCCGAGGGTGCTCTTGCCCGCGCCGCTCGGCGCCATGATGGCGAGCCGCTCCCCTCGGGCCAGTGGCAGATCCAGCCCCTCGAACAGGGTCTGCTCCCCGTAGCCCATGGCAAGCCCCTCCCCCCTGAGCAACCAGTCGCCGGTCGGGGGATGCACCGCCTCGGGCCAGGCGGACGGCTCTGCCGCCAGCAGGGCGCGGCTGTAGGCATGGGAAGGCGTGCGCAGCACCTGCTCGACGGGCCCCTGCTCCACTATCTCACCCCCCTTGACCACCAGCACCCAGCCTCCCAGCGCCCGGGCCAGGGATAGATCATGGGTGATGGTCAGCAGGTGGCGCCCCTCGGTCAGATAGCCCTGCAGCAATTTTTGCAGCCTGGCGCTGGCCCGGCTGTCGAGCCCCTTGGTGGGCTCGTCGGCGATGAGCAAACGGGCCTGCCCCAGGGTGGCGGCGGCAAAGGCGGCGCGCTGGGCCATACCCCCGGAGAGCTGGTGCGGGAAGTGGCGCTCCCGCCCGGCGAGCCCGAGCCGCGCCAGGGCGTCCCGCGCCCGCGAGCGCGCCTCCTTGCCTCCCGCCAGCCAGCCCTCCTCCACCTGGGGCAGCAGCCCCATGGTGGGGTCCAGCGCCAGCACAGGCTCCTGGGGCAGCATGGCCAGCTCCCGCCCCCAGAGGACGCGCAGGGCCTGGGGGTCCGCCAGGCTGTGGCGCCGGCCGCCCATCGCCATCTCACCCCGACCGCGCAGGGGGGCGGGCAGGGTCCCCATCAGGGCATGGGCCAGCAGGGATTTGCCCGAGCCGCTCTCCCCTATCAGGGTCAAAGCACTGCCGCGGAGCAGGGTGAGATCCAGCGCCTGCAACAGGGTCTGCCGGCCGTCATCCACCTGCAGGCCCTTGATATGAATGGTCGTCATGGGGTGACTCCTTGTGGGGATGGGGTGTGAAGAGTGCCCTTCTGATTGAGCAGCACCAGGGCCAGCAGCATCATTCCCATCACCAAGATGGGAGCCAGCAGCAGGCGGGGCGCCTCCTGATAGTGGGGCAGCGCCTCCGTCATCATCAGGCCAAGCTCCGGGGTGGGCGGCTGGATGCCCACCCCGACGAAGCCCAGGGTCGAGAGGGTCAGGATGGCCCCGGCGAGGCCAAAGGCCATCATGGTCAGCAACTGGGGGGCCAGCTCGGGCCAGAGGTGGCGCCGCACTATGTGGGCGTTGCCAAAGCCCAGCAGCCGGGACGCCTCCACCTGGGGCGAGGCAAGCAGCATCCGGCTGCGGGCCCGCACCACCCGGTAGTACTCCACCCACTGGGCCATGGCCAGCCCGAGATAGAGGATGGCGAAGCCCCCCTGGGCCATGGCGGAGAAGAGCAGCACCAGCAGCAGGCTCGGCAGAGCCAGCACGCCGTCGGCCAGGCTACGCAGCAGGCCGTCAACCCAGCCACCGCGCCAGGCGGAGAGCCAGCCCAGCAAGGATCCCAGCAGGGCTGCGGTGATGACGCACAGCATCCCCAGCAGCAAGGAGAGCCGAGTCGCCGCCGCGAGCCGCGCCATCAGGCTGCGGCCCATCTGATCCCGCCCGAGCGGCTCCTGCCAGGAGGGGTCGGCCAGGAACTGCGCCAGATCCTGGGCGGCGGGGTCAGGCCAGAGCATTGGGCCCAGCAGGGCAAACAGCACCACCAGCAGGAGCAGGCTTGCTCCCGCCTTGACAGAGAAAGACATGATCAGGACTCCTTGGGACCGCGGGGATCGATGGCGAGACAGAGCAGATCCGTCAGGGTATTGAGCAGCACGAAGAGCGCCGCCAGCACCAGCACGGTTCCCTGCACCATGGGGATGTCGCGCCAGAAGATGGCGTGCACCAGGGCATGGCCGATGCCGGGCCAGGCGAACAGGCTCTCCACCACCACTACCCCTTCGATCAGCAGCACCAGCTGAACCCCTGTGTAGGCGATGATGCTGACCCCGGTGTTGCGCAGGCCGTGACGCCTGAAGACCCGGGCGGGCGAGAGCCCCTTGGTCAGGGCGAAGCGGTAATAAGCGGACTGCACCACTGTGAGCACGCTCTCGCGCACCACCCGGGAGAGTACCCCCGAGAGCCCCAGCCCCAGGGTGAGGGCGGGCAGCAGCAGGTTGCTCCCCTCCCCGTGACCGGCGGCGCTGACCCAGCCCAACTCCACCGAGAGCAGCATCATGAGCACCAGGCCGAGCAGGAAGGGAGGCAGCGCACGCATCAGCACGCTCCAGCCCAGGGTCAGGCGATCGCACCATGCCCCCGGACGCAGGGCGCTCAGGCTGCCGAGCGGCAACGCCACCACCAGGGCCAGGGCCACGGCGGCCACCGCCAGGGACAGGGTGGCCCCCAGGTGGTGGCCCACCTCGCTGGCCACAGGTGCCCCCGTCACCAGGGAGCTGCCGAGATCCCCCTGCAGCAGGGCCCCCAGCCAGTCAGCGAAGCGAGAGAGCGCAGAGCCGGCCAGCCCCAGCTCGCTTCGCACCGCATTGGCGGCCTCGGCGGTGACATAGTCATAGCCATAGCGGCCCGCGGCGATGCGAAAGGCGAGGTCCCCGGGCAGGGACTGCACCATCAGAAAGCAGAGCCCGGCCACCAGCAGGGCCACCATCAGCGCCTGCACCAGCCGCTGACCCAGGATCCCCATGACGGCAGAGAAGGGCGTCGCTGTCATTGGGCGCTCCATGTCAGTGTGTCCAGACGGTAGCTGCGCTCCTGGGGATCCAGCTCAAAGCCCTTCAGCTCACGGCTGACCGCCGCGCTCTGGCGATACCAGGCGATGGGCAGAAGCGGCAACTCCTGCTGCAGGGTGGTGGCGATGTCACGGCGCAGTGCCGCGGCCTCCCCGGCGGGCAGTGTCTCCTTGCCAAGGCGGGCCAGTGTTTGCTCCATGGCCGGGGATTGCCAGTTCATCACCCCCCAGTCGGCACCGGCGGGGGCCAGGTCCCCCAGCAGGGTGACCAGGGGATCCGGCACCAGGGCATAGTTGCGGGCATAGAGACCGAGCTGGAGCGAGCCATCCTGATGACCGGCCGGGATCTCGCTCGAGTTGCCCACCGCCACCCTGAGATCCACCCCCACCGCCTTCCACTGCGCCTGCAGTGCCGTGGCCAGCAGGGGCAATTCCGGGCGATCCGGGAAGGTGCGCAGAGTCGGGGCGAAACGCTCCTCCCCCTTGTGCAGCACACCATCCGCCCCCAACAGCCAGCCTGCCGCCGCCAAGGCCGCCTGAGCTGCCTTGACGTCATAGGCGAGCGGGGTCAGCCCGGGTTGATGCCACTCCCCCAGGGTGGGGGGGAAGAGCTGGGTCGCCGCCATCTCGGGATCCCGCAGCAGGGCCGCCGCCATGCCACGGCGATCGATGGCGAGACTGAGGGCGCGGCGCACCGCTGGATCCTTCAGAAGGGGATCGGCCCCATTGAGCTTGAGCTGTATGGTGCGCGGTAGAGTGACGGAGGCAATGGCGACCCGGGGCGCCTGCTGCAACCGGCGGATGCTGACCGGATCCAGCCCCCAGGCGATGTCTGCCTGACCGCTCTCGGCCATCAGGGTGCGGCTCTCGGCGCGGCTCACCGTCAGGTAGCTCACCTGCGAGATGGCAGGCTGGGGACCCTGCCAGCCATCGAAGCGCTCGGTTTCGATCCGTTGAGGTTGCTGCAACCGGGTGATGCGATAGGGGCCTGAGCCGATGACCTGGGTCACCTCCCCCTTGGCATCATAGGCATCCTTGGCCAGGATCTGGGTGCTGGGGTGAGCCAGCACGGCGGCCAGGGGGGCGAAGGGGCCGGTGAGGGTGACCAGCAGAGCCCCCTCGCGGGCCTCAATGGACGCTATGGGGGCGCTGGTCATGACGCCGGGCTTGCGCCTGGCCTGCTGCAGGGCAAAGGCGGCCTGCTCGGCGCTCACCTCGCTGCCATCGTGAAACCGGGCCCCGGGGCGCAGGGTGAATCGCCATTGCAAACCATCCCCGGAGCTTGACCACTGGCTGGCGAGTCCGGGTTGCAGATTGCCCTGGCTGTCGACCTCGACCAGAGTCTCCGCCACCTGCATGCGGGTAAAGAAGACCCCGTTGCTGGCAGGGTCGACACTGTGGATCTCCCAGGGCCCCACCATGGCCAGCGGCTTGCCGTGAGCGGCATTCATCCCCACCAGCAGTGCCAGTGCGCACCATCCCGAACAGCTGTGTATTTTTGTCATCCATTCCATCCAAACGATAATGATTACCAACCGAGAGGTTTCGTTATAACATAACAATTAATCGGAATGAATGACTTTCCATATTTGATAAATGGCTTATTTACAGCGGGAAAGGGGTGAACAGGTGAGAAGCCCAGCAGGCGCGAAGGGCAGGCAATGGGGCGGCGATCATAAAAAGAGATGGCCCGTCATCGGGCCATCGTCATCATGCTAGCGGGTCACCATCTGCTGCGCCCGCTTGACCTGATCCTCGGGGCTTTCGTTGCGCGGCGGTATGGTGATGCCCTTCTGGCAGGCGGGTTTGGCCTCCATGCGCGCCATCCAGGCCTGCAGATGCGGCAGGCCCTCGATGGAGATGCCGCTCCAGTCATAGATCCGCACCCAGGGCCAGGTGGCGATGTCGGCGATGCTGTACTCGTCGGCCAGGTACTCATGGTGCGCCAGGTGACCGTCGAGCACTTCGAACAGACGGCGCCCCTCCTTCTGGTAACGCTCTATGGCCGCCGGGATCTTCTCGGGGAAGTAGCGGTAGAAGACGTTGGCCTGCCCCATCATGGGGCCGACGCCGCCCATCTGGAACATCAGCCACTGGATGGCCTGGGAGCGGCGCTTGGGATCTTGCGGCAGCAGCTTGCCGGTTTTTTCCGCCAGGTAGAGCAGGATGGCGCCGGATTCGAACACGGCGAAGTCACCGTTATCCCGATCGACGATGGCAGGGATGCGGCCATTGGGGTTGATGGCCAGAAACTCGGGCTTCTTCTGCTCCATGGTCGAGAAATCCAGCGGGATCACCTTGTAAGGCAACCCCAGCTCCTCGAGGGCGATCGACACCTTGAACCCATTGGGCGTGGCGGCAGTGTACAAATCTATCATCTTGGACTCCTTGGACGTTCAAACGTAATGATCAGGACTGGGCGCTGGGACGGGCACTCACCCGCTCATGCCAGGCCTGCAAGTGATGCTGGTGGGGGGCGATGCGAAGACCGACGACCTTGCCAAAGTCGATGGTGCACAGGGTCAGGATGTCGGCGATGGTGAAGCGATCTCCTGCCACATAGGGCACCTCGGCGAGACGGGCATCGAGCCTGGCAAACCATGCCAGGGCCTGCTGCTTGCACTCCTGCCCCCACTCGGGGAAGACGGTCTCGCGATCCTGGTAAAAGCCGGTGATGTGGCGAAACGCCATGCCGGTGGGCAGCCAGAGATTGAATTCGACGATACGGCTCCACATCTCTATGGTGGCGCGCTCCAGCGCCGTGTTGCCAAACAGGTTGGGCTCGGGGTTGAGCTCCTCGAAGTAGCGGCAGATGGCCACAGTCTCGCTGAGACAGGTGCCATCATCGAGCTCGAGCACAGGAATGCGCCCCGCCGGGTTCTTGGCCAGAAATGCCGGCTCGAGGTTCTCCCCTGCCCCCAGATCCACTTGCTGATAGGTCATCTCGACCCCCTTCTCCGCCAGAAACATCCTGACCCGGCGGGCATTGGGGGCACGTTTCAACTCATAGACCTTCATCTCACCTCCGTTGACGGGAACACCGCGGGCCGCTTCCCATCCCCACGGGGGACAACAGCCAAGCGGCGCAATATCGGTCTGTTGGGACATTTACGCCGATCTATGGCGTAAAACACTACCATCCCACTTATGACAAATATTGCGCCGCTTGAACAGCCCAAAGAAGGGGGGAAGCAATCAGCTGCACAGCACCAGGGGTTGACGCTGACGCAGCAAGATGAGGCGGGAGAGAAGCGGGAAATAGGACTCTAACTTGCTCTGCAGGACCAGGCTGCAGGCGGGATCCGCGAGCTCAGTTTCATCCAGCACTATGCCATTGGATACGAAGTAAAAACGCGGGTCCCTGACATCCGGCCCCTGGGGAGGCGTCTCATATTGTCGATGAACCAGCAGGGGCAGCACGGGCAAGCCCAGGGCAGTGCCGCCAGCGGGCCAGACCGGCTCAGGCCATGCCGCATCATCTTCTTCCAGCAGCAAGATGGCCGCCTCCTCCTTCGACGGTTGCCACCTATCCGGTTGTGCGACCCTCACCTCGGTGAAGTAATCCCCGTATCCGCTGGCGGCACGCAGTGCGGCCAGCACCCCCAATGTCGTCGCTGCCGACGGTTTTTGACTGACTAATGACAGATTCATGGCTCATGTCCCTATGCTCACCACAGCCTGTTCACCGGCTGTCGCGATAAGACTAGCCGATAACAGGTCTTTATTGGAGCCGTCAGATCTGCCAGCACCCGCCATGACCGAATGCGGGTCCCATGGTTGCTATTCCAGAATATCTTGGTAAGATACCGCGTCCTTTTATCCCCCGTTCTTTAACATCCAGTGGTGAACCTATGCATCCGATGCTGAATATCGCCGTGCGCGCTGCGCGCAACGCCGGTCAAGTTGTAGTAAAAGCCTTCTCCCAGCCCGAGAACATCGAGGCTATCCAAAAAGGCAGCCACGACTTCGTGACCAACGTTGACCGTGAAGCCGAAGCGGCCATCATTCACACCATCAAGAAGTCTTACCCGGAACACAGCATAGTGGCTGAAGAATCTGGTGAGATTACCGGTACCAATCCGGATTACCAATGGATCATCGACCCACTGGATGGCACGACCAACCTGGTCAAGGGCATTCCGCACTTTGCCGTCTCCATCGCCTTGCGCGTCAAGGGCAAGACCGAACAAGCCGTCGTTTACGATCCCATTCGTGACGAGCTGTTTACCAGCACCCGTGGCAACGGCGCCCAGCTGAACGGCTACCGCATCCGTGTCGGCAAGGCCAAAGAGATGGCTGGCACCGTACTGGCCACCGGTTTCCCGTTCAAGCAGAAGCACCACATCGAGCCGTACCTGAAGATGTTCCAGAGCATGTTCATCGAATGTGCCGATATCCGCCGCGCCGGCTGCCCCGCGCTGGACCTGGCCTATGTGGCCGCTGGCCGCATCGACGGTTTCTGGGAAATCGGCCTCAAGCCCTGGGAAACGGCCGCCGGTGAGCTGCTGGCCAAGGAAGCCGGTGCCATAGTCACCGACTTCGTGGGTGGTCACAACTACGAAAACTCCGGCAACATAGTGGTTGCCAACCCGCGCGTCCTGAAAGAGATGCTCGGCAAGATCCGCGAAAACCTGCCGGATTCTTTGGCTAAATAAGCTGGCCAAGTAAGTCGCGAAGCCTTGAAAAAAATGCCAGTCGGCCCAGCCGACTGGCATTTTTTTATCTCTGTGATCGGGAAAATGAGCCGCTTCAGCCTGGACCTGGCCCCTGCCCCGTTTCAGATGAGCAGGCTAGAGCGCAGGGTTCTTCACTTTAGATGGTGCCGTTACGCCCCATGTTGATCACTACCCGCCGGTTCTTGGCTCGGCCCGTGTCCGTCTCGTTGGAGGCCACGTGCTGTTTCTCGCCGTGCCCCTCCACCGAGATCTTGCCCTCCTCGATGCCGAGATCCACAAACACCTGCTTGATGGCATCTGCCCGCTTCTCGGAGAGCTTCTGATTGGGCCAGCGCCCGCCGTAGCTGTCGCTGTAGGCGTCGATCACCACCACATCTATGCTCTTGTCCGCCTTCACATAGTCGCCGATCAGCGCTAGCCGCCGCCTGGAGGCAGGCGACAGCTGATCGCTGTTCTTGTCATAGGAGAGCACGCTGAAGGCGATGTCGTTGAAGCTGTAGGGCAGCAGGCCACTCAGGCAATCCATGAAGGCCTGGTACTTGACCCTGAAGTTGACCGAGGAGAGCGACACCCGCACCGGCCTGTCCTGGCGATACCAGTCTCTGTACTGGAAGGTGGGCATGCGCCCCCCCTCCAGCTCGTCCAGCATGGTCCAGGCGGTTTGCCCCGCCACCAGGCCGTCGAACTGCTGATAGAACTGCAGCTGGCTTATCTGGCGTCCGGAGACACCGGGGCGCCAGCTGGGAGGCATGATCCCGAGGCTCACCGTCTGGGTCCTGGCCTGCGGCCGCTGTCCCTTCAGCTCGAAATCCAGGTTGATCTTGCGACCGGCCCGGCTGACGAAGGCGCCCGTGCCCCAGCGGGGAATGGGGTGTTCGAGACGGCACTCCACCTGAGTATCCGAGGTCAACCGCCAGACGGATTGATCCAGGCCGGCACCGAACTCGGTCACTCCCGCCTGCAACTGCATACTCACGGATATGCTGATCAACCCTAACACCCAAGCATTCAACGGCTTGCCCTCCATACTATCTCGGATTAACTATCGGCAGTGGCAAGCCAAGCTTTAGGGCAAAACACGCAAGGGGCGGCAGGCGCCGAGCGCCAGCGATCCCGCCCCTCCAGAAAGTCATTGTCATCAATGTCTGCGCCAAGCCCCATGGCCGGTGCAACTGCTGACAATAGAAGCGGTTGGCGTACTCATGGCGGCGCAGGAGGGACAAGGGCCGGCTTTTTTGCCATAATGCCGCCTCCTTTCACGCCGACCGAGATACCATGACCGACGCCGTTCACACCCTCAAGGGCCGTTTTCGTGGCTTTTACCCCGTCGTCATCGATGTTGAAACCGCCGGATTCAATGCCAAGACCGATGCCCTGCTGGAGATCGCCGCCTATACCCTCAAGATGGATGAGCAGGGCTGGCTCATGCCCGATCAGATCTTCCATTTTCATGTGGCGCCATTCGAAGGGGCCAATCTGGAGAAAGCCGCTCTGGAGTTCACCGGCATAGACCCCTTCAATCCACTGCGCGGCGCCGTGGACGAGAAGGAAGCGCTCACCGAGATCTTCAAGGGGGTGCGCAAGGGCATGAAGGAGAGCGACTGCAGCCGGGCCATCATAGTGGCCCACAACGCCACCTTCGATCACGGCTTCGTGATGGCCGCCGCCGAGCGGGCCGGTCTCAAGCGCAATCCGTTCCACCCCTTCGCCACCTTTGACACCGCGGCCCTCTCCGGCCTGGCCCTGGGGCAGACGGTGCTGGCCAAGGCCTGTCAGAGCGCGAAAATCCCCTTTGACAACAAGGAGGCCCACTCCGCCCTCTATGACACCGAGCGCACCACTGAGCTGTTCTGTCATATCGTCAACCGCTGGAAGAGCCTGGGGGGTTGGCCCCTGGCCACTCCGGAGGACGTGCCCGCCGATGACAACCCCCAGTAGTGCCACTGGGGCATGAGAAAGAGGCTGCCTTGGCAGCCTCTTTCCATGAGGTCGTGTGGGGAACCGCCGCCGGGCATCTGGTTTGACCAGAACGGCATAAACAGGGTCATCCAGCACCGTTTTCAGCATTCCATTCCGACATAGCTGGATAAGCTCGGCAGGAATGCCGTGAAGAGGCCATTTTGCCGTTTTTTTTCTCGACATTTGTCACGTTTTTCGCAAACTAGCTGACTTTCCCCCGACAGACAGCAACACAATCTATAAGGAAATCAAATGAATCCTGTTGTTATCGCGGTGGCGCTGATGCTGGTGCTCAGCCTGCTGCGGATCAATGTGGTGGTCTCTCTCGCCATCGGCGCCATCGTCGGCGGCCTGCTCGGCGGCCTCTCCCTCGAACAGACCCTCAGCACCTTCACCGGCGGACTGGGTGGCGGCGCCGAAATCGCCCTCTCCTACGCCATGCTGGGGGCCTTCGCGGTGGCCATCTCCCGCTCCGGGATCACCGACTTGCTGGCCCGCAAGGTGATCAGCCAACTCGGCAAGGATGCCAGTTCGTCCCGCATCCTCTGGGTCAAGAGCCTGCTGCTCACCTCAGTACTGGGGGTCTCCATCTCCTCCCAGAACCTGATCCCGGTCCACATCGCCTTCATTCCCATCCTGATCCCGCCGCTGTTGCACGTCATGGCCCAGATGCAGATCGATCGCCGCCAGGTGGCCTGCGTCATCACCTTCGGCCTGACCGCGACCTACATGCTGTTGCCGGTAGGTTTTGGTGGCATCTTCCTCAACAACATCCTGGCCAAGAACCTGATCGACAACGGGGTGGCAGTCGAGTTCAGCCAGCTGCCGCTGGCGATGGCCATTCCGGTGCTCGGCATGTTCATTGGGCTGCTGGTCGCCGTGTTCATCACCTACCGCAAGCCGCGCCAGTATGACCTGGAGAAGATCCTGGCCGCCGAGCCGGAAACCGTCGAGCTGAACCTCAACCACATCTGGGTCGCCCTGCTGGCCATCGCCGTCGCCCTGGGGCTGCAGCTGATGACCAACAGCATAGTGCTGGGGGCCCTCGCCGGTTTCATCATCTTCACCTGTGGTGGCGTCATCAAGTTTCGCGAGAGCCAGGATGCCTTCACCCAGGGCGTGCGCATGATGTCCCTCATCGGCTTCATCATGATCTCCGCCGCCGGCTTCGCCGCCGTGATGAAGGAGACCCACGGGGTGGAAAGCCTGGTGCAGTCCGTCTCCGGCATGATGGCGGGTCACAAGGGGCTGGCCGCCTTCCTGATGCTGCTGGTGGGTCTGCTCATCACCATGGGGATAGGTTCCTCCTTCTCCACAGTGCCCATCATCGCCACCATCTATGTGCCCCTGTGCATCCACCTCGGCTTCTCCCCCATGGCGACCATAGCCCTGGTCGGTACCGCAGGTGCGCTGGGGGATGCAGGCTCCCCCGCCTCCGACTCGACGCTCGGCCCCACCTCTGGCCTCAACGCCGATGGTCAGCACGACCATATCTGGGACAGCGTGGTGCCCACTTTTATTCACTACAATATCCCGCTCATCCTCTTTGGCTGGATAGCCGCCATGGTGCTCTGACACGGCACCTCGCAGGCAGACGAAAGGCGACCCCAGGGTCGCCTTTATTGTCTCTGGCACTCGTCTCAGGAGGTCGGTTGCAGACTCCGCTTCCCGGCCAGGGCGGCCAAGCAGGCCATCAGCGCCAGCGCGAGGCCCACCCAACCCACACCGACCCAGCTCCCCTGCTGCCAGGCCAGCATGGCCAGGCTCGAGCCGAGCGTCCCTCCCAGGAACATGCCCGTCATGAAGAGGGTATTGACCCGCCCCCTCGCCTCGGCCCTCAGGCCATAGATGAGCTGCTGATGGGCGACGAGCGCACTCTGCACACCCAGATCCAGCAAGATGACCCCGAGCGCCAGCCCGACCAGGGAGAGCCATGTCTCGAACAGGATCCAGGCCAGCACCGCCAGCAGGGTGCCCACCAGCACCACTGGCCTTGCTCCCAGCCTGTCGGCCATCCTTCCTGCCAGCGGGGCAGCCACCACGCCCGCCACGCCGATCACCCCGAACAGCCCGGCGACCTCGGCCCCGAGTCCGTAGGCGGGATCGGCGAGGTAGAAGGCCAGCACAGTCCAGAAGGCACTGAAGGAGGCAAACAGCAAGGCCTGGGTCAAGGTGGCGCGGCGCAAGGCGGGCTCTTGGCGCCACAAGCCGATGAGGGAGTGCAGCAGGCGGGCATAACTCAGGCTGGAGCGAGGCAACCCCAGCGGGATCATCCGGGCCATCAGCAGCCCCCCCAGCAGGGCCAGCGGCACCCCGAGCCAGAACATGGCCCGCCAGCTTCCATAGGCGGTGACAAGGCCCGCCAGAGTACGGCTGAGCAGGATGCCGCCGAGCAGGCCGCTCATCACGCTGCCGACCACGGCCCCCCGCCTGACCGGATCGGCCAGGGTGGCCGCCACCGGCACTATCTGCTGGGCCGCCGTGGCGCCTATCCCGAGCAGAACTGAGGCCAGCATCAACATGGTCGCCCCCGTGGCCATGGCCGCCATGGTGGAGGCCAATGCAATCAATACGAACTGCCCCAGAATGAGCCAGCGACGCTCGATGACATCCCCGAGCGGTACCAAGAGCAACAGGCCGGCCGCATAACCGAGCTGGGTCAGCATGGCGATCAGGGGGATGGCGGATTGGCCGGGAAAATCCTGCGCCATCACCGCCAGCATGGGCTGGTTGTAATAGATGTTGGCGACCGCCAGACCGCAGGAGAGGGCCATGGCAAAGACAAGGGCGGGGCCGGGTGTGCTGCTCGCCATGGCGGCCCGCTCGGTGGAGACTGATGAACTCATGATGCCATCCTCATAGATGAATGAACCCCGTGCAGACACGGGCTGGATGAGCACAGCCTACCCATGGACACGGGGCAGCAGTAGCAGGCGCCCCGCCATAATACCTATTCCACCCCAGCATGCTCCGGCCCCTGCCCCAAGCTGGGCAGCCCGGCCACGAAGGTCAGGAAGGCGCGCGCCTTGGCGCTGAGTTCGCGACCTGCCGGCAGCAGGGTCCAGAGCTCCAGCGTCGGCAATTGCCACCCCGGCAGCGCCACCACCACCTCCCCCCGGGCAAGCTCGGGAGCGAACATCCACTCGGAGGCGATGCCGAGCCCGAGCCCCGCCAGCACGGCGGCTCGCATCCCCTCGGCGGCCGAGAGCGTCAACCGTCCCCGACCTCGCACCGCAATCCGTTCGTCGCCCCGGCAAAACAGCCACTGCTGCCCCATGCCGGGCTTGGGGCTGTAGAGCACCAGATCGTGATCCTGCAACCCCTGGGGGGAGGCTGGCATGCCCCTGGCAGCAAAGTAGGCCGGGGTGCCCAGCACCCGCATCTCGCAGCGGGAGAGGCGACGGGCCACCAGCGCCGAATCCGCCTGCTCCCCGAGCCGCAAGGCGACATCGATGCCGGCCGAGATGAGATCGACGTTGCCATCATCCAGCAGGATCTCGAGCTCAAGCCCGGGGTGATCCCTGAGAAAATCCGACAGGTGCGGGATGATGTGCAGGCGGGCGAAGGTGACGGGCGCGCTCACCCGCAGGCGACCACTCAGGCCAGCCCGGCACTGCTGCACCATGGCGTCGGCCTCGTTGACCTGCGCCAATATCTCCTTGGCGCGCCTATAATAGGCCTCCCCCGCCTCGGTAGGGGCCAGACCACGGGTCGAGCGCAGCAGCAGGCGGCTGCCAAGACGCTCCTCCAGCTGGGCAATCAGCTTGGAGACAGTGGGTTGACCCAGCCCCAGCCGTCGCCCCACCGCCGAGAAGGAGCCTGTCTCCACCGCCAGCACGAAGACCTCCATCACCCCCAATCTATCCATTCGTCTCTCCCCTGCCCGTCACTGCCCGGCGGCGTCTCACCTTGCGCCGCCGGCATCCAGTGGCACAAGGTAACATCCCGCCCCCTCGACCGCACTCCACGGGTTGGCAGCTTGCCATCCTCCTCGGTGTCTTGAGCGATTGGCCTGTCCGAACGAGGCGCACAAAAAAAGGCCGCTCATGGAGCGGCCTTTCATCAATCAGGTCTGGACTTAGCTGTCGCGGCGCTTGTTGCCACCGAACTTGCGATCCTTGTTGAAGCCACCTTCACGGCGCTCCCCGCTCTTGTTGAACGGACGGTCACCGCTGGGACGGCGATCCTTGTTGAAGGGACGATCGCTGCGGGGCGGACGGGGGGCGGTGTTGCTGCCGGCCGGCACCTCGGTGTAGCGAGTGATCTGCAGCGGACGCTGGCAGACACGGGCCTTCTTGATCACTTCCAGCACATCGGCAGTCATGCCCTTGGGCAGATCGACGGTGGAGAAGTCATCGGCGATGTCGATGTTGCCGATGAAACGGCTCTCGATGTTCGCTTCGTTGGCGATGGCGCCCACGATCTGGCCCGGCTTGACGCCGTGATGGGCACCCACGTCTACGCGGTAACGCTCCATCTCCACGTCAGGATTGTCTTTGAGCGGGCGCGGCTCCAGGGACGGCATGCGACGGGCAGGACGATCGCCACGGTCACCGAAATCACGGGGAGCACGATCACCGAAGTCACGGCGCTCGAACTCACGGCCAGCACGGTCGCTTGCCGGTTCAGTGATGGAGTCATCCAACAGCAGCGGTTGGTCACCCTGTACCAGCTTGGCCAGTGCGGCAGCCAGCTCCAGCGGATCGGCAGAATCTTCTTCGATCAGCTCGTTCACCAGGTTCACGTAGATCTCAAGCTCTTCGCCCATCATGGTTTCCCGGATGCGCTCCTTGAACTTGGTCATGCGGTGCTGGTTGATGTCCTCGGTGCTCGGCATCTTCATCGGCTCGATGGCCTGACGAGTAGCGTGCTCGATGGCGCGCAGCATGCGGCGCTCGCGGGGAGCCACGAACAGGATGGCCTCACCTTTACGACCGGCACGACCGGTACGGCCGATACGGTGAACGTAGGATTCGGTGTCGTAAGGAATGTCGTAGTTCACCACGTGAGTGATGCGCTCGACGTCCAGACCACGGGCGACAACGTCGGTGGCGATCAGGATGTCCAGCTGGCCTTGACGCAGCTTGTCGACGGTACGCTCACGCAGCTTCTGCGGGATGTCACCGTGCAGGGCTTCACAGGCGTGGCCACGGGCGGCCAGCTTGCCGGCCAGCTCTTCGGCGGCATTCTTGGTGCGCACGAAGACCAGTACGGCTTCGTACGGCTCGACTTCCAGCAGACGGGTCATGGCGTCCAGCTTGTGCAGACCGGTTACCTGCCAGTAGCGCTGGCGGATGGTCGGTGCAGTGGACGTCTTGGTGATGATCTTGATCTCTTTGGGCTGCTTCAGGTGCTTCTGGGCAACACGACGGATCTGGTCCGGCATGGTGGCAGAGAACAGGGCAACCTGACGGGTGGCCGGGCACTGTTCCATGATCCAGTCCACGTCGTCGATGAAGCCCATACGCAGCATTTCATCGGCTTCGTCCAGTACCAGGGCTTTCAGGCCGGAGAGGTCCAGGTTCTTGCGACGGATCAGATCCATCACACGACCCGGGGTACCGACGACTACCTGGGCACCACGGCGCAGGGCGCGGGTCTGGGTTTCGTAAGAGGAACCACCGTAGATGGGCAGGACATGGAAGTCAGGCATGTGCTTGGCGTAACGTTGGCACGCCTCGGCAACTTGCAGCGCCAGCTCACGGGTCGGTGCCAGCACCAAAATCTGAGTGTTACGGTTACCAGCTTCCAGACGAGACAACAGAGGCAAGGCAAAAGCAGCGGTCTTCCCTGTACCGGTTTGCGCCTGCCCCAGCAGATCGTGTCCCGCCATCAGGTGGGGAATTGCTGCGGCCTGGATCGGTGACGGGCGCTCATAGCCCACGTCTTGCAGCGCTTTCAATACAGGCGCGGCCAGTCCAAGCTCACTAAAAAGGGGCAGTTGTTCGGTATCAGACATAGATTCTTCCAGATTAAGGCAGGCGGCTAACACCGCGGAATAGCAAAAAGGCGGCGATTATAGCGCCACTTTGTTCTGCTGTCTTGAAAAATGTGATAAGCCTCTCAAGACGTTGGCAATTATAGAGGGATCTCGCGACTATGGCTTGCTTATTTTGCACCCATGGTGCGTTATTGCAGATCACTCCTCGCCGGAGTCCTTGTCCCGCTTGTGTTTGAGCACCGCCATGGTCAGTCTGCTGGTGCACAATAAACGCCCACGTTCATCCCGGATTTCAATCTGCCACACCTGGGTCGTGGCCCCCAGATGCAGTGGCGAGCAACGCCCTGTCACCACCCCTTCACGTTTGGCGCGCAGGTGGTTGGCGTTCACCTCCAGTCCCACGCAGTAGCTCTCCTCCCCCACCGCCATGTTGGCGGCCAGCGACCCCAGCGTCTCCGCCAGCACCACGGAGGCGCCGCCGTGCAGCATGCCGAGGGGTTGATGGGTGCGGTGATCCACCGGCATGCTGGCCTCGAGCCAGTCGGGCCCAAAGGCGGTATAGAGGATACCAAGGTGGGCCATCAGGGTGTTACGGGAGCTGGCATTGAGCCCTTCCAGACTCATGGGCTTACGCCAGATGGGGGCGTTTTCTTGACTCATGGCGAGCAGACTCCTTATGTGATCAATGGGTTGGACACGAGCAGTGTCGGCAAAAAAGACGAAGAAAAAAGATGCCCCGAACCGGGGCATCTTGACAAGTACCTTGCATCACCAGGGGTAGGTCACCCCGGCCCAGTCGGCCCAGGGCAGCTCACGCCCCGGCAGGCGCGGGTGATGCCAGTGCCACACCTTGCCCAGCCAGGCGCGCAGCTCGGCCTCCAGCACGGCGTCAGCGAGGGGAGCCTCGGCCACCTTCCAGAAGAAGAGCTCTACCTCCACCTCAGGCAGCACCGAGGGGTAGAGATAGACACCGCCCCAAAACTCGGGCTCCCGCTCCGGGCTCCAGAGGCCATAGGCAAAGGATCGCTTGGCGAGAAACTCCGAGCGCTGCCACTCCAGATCGGCCTCGTGCTGACTCAGGCTGAACTGGGCCGAGGGCCAGACATCATCCGGGCGAAACAGCCGATGGAGCTGCTCCCGCTCGCGCAGCATGGCGACGAACTCCACCACCGCCTGGCTCGGACTGGCAGGCAGCAGCAGAAAGTCCGGGTGCCGATAGGCTTGCGGCACCCGAAACCGCTTGGGGAAGCGCAGCATCAGAGCAGTTCCAGCAGCGCCTGCAGCGGATGCTTGAGCTTCTCCCCCTCCATCCGCTTGACCTGGCTGCGGCACGAGTAACCTGTGGCCAGACAGCGATCCTTCGGCAAGCGTGCCAGGGGCTCGGCCCAGCTGAGACCATAGATCCCCTTGGAGTTCTCCACCTGTTTGGCGTCGTGACCATAGGTGCCGGCCATGCCGCAGCAGCCCACAGACACAGGCCGCAAGCTGGCCCCAAAACGCTGGAACAAGGTGCCCCAGTCGCCGTGGGTCGAGGGCTTGGCGGTCTTCTCGGTGCAGTGGGCAAACAGATACCAGGGCTCGGCCTGCTCCGGCTCTTTCGCTGCGGCCCTGACTTGCGGAGCCGGAAGAGAGAGCAGCCACTCCTGGGGCAGCAACACCTGGAAGTCGCCGCGGGCGGGGCCCAGGGCTTTCACATACTCATCGCGATAACAGAGCACCAGGGAGGGATCCACCCCCACCATGGGGATGCCCAGCGCCGCCATCTTGTTGAGGAACTGGGCGCCGCTCGCGGCGGTGCGGGCGAAGGCGCGCAGGAAGCCCTTCACGTGCTGGGGCTTGCCGTTGGGCTTGAAGGGCAGCAGGTAGGGCTGATAGCCCAGCTTGCTGGCGAGCTTCACCAGATCCCGCACCACGGGGGCATCGTAATAGCTGGTAAAGGGATCCTGCACGATCAGCACCACTTTTTGGCGCTGCTCTGGGCTCATGGCCTCGAGGCCCGGAAGATCGAAATAGCGGGCCTTGTGATCACGCAGCTCCTCGGCCAGGGTGGGAATGCTCAGAAGCGGCACATCCACCATGCCGATGCTCTTCTCGGTCGCCTTCTGGGCCCACTCTTTCTCCAGGAAGAAGTTGACCAGCTTGGGCGCCTTGGCGAGCAACGGGGCGTAAGCTTCGACGGTGCCGACGAAATAATCCTTGGGGCCGCGCAGATAGCGGCTGTGGTAGAGCTGCATGAAACGGGCGCGGAAGGTGGGCACGTCCACCTTGATGGGGCACTGGCTGGTGCATGCCTTGCAGGCCAGGCACCCCTCCATCGCCTCCATCACCTCGTGGGAGAAGTCATACTGGCCGCGGGCGCGGGCCACCGTATTGCGAAACTTGTCGACGATAGCCTTGAAGCGCAAGCCTCCAGATTGCAGGGCCACCTCTTGCGCGAGCGGGTCGAAGCCCTGCTCCGCCAGCTGGCGCAGCCATTCACGCATCAGCCCGGCCCGCCCCTTGGGGGAGTGGCGGCGGTCGCGGCTTATCTTGACCGAGGGGCACATGGGGGAGTCGGTCTCGAAGGTGAAGCAGAGACCGTTGCCGTTGCAATCCATGGCGCGGGTGTAGCTCTCCCGCACCGCGATCGGGATCTGGCGGTCAAACTTGCCGCGCTTGGGCCCGTCCACCGACACAAGCTCGGCGCCGCTGCCATAGGGAATGCAGATCTTGCCCGGGTTGATGCGGTTGGCGGGATCGAAGGCCCCCTTGACCCGCTGCAGCTCTTCCCACAGCTCGCCGAAGAAGGCGGGGCTGTATTCGGAGCGGAAACCCTTGCCGTGTTCCCCCCACATCAGGCCACCATATTTGGCGGTGAGCGCCACCACCTGATCGGAGATGCGCCGCAGCAGCACCTCCTGCTCGGGGTCGCACAAGTCCAGCGCCGGGCGCACGTGCAGCACCCCCGCATCGACGTGACCAAACATGCCGTAGTCGAGACCGTGGCCGTCCAGCAGGGCGCGAAACTCCATGATGAAATCCGCCAGGGATTCCGGGGGAACGGCGGTGTCTTCGGTGAAGGCCACCGGCTTCTTGCGCCCCTCGGCATTGCCGAGCAGCCCCACCGACTTCTTGCGCATGCCGTAGATGGTCTCGATGCTCGGCAGGTGGCTGCACACCTGGTAGCCGATGATCCCCGCCTCGCCACGCGCCAACAGATCGTCGATACGACGGCACAGCTCGGCCACCTTGGCCTTGTGCTCGGCTTCATCGGTGTCCGCAAACTCGACTATGTTGAGCCCCTGCAAGTCCTTGCCGGGCACCTCCTGAATGAACTCTTTGACCGAATGCCAGATGATGTCGGCGCGAGCCAGCCCCAGCACCCGTGAGTCCACCGTCTCCACCGACAGGGCATGGGCCTCCACCATAAAGGGGGCATTCCTGAGGGCCGAGGGGAAGCTGTCGTACTTGACGTTGACCAGGGTGCGGTAGCGCGGAATGGGGGTGATGTTGAGGCGAGCCTCTGTGATGAAGCCCAGCGACCCTTCAGAGCCGCACAGCACCCGGCTTACATCCAGGGTGTCGGTGTCGGGCTGATAAAGATGCTTGAGATCGTAACCGGTCAAAAAGCGGTTGAGCTTGGGGAAGGTCGCCTCTATGTCGGCGCGCCGCTCGCGGCCGATGCGATAGAGGGTGCGGTAGATCTCCCCCTCGCGGCTCTCGAGGGCCAGCTTGTCTGCCAGGCGCTGGCCGTTCACCGGCTCGGTCGCCATGATGTCGCCGTTTTCCAGCACGGCTTTGAGGCCGAGCACGTGATCCGAGGTCTTGCCGTAGACGAGCGACCCCTGCCCCGAGGCATCTGTGTTGACCATGCCGCCCAGGGTGGCGCGGTTGGAGGTGGAGAGATCCGGCGAGAAGAAGTAGCCGTGAGGTTTGAGGTAGGCGTTGAGCTGATCCTTCACCACCCCGGCCTGGGCGCGCACCCAGCCCTGCTCCAGATTAATTTCCAGGATCTGGTTCATATGGCGCGAGAGATCGACGATAATGCCGCCGCCCAGGGACTGGCCATTGGTGCCGGTGCCGCCGCCGCGAGGGAAGAAACTCAAGGTGGCGTACTCTGGCCCCTGAGCCAGCTTGAGCATCACCGCAATATCATCCGCGCTGCGCGGATAGAGAACCGCCTGAGGTACTACCTGATAGACGCTGTTATCCGTCGCCATCGCCAACCGGCTTGCATAAGACTTTTCGATATCACCACGAAATGCTGATCGCGCCAGCAACTCAAGAAACTGCAGGGTTGTAGGTGACAAACTGTCCTGGTAATCGAGTCTCGGGATCATGAATCCTTGTTCCCATCCTTTGCTTGATGCCGGCATTCCGGCGACAACGACTGGCCTTCCGCCTCTTCGGGGCGCTCTTGTTTTAGAGCCATGGGGCCAGTCCGCTCACATGTGAGCGGGCAGTATATCAGCTAGAAAACCGCTTGCGCGTTCAATCTTCACCATTTGAAAGGAGGACTTTTATGGCTCATTACAGCCATGTTATCAGTACGCTGGTTCGCACCGAGAAACAGGCCCTGACCCTGTCACTGTTCGGCTGCATCAGCTTCGCCATCTTCGGGATCGGCTATGGTCTCTTCGTCGGCTCCAACGCCATCATGCTCGATGGCATCTTCACCCTGTTCAGCATGGGCATGACGGGCCTCGGACTCATCACCGCCTATCTGGTGACCCGCCCATCAGACGCGCGCTTCCAGTATGGCTACGCCCACTTCGAGCCCATCACCAACGTCATCAACGGCACCATCATACTGCTGCTCTGCATCGGCGCCTTCCATAGCGGCATCACCTCCCTGCTCGAAGGGGGACGAGAGATAGATCTCGGCCACGCCCTTATCTACGCCGCCGTCTGCACCTTCTTCTGCGCCATCATCTACCGGATCGAGGCGGGCGTCGCCGAACGTATCGACTCCGAACTGGTGCGGGTCGACTCCAAGGAGTGGCTGGTCGACACCCTGCTCAGCGCCACCCTGCTCATCGGCTTCGTGGTCGCCATCGGCCTCGATGCCCTCGGCTACGGCCACTACAACCGCTACATAGACCCCGTGCTGGTCACCCTGCTCGCCCTGTGCGCCACCCTGATCCCCATCAAGGTGCTCGGCCGCAACCTGCGGGAAGTGTTGAAAATCGCCCCCAAGGGGGATGTCTCGGCGCGGGTCGAGCGCGAGATAGACGCCCTGCGCAAGCGCCATGGCATAGAGTGCTACAGCCATCTGGCGAAAAGCGGCCGCCGCTTCGATCTGGAATTGAACATACTGGTGGCCCCGGATCAGGAGTGGCCCATAGAGCGCCAGGATGCCCTGCGCCAGGAGCTCTGGTCCCGCCTCGGCGATACCCTGGGGGATGCCTGGCTCTCGGTCTGCTTCACCCGCGAGAAACGCTGGCTCTGATCCGGCGCTTGCCATCCTGATGCAACGCGGGGCCCCGTCGCCCCGCGTGATAAATGTCCCAAACAGGGCCTCCGGCAACCCGCCAGCTACTTTCTCCTACGTCACTCTCGCCGCCCCTCTCCTGCCCGTTATTGCTCTGTTTTTTTTAATCTTTAAACCATTGACAGGGAAAACCGTTTGTCGAGTCCCTTGAATCAATAACCATTTTCAGCAGCACAAAAAGTTACGAAAATTTCGTTGCTAAAATTAAGTAGGCCAGCTATTTGTTTTCGCCAAGGACAAACGGCAGACTGCGCGCCGAAATACAGTGATGTTGTTATCCACCAAACAATAAAAACAAATACACTTATTCCACTTTGTTAAACAGTTAAGGTAAGTCCCATGAAAAAGGTGTTGATCACAGTATTTGCATTGACCATGGCGGGCACCGCCAGTGCTGCCCTTCCCCAGCTTAATTACGAGTGCCCGGGTAAGATCCAGATGCACAGCGATGAGGGTGGCCCCGTCTATATCAATGGCAAGGAGGCCAAGCTCAAGAAGTTCAACGACAACTTCTATGAGGCCAAGGGCGCGGGTGTCACCCTCTCCATCAGCAACACCGGGGGCCAGTACGATGTCTCCTACAACAGCAAACAAGGCTCGGGCGTCTGCCAGCCCGCAGCCACGTCCGCAGCGCCTGCGGCCTCGGCAAGCCCTGCCAGCCCTGCGGAGAAAGCCTGTCTGAAGGCAGTCTCCGAGAAGACGAACGTGCCCCAGGCTCAGCTTCAGGTGACTGACGTGATGGACTCCGAAGCCGGGGTCGGCGTCACCATCAAGGTGCCGGGTGCCGATGCTCCCTGGTCCTGTCTCAGTGACAAGAAGGGTCATGTTCAGGGCGCCGCCTACACGGGCCAATGAGGGGTTTCGCACCCTTCAATATGAGATCCCCGTGACATGACGGGATTGACCGACAGGGAGGCAATGCCTCCCTGTCTTCATGTAAAACTCTTTATATTGATACGCCAACGCCCCTGTCTTCGTGTTCACATCTTTATATTTAGGCGCCAGCCGCCCTTCAAATAACCGCCCCTTCCATCGCCCCCATAAACACCCGCTGCCTGTTCGCACCTCCTTATATAACCAAATGAGCTGACATTTATTAAAACAAGCACCAAATGACAGGTACCTGAAATAGGTTGTTACACTTTGGCGAGGTGCAGATATATACAGAGCCTGCGTCTTATGCCTGTCCTCATCCATATGGCGAGAGACCTTCCATGGGCCGACCCAGCAGCGCAGGCGCCTCCTTAGACCCGATGGCCCGCCACCACTTGTGCGCCCGGCGCTTGCCAAATCGGCGATAGCCGTTATCATCAGGGCTCACTTTTGACCCGAGGTTTTATTGCCCATCATGGACAACCCCCGAAGTAGCCCTTCGTTTTTCCCCATCAAAACCTATCTGTACCTGCTCAACCAGCGCCTCTGAAGACACCCGAGCCTTGCCCTGCCACGGCCCCTTGCCGTGACCGACATCCACTGCGTCTGTTTTTATTGAGGTCATCCTAATGGAATTCTTGCTGGACCCGTCTATCTGGGTCGGTCTGTTCACCCTGATCATCCTCGAGATAGTGCTCGGGATAGACAACCTGGTCTTCATCGCCATCCTGGTGAAGAAGCTGCCCCCCGCCCAGCGGGACAAGGCCCGACTCATCGGCCTCTCACTGGCCCTGATCATGCGCCTCGCCCTGCTGAGCGTGATGTCCTGGCTCGTGACTCTCACGACCCCCATACTGCACATCTGGGATCACCCCTTCTCGGGTCGGGATCTCATCCTGATGGGCGGCGGCCTCTTCCTGCTGTTCAAGGCCACCTCAGAGCTGCATGAGCGGCTGGAGGCCAAGCCGGAGGAGCAGGGCCCGGCCGGTGTCTATGCCGGATTCGGGGTAGTGATCGCCCAGATCCTGGTGCTGGATGCCGTCTTCTCCCTGGACTCCATCATCACAGCGGTCGGCATGGTGGAACACCTGGGCGTCATGATGGCGGCCGTGACCATCGCCATGGTGGTGATGGTGATCGCCTCCAAGCCCCTGACCCGCTTCGTCAACGCCCATCCCACAGTGGTGGTGCTCTGCCTGAGCTTCCTGCTGATGATAGGCTTCAGCCTGGTGGCGGAGGGCTTCGGCTTCCACATTCCCAAGGGCTATCTCTATGCGGCCATCGGCTTCTCCGTGCTCATCGAGTTCTTCAACCAGCTCGCCCAGCGCAGTGCCCAGCGCCACGAATCCAGGCAGCCCCTGCGCGAGCGCACCACGGCCGCCATCTTCAAACTGATGGGGGGCAGCCGGGCCAACCAGCACCCGCAGCAGGATGAGGAAGAGGAGCAGGATGCCCCCCGCCCCATCAGCTTCGGGGAAGAGGAGCGCTACATGGTGACCGGGGTACTGTCGCTCGCCGAACGCTCCATCCGCACCATAATGACACCCCGTGCCGAGATGGAGTGGATCGACGTCAATGACTCCCCGGACGAGATCCGGGCTCTGCTGCAGCGGGCCCCCCACAGCCTGTTCCCGGTCTGCGACGGTGAGCTGGACGAGATCATCGGCGTGATGAAGGCGCGGGATCTGCTGTTTGCCCTCAACGAGGGGCAGTCCCTGGCCGAGCTCGCCAGGCAGAACGACCCCATCATAGTGCCCCAGACCATCAACGTGATCCGGCTGCTGGCGGAGCTGCGCAAGGCCAGGGGCAGCCTCATTCTGGTGGCGGACGAGTTCGGCATCATCCAGGGGCTGGTCACCAACCACGATCTGCTGGAGGCCATAGTCGGCGAGTTGCCGGATGAGGATGAGACCCCGGACATAGTCCAGGAGGGGGAGAGCTGGCTCATCAACGGCAGCACCAACATCCACCAGATAGAGCAGACCCTGGGCCATGACGGCCTGGTGAGCGAGAGCGATGAGTACGTGACCCTCGCGGGCATGCTGCTCTCCCACTTCGGCAGCCTGCCCACCTGTGGCCAGCAACTGCGTCTGGGTCAGCTCTGCTTCGAGGTGCTGGCGGTGAGCGAGCGCCGGATAGAGCGGGTGCGGGTCACCCCGATAGGCGCCAGCGCCGCCTGATCTGCCGCGACACTGAAAAGAGGGCCAGAAGGCCCTCTTTTTCATGGCCTCGGGCCCATTGCTGTGCCAATGGCAATTCTCTTCTGCAATTACCCCTCTTTTTCACAATGACAATCCCCTCTAGAGTCGCCTCCATCCCAACACGAGGAATTCACCATGAACCACGATCCCCTGTTCTGCCCCCTTCGCCTCGGCCAGTTGCACCTCTCCAATCGCATCGTCATGCCGCCCATGACCCGCTCCCGCGCCAGCCAGCCCGGTGACGTGGCCAATGCCATGATGGCCACCTATTACGCCCAGCGCGCGGGCGCCGGCCTCATCATAGGCGAGGGCACCCAGATAGACCCCCTTGGCAAGGGCTATGCCTGGACCCCGGGCATCCACAGCGCCGAGCAGGTGGCTGGCTGGAAGGGGGTGACCGAGGCGGTGCACGCCAAGGGGGGCATCATGTTTGCCCAGCTCTGGCACGTGGGCCGGGTCACCCATCCGGACAACATAGGCGGTGCCCAGCCCATCTCCTCGTCGGCCATCAAGGCGCAAGGGGTGAAGGTGTTTGTCGACAACGGCAGTGACGCCCCTGGTTTTGTGGAGACAGTCACTCCCCGTGCCATGACCCAGGCCGACATAGACGCCGTGGTGGGTCAGTTCCGCCAGGCCGCCCGCAATGCCATGGAGGCCGGCTTTGACGGCATAGAGCTGCACGCCGCCAACGGCTACCTCATCAACCAGTTCCTCGACTCCGAATCCAACGCCCGCACCGACAACTACGGCGGCTCCCTGGAGAACCGGCTGCGCTTCTTGAAAGAGGTGACAGAGGCTGTCAGTGACGAGATTGGACCTGACCGGGTCGGGGTGCGTCTCGCGCCGCTGACCACCCTCAACGGCACAGTGGATGCGAACCCGCAGGAGACCTATCTGGCTGCCGCGAAGCTGCTGGGGGAAATAGGCATCGTCTATCTGCATATCGCCGAGGCGGACTGGGACGATGCTCCTCTGATGGCGGAAGGCTTCAAGCAGGGGCTGCGGGATGCCTTCCCCAACACCCTCATCTATGCGGGAAAATATGATGGTGAGCGGGCCAGAGCCGCGCTGCAGGCGGGCTGGGCCGACTTGATTGGCTTCGGTCGCCCCTTCGTGGCGAACCCGGATCTGCCGAACCGGCTGCGTCACGGCTATCCCTTTGCCCCCCATGATCCCGCCACCCTGTTTGGCGGTGGCGAGCAGGGGCTCATCGACTACCCCGTCTATCAGGCCGAGACAGCGTCCCAGCCAGCCTGAGACTGGCAACCGGCATAGCCCTGCGCGCCCGCCCTCATCGGCGGGCGCGCTCTATTTGCACCTCCGGTGGCTAGTAGAGGGCCACCCCGTGGCAGGCGCCATAGCCCCTGATCTCCTGGGTCAGCCTCACCTTGTCGGCAAGACTCAACCAGCTCGCCTCCACCCCATTGAGGGAGAGGCGGCAGAGCTGCTCCCGCGTGGCGCCGAGTCCGTCGGCCAGGGCCCTGAAATTGGCCCCCAGATAGCCGCCGAAATAGGCGGGATCGTCCGAGTTGATGGTGACGCAGAGCCCCTGCTCCAGCAAGGTCAGCACATTGTGTTCCGCCATGGTGCCGAACACCTTGAGCCGCACGTTGGAGAGGGGGCAGACGGTGAGCGGCAGCCGGGTGTCGGCCAGGTAGCGCACCAGCTCGGGATCCTCGGCGCAGCGCACCCCGTGATCGATGCGGCGCACCGCCAGCTCCCGAATCGCCTGCCAGATATAGTCGGCCGGCCCCTCCTCCCCCGCGTGGGCTACCACAGGCAGCCCCATCTCCCTCGCCCGGGCAAAGACCCGGGCAAACTTGGCGGGGGGATTGCCAAGCTCCCCCGAATCGAGGCCGACCCCGTGCAGCCGCGCCAGATAAGGCTCGGCCTCGCGCAGGGTGGCGAAGGCATCCTCTTCGCTCAGGTGGCGCAAAAAGCTCATGATGAGCCGCCAGCTGATGCCAAGCTGCCGCTCCCCCTGCTGCAATGCCCGCTCGATGCCGCCGAGCACAGTGGCAAAGGGCACGCCCCGGGCACTGTGGGTCTGGGGGTCGAAGAAGATCTCCACGTGCACCACCTTGTCGGCGGCACAGCGTTCAAGGTAGGCCCAGGTGAGGTCGAAGAAGTCCTGCTCGGTGACCAGTACGCTGGCCCCCAGGTAATAGAGTTCGAGAAAGGATTGCAGGCAGTCGAACTCATAGGCAGCCCGCAGGCTCTCCACGTCGGGCCAGGGCAGGGTCACCCCGTTGCGTCTGCCCAGGGCAAACATCAGCTCGGGCTCGAGGGTGCCCTCGATATGCAGGTGCAGCTCCAGCTTGGGCAAGCCGGCAATAAAGTTCTCCATGATGACGGCTCCATCGTCAGCGCCTGATGGATCAGGCAGTCCAGGCACCAGCGGCGCCCTCCCTCTGCCGTCATTGTGCACCCATCTGGCGCGTCGGGGGAGACTTGTCATCAAAGCGCCTTATAATGGCGGCACAAAAAAGCCATAAGTGATTGAAGACATTCGAGGTTGGCAACCACCTCCCCCTACAAGGAGTTTCCATGAAGAAAAGCGTCATCTGTGACATCGACGGCGTCATACTGCACAACAACGATCTGGTGCCCGGCGCCGACCGTTTCGTTCACCGCCTGATCGAGCAGGGCAGCAAGCTCTTGTTCCTCACCAACTACCCGGCCCAGACCCAGAAAGATCTGCAAAACCGCTTCCGCTCCGCCGGGATCGAGGTACCCGAGGAGTGCTTCTATACCTCCGCCATGGGCACCGCCGATTTTCTCAAGCGCCAGGATGGCAAGAAGGCCTACGTGATAGGCGAAGGGGCCCTGACCCACGAGCTCTACAAGGCCGGCTTCACCATCACCGACATAGACCCCGACTTCGTGGTGGTAGGGGAGACTCGCAACTACAACTGGACCATGATGCAGCTGGGGGCCAAGTTCGTGGATCAGGGGGCCCGCTTCATCGCCACCAACCCAGACACCCACGGCCCCATGATGCACCCGGCCTGCGGCGCGCTCTGTGCTCCCATAGAACGGATGACCGGCAAGAAGCCGTTTTACGTGGGCAAGCCGAGCGCCTGGATCATTCGCGCGGCGCTGAACCGGATGGAGGCCCACTCCGACGACACCATCATCATCGGCGACAACCTGCGCACCGACATACTGGCGGGCTTCCAGGCCGGCCTCGAGACGGTGCTGGTGCTCTCCGGGGTGAGCAAGGTGGCGGACATAGACCGCATGCCGTTCAGACCGAATCACATCTTCGACTCCGTGGTCGACATCGATATCGTCTGATCCCCCTGATCGGCTCCCCCCCTTGGCAAGGTGACACACATCGTTTAACGTAAGCGCAACATTGTTAAACAAACTAAACGGGAGCAGGACGCTCCCCTCGCCACCCCAAGGACGCACCATGAAGAGCCTGAACGACTGGATCCTGCTGGACCAGCACCCCGTCTCCCCCACCCCGCTGATGCCCGCCCCCGAGCGGATCCGGGCCGGCAAACCGAGCCAGACCCTCTGGAACCACTACTCGGACCCCAGCCAGCAGTTTCATGTGGGCTTCTGGGCCTGCGAGCCGGGGCGCTGGGCCGTGCACTACACAGAGCACGAATACTGCCAGTTGCTGGAGGGCGAGGCGCGGATCCACGACGGCCAGGGGGGCCAGTTGCACCTCAAGCCAGGGGATCAGTTCGTCATACCAGCGGGCTTCGTCGGCGAGTGGGAGACCCTGGTGGCCTGCCGCAAGCTCTATGTGATCTTCGAACCCGCCGCGACCTGACGCGCACGTCAAGCACCCGCCCTTTATTGACACCATTCTCACCCGCCGACTTGACGTTGGCGGCATGATTTTCTGCGGTTTTCCCGCTTGCAAAAGGGTTTTCCGCTAGGCATTGTGATTGGCGAGGAATGTAAATGGAATTTCGAGCCCAAACGTGGGGGGCTCATATAAAAATCAAGAGGATTACCGCCAATGTGTTCTATTTTCGGCATTCTGGACATCAAGACCGACTCCGCTGCCTTGCGCAAATCGGCCCTGGAGATGTCCAAGCGACTGCGTCACCGCGGGCCTGACTGGTCCGGCGTCTACAGCTCCGACAAGGCCATCCTGGTGCACGAGCGCCTGGCCATCGTCGATCCGGGCAATGGCGCCCAGCCGCTCTACAACCCCGAGCGCACTCACGTATTGGCCGTCAACGGCGAGATCTACAACCACAAGGAACTCGAGAAGAACCTCAAGGTCGACTTCAAGTTCCAGACCCACTCCGACTGCGAGGTGCTGCTCGCCCTCTACAAGGAGAAGGGCCCCGCCTTCCTGGACGATCTCAACGGCATCTTCGCCTTCATCCTCTATGACGCCGAGCAGGATGCCTACCTGATTGGCCGCGACCACATGGGGATCATCCCCCTCTATACCGGCCGCGACGAGCACGGCAACTTCTACGTCGCCTCCGAGATGAAAGCCCTGGTGCCGGTGTGCAAGAGCGTCGAGACCTTCCCGCCCGGACATTACCTCTGGAGCAAGGATGGCGAACTCAAGCAGTGGTACAAACGGGACTGGATGGAGTACGGTGCGGTCGAGCACAACGTCAGCGACAAGGCCGAGCTGAAAGCCGCGCTGGAAGCTGCGGTCAAACGCCAGCTGATGTGTGACGTGCCCTACGGCGTGCTGCTCTCCGGCGGGCTGGATTCGTCCGTCATCTCCGCCATCACCAAGATCTATGCCGCCCGCCGGGTGGAAGACGATGGCAAGAGCGAGGCATGGTGGCCGCAGCTGCACTCCTTTGCCGTCGGCCTGGAAGGCTCGCCGGATCTCGCCGCCGCCCGCAAGGTGGCAGACCATCTGGGCACCATTCACCACCAGATCCACTTCACCGTGCAGGAAGGCTTAGATGCCCTGCGGGATGTCATCTATCACCTCGAGACCTATGACGTCACCACCATACGCGCCTCCACGCCGATGTACCTGATGGCCCGCTACATCAAGGCGATGGGCATCAAGATGGTGCTCTCGGGAGAAGGCTCGGACGAGCTGTTCGGCGGCTACCTCTACTTCCACAAGGCCCCCAACGCCCGGGAGTTCCACGAGGAGAACGTGCGCAAGTTGGCCTCCCTGCACCTGTATGACTGCCTGCGGGCCAACAAGTCCATGGCCGCCTGGGGCGTGGAGGGTCGCGTGCCCTTCCTCGACAAGGAGTTCATGGATGTGGCGATGCGCCTGCAGCCCGCCGACAAGATGTGCGGCAACGGCAAGATCGAGAAGCACATACTGCGGGAAGCCTTCGAGGAGCTGCTGCCCCACGAGGTGGCATGGCGTCAGAAGGAGCAGTTCTCCGACGGCGTGGGCTACTCCTGGATTGACAGCCTCAAAGCCATGGTCGAGACCGAGGTGACGGATCAGATGTTCGAGGCGGCCGCATTCCGCTTCCCCATCAACACCCCGCTCACCAAGGAGGCCTACTACTACCGCGCCATCTTCGACGAGCACTTCCCGCTGGAGTCCGCCGCCCGCACAGTGCCCTACGGCAAGTCGGTCGCCTGCTCCACTCCGACCGCACTCGAGTGGGATGCCAAGTTCAAAGAGATGGCCGATCCGTCCGGTCGCGCCGTGATGGATGTGCACCAGCAGAGTTACTGATAATCCCAGCGGACAGTTTCACTGCGAGATAACCAAGCCCCTTTCGAGGGGCTTTGTTTTATGGTTCCCCTCCGCTTCCGCTCCGGCTTTTCGCATATCACCCGCCACTCTTGCCACTTGGCGACAGAGTTCGTTCGTGGCGGCTTGGAAGCTACAAAAACGCCCCAGGAAAGAGGCTATGAGAGGACAGCTATTGCAGAGGCGAGTGGTACAGCGGGTGTCAGGAGATAAACCGCTTCCTGGATCGGGAGCCCGAGTATATTGGGGCGCCCCACTTCTACGTGCAGGGTGCCAGGGGCTGGCTGCTGGAGCCCTTCAATACAGGATTGCTTGAGCAGGGAAAGCGCTACGACGAGGCGACATTCGGCAGCTTTATCGACCATTGTCAGCGCCAGGGGATTCGCATCTGACAAGCGCCGGCCAAGATGAGAAGGCCCCGCACTGTCGGCTGACGGTGCGGGGCCTTTGTTGTTTAACACGGGTTGAGGGTATTGAACCTCAGGCTTGCGCATCCGGCTGATTGGCGGGGGCCGCCTTGATAAAGGCCTGCAACTGCTCGCAGTTGGCGACGATGCGCGCGATGGTGGGGTAGTCGTCCAACGTCATGTTGAAGCGGCGGGCGTTATAGACCTGGGGCACCAGCATGCAGTCCGCCAGAGTCACCTCGTTGCCCACGCAATAGACGCCGGCAGTGGTCATCAGCAACTGCTCCAGGGCGGTGAAGGTCTCGTCAATCCAGTGGCGATACCAGACATCGCGCGCCGTCTTGCTCTGTCCCAGCTCCTGCTCCAGGTAGTTCAGCACCCTCAGGTTGTTGAGGGGGTGAGTGTCGCAGGCGATCATGTTGACTATCTGGCGCACCCTGGCCCGCTCCTCGGGGGCGGAGGGCATCAGGGGGTAGGCCGGATAGGTCTCGTCGAGGTACTCCATGATGGCCACCGACTGACCCAGCTGCACATCCCCGTCGATGAGAAAAGGCACCAGCCCCTGGGGATTGACCCGGCGATAGGCCTTCTCTTTCTGCTCACCCTGTCTCAGATTGACCGGATGCTGCTCATAACCAAGTCCCTTGAGTTGCAGCACCAGACGTACGCGAAAGCTGGCCGATGAACGCCAATATCCAAACAACTGCAGCATATTATGTCCCTATGGTGGCAGGTGTGTGCCACCTGCCGTGTCGCCTGCCGACCTTGGCCGGCCCAGGCTTTCCTAGCTCGTCTGGCTGGCGCCCCCTTGCGTGACCCGTTGCAAAATGGTGCCAAACAGACTCATCCCGTTGCGATCCTGCATCGCGATGGACACTGTATCACCAAAGCGCAGAAAGGGTGTAGTGGCTTGACCTGACTCGATAATTTCCAGCATCCGCCGCTCGGCGAGGCAGGAGGATCCTCGGCTTCTGTCGTAGTTGGAGACGGTGCCCGAGCCTATGATGCAGCCAGCGCCAAGGGGTCTGGTCTTGGCCGCGTGGGCAATCAGCTCGAAGAAGTTGAAGGTCATGTCCAGCCCCGCATCCGGCTCTCCGAACAGGGCGCCGTTGAGCTGGGTCACCAGGGGCAGATGCACCTTGCCCTGCTGCCAGTCGCCGCCGAGCTCGTCCGGGGTGATGGCCACCGGCGAGAAGCTGCTGGAGGGTTTGGACTGGAAGAAGCCAAAGCCCTTGGCGAGCTCCCCGGGAATGAGGTTGCGCAGGCTCACATCGTTGACCAGCATCAGCAGCTTGACGTGCTCCTCTGCCCCCTGCGCGCTGGTGCCCATGGGCACGTCGTCGGTGATGACGGCCACTTCAGATTCAAAGTCGATGCCCCACTCCTCAGACCCCATGACGATGGGGCCGCGCGGCGCCAGGAAGCTGTCGGAGCCCCCCTGGTACATCAGGGGATCGTGCCAGAAGCTGTCCGGCATCTTGGCGCCGCGCGCCTTGCGCACCAGCTCCACGTGGTTGACGTAGGCGCTGCCGTCGGCCCACTGGTAGGCGCGGGGCAGCGGGGAGAGACAGGCCGTCTCATCGAAGGGGAAGGCATCGGGGCAGGCACCGTCGTTGAGGGCCTGATAGACGGCGGTCAGTCGGGGAGCGAGCTCGGCCCACTCGTCCAGCGCCCCTTGCAGGGTGGGGGCTATGTTGGCCACAGCCACAGCCCGAGTCAGGTCCCGGCTGACCACCACCAAGGCACCATCGCGCTTGCCATTGTTCAAGGTTGCCAATTTCATATCGAATTCCTTATTTGCCGGGGGTGCCGTCTGGTCGCTGCCAGCTGGAAACATAGTGGGGATTCTCTATCCCCTCGCAGATCTGGCCGATCCCGAGGGCATCCCGGGTGTCGAGCATCACAGCCACCTCGTCGGTGAAGGTCTTGGCGTGGGCCTGCCCCGCCGCAAAGGCCTTGGGATGGGGGCCGTGGGTGAAACCGGCGGGATGGAAGGTGACCATGCCCCGCTCTATGTTGTCCCGGCTGAAGAAGTCCCCGGCGTGGTAGAAGAGCACCTCGTCAAAATCGTCGTTGCTGTGGTAGAAGGGCACCCGCAGCGCCCCGGGATCGCTCTCTATGGGGCGCGGCACGAAGGTGCAGATGACGAAGCGGCTCGCCACGAAGGTGGAGTGGGCCGAGGGCGGCAGATGGTAGCGGTGGCTCATCAGGGGGCGGATGTCCCGCCAGTTGAGGCGTACCACGCAGAGATCCCCGTGCCAGCCCTGGGCATCCAGGGGGTTGAAGGGCCAGGTGATGACAGAGACCTTATCGTGGCGCTTGACCTGTAGTGACCAGGGATTTTCGTCCTGCTGGGCCAGGAAGCGCTCGTTGATGGCGGGCACCTCCAGCGCCGCCGGATCGAAGATGGCGTGCTGACCCACCAGCCCCTTGTCCGGCAGCTGATAGCTGTCCTCCGTCGCCTCTATCATCAGGATGAAGAGCGGCGCCGTCGGCTCGATGCGCCACATGGTGCCACGGGGGATCACCACATAGTCCCCCTCCCGCAGGCTGAGGTGACCATAGTCGCAGTAGAAGTCACCGCTTCCCTCGTGAATGAACAAAAGCTCGTCGCCGTCGGCGTTTCGCACCAGAAACGGCATCGACTCGGTCAGGCGCCAGATCCGGTAGCGGCAGTGGGGATTGCTGAGCAGATCCGGCATCACCCAGGGGGAGAGAGAGCTCACTTCCTCCTGCAGCCCGTTCAAGTCGAATGCCCGCGGCCGCAGCGGCCCCTCCCAGTGGCTCCAGTCGGTGGGGGCATGCTTGTGGTGCATGTGGGTGGCGGGGCCGAAGAAGCCGCTGCGCCCCAGCTCGCGCTCGTAGATGGCCTGCTCGGGCAGATCGGCGTGGGCCTGGCGAGAGTGAGTCCCCTCCCGGTGGGGAAAACTGATCCAGTTACGCATGGCTGTGTACCTCGTATGAAATAGATACCGACCGACGAGCTCGCATCCCGTTACGCATCGCTCGGCTCCCCCTTCTTCTCGCCCTGCTCGGCCCCGCTCAGCACCCCACGACGGATCTGATCCAGTTCAATGGATTCGAACAGTGCCTGGAAGTTGCCCTCGCCGAAGCCCTCGTTGCCCTTGCGCTGGATGATTTCGAAGAATACCGGGCCTATGACGGTGTCGGTGAAGATCTGCAGCAGAATGCCGTCCTTGGTGGGCGAGCCGTCGATCAGGATACGCAGCGCCTTGAGCGCCTCCAGATCCTCCTGATGCCCCTCCACCCGGCTGTTCACCTTCTCATAGTAGGTGTCCGGGGTCGGCATAAAACCGGTGCCGCGACCACGCAGGGTGCGGATGGTCTGGTAGATGTCGCTGGAGGCCAGGGCTATGTGCTGTATCCCCTCCCCCTTGTACTGGCGCAGGTACTCCTCTATCTGGGACTTGTCGTCGGAGGATTCATTGATGGGGATGCGGATCTTGCTGCAGGGGGCCGTCATGGCGCGGGAATGCAGCCCGGTCAGCTTGCCTTCGATGTCGAAGTAGCGAATTTCCCGGAAGTTGCCGATCCGCTCGTAGAAATTGGACCAGAGGTCCATGTTGCCGCGCTGGACGTTGTGGGTCAGGTGATCGATCTCATAGAGCCCCGCATCCACTTCGGCCATGCGCGTCTGCCAGTCGGGATAGAAGACGAAGTCCACGTCGTAGATGGAGCCCTGCTCGCCGTAGCGGTCCACAAAGGAGAGGGTGCTCTCGCCTATGCCGTAGATGGCGGGGATGTTGAGCTCCATGGGCCCTATCTTGCCGACGAAGGGCTTGGCCCCCTTGGCGATGGCGTACTGCTGGGCACGGCCCGCGTCGCTCACCCGAAATGCCATGCCGCAGACGCTGGGCCCGTGCAAGCTGGCGAACTGCTCCGCCTGGGAGTGGGGCTCGGCGTTGACCACGAAATTGATGTCCCCCTGGCGGTAGAGCCAGCACTGCTTGTGCTTGTGCCTGGCTACCTCGGCAAACCCGAGCGACACAAACAGCGCCTTGAGGGCGGCAATGCCCTTGAGATCCGGGGCCGTGTACTCGACGAATTCGAACCCGTCGGTGCCGAGGGGATTGATGCTGTGGGAAGGGGAAGAAGAGGTCGTCATGATGCGCTCCTTGCGATGGACTGATAACGAAACGAGTCACGCCGACAAGGCTCGACAGGCAGCCCAGACGGCATTGTTAATAACTTGTTTCATTAGAGGCAGGGGCGGGGCAGAAGAGAAGAGGCGGGTTTCAGATAGTTTGGCGAGGACCGCCGTCAGAAGATGTAAATAGATTGTGACATTGCAGCCTGAGCCTTGCGGACAGCCCCACGGCGCTCCGCCGGGCTGTCAGCTTTGCCTTACAGGTGCCAGTTTTTCACCTCGAGATGGGGCAGGTGGCCCCTGGCCTGTTGCAACCTGCGGGCGGTCGGGTTGATGAACCAGGCCTGCTGCCCCAGCGCCAGCAGCGGCAAGTCGTGCAGGCTGTCACTCAAGGCCAGCGTCACCCTGAGGGCGCGGATCTCGGGCTGGATCTTGTGCCGGCCGTGGCAATAAAAACGCGGCACCAGGCCACCGAGGCGATAGCCCATTCGCGAGCCTGTGATGCGATGGGGAAGCCGTGGCAGTTGTCGATGGAGCTGGGCCCGGACCAAAGCCCGGGGGCTGGCGGAGATGACCCAGCAGCGCGCCCTTTCGGCCATCAGCAGGGAGCGGGCCTCCCGAAACAGCCCGGGCCGGGTGTGGCAATAGGCCCGCACCAGCTGGCGCCAACCCAGCGGCGAGAGCCCCAGGGTGATGGCCCACCAGATAAGCGAAATTCCCTGACGCCGCAGGCGGGGCACCAGATACACCAGGCCACCCAGTGCGATCACCGGCAGCAGCAGGAGCGGCCAGCGGCGCTGGCGCAGGATGAAGCGCAGCAGGCCGGCGTGGCTGTCCCCCGGCGCCAGGGTGTCGTCAAAGTCGGCCAGGATCCAGCCCGCGCTGGGCGCCCCGCGGGAGCTTGTCATTCGCTCAATCCCGCGATTGCGGCGTGCAGCTCGGGCAGGAGGAACAGCTCCCCCTCATCCGGCGGGCAGACAAGATCGAAGGCCTCCCCCGCCAGGGTAAACTGCAGGCGCCAGGCGTGCAGATAGCCGCGATCGGCGGCCGTGCCACCGTAGCGCTCGTCCCCGAGGATGGGGGCGCCAATGCTTTTCAAGGCAACCCGGATCTGGTGGGTCTTGCCGGTCTTGGGCTTGATGCGATAGAGCCGCAGCCCCTCTCGCACCGAGACGGAGTCGAACCAGCTGATGGCCGGGTTCTCCTGGGTGCGGGCCAGCATCCAGCTGCCGCCACGCCCTTTCTCCATGTCCCCCTTGACCCAGCCCTGCTTCTTCTTCGGCTTGCGGTCCGAGAGGGCCAGATACTGCTTGCTCACCTCCCGGGCGGCAAAGGCCATGCTGAGAGCCCTGTTCGCCTCCGGGGTCCGCGCCAGCAGCACCAGCCCCGAGGTCATCTTGTCGAGGCGATGAACGGGGTAGAGTGTCAAGCCGGTCTCGGTGCGCAGCCGGTTGACGAGCCCGGGCTCACCGCCCTCGTCATGCATGCCAAGGCCTGGGCCCTTGTTGATCACCATGAAATCTTTGTGCTGCAATTGTATCCGGTACATCTATAACCCTTTAGAATATGGATTGTTAACAAGTTGAATGCGGGCCTGCTGGCCACCCCATGGATCCTCAGCACAAGAATCGCACGGATGAAGAGATACTT
Organism: Aeromonas sp. Marseille-Q5825; assembly: GCF_946892685.1. Lineage (NCBI taxonomy): Bacteria > Pseudomonadati > Pseudomonadota > Gammaproteobacteria > Aeromonadales > Aeromonadaceae > Aeromonas > Aeromonas sp. Marseille-Q5825. The sequence continues at coordinate 310,508 of NZ_CAMPOU010000002.1, forward strand.
GTTTTGGCTGCTATTGCTTGGCGCCAGTTACGCTTCCCCTGTCCTGGCAAGTGACCGTCCCCATGAGCCTCCGGATCGGGTCGTCTTGCAGTTGCGCTGGCTGCATCAACCCCAGTTCGTGGGCTATCACATGGCCAAGGCGAAGGGGTTCTATGCCGATGCCGGACTGGATGTCGAGATAAGGCCGGGCGGCAAGGGGATAAGCCCGGTACAGGAAGTGCTGAGCGGGCGCGCCGACTTTGGCGTCGGCAACACAGAGGTGCTCACCAGCTACGTCAATGGCGAACCCCTATTGGCGCTCGCCTGCGTCTATCAGCACTCCCCCTCCATCTTCCTCGCCCGTCGCGACAGCGGCATTCTCACCGTTGCGGACATGCGTGGCAAACGGATCATGATGTTTCCCGGCCATCAGGATGCCGAGCTGCTCGCCACCCTCTACTATCAGGGGCTGCACGAACGCCAGCTCATCCCTGTGCCCACCTCGGTCAACATAGACGATCTGATCACCGGCAAGATCGACATCTTCAACGCCTATCTCAGCAACGAGCCCTTCTATCTGGAGGAGCACGGCGTCTCTGTCTCCGTCATCAACCCCCGCAACTACGGCATCGATTTTTACAGCGACATCCTGTTCACCACCCAGAACGAGGAGCGCACCAACCCGGAGCGGGTGGCAAAGTTTCGGGCCGCCAGCCTCAAGGGGTGGCGCTACGCCCTCGCCCACCCGACCGAGGCCATCGACCTGCTGCGCAAGGAGTATGCCGTCAACCGCAGTCAGGCCCACATGGAGTACGAGCTGCAGATGAGCAAGGAGATGATACAGCCGCTCTATGTGGAGATCGGGTATATGAATCCGGATCGCTTCGCCCACATCATGCAGCAGCTGGTCGAGATAGGCCTGGTCCCGAGGGCGGTGCCGCTGACCCGTTTTCTCTATCAGGCCCCCTCAGCGCAGTGGATCTTCTGGCGCCCCTGGTTCTTGCTGAGCCTGGGGGTCGGCGCCCTCATCCTGCTGCTCTCCCTCTATCTGCTGGTCAGCAACAAGCGGCTCAATCGGGAAGTGACACTGCGCAAGTTGCGCGAGCAGGAGATACTGCAGCTGGCCCGCATAGATCCTCTCACCGGCCTGCCCAATCGCCTTAGCCTGATGGAGCAGTTGCAGGAGCAAGTGCAGCTCGAGGATCCCGGCTGCCTGCTGTTTTGCGATCTCGATGACTTCAAGCGCATCAATGACAACTTCGGCCACAGCCAGGGAGATGCCATCCTCTGCCAGCTGGCCAACCGGCTCCATGACGCCATCGGTCACCAGTGCTATTTTGCCCGGCTGGCGGGGGATGAATTCATCCTGCTGCTGCCCGGTTACAGTTGCTCCCAGGCGCAGGATGTGACCGAGGTGATCCGGCACGCCATGCGGGCCCCCTTCGTGGTCAATGGCCAGGCCATGCAGGTCGGGATCAGCATAGGGGTCAGCCACTACCAGAGTGGCTGGAGCCCGGAACAATGGCTCATCCAGGCGGACAGGGCCATGTATTGCGACAAGAGCGGCGGCTTCATTGCGCTGGCGGAGCAGACGAGCTGACGGCGGCATAGGCCACGCCTCCACAGGACGCGCTCATGCAACAAGGCCACCCCGGGGTGGCCTTGTTGTCATCTTGTGCCTGCACGACGCGGGCGTCAGCCGAAGGTCTGCCCCAGGGATTTGAGCTGGCGCGCCTTGGTGAGCAGTATGTCGCTCGAGGCATCCATGTCGTGCATCTTGTTGCTGTTGGTGTGGGAGTGCTGGGAGATGGCGTTGACGTTTCGGCTGATGTCCTCCACCACCGCCTGCTGCTCCTCCGCCGCCGCCGAGATCTGGGTCGACAGATCCACCACCCGCTCTATCTCGGCCAGTACCTGATGCAGGCTCTGTGAGCCCTGCCGGGTCAGGGTCACGCAGGACTGGGTCTGCTCCAGGTTCTGCTGCATCATCCCCTTCCAGCCATTCAGGGTGCGCTGGATCTGCCCTATGCTGCCCTGGATCTGCTCGGTCGCCTTGTGGGTCCGGGTTGAGAGGGTGCGCACCTCGTCCGCCACCACGGCGAAACCGCGCCCCTGCTCTCCCGCCCGGGCTGCCTCTATGGCGGCATTGAGGGCCAGCAGATTGGTCTGATCCGCTATGCCCTGGATCTCGTTCATCAGGACCCCGATGCGATCCGACTCCTCCGCCAGCGCCACCGCCGACGTGAAGGCGTGCTCCGCCTGGGTGGCCAGCTCGGTGACCCTGTGCTGGGTATCCTCCAGCTGCTGATTGGTGTGTTGGCAATGTACCTTGGCCTGGGCAATCTGGTTGTCAGTCTCCTGGATGTTGCGGGCTATCTCGTGGGCCGTCGCCGCCATCTCAGTGATGGCGGTCGCCACCTGCTGGGTCTGGATGTCCTGCTCGGCGATGTCGGCGCTCGTCTCGCTGGAGGCGGTCTTGAGATGGACCGCCAGATCCTGCAGGGAGAGGGTGGCATCGTCCACCCGCCCGAGCACGGTGCGGATCCTGGCCTGCAGCAGCTTGATGTGGAAATCGGCGATGGCGCTGGGTTCATCCCCCGAGTAGATGAGCCGGGTCAGGCTGTCGTACTCCTCGCCCAGCTGGCTCAGGTAACGGGGGGTGGTGATGAGGGTGTGACGATAGAGGAGGCCGAGCCACAAGAGGGGCAGCAGCATGAACAGGGCCCCCAGGGGCCCCGTCAGATAGACGCTCGCCGCCAGCATCAGCAGGAGCCCGGCGATGGCCAGCCCATGGCGGACGGGGCGCAGGCTCAGGCCCGCCTTGCGCTCCCCCCGCTCCACCGCCCGCAATCGCCCGTAGGTGCGGGCGGCGACGGCCTTCATCCCGGGCTCGGCCCGGTTGCGCACCGACTGATAGCCGCTGATCCGCCCCTGCTCGAAGATAGGGGTGACATAGGCATCCACCCAGTAGTAGCGACCATCCTTGCAGCGATTCTTCACCATGCCGCGCCAGGGCTTGCCCTGCTTCAGCTTGCCCCAGAGATCGGCGAAGGCCGCCTTGGGCATGTCGGGATGGCGCACCATGTTGTGGTGCTGGCCTATCATCTCTGCCCTGCTGTATCCCGCCACCCGGCAGAAGTGGTCATTGGCATAAGTAATGACCCCCTGCAGATCCGTGGTGGAAACCAACTGTTCACTGGACGGAAAATCCACCTCTTCATCAACGAGATGAATCTGGGTTCTGTTCATGGCGCACGCCTCTTGTGTGATAACTCAGTTATCGTAGTCAAGCCATGGCAGCCCGGCCAACAAGGCCCCTCAGACAGTAGGGATGACTGAGAGGCCGTCCCCTGGATCTATGACGGCGGCCTCACTTCTCCACCGCCGGATAGCATTCACGCTCCCGGATCAGCTTCTTGTTCACCTTGCCGACACTGGTCTTGGGGATCTCCTGCACTATGCGGATCTGGCGCGGTATGGCCCAGCGATTGATGCGACCACTGTCGACGAATCCCTGCAGGTGGGCCTTGATGTCCTGCGCATCCAGATGTGCCCCCTCCTTGCCGACCACCAGGGCCAGAGGGCGCTCCCCCCACTGCGGGTCCGGCACCCCGATCACGGCCACCGCATGGACGGAAGAGTGAGCGCTGATGAGACTCTCCAGCGCCAGGGAGCTTATCCACTCGCCCCCTGTCTTGATCACATCCTTGATGCGATCCTTGATCTCGACCGTGCCGTCCGGGGTGATGGAGGCCATGTCCCCCGTGTGCAGCCAGCCCCCCTCCCAGAGCTCGGCCCCCTTGCCCGGCTCTTTCAGGTAGCCCTGGGCCAGCCAGGGAGCACGCACCACTATCTCCCCCATGGTCTGGCCATCGTGGGCCAGCGCCCGGCCCTGCTCATCTATGATGCGCAAGTCCACCAGCCCGATGGGCTTGCCGGTGCGGATCCGCAGCGGCAGTTGCTCGGCCATGGGCAGCGCCAGCTCCTCGGGAGCCAGGTGCACCACACACAGCAGCGGGCAGGTCTCCGACATGCCGTAACCGGCGTGCACCAGTATCCCCTGGCGATGGGCCTGGGTCGCCAGCCCAAGCGGCAGCGCACTGCCCCCCAGCAGCATCTTCCAGCCAGCAAGGGAGGTCTTTGCCGCCTCCTCGCAGTCGAGGATCATCTGCAATATGGTCGGCACGCAGTGGGAGAAGCTCACCCCCTCGTCGCGATAGAGCCGTACCAGCTTGTCCGGCTCGTAGCGCCCCGGATAGACCTGCTTCACCCCCAGCATGGTCGCCACATAGGGGACGCCCCAGGCATGGACGTGGAACATGGGGGTGATGGGCATGTAGACGTCGTCTGAGCAGAGCAGGGACTGGCCCGCATGGGCCGCCAGGGTGCCCAGTTCGTTGAGGGTATGCAGCACCAGCTGGCGGTGGCTGAAGTAGACCCCCTTGGGATCCCCAGTGGTGCCCGTGGTGTAGAACAGGGTCGCCACCGAATTCTCGTCAAAATCGGGGAAATCGAACTGGTCGTCCGACCCGGCCAGCAGCGTCTCGTACTCCCCGAGCAGGGGCAGTGTGGTGGAGGGCAGCTCCCCATCGGTCAGCCGGATATAGCCGCGCACCGTGGGTAGCTTCTCCTGAATGCTCTCCAGCATGGGCAGGAAGTCGTCATGGACCAGCACCAGATGATCCTCGGCGTGGTGCATGGTGAAGGCGATCTGCTCCGGCGAGAGGCGCACGTTCACCGTGTGCAGCACGGCGCCTATCATGGGCACGGCGAAGAAGCATTCGAGGGAGCGGTGGCTGTCCCAGTCCAGCAGGGCGACCGTGTCCCCCGGCCCTATGCCAGAGGCCGTCAGCAGGTTGGCGAGGCGCTGGATGCGCTGGTTGAGGGTGCGATAGTCATAGCGCAGCCGATCTGCGTAGACGATTTCCCGGCCCGGGTGCTGGCGCACCCCGGACAGCAGCAGGCTCTTGATCAGCAAGGGATAGGCATGGGCTCCCTGGGCTGGCGGTATGATCCTTGTCTTCACCATACGGACTCCTTCCGATTCGTGTCTGGGCGCAGGGAGGCATCCCTCCCTCGCAATGGGGTTAGCGGGCGTCGAGACGCCCGAGCAAGGCCTCGGCCTGGGGCCAGGGGCCAAATCCACTCGCCGGGTTGAGGTGTCCCACGGCCCCGGCGTCCACCAGCTCGCTCCCCCAGTCCAGGGCCAGGGCACGCACGGCCGCCGGGCTCGCCAGGGGATCGTTGTGGCTCATCACCACCAGGCTCGGGAACGGCATCTTCATGCGGGGCAGCGGGTGCCAACCTCCGGCCTGCATGGCCTCCGGGCTCGGGTAATGGGATGGCCAGCTGGCATCCAGATCCGGCGGCGTCACCAGCAGGGCGCCCCGGATGGGGTGGCGATGGCGGGCAGCGCCTTGCTGCGCCACCCAGTGAGCCAGCATCAGCACCCCGGCACTGTGAGCCACCAGGATCACCGGGCCCTGGATGCGCGCCAGCGCCTGCGTTATGGCCTCGACCCTGGCCTGGCAGCTCAGCTTGTCCGAGGTCAAAGGCGGCACTGTCACCACCTTCTCAAGCCCCTCGGCGAGCAGGGTCTGCCAGTGATCCGCCACATGGTCACGCAGGCCGGGCACTATCAGTACTGTGGCCTCGGGCTGAAATGCCTTCATCTCTCTCCCCCTGTTCAGGCGCTCCGGCGACGGCCGGATGACATCAAGACCACAGTAAGGTGCCAGGCCCCCGGCTGCTTTACCTTGGATGCCATGGAGTTGTCTTTATATGACAGCCACCTGGCGCCATGAGCGCCACGGGGCAGGAGAGAGTCGGACTCGAAAGGCCATGAGACGGGCTGGCAGGCAGGGTCATCACATGGCACCTGCGACTAATAGATCAGTTAATAAGCACTTTCCAATTTGTAAACGAAATGATAAAAACCAGTTAACAACAAGCAACCAGCAGATGAGCTGTCGCCATGGGAATTGCATCATGACCCTCCTTGCCAGAGCCGCCACCCTCACCAACTATCTCGATGTTGCCCGCCAACTGGGCCTCAATACCCCCAGCTTGTTGTCGCAAGCCGGCCTCAGCGCCTCCATTCTGGATGTGCCCAATCAGCGCATCCCCGTCTCCACCATAGTCAACCTGCTCGAGCTGTCCGCCCGTACCGGAAACTGCCAGAGCCTGGGTCTGCGCATGGCGGAGCATCGCCAGCTGTCGGACTTTGGCGAGGTCAGCCTGCTGCTGAGCTATCAGCCCAACCTGCGCGAGGCCTTGCAGGTCATAGTGCAGTACATTCACCTGTTCAATAATGCCCTGGCCATCTTCATCGAGGAGGCGGGCAAGGCGGTGATCATTCGCGAGGAGATCATCACGGACGCCCCCATGCCCTCGCGCCAGGCCACCGAGCTGGCTGTCGGCGTCATGTATCGCTTCTGTGCGGCCCAGGTCGGGGTCGGCGCCAACTGGCATCCCATCAGCGTCAACTTCACCCATGACGCGCCGGCGGATCTCTCCATCCACAAGCGGCTGTTCGGCTGTAAGCTGGAGTTTGGCAGCGAGTTCAACGGCATTGTCTGCCAGGCAGCCGATCTGGACATTCCGAACCCCCTGGCCAACCAGGCCATGGCCCGTCATGCCCGCCAGTATCTCGACACCCTGCTGGTGGAGACCCAGCAATCCCTGATGACGGACGTGCGCAAGGCCATCTACCTGCTGCTGCCCATGGGGCGCGCCACCATAGAGCAGATAGCCCGCACCCTGGGAATGAACGTGCGCACCCTGCAGCGCCATCTGGAAGAGAGCGGCGCCACCTTCAGCGAGCTGGTCAACGACGTTCGCCGGGATCTGGTGATGCGCTACCTGCAAAACTCCGGCTACTCGCTGGGCCACATCGCCGACATGCTGGGCTACTCCATGCCGAGCTCCTTCACCCGCTGGTTCAGCGCCCAGTTCGGCATGCCGCCGGCTACCTGGCGCTCCCGCCACAAGGGCGTGCCCAAGGTGGCCCAGCCCGCACGCGCCGGCCTCGCCTACGGCTGAGCACCGGCGCCATTCGCCAGACGAGAGAAGGGAGGCATGGCGCCTCCCTTCTCTTTTTTCGTTTCCGTGTGTGGCGGCTCTGGCTAACTGACGTCGGCCCCCACCGGGGTCCGGCAGGGCTTGCCCCCCTCTTTGGCATCCCCCTCCTGCCGCTCCCGCGCCTGGGCAGGCACCGCCTTAGTCCCGGAAAGCAGGAAGTAGGAGAGCGCCGGCACCCCTATCAGAGCCCCCAGCATGTTCCACAGGAACATGAAGGTGAGCAGTATGCCCATGTCGGCCTGGAACTTGATGGGGGACCAGACCCAGGCCACCACACCGGCGGCCAGGGTGATGCCCACCAGCCCTACCACCCGGCCGGTGAAGGCCACGGCCTGGCGATAGGCATCCACCAGTGACATGCCCTGGCGCTGATGGTGCAGCTGCACGCTCAGCAGGTAGAGGGCGTAGTCCACCCCTATGCCGACCCCCAGCGCAATCACCGGCAGGGTCGCCACCTTGACGCCTATGCCCATGAATACCATCAGCGCCTCGCACAGCACAGAGGTGAGCATCAGGGGCACCAGCGCCACCACGGTCGCCCGCCAGCTACGGAAGGTGATGAGGCAGAACAGGGTCACCGCCAGATAGACGTAGAGCAGCATGGTGCGGTTGGCCTCGTGCACCACCATGTTGGTTGCGGCCTCTATGCCGGCACTGCCTGCGGCCAGCAGGAACTGGCGATCCGCCGTGCTGTTCTCCCGGGCAAACCGCTCGGCGATGGCCACCACGCCGCTCAGGGTCTCGGCCTTGTGATCTTTCAAGTAGGCTATCACCGGCATCAGGGAGCAGTCGGTGTTGAACAGCTCCGGGCTGTTGACCGAGGCCTGCTGGGCGGCATAGTTCAGCACGTTCTGGTTGCGCTGGATGCTGGCGAGCTTGGGGTTGCCCTCATAGGTGCCGGCGGTGATCTGGCGCACCGCATTGACCAGCGAGGTCGTGGCCTGCACCCCGGGATGCTGCTGCAACTCCCACCCCAGGCGATCGGCCAGGATCAGGGTCTGGTAGTCGAGACACCCCTCGGGCGCCGTCTTGATCATGACCGCAAAGAGATCGCTGGAGAGGGCGTAGTGGCCTGTGATGTAGGCGTTGTCCCTGTTGTAGCGCGAATCCGCGCGAAGCTCGGGGGCGCCGCTGTCCAGATCGCCAATCTTGAGTTGCAGGCTCACCAGATAGCCGCCTATGCCCATCGCCAGGCCGAGGATCACCACCACTGTGGCCCACTTGCGCTCGGTGCAGCGATCCAGCAGTGCCCAGAGTCTGCCGAAGCCCTGATTGGCGGCGGCGTGGGTGTCTATCTTGAGCGCTCGCTCGGCCGCCTTGCGGCCCACCCCCACATAGGAGAGGGCCACCGGCATCAGCAGCAGCGAGGTGAAGATGAGCACCGCCACCCCTATGCTGGCGGTGATGGCGAGATCCTGGATGACGGGGATGTCGATCAGCATCAGCACGGCGAAGCCCACCGCATCGGCCAGCAGCGCCGTGACCCCGGCGAGGAAGAGGCGGCGGAAGGTATAGCGCGCCGCTATCTGGCGGTGGGTGCCGCGGGCGATGTCCTGCATGATGCCATTCATCTTCTGGGCCGCGTGGGAGACCCCGATGGCGAAGATGAGGAAGGGCACCAGCACAGAGTAAGGGTCGATGGCGTAGCCGAGCCAGGCGATGATGCCGAGCTGCCAGATCACGGCGACCAGGGAGCAGCCCACCACCAGCAGGGTGCTGCGCACGCAGCGGGTGTAGAGGAAGATGATGAGGAGCGAAGTCGCCACCGCCAGGGCGAAGAAGAGGATCACCTGGATGAGGCCGTCGATGAGATCGCCGACCAGCTTGGCAAAGCCGATCACCCGGATCTTGTACTGGCCCGTCCCCTCCTCCCCCGCCTGATGGGGGGCGCCTGCGAACTCTATCTGGCTGCGCAGCGCCTCGATGCGCTGGGAGAAGTCATGGTAATTGAGGGGCTTGCCGGTGACAGAGGCCTTGTCCAGCAGGGGCACTATCAGCATGCTGGACTTGAAATCGCTCGCCACCAGGCTGCCGACTATGCCGGCTCTGTTGATGTTCTGGCGCAGCTGCTCGATGTCAGAGGCCGAACCCTGATAGGCATCCGGCATCACGGGCCCGCCCTGGAAGCCCTCCTCGGTCACCTCGGTCCAGCGCACCGCCGGGCTCCAGAGGGACTTCATCCAGGCCCTGTCGACCCCTTCGGTCAGGAACAGCTCGTCATTGACCCGCTTGAGGACGCTTAGATAGTTGGGGTCGAAGATGTCCCCCCGGGTATTCTCCACCACCACTCGCACCGAGTTGCCGAGGCCACGCAGGGAGTCCCGGTTCTCCAGGAAGTTTTTGATGTAGGGCTGGCTCTGGGGGATCATCTTCTCGAAGCTGGGCGCCAGCGCCAGACGGGTCGCGCCCATGTAGCCAAGCACCAGGGTTGCCAGCGTCATCGCCAGCATGAAGAGCGCCCTGTGGTTGAACACCAGCCGCTCCAGCAGGTTGCCGGAGTGCCTGTCGAACGCGCTCAGCTCGCGGATCACCGGCATCGAATCTTGCTTCACATGGCCCATGTCTGGATCCTCGTTATCGTTATTGGGCCGTCATCCGGTGACGGCCTGCGTTGACAAACCTTATTTGACGCCAAGGGTGCGCACCCCGCGGCTGCCCACCAGCGCCAGGGTGCCATCCGCGGTCAGGGCGGCGCCCGCCACCGGCGATGGCTCGGCCAGGGGGGCCAGGGTCAGCGGCGCGTTGCCCCGTTGCAGCAGCATATGGCCGGCCTGGGTAAACAGGCGGAACTGGCCATCGGCCCCCTGCATAGCGGCGCTGATGCTGATGGGCAGCGGGCTCACGAGCCGGGTCCAGTTTTCGCCCCCGTCCGTGCTGCGATAGACATGGCCCCGCAGGCCATAGACGATCACCTCATCCGGGCGGCCGATAAGGCCGAAGAAGCTGCCGTCATAGGGGCTGGGCAGTGAAACGAAGCGCTGCGTCTGCGGCTCCCATTTGCGCAGCAGGCCCTGCTCGCCCACCAGATAGAGGGCGTCACCGGCCCGGGTGATGGCATTGAGATGGAGCCCATCCGGGTTGTCGGTGCGATCCTGCATCGGCGTCCAGTGCAGGCCGCCATCCTGGGTGCCCAGTATCAGGTTGAAGACCCCGACCACGTAGCCGACCTTGTCGTCCTCAAACCAGACGTCGAGCAGGGGTTTGTCGGCCCCCTCCTCCACCAGGCGCTGACCCTCTTCCACCCATTGCGGCCAGAGCTCGCTGCCTGGTTCGGCACGGGCCAGGGCCGAGTAATGGCGCAGGACCAGCTCCCCTATCTGGCGGCCATCCAGCTGTTTTTGCCAGCTGGCACCGCCATCCTGACTGTGCAGCACCACCCCATCCCCCCCCACGGCCCAGCCCTGCTCGGGAGTGGGGAAGGTGACGGCGTTCAGATCCGAGCTCACCGGCACCCTGGCCTGCTGCCAGCGCCGCCCCTCGTCGTCGGAATAGAGGATGTGACCCCGCTGCCCCACCGCCACCAGCCGGCTGCCGGCACGGGCCAGATCCAGCAGTGGGCTGCGCTGGGCCAGCGCGCTCGGTTTGGCTGGCAGGTCCAGCACGTCCACATAATCGGTCGCCTGCCCGGCTGTCACCCCTGCGCCTTGCATCAGCAGGGCGCAGCAGATCAATGGCGCCAACGTCTTGAATGAACCCATACCACTTCCTTGTCTCAGAGGGCGGTGGGATGCCAAAAGGCGCCCGACGCCAACATCGAGGAGTCCGGTTCATCAATGACGAACCGGACTCCTGTTACGGCTAGCGGATCCCGGCGCCAGCCAGGGACTCCGGCGACCACTTCGCCTTGGACAAGGAGGCACCGTACTTGATGCCGCCGTAGGGGCCCACCACACCGTTGATGTTGTAGGTGCCCGCCACCAGGTCATAGATCATGAAGGGGGTGGCGTCCGGTGTCTGCTTGTCGTAGCTCTGGCTCAGGAAGGCGAAGGAGCCGCGATAGAGCTGACCACGGGCGTCGTACTGATCGGAGGCCAGCGCCACCCAGCTGTCTTCGTCCAGGTAGAAGCGGCGTTTGGCGTAGATGTGGCGCTCACCGGCCTTGAGGTTGCCCTCCACCACCCAGACCCTGTGCTTCTCCCAGCGCACGTGATCCGGTGACAGGAAGTTGGGGGTGGTCAGTGCCCTGGCATCGGGCTGATAGGTCAGCCGATAGGTGTTGTAGGGGACTATCATTTCCTGCTTGCCCACCAGCTTCCAGTCGAATCTGTCCAGCGCCCCGTTGAAGACGAAGACGTCGTCATAGGTGCCCGCCCCCGAGGTACCCGGGTTCGGGGTGTCGTAGGCCAGGTTGGGTGCCAGCTTGACCCGGCGCTGGCCAGGCAGGTACTGCCAGGCCTTGCGCGGCTGCTCCAGGGGGTTGGCGGCATCGCGCAGCATGATGGCCTCGCCGGCGCGACGGGCCGGGCCCGTGTAATGGAGCTTCATCTGGTAGTAGGTGTCCTTGGCCGAGATGGGCTTGGCCATGTCCTCGTAGATGGCGTAGTTGATGAAGGCCTGCCCCGTGGTGGAGAGGGCCGCCGTGCCGGCGGCGTCCACGTTCCAGGAGTCGTACTTGGTGGCGATGTTCACCCCCTGGTAGCGCAGCAGGAAGTTCCACATCGCCTCGGCCCCGCTCTTGGGGATGGGGAAGGGAATGCCCGGCAGCACCTTGTCCACCGCCATGCCCCCCGCCAGGGTGGTGGCGCTGAGCGCGTTCTTCCTGGTGTTGTCCAGCACCGCCTGTGGCAGCGCCACGCTGCGGTGGGTCGGGTAGAGGTCCACCCTGAAGTCCGGGAAGCGCTTGAGCAGCTCCGCCGTGGTGGCGGTCAGCGCCCCCTGGTATTGGGCCGCATTCTTGCCGGTGATGACCAAAAGCGGCTGCTCACCCGCATAGGGATCCGGGCGCATGCTGTCACCGGCCTTGAAGCTGGCGGGGGGCGTGGTCAGGCCCCCGCTGTAGGCGGGGATGCTGCCATCGGCATTGGCGGCCGCTTCGGCGCCCACCTGGGTCAGACTGGTGCCCAGCTGTGCGGCTTCGCTGCTGGAGACGGCGGCCAGTGCCTGGCCCGCGAGGGCCAGGGTGAGAGAGGCGGCCAGCATGGTCTTGTTGAATGTCATATCTCGTTCTCCGACTCGGTCGCTTGAGGTGACTCAGTAAGTGGTCTTCAGGGTCAGGTAGATGGCGCCTCTGTCTTCCGTGGTGGCACCGCCACCGGAGAAGGAGGCGTAACCACCGGCATAACAGGTGTTGCGCTGGGCCCCATCGAGGGCATTGGGGGTGGCGCCATCCCCGGCACCGTCATTGCACTCGGCAGACTTGCCAAAGGAGTCCACGTATTTCAGATCGACGAAGTACTGGTTGTAGAGGGTGGCGCCTAGCCCCACCGCATAGCTGCCGGTGTCTTTCGCCCCGCCCGCCTGGACCGGGGAGATGCCCGCCAGCCCCCAGTTCACCGAGAGCGGCATGTTCATGTCGACCCCCGGCAGGACCTGATACCAGGTCGGGGTGAAGTTGACCGCCAGCCCCCAGTTGTCCCGGGTGGGCTTGTCGATGCCCTGATAGCTATCTTCTCCCTTGTAGAGCGCCTTGTTGTGGTCATCCAGGCTCAGCAGGTTGCTGTAGTAGAGTTCCCCGAGCAGGGCGGCGCCGTCGAACAGCGCAGTGTCCGCGAAGGTCATCAGGCCGTTGAGGGTCCAGTGCAGGGTATCGCCGGTGGCGCTGTAGCCATCGGAGCCATCGGTGATCACCCCGGTGTCCGGATGACGGGGACCGAGCACGGGCGCCGGGATCCCGAAGCCGTTGGCCAGTCCCCCGGGACCCGTGGCACTGAGCAGGGCCGGGATGCTGGAGAGGGGCATGTGCTGGCGATAGTTGAGGTCGCTGCCGACACTCACCCCGGCCACATCCTTGGAGAGGCTGAGGCCAAAGATGTCGATGTCGTCGCCATAGGCCAGGGCGTAGCTGGTGTTGGCGATGGACTGGCGCAGGTTGGGCACGGCCCCGGCCGGCAGGGGCGCCGCCCCGCGAATGGTCATGCCACGGGCATCGAGCACCGCCTGGGGCAGGATGTCGGCGGTACGGCGGTAGAAGGCCCCCAGGGTCGCATCCAGCGCCTCGGGGGACCACTTGGCCATGATGCCCCAGTCGCCGTGCTTGCCCGGCTCCAGGTCATCCCCCCGGCGAATGTTGCTGAGGGTGCCGCTCGGTCCGGCCAGCCCCGGCCCGCCGGTGTGACCCAGCAGGAAGGACTGGGCACCGAAGCCCACCAGATCGGAGCTGCCGTAATAGGTGCCGGCTTCCGGCAGGCGGGCGGCGTTCCAGTCCAGGAAGTACTGGGCGGCGAAGGTCCACTCCGGGTTCAGGGTGAAGGAGGCGGAGATCTGGTTGCGGGGCACGAACAGCTCTTTCGCTTCCGTCCCCGGGGATGCCGCTAGCTTCGCGAGATCCAGGCCGGACTGGCCATAGCTGAGGGCGTGCACCGGGCTCAGCAGGGTTTCCCCCCAGAAGATGTTGTGCTGGCCTATCTTGACCCCGAGCAGGGATTCGTCACCCACTTCCATGTTGTGGAACACGAAGGCATCGAGCAGCTCGCCGGAGGGGCCATGGTAGTAGCGATCCGCATAGTCGCTCAGATGACGGTTGCCCGCCACCGGGGGCAGCCCGACGATGCCGGAGCTGGCGCTGTTGCCGTTGATGAAGGGGTTCTCGTCAGCGCCGACGTCGCGGTAGGCATAGTCATACCAGCTGGCGGCGCTGATGCGAAAGCCGGTGTTGCCCTTGTTCACCACATCCAGCTCGGTCAGCAGATCGAAGCGGGTGGTGACGGTGTCGCCGGCATCCTTGAAGTTGTAGTCCCCGTCGTTGTTGTTCGGGGTGGCAAGCATCCGCGCATCGGCACTCTCGGTGCGCATGCCGTAGTTGAACTTGCCGGTGTTGTCGAAGCGAACGGACCAGTCTTCACTCTGGGTGTCGACTTCGACCGCCTGAACGCTGGGCATGAGGACGGCCGCGATGGCCGTCGCCAGCAGGCTGAGGCGCAGGGCACCGCAACCATGACTCGTGTGCTTGTAATCCATTACAGTCTCTCCGAGTGTTGTCGTCGTTTTGTTATTTTTGTTGCCGTTTCCGTTGGCTTTTTTATGGCGCTGACCGGGGCGTTTCGCCGGATTTGGCAAGCTGGCCATTGGCCGGTTGCCTCCCCCCTGTTTCGCTTGTCCGAGTGCGCTCTGTGTTCTTAGTGCCGACTGTAAGGCCTAGCTCCAGGGGCGCGCTTGCCATTGAACGTCAGTCACTTTTCATTTGGTGACAGCGGCTGCATCCCGCGGCTGGCGCGGGATTCGCTCGTCGACGACCGGCCCCATACAGCCCTTGTTCAGCTGAGAACAGAGATCCGGGCGACAGAAAAGCCGCGAAGGGAACAGGAGATGGAGACAAGCGGGAGGCGACGGGTCGGTGCAGGATAGCCAAGGGGCAAGAGACGTAGATGGCGAGAAACAATAGCGGGGAGTAGGCGAGCGCCCCTCCCCGTGGATGGCTAAGCGTCAGCGCGCTATGGCGCAGCCGGTGGCGGCTTGCAGCGCCTCGAACTCGATGCCGGGGGCCAGCTCCACCAGGCGAAGGCCGTTCGGGGTCACATCCAGCACGGCGAGATCGCTGATGATGCGATCCACCACGCCGACCCCGGTCAGCGGCAGGGAGCACCACTCCAGTATCTTGTGCTCGCCTCCCTTGGCGCAGTGCTCCATCAGCACCACCACCCGCTTGACCCCGGCCACCAGATCCATGGCTCCCCCCATGCCCTTGACCATCTTGCCCGGGATCATCCAGTTCGCGAGATCGCCGCGTTCGGAGACCTGCATGGCCCCGAGCAGGGCCAGGTTGATGTGGCCGCCGCGGATCATGGCAAAACTCTCGGCGCTGTCGAAGAAGCTGCTGCCGGGCAGTGTGGTGATGGTCTGCTTGCCGGCGTTGATGAGATCCGGATCCAGCTCGGCCTCGCTCGGGAAGGGGCCTATGCCGAGCAGGCCGTTCTCGCTCTGCAGCCACACCTCCATGCCGTCCGGGATGTAGTTGGCCACCAGGGTCGGCAGGCCGATCCCCAGGTTGACGTAGAAGCCGTCTTGCAGCTCCTGTGCGGCGCGCTGCGCCATCTCTTCACGGGTCCAGGCCATGATTTAGTTCCTCGCTGCGCACGGTTGGAAAAAGAAAGCCAATAGAAGCTCCAGGGGGATGTACTGCGCCAACTCTTCACGGGTCCAGAGCATGTCAGTTTTTCTCCATGACGGTGCGCACTTCGATGCGTTTCTCGGGGTTGGGGTTCAAGACCAGCCGCTGTACATAGATGCCGGGCAGGTGAATGTCGTCCGGGGCCAGCTCCCCCACCTCGACTATCTCCTCCACCTCGGCGACGCAGACCCGCCCCGCCTTGGCACAGAGCGGGTTGAAGTTGCGGGCCGTCTTGTTGAACATCAGGTTGCCCGCCTTGTCGGCCTTGGCGCCCTTGATCAGCGCGATGTCGGCGGTCAGGGCGTGCTCCATCACATACCACTCGCCGTCGAACTGGCGGGTCTCCTTGCCCTCAGCGATGAGCGTGCCGTAGCCGGTGCGGGTGAAGAAGGCCGGGATGCCGGCGCCGCCGGCTCTGAGCTTCTCGGCGAGCGTCCCCTGGGGGGTGAACTCAAGCTCAAGTTCCCCCGCGAGATACTGGCGCTCGAACTCCTTGTTGCCCCCCACGTAAGAGGAGATCATCTTCTTTATCTGGCGGCTGTGGAGCAGCGGCCCCAACCCGAAGTCATCCACCCCGCAGTTGTTGCTGATGATGGTGAAGCCGCCCTTGCCGCTCCCCTTCAGCGCCTCGATGAGCCGCTCGGGGATGCCGCACAGGCCGAAGCCCCCCGAGGCTATGGTGATGTCGTCCTGCACCAGGCCGCTCAGGGCGGCCTGGGCGCTGGGATAAAGCTTGTTCATAACTACCTCTCTGCTCTCTGGCTAGTCCGTTGGCCACAGGGGCGCGTTCGTTTTATGGCTGTTTTTTTGATTCGGCATCCATGGCCTTCCTAAGGCTTGATGCCCCAGTGCATCAGCAGCAGGACCAGGGCGGCGAGGAAGGCGGTCTCCCCCACCATCAGCAGGATCGGCTTGATGCCCACCCTGGCCAGCTCCTTGAGCTGCGTCTTCATGCCGATGGCGCTGATGGCGATGACCAGACACCAGCGCGACAGATCGTTGGTCCCCCCCTGCACCACGGCGGGCACCCAGCCGGTGCTGTTGATGCAGGCCAGCACCAGGAAGCCGACGGCGAACAGGGGCAGCAGCGGCGGACGCTTGCCGGAGGCGGGATCCGCCCCCTGCATACGGGTGATCATGGCGGCCACCACTATCACCGGCAGCAGCATGGCGACCCGCATCAGCTTGACCACGGTCGCCACGTCCCCGGTCTCGGTGGACATGCTGTAGCCGGCCCCCACCACCTGGGCGACGTCGTGGATGGTGGCGCCGAGGAAGACCCCGGACTCCACCGGCGTCAGCTCGAAGAAGCGGGCGATCATCGGGTAGAGGATCATCGCCAGGGTCGAGAGCACCGAGACCCCGATCACGGTGAACAGGGTGGCCCGCTCCTTCTGTGGATGGTTGGGCAGGGACGCGGCCAGGGCCAGGGCGGCGGAGGCGCCGCAGATGGCGGTGGCCCCCCCGGTCAGCATGCCGAACAGGCGCTGGAACCCCATCAGCTTGGCCGCCACCACCGAGAGTCCTATGGTGACCACCACCAGGGTGACCACCAGCAGCACCGGCATCCAGCCCAGCTCGGCTATCTGGCCGAGGGTGATGCGCATGCCGAGCAGGGCGACCCCGATGCGCAGCACGCTGCGCGCCGTGAACTCGATGCCCGCCTTGCAGCTCCCTTCGGCGGAGAGGAAGTTGAGCCCCATGCCGAGCAGCAGGGCAAACAGCAGCACGGGGGCGCCGTAGTGTTCGGACAGGAAGGTCGCGGCGGCCGCGACCGTGATGCTGACCGCCATGCCGGGCACCAGTTCGCGCACCCGCTGATAGCGATCTGTCATGGTCAGGGTGTGCATGGGATCGACTCCTGCGGTTCGATGACGATAAACAGGCTCTCACCCTCCTGCTCGACCGGATAACGGCCGACCCTGAGCTGATCCGAGTTGAGCAGATAGCCGGTGTGCAGGTTGAAGCGCAGGCCGTGGGCGCAGCACTGGATCACCGCTCCCTCCAGCCGGCCCCCGCACAGGGAGGCCCCCTGGTGGGGACAGCTGTCATCGATGGCGTGGAACTGGCCGTCGATATTGAACAGCGCCAGGCTCTTGCCTTGCGCCTCGATCAGCGCCCGCTTGCCCGGCGCGGGCACCCGCTCGGCCGGCACGGCGATGCGCCGCCCGCAGGCCGGCGCTTGCCGCGCCAGCGCCTGGTGCAGCGCGGCCAGCAGTTGCTCGGCGGGCTGCGCCCCGGACAGGGTCAGGGCCTCGTCGATGACGAAGCTCGGCACCCCCTGGCTGGCCGCCCCGGCGACGTCGCACAGGAAGGGAGCCCCATCCCCCTGCAGGCTGCTCACCAGCGCGGCGGATGAGAAACCGGCCGCCTCGGCCAGGCCCAGCAGGGTGGCGCCATCCCCCAGATCGGCGCCCCGCTGGAAGTGGGCCACAAAGAGTTGCTCCAGCAGCGCCTCCTGCTGCGCCGCCGTGCCCAGCTGGCTGGCACGCTGCCACAGTCGATGGGCGTCGGCCGTGTTCGGCATGCGGGGAATGTTGCCAAAGTCCAGGCTGAGCCCGACGCTGGCCGCGGCCTGCTGCACCTGGGCCTGGCGCAGCCGCACCGCCTGCGCAGAGCCGAGGCGATGCTGATAGAAGCTGTTGAAGTCCTCCCCCTGCACCGGCAGATAGGGCAGCAACTGCACCCCGCGCCAGCTCACGGCGACCCGCACCTCGGGCCGCTCGACCCGCAGCCGGGCCAGGGCCTGCTCCAGCTGGCGCTTGCCGATGAGGCACCAGGGACAGATAAAATCGAAATAGACTGCAATGTTCAGGGTACGACTCATGCCCTTTCCTCCGGGTTCTCGGTCCCTGTCCGGCGGCCTGCCGCGGGACAGCTCATATCCATCAAATCAAAATAACCCCCTGTGTTCGGGGCACCGCTCATGCCCCTTCCTCCGGGTTCTCGGTCCCTGTCCGGCGGCCTGCCGCGGGACAGCTCATATCCATCAAATCAAAATAGCCCCCTGTGTTCGGGGCACCGCTCATGCCCCTTCCTCCGGGTGCTCGGTCCCTGTCCGGCGGCCAGCCGCAGGACAGGGAAAATCAACATGGTTCCCTGTTGTCAGGGTACGACTCAGGCCCTTGCCTCTGTGGTATGGGCGGCGCCGGTGACGGGGGCGCAGGCAACGGGTGGCTCGGACTCCCCTTCCAGCCTGGCGACATCCTTGTGGTAGTGGCGCTTGCCGTAGAAGAAGACGGCCGCCGCCGCGATGCTGATGAGCGGCACTAGCTGGAAGGCGTTGTCCAAACCGATATGGTCGGAGACGCGGCCGGTGATGAAGGGGCCGGGGGCCAGCCCGAGCAGGTTGTTGGCCAGGGTCAGGGTGGCGAAGGCGGTGCCGTGCACGCTGTAGTGGGTCAGGTTAGCCACCATGGCGCCCGCCGGGCCCGAGGTGCCGGTGGCGATGAACATGCCAAGGCAGATGAGGGCCAGCTGGGGCAACCCGAACGGCAGGGCGAAGGCCAGCGACAGCAGGGCGCAGCTCCCGAGGCAATAGCCAATGGCCAGGCTGATCTTGCGATCCGGTCGATCCCGGCACAGCTTGTCACTGAGCATGCCGCACAGGATCATGCCGGCGCCGCTGCACAGCACTATGATGGCGGCCACCACCCCCGCCCTGTCCGTGTCCATCCCGTAGAAACGGTTCAGGTAGCTCGGCATCCAGACGATCACGGTGCCGCCGACGAACAGCTGCAAGCCGCTGCCGACGTAGGCCGAGAGCACGGAGCGCGTGGAGTAGAGGGTGCGCAGCGGCTTGCCGTGCGCCTTGCCCGCCGCCCTGGCTCCCGCCGGGGCGATCCGCGCCTCCTTGACGATGAGGGGGTAGATGGCCGCCAGCAGCAGGCCGAACAGCGCCATGCCGGCGAAGGCCCAGCGCCAGCCCAGCAGATGGGCCAGCACGCCGCCGGTGGCCATGCCCAGCACAGAGCCGAACATGCCGCCCGAGATGAAGGCGCCGGACAGGGTGGCCCGCATCTCCCGCGGGAACACAGAGACCACCACGGCGATGCCGACGCTGCCATAGGCGGCCTCCCCCACGCCCACCAGGAAGCGGGCGATGAACATCTGCTCGTAACTCTGGGCCAGGGCGCAGCCCAGGGTCGCCAGGCTCCACAGCATGGCCATGATGGCCAGGCTCTTCACCCGACCGAAACGGTCCGCCAGCAGGGAGAGCGGGAAGGTCAGCAGCCCGACCATCAGCGCCACTATGCCGCTGAGCAGGCCAAGCTGGGTATCGGAGAGGGTCCACTCCCCTTTAAGCATAGGGAAGACGGCGTTGAGTACCTGGCGCGACATGTAGTCGGAGATGAGCAGACCAAAGGTCAGCGCAAACACAATCCAGGCATAGCGACGCGGTACGGCAGCCTTGCCAGCGTCGACATCGTCATTGATATGATAGGTAGCCATACAGTCCCTCGTGCTACGACAAATTGGGTGGGGTACTCAAGCAGCGAGCCTGCGAGTCACCCACCGCCTTCCTTTGGTGATAGATGACTCAATTGCCCGCCCCCCGCATGTTGCAAGGGCAAACGTCATTTGGCAAACAGAGTTATAGGGGTCGCAGCCTCTCTTTAGTCGAGCTGCGACCCATCTGGCTCAGACGCCCCGCGGCACGCCTTTCTCCCCGGCACGGCGATTGGGCGCCATGCCGTTGGCCTGCAGCGTCTCTTCGATGCTGTCGTACTGGACGCCGATGCGATAGATGGCGCGGGCCTCCTTGCCGTTCGCCACCTCACGCCCCAGTTCGTGGGCGACCCGCACGCACTGGCGGATCTGCTCGACCGAGCTCATGCGCTGGCCGTGCTGGCCCACTATGGTGTCCTCGATGCCGCAGCGCGGGTGCAGCCCAATGGACATGGCCATCATGTTGAAGGGCAACACGTTCTTGAGCAGGGATTCGGCGGTCAGGGTGCAGCCATCCGGCGCGCGGTGGACGAAGTTCATGAAGTTGAACGGGTTCGGGCCGTCGAAGCCGCCGCCGATACCGATCCAGGTCAGGTTGAGCGGCCCCATGTAGACGCCCCTGCGCACCAGCCGCTCCAGGGTCTCCATGGCGTGCATGCCGGTCAGCTGGAAGTGGGGCTGGATGCCGTTGGCCATCAGTCGCTTGAGGTGCTCGGCCACCCAGGCCGGACCGGCCGGGACCGTCATCTCGCTGTAGGCCGCCTTCAGGGCCGGGTGCTCCAGGGAGGTGCCCGCCAGGTATTCCGGGTAGAGCAGCTCCATGATGTTCATCTGGGTGGTGTTGATGGCGACCGTGACCTGATCCGGCTTCGGCGTCAGCTCGGCCAGCATGTGGCGGGTGTCGTCCGACAGCCACTTGGCCGCCTCCCCCTCGCCTTCCGGCGCGAAGGAGATGGAGCCGCCGACCTGGATGATCATGTCAGGCACCGCCTTGCGCACCCCGGCGATCAGTTCGTTGAACTTGGACAGGCGCTTGGAGCCGGAGCCATCCAGCTCGCGCACATGCAGGTGCAGCACGGTGGCGCCGGCCTCGTAGCAGTCGACCGCCTTCTGGACTTGCTCCTCCATGGTCACCGGGATGTCTTCCGGGAAGTCGCCAGGCGCCCACTCGGGACCGTACGGGGCCACGGTGATCACCACTTTATCCATGTTTTCCGGGTGCAGGGAATCGTCAAAGAATTGCATCTGTTCTCTCCTTGAATGAAGACTGGCTGTGTGCCGGGCAACCCTGCCCGGCGTGATATCAGAAGGGTTGGTCGCCCATGATCCCGGCCCGCTCCATCTTGCGGTGGCAGGGCGGATAGTCCATGGCGGCATAATGCTGGGTGCTGCGGTTGTCCCAGATGGCTATGCTGTTGGGCTGCCAGCGCCAACGCACCTGATACTCGGGGACATAGGCCTGGCTTATCAGATAGCGCAGCAGATCGCTGCCGCCCATGCTGTAGTCCTGCCCGTAGCGCACGTGCTCCGGGGTGTGGTAGTTGGTGAAGTGGGTGGCGAAGGCGTTGACGAACAGGATCTTCTCGTCGGTGTCCGGATGGGTGCGCACCACGGGGTGCTCGGCATCCGGGAACTGGGCCTTGAGCGCCAGCCGCTTCTCGATGGGCATGGCCGCCCCGAAGCTCGCCTCTATGCTGTGGCGGGCACGCAGGCCGGCGATCTTCTGCTTGATCTCCTCCGGCAGCTTCTCATAGGCCACCACCATGTTGGCCCAGAGGGTGTCGCCGCCCACCGGCGGGCACTCCACGCAGCGCAGCACGCAGCCGAAGGGCGGCTTGTCGCGCCAGGTGGCGTCGGTGTGCCAGGCGTTCTCGTAGCGATCGTTGGGCACCTCCGGCGACTTGTAGATGCGCACCAGCCCGGGATGCTCGGGATCGCTGCCCGCCACCGGGTGATCCTCCAGCTCGCCGAAGCGGCGGGCGAAGGCCACGTGATCGCTGCGGCTGATATCCTGCTGCCGCAAGAACAGTACCCTGTGCTTGAGCAGCAGGGAGCGGATCTCGGCGAACAGCCCTTCATCATGAACGGCATCCGCCAGGTTGACGCCACTCAGTTCCGCTCCGATATGGCAGGTCAGTTGTTCTACACGCATGTCATGCACTCCCTCGATGACAAGTCTGTTGCGCCATGCGCCTCGCAGGCCGGCCCCTCCCATGAGAGGCCGCCTCGCGCGCTTGCTAGATAACGAAAACCGATGAGCCCGTGGTCTTGCGCGACTCGAGGTCGCGGTGGGCCTGCACCGCATCCTGCAGTGCATACTTCTGGTTGATCTCGATCTTGATCCGGCCGCTGCCCACGTGGTCGAACAGCTCATTCGCCAGGGCCGTCTTCTCGGCCGGGTCGGCGATGTAGTCGGCCAGGGCCGGCCGGGTCAGATAGAGGGAGCCCTTCATCGCCAGCAGCTGCGGGTTGAAGCCCTCGATGGGGCCTGAGGCGGTGCCGACGCAGACCATGAGGCCGCGGCGTTTGAGGGAATCGAGCGAGCCCAGGAAGGTGCTCTTGCCGACGCTGTCGAACACCACGTCGACGCCGGCGCCCTCGGTCAGCTCGCGCACCCGCTTGGCCACGTCTTCATGGCTGTAGTCGATGGTGAAGTCACAGCCGTGGGCCCTGGCCACCTCGGCCTTGGCGTCGCTCGAGACGGTGCCAATCACGGTCAGGCCGAGCAGCTTGGCCCACTGGGCGACGATCAGCCCCACCCCGCCCGCGGCGGCGTGCAGCAAGATGCTGTCACCGGGTTTGAAGTCGTGGATGCGGCGCATCAGGTAGGCGGACGTCAGGCCCCGCATGGTCATAGCGGCCGCCGTCTCGAACGCGATGTTGTCCGGCAGCTTGATGAGCGGGGCGGCGGGGATCAGGCGCTCGGTCGAGTAAGCGCCGAGGGTGTTGAGGAAACCGGTGTAGGTGACGCGATCGCCCACCGCCACATGAGTGACGCCCTCGCCGATGGCCTCCACCACGCCGGCCCCCTCGACGCCCATGCCATTGGGCATGGGGATGGGGTAGGTGCCGTTGCGAAAATAGGTGTCGGCATAGTTCAGGCCGACCGCGGCATGGCGCAGGCGAACCTGGCCCGGACCGGGTTCACCGACCGCCACCTCTTCGTAGCGCAGCACTTCCGGGCCCCCGGTTTCATAAAAGCGTATGGCGTTGGCCATCTCAGTTCTCCAATCCGTTCGTGAGTGAAACTCTTCGTCCGGATTGAATCTAGGGGGTTACGTAAACGGCCGCTTTTCATCGGGCGACAGCCACTTTTCATCTCATGACAACCCCGCTCGAATTCGTTGCCCCCCCTCGGGGAAGGCGCCAGAATCGGCCCTGACCCACCATGACGGCGGCGCGACGGCAACCGCCCATGTTGTTGGCAATGAGAGATACTTGATTGAATTAAATGGAATTATCCAAGAGGCAGCCGCCTGAGGCTGCCGATTGGCGGGCCTTTGACTTAAGCATAATTGACGTTAACGTCAACGTAGTGTGAGATGGGTATATCCGCAGCATGAAAGGAGTCACTATGTCTAACTTATCCCATTCGGCCGGGGCGCGTTTTCGCACCGCGCTGGCCAACGAGAAACCCCTGCAAATCGTCGGCACCATCAACGCCTACATGGCGCTGATGGCCGAGCGTAGCGGCTTCAAGGCGCTCTATCTGTCCGGTGCCGGGGTGGCCAACGCCTCCTTCGGCCTGCCGGATCTGGGCATGACCTCCATGAACGACGTGCTGATCGATGCCGAGCGGATCACCGCCGCCACCCAGGTGCCGTTGCTGGTGGATATCGACACCGGCTGGGGCGGCGCCTTCAACATAGCCCGCACCATCCGCGCCTTCGAGCGGGGCGGTGTCGCCGCCGTCCACATGGAAGATCAGGTTGCCCAGAAGCGCTGCGGTCACAGACCCAACAAGGCGGTGGTGAGCATGGCCGAGATGGTGGATCGCATCAAGGCGGCGGTGGATGCCCGCACCGACGAGAACTTCGTCATCATGGCCCGCACCGACGCCCTGGCAGTGGAAGGCATTGAATCCGCGCTGGAGCGCGCCGCCGCCTACGTGGCCGCCGGGGCCGACATGATCTTCGCCGAGGCGGTGACCAAACTCGACCAGTACGACCGCTTCAAGCAGGCGGCCGGGGTCCCCATCCTCGCCAACATGACCGAATTCGGCCAGACCGAGCTGTTTGACAAGGGTCACCTCGCCGACCACAGCGTCGACATGGTGCTCTACCCCCTGAGCGCCGCCCGCGCCGCCAACCAGGCCGCCCTCAACGTCTATCAGCAACTGCGCCAGGATGGCCACCAGCGCGCCGTGGTCGACAGCATGCAGACCCGGGAAGCGCTCTACGACTTCCTCGGTTACCACCACTACGAGCAGACACTGGATCGGCTGTTCACCAAGGAATGACAGACCAGTCGGTCGCCCCCTGTGTGACAGGTAACGGGCGGCCGACAGGCTCAAATGTATAAGGAGAGACAAGCAATGAGCGCAATCACCGAGACCACCACCCCCGTCTTCAAGGCCAAGAAATCCGTGGCCCTGAGCGGCACCGCCGCCGGCAACACCGCCCTCTGTACCGTAGGCCTCAGCGGCAAC
Source organism: Aeromonas sp. Marseille-Q5825 (assembly GCF_946892685.1). Lineage (NCBI taxonomy): Bacteria > Pseudomonadati > Pseudomonadota > Gammaproteobacteria > Aeromonadales > Aeromonadaceae > Aeromonas > Aeromonas sp. Marseille-Q5825. The sequence goes on from NZ_CAMPOU010000002.1 coordinate 334,930, forward strand.
GATCTGCACTACCGTGGTTATGACATCCTCGATGTCGCCACCAGCTGTGAATTCGAGGAGATCGCCCACCTGCTGGTGCATGGCCATCTGCCCAATGTCGCCGAGCTGGCCGCCTACAAGGCCAAGCTCAAGGCCCTGCGCGGCCTGCCCTCCGGTGTCAAGACCGCACTGGAGCAACTGCCCCCCTCCGCCCATCCGATGGACGTGATGCGCAGCGCCGTCTCGGTGCTGGGCTGCGTGTCGCCGGAGAAGGACGACCACAACCACCCGGGTGCCCGCGACATCGCCGACAAGCTGATGGCCTGCCTCGGCTCGGTGCTGCTCTACTGGTACCACTTCAGCCACAACGGCAAGCGCATCGAGGTGGAGACCGACGATGACTCCATCGGCGGCCACTTCCTGCACCTGCTGCACGGACAGACGCCGCGTGATTCCTGGGTGCGCGCCATGCACACCTCGCTGATCCTCTACGCCGAGCACGAGTTCAACGCCTCCACCTTCACCGGTCGGGTGATCGCCGGCACCGGCTCCGACATGTTCTCCTGCATCACAGGTGCCATCGGTGCCCTGCGCGGACCCAAGCACGGCGGCGCCAACGAGGTGGCCTTCGAGATCCAGAAGCGTTACGACAATCCGGACGAGGCGGAGGCCGACATCCGTGCCCGTATCGAGAAGAAGGAAGTGGTCATCGGCTTCGGCCACCCTGTCTACACCGTCTCGGATCCGCGCAACAAGGTGATCAAGGAGGTGGCCCGCGAGCTCAGCAAGGAGCAGCACAACTCCAAGATGTTCGACATCGCCGAGCGACTGGAGTCGACCATGTGGGACGCCAAGAAGATGTTCCCGAACCTCGACTGGTTCAGCGCCGTCAGCTACCACATGATGGGCGTGCCCACCGCCATGTTCACCCCGCTGTTCGTGATCGCCCGCACCTCAGGCTGGTCGGCTCACGTCATCGAGCAGCGCATCGACGGCAAGATCATCCGACCGAGCGCCAACTACGTGGGCCCGGAGGATCTGGTGTTCGTCCCGCTCAAGGATCGCAAGTGATGAACAGCCACTACCGCAAGCCCCTGCCCGGCACGGTGCTGGACTACTTCGACGCCCGTGCGGCGGTCGAAGCCATCCAGCCCGGCGCCTGGGACAAACTCTCTTACACCGCTCGCGTTCATGCCGAGAACCTGGTGCGCAAGTGCGATCCGGCCATCCTCGGCGAGTGCCTCGGCCAGATCGCCTTGAATAAACGCGATCGCGACTTCCCCTGGTTCCCGGCCCGGGTGGTGTGCCACGACATCCTGGGCCAGACCGCGCTGGTGGACTTGGCCGGTCTGCGTGATGCCATCGCCGATCAGGGCGGTGACCCCGCCCAGGTCAACCCCGTGGTGCCGGTGCAGCTGATCGTCGATCACTCGCTCGCCGTGGAGTGTGGCGGCTTCGATCCCGATGCGTTCGCCAAGAACCGCGCCATCGAGGATCGCCGCAACGAGGATCGCTTCCACTTCATCAACTGGACCAAGCAGGCGTTTCGCAACATCGAGGTGATCCAGCCGGGCAACGGCATCATGCACCAGATCAACCTGGAGAAGATGTCGCCGGTCATTCACAACGACAGAGGCATCGCCTACCCGGATACCTGTGTCGGCACCGACAGCCACACCCCCCACGTCGACGCCCTCGGGGTGATCGCGGTGGGCGTGGGCGGTCTGGAAGCCGAGAACGTGATGCTGGGGCGCGCCTCCTGGATGCGCCTGCCGGAGATCGTCGGCGTCGAGCTCAGTGGCAAGCCGCAACCCGGCATCACCGCCACCGACGTGGTGCTCTCCCTGACCGAGTTCCTGCGCAAGGAAAAAGTGGTCGGCGCCTACCTGGAGTTCCGTGGTGAGGGCGCGGGCGCCCTGACCCTCGGCGATCGCGCCACCATCTCCAACATGGCACCGGAATACGGCGCCACCGCGGCCATGTTCTTCATCGACAGCCAAACCATCGACTACCTGCGCCTCACCGGCCGTGACAGCGAGCAGGTCAAGCTGGTGGAGACCTATGCCAAGGAGGCGGGCCTCTGGGCCGACTGCCTGGCGAGCGCCCAGTACGAGCGCGTGCTGCACTTCGATCTGTCCAGCGTGGTGCGCACCCTGGCGGGCCCCTCCAACCCGCACCGCCGCCTGCCGGTTTCCGACCTGGCCGCCCGCGGCATAGCCGTGGATCTGGACAAGGCCCGCGCCCAGGAGGCCGACGGCCTGCTGCCGGACGGCGCCGTGATCATCGCCGCCATCACCAGCTGCACCAACACCAGCAACCCGCGCAACGTGATTGCCGCCGGGCTGCTGGCGCGCAACGCCAACCAGCTTGGCCTTACCCGCAAACCCTGGGTCAAGTCCTCCCTGGCGCCGGGCTCCAAGACGGTGGCACTCTACCTGAAGGAGGCGGGGCTTGACCACGAGCTGGAGCAGCTCGGGTTCGGCATAGTGGCCTTCGCCTGCACCACCTGCAACGGCATGTCCGGCGCACTGGATCCGGTCATCCTGCAGGAGATCATCGAGCGCGATCTCTATGCCACCGCCGTGTTGTCGGGCAACCGCAACTTCGACGGTCGCATCCACCCCTACGCCAAGCAGGCCTTCCTCGCCTCGCCGCCGCTGGTGGTGGCCTACGCCATCGCGGGCACCATCCGCTTCGACATAGAGAAGGATGTGCTGGGAGTGGTGAACGGTAAGGAAATTCGCCTGAAAGACATCTGGCCGTCGGATGACGAGATTGATGCCGTGGTCAGGGCCTCGGTGAAGCCGGAGCAGTTCCGTCAGGTCTATATCCCCATGTTCACCATGGAGGAAGACCATGGCCCCAAGGTCGCGCCTTTGTACGACTGGCGTCCCATGAGCACCTATATCCGTCGCCCACCTTATTGGGATAAAGAGGGGGAAGGGGCGCTGGCGGGTGAACGTACCCTCAAGGGCATGAGGCCGCTGGCGGTGTTGCCGGACAACATCACCACGGATCACCTCTCCCCCTCCAACGCCATCATGCGCAGCAGCGCGGCCGGTGAATACCTGGCGAAGATGGGCCTGCCGGAGGAGGACTTCAACTCCTACGCCACCCACCGCGGCGATCACCTGACCGCCCAGCGCGCCACCTTCGCCAACCCTCAGCTGGTGAACGAGATGGCGGTGGTGAACGGCGCAGTGAAGAAGGGCTCCCTCGCCCGGGTCGAACCGGAGGGCCGGGTCATGCGGATGTGGGAAGCCATCGAAACCTACATGGCCCGCAAGCAGCCGCTGATCATAGTGGCGGGCGCCGACTACGGCCAGGGCTCGTCCCGTGACTGGGCGGCCAAGGGGGTACGGCTGGCGGGGGTGGAGGTGATAGCGGCGGAAGGCTTCGAGCGCATTCACCGCACCAACCTGATCGGCATGGGAGTGCTGCCGCTGGAGTTCAAACCGGGCACCAGCCGTTTGACCTTGGGGCTGGACGGCACCGAGACCTATGACGTCAAGGGGGCACGCACCCCGCGCACCGATCTCGTGCTGGTCATTCACAGGCGCAACGGCGAGACGCTCGAGGTACCCATGACCTGCCGCCTCGACACCGCCGAGGAGGTCTCGGTCTATGAGGCCGGCGGCGTGCTGCAGCGCTTCGCCCAGGACTTCCTGGAAGCGACCACCCACAAGGCCGCCAGCTGATATATGGTATTCCCCCTCCCCTTCACCGGAAGAGGCATGATGTGCTCCCTCTCCCTTTGGGTGAGGGTTGGGGTGAGGGGATCTCCCCTCATCCGCCCTTAGGGCGCCTTCTCCCCGAGGAAGAAGGATCCGTCACTCTTTTCAGGACAAGATTCATGGCCCCACTCTCTTCGACTCACACACCTCAAGTCAGGATCCCGGCCACCTATATGCGCGGCGGCACCAGCAAGGGGGTGTTCTTCCGCTTAGGTGATCTGCCCGAGCGCTGCCAGGTGCAGGGCCCGGCCCGCGATGCGCTCTTCATGCGCGTCATCGGCAGCCCCGATCCCTACTCTGCCCACATGGACGGCATGGGGGGCGCCACCTCCTCCACCTCCAAGTGCGTGATCCTCTCCAAAAGCCAGCAGCCCGATCACGACGTGGACTACCTCTACGGCCAGGTTGCCATCGACAAGCCCTTCGTCGACTGGAGTGGCAACTGCGGCAACCTCTCCACCGCCGCCGGCGCCTTCGCCATCCATGCGGGGCTGGTGGATCCGGCTCGCATTCCCCACGACGGCACCTGCGTGGTGCGAGTCTGGCAGGCCAATATCGGCAAGACCATCATCGCCCAGGTGCCGGTGAGCAACGGTCAGGTGCAGGAGACCGGTGACTTCGAGCTGGACGGGGTCAGCTTCCCCGCCGCCGAAATCGTGCTGGAGTTTCTCGACCCGTCCGAGGATGGCGAGGAGGGCGGCGCCCTCTTCCCCACCGGCAACCTCATCGACGATCTCGAGGTGCCAGGCATAGGAAACATCAAGGCCACCCTGATCAGCGCCGGCATCCCCACCGTCTTCGTCAATGCCGAGGAGATCGGCTATCAGGGCACCGAGCTGCGCGAGGCGATCAACACAGACCCAGAGGCACTGGCGCGCTTCGAGCAGATCCGCATCGCCGGCGCCCTGCGCATGGGGCTCATCAAGACGCCGGAGGAGGCGGCCACCCGCCAGCACACCCCCAAGATTGCCTTCATCGCACCGGCCAGGGAGTACCGCACCTCCAGCGGCAAGGAAGTGTTGGCTGGCGAGATCGACCTGCTGGTGCGGGCCCTCTCCATGGGCAAGCTGCACCACGCCATGATGGGCACCTGCGCGGTGGCCATAGGCACAGCGGCGGCCATTCCCGGCACCCTGGTGAACCTGGCGGCCGGTGGCGGCGAGCGCGAGGCGGTGCGCTTCGGCCATCCGTCCGGCACTCTGCGGGTGGGGGCCGAGGCGCGGCAGGTGAATGGCGAGTGGACGGTCACCAAGGCGGTGATGTCGCGCTCTGCCCGCATCCTGATGGAGGGTTGGGTGCGGGTGCCGGGGGATGCCTTCTAACCAGCAGCAAGCCTGCACACCACCAAAATGAAAAGGCCCGGGCAATTGCCCGGGCCTTCTTGTGGTGACCTTCGTATTGGGGGCTGACCTCCCCTGCTTATCCACCCGTTATTTCGGGCGCGGCACGCACTCTACATGGCGCGGTATGCTCTTCTTCGCATCGCCACCGATCAGCCGCTTCACCTGACCATCCGGGCATTGGCCGTCGTCCACATAGGCAAGCTTCCCATAAGGGAGCGTGCCCGGCGCGGGATCCTGACTCAGATAGCTGATGGGGGCCGGCGCGAAATGGGCGCACCCCGACACCAGGCCCACCAGCAACAACCCCCCTGACAACAGCGCGCTCTTCCATATGACAGCCATAGGCCACTCCCTGTCGTGATCTGATTAGATGCACAGGCACGCAGCTCCCATGCACACTGGCAGTGTGCCAGCCATCCCCCTGGGCCGACAGCCACCCCGGGCGGCGCTGTGACGATTCCAGACACAGCAAGACCGGTACAATCACACTGCCCAGGCCTGGCTGACGGTGCAGCCTCATCCTCTTGTTCATGCGCAATACATCTTTGCTCTGGAATAGTAGAGGCCGACACAGTTGGGGGGCGCTTGAAATCAGCGCTCGTCATCCACACATTCAGTGCATACAATGCGTTAACGAAGCGGAATCTGCCGCCTCACCCCGGAAATCAAGAGGACACCAAGATGGATACCCGTTCTATCTACACTGGCACCCAGAGTGCCGCGCGTGACACCAACAAGGTGCTGCGCAACACCTATATGCTGCTCTCCCTCACTCTTGGCTTCTCTGCCGTGGTGGCCGGGGTCGCCACCGTGATGAACATGCCGCCCCTGCACTGGGCCATCTTCCTCATCGGTGTCTATGGTCTGATGTTCCTGACCGAGAAGAACCGTGACAACGGCATGGGGCTGGTGTTCACCTTCGCCCTGACCGGCCTGCTGGGCTACAGCCTGGGCCCCATCATCAACATGTACATGAACAACGGCGGCGGCGAGATAGTGATGACGGCCCTTGGCGGCACGGCGCTCACCTTCTTCGGTCTGTCGGCCTATGCCCTGACCACCAAGCGTGACCTCTCCTTCATCGGTGGCATGCTGTTCGTCGGTTTCTGGGTGCTGCTGGTGGCCATGGTCGCCAACATCTTCCTGCAGATGAGCGCCCTGAGCCTGGCCCTGTCCGCCATGTTCATGCTGTTCTCCTCCGGTGCCATCCTGCTGACCACCCAGCAGATAGTGCGCGGCGGCGAGACCAACTACATCTCCGCCACAGTGACCCTGTATGTCTCCATCTACAACATCTTCCTGAGTCTGCTGAGCCTGCTTGGCGGCAACCGCAACTGATGAAAAACCCCGCTTCGGCGGGGTTTTTATTGGCACCTGTTTCTGTCAGGATAAGTTGCAAATCAAGGATATGAAGCAAAGTGGCCCTGATCCAAATCAGGGCCACTTCGTTACAGACGAGTTATGCTATCGCTTTCGTTTCGCTCAAGGGTTGCGTCTATCCCATGCCCATGGATTTCTCAGGTTTATTGCGCCGTCTGCTGACCGACAGCCACATCTATTTCGCTCTCAAGGTGCTGCTGGCCATCCTGGGGCTGCTCGCCTTCGCCCTGGTCACAAGGGACATCCAGCTCACCGTGCTGCTCTCCCTCGGGGTAGTGGCAGGGGCCATCGCCGAGACAGATGACAGCCTGTGGGGCCGGGTCAAGAACCTCGCCATGACGCTGGTCTGTTTCCTGTTTGCCTCCCTGTGCGTGCAGTATCTCTTCCCCACCCCCTGGCTGTTTGCCCTAGGGCTGGCGGGCTCCACCTTCATCTTCGTGATGGTGGGGGCGCTCGGTCAGCGCTACGCCACCATCAGCTTCGGCTCCCTGCTTATCGCCATCTACACCATGCTGGGGGCCGCCAAGGCGCCGGATCTCTTCTACCAGCCGCTGGCGCTCGGTGCCGGCGCCCTCTGGTACGGCCTGGTCTCTCTCGTCTGGCTCTGGCTGCTGCCCTACAAGACACTGCACGAGCAGCTCGCCCAGAGCTATTTCGCCCTCGGCCGCTACCTGCTGGAAAAATCCCGCTTCTTCCCGGCGGACGAGCACGGTGCCCAGGCCATTCGCCACAACCTGGCCCAGCTCAACATCAACCTGGTCAATGCCCTGAACCTGACCAAGACGGCGCTCAATGCCCGCCTCAGTACCCGCCATCAGGCGGCGCCCGAGCTCGCCGGCCTGCTGCGGCTCTACCTGCTGGCGCTGGAGATCCAGGAGCGGGCCACCTCCAGCCACTACCCCTACAGCAAGCTGGAGGAAGAGCTAAAGCAGGGTATAGTGCTGGACGGCTTCCAGGAGGTGTTCCTGCAGCTCTCAGAGGCCTGTCAGCGGCTCGGTTACGCCATCCTGGTGCACAAGCCCTATGCCCATCACAAGCGCATCCACTGGACCCTGGAGGCCCTCGGCGATCAGCTGGAGTTCACCCATCTCAAGCAGCACTATCCCAAGACCCTACTGACGCCGATGAAGTTCCTGCGCCGGAACCTGGCCAGCATCAACGAGCTGCTGGCCAGCGCCGAGGAGCTGCAAAACCCGCCTCCCTCCCGCCAGCCTGCCCCCCCTGGCGAGGCCTGCCTCCTTGCCGCTGCTGACCCTGCTAAAACAGCACCTCACCCCGAACTCCATGGTGTTTCGCCACGCCCTGCGGCTGTCACTGGGCCTGGTGGTGGGTTACGGCATCTTGCAGGCCTTCAGTCTGGACAAGGGCTACTGGATACTGCTGACGGTGCTGTTCGTCTGCCAGCCGAGCTACAGCGCCACCCGGCGCCGCCTGGTGCAGCGGATGCTCGGTACCTTCGCCGGCATCTTGATAGGCGTACCCGTGCTCTGGCTCTTCCCCGAGCTGCACCTGCAACTGGGGATCATGGGGCTGGCCGCCTTCCTGTTCTTCACCCAGGTGCGCAGCAACTACAGCGCCGCCGTCTGCTTCATCACCCTCTATGTGCTGATGGCGTTCAACCTGCTGGACGGCATCGGCTTCGCCATCCTGGGGCCGCGCCTGCTCGATACCCTGCTCGGCTGCCTGCTCTCCTACGCCCTGGTGGCCTGGCTCTGGCCGGACTGGCAATACAAGCGGCTGCCGACCCTGATTGCCAACTCCCTCTCCGCCAACGCCCGCTACCTGTCGGCTGTGCTCGCCAGCCTGCACCGCCAGCGCGACGAGTCCCTCGACTACCGGGTGGCCCGCAAGTGTGCCCACCTGGCCGACAGCGAGCTGGCCATGGCCTGGCAGAGCATGCTGGTGGAGCCGAGCAAGCGCCGCCGCTTCCTCGATCTCTGCTTCACCCTCACCTGGCGCAACCATGCCCTGCTCTCCTACATCTCGGCGCTGGGGGCCCATCGCGACAAACTCGAGCCCATCCCCGAGCTCGACGAGATCAGCCGCCACATCAGCCATACCCTGGAGCGGGCCGCCGGTCATCTGGCGGGGGAGATGCCGGCCCAGCTCGAAGGATCATGCCCGGCCATAGCCCCGGACAGCAGCGAGGAGCAGCTGATGCTGACCCAGCAGCTCAATCTCATCAGCCAGCTGGCGGATGAACTGCTGATGCTGGCCAACGACGGCCAACTGCTCACCCGGCAAGGCAACGCCTGACGGCTTAAGGAAGACACCATTCCAGAGAGCGCTCACCAGGCGGGGCGACGGCCCTGCCCGGTGAATTGTGCGCCTTGGCCGGTTGCTCGCCGAAGATCAAGGCGCTACCATGCCCGCCCAATCCCGACAGCCCGAGGAGCCTCCATGTCCGAGCACCCGTCCGAACACCATCAGCTGTATTTCAACGGCCAACTCATCGAGACCGATGCCAAGGGCTATCTGCGCCACAGCGAAGAGTGGAGCGAGGCGCTGGCGCTGGTATTGGCCGAGCAGGAGGGCATAGTGCTGGAGGAGCCGCACTGGGAAGTGGTGCGCTTCGTGCGGGCCTTCTATCTGGAGTTCAACACCTCCCCCGCCATCCGCGCCCTGGTCAAGGCGATGGAGAAGCAGTACGGTCCGGAGAAGGGCAACAGCCGCTATCTCTACAAGCTGTTCCCCGAGGGGCCTGCCAAGCAGGCCACCAAGATTGCCGGCCTGCCCAAGCCGGTGAAGTGCATCTAAAAACCCGCCCCGCCTCTCACAGAGAGACCCTGAGCGGGGGCAAAAAAAATACCGCGCCCATCTGTGAAATGAGGCGCGGTATTTTTTTGTTCGGCGTTCGTCAAACCCGCATCAGGGGTTGTAGGCCACCACTGAGCCGCTCAGCCCCGTCATCTGGCTTATCCTGCTCTGCATGCCCTGCAGCTTGGCCTTGGAGACATCCGGCCCGATAAAGACCCGGTTGATCTGCCCCTGCACCGGGGTTCTCGGCGAGGTCTGGGCCGAGTAGCCGGCCGCCCTCAACTTGCCCACCAAGGCATTGACGCTGTCAGCATTCTTGAAGGCGCCAAGCTGCAGGATCCAGCTGCCCTGGGCCGGGGCTGCCGCCGCGGGTGCAGGGGTCGCCGCCTGGGTCGTCATCTTGCTCGCGATGAGATCGTCCATGGACTTGATCTGACCCACCTGCGGCTTGCTCTCCACCGGCTTCTTCACCTCGACCGGCTTGGGGGGCACCGGTTTGGGCTTGGGTTGCTCCACCGGTTTCTTGGCCACCACCTCTGGCTTGGGCACGGGTTTGGGCTCAGGCTTGGCCGCAACCTGGGTCGCTGGCTGTGCCTGGGTGGCAGCAGAGGCTTGATTGGCGGCCAGGGTAACCGTATCCCCAATCTCTTCTACCTGCCACTGGGTGGCGGCAGAGGCCTGCTGCTGGCTCGCCAGGTGATCGGCCGGCAGGGTACTGGCGGCAGAGACCTGCAAGGCGGGCTTGGCGGGCTCAAGCTCAGGGCGCAGCGGGATCTTGGCGAACGCCTCTTCCTTCTGCTCCAGCTTGTTGCCGTCCATCAGATCCGGCAGAAAAATGACAACCAGGGCGACCAGGATGACGGTCCCCACTAATCTGTTTTGAAACTTCGAAGCCAAGTTAATTTCCACCCATGTTACTTAAACTCAACTGCAATCTTGCGGACATCCACGATGAACGGTCCCCAGCAGCCATGCTGTTTTGCAACCTCAGCGCCAGGCAGCTCCCTGCCCGTGTCGCTGGACCCATGATGCTCAGAAACGGCTCAGGCGCTCGCCGCCAGCACGTCGGCGACAGTGTAAAACGAACCAAAGACGATGACCATATCATCAGGACTCGATACGGCCAGGGCAGCCCGATAAGCCGCGCTCACGCCGTCAAAGGTCGCCGCCGGGCCCTGCCCGTCCCCGAGGGCGGCGGCAAGCTGCTCTGCAGTGGCGGCGCGCGGGCCTGTGAGGCTGGCCAGGAACCACTGGTCGATGAGGCCATCGAGTTCGGCGAGCGACCCCGCCATGTCCTTGTCTTTCAGCATGCCAACCACGGCGCGGCGCTTGCCTGTGCAGGGGATCTGGCGCAGCTGACTCGCCAGATAAGCCGCCGAATGGGGGTTGTGGGCCACATCGACGATGACCAGCGGCTCGTCTTGCAGCCGCTGCATCCGCCCCGCCAGCCGGGCATTGGCCAGCCCTTCACGGATGGCGGACTCCGCCAATGGCAAACCGAGGGATTCCAGCGCCGCCAGCACGGTCACCGCGTTCATCAGCGGCAGGGCCGGTTTGGGCAGCCCCAGCCAGTGATTCAGGCCGTGATAATCCCAACCGGTATGGTGCTCATCGCCCTGGAAGTCGCGGCCGACCTGACGCAAAGAGGCGCCGATGCGTGCCGCTTCGCTCGCGATGGTCGCTGGGGGATTGGGCTCGCCGCTGATGGCGGGCTTGCCTGCGCGGTAGACGCCGGCTTTTTCCACCGCCACCGCTTCCCGGGTATCCCCGAGCCAGTCGCAGTGATCGAGCGCAATGGAGGTGATCATGGCCACATCGGACTCCACCACATTGGTGGCGTCGAGCCGACCGCCCAGCCCCACTTCCAGCAACAGCACATCGGGCGCGGCGCGGCAGAAGAGCCGCAAGCCCGCCAAGGTGGCGAACTCGAAGAAGGTGAGGGCAATCTCGCCGCGAGCGGCTTCCACCTCGGCAAAGGCGTCGCAGTGCTCGCTGTCAGAGAGCTCGGCCCCATCGATACGCACCCGCTCGGTAAAGCACAGCAGGTGCGGCGAGGAGTAGACCCCCACCTTGTAGCCGGCGGCCATCAGTATGCTGGCGGCCATGGCGCAGGAGGAGCCCTTGCCGTTGGTGCCCGCCACAGTGATCACCTTGAACGGCAACCGGGTCAGGCCCATGCGCCGGGCAACGGCACCGACCCGCTCCAGCCCCATGTCGATGTTGACCGGGTGGATCTGTTCCAAATAAGAAAGCCAGTCGACCAGCGACCGGCTTTGAGATTGTTGCATGTGCGAACTCATGTTCAGTCTTCGATGACCTGAGTGTTCATCAGCTTGGCCAGCAGGCCGGCCAGACGGTTGCGCATTTCGCGTCTGTCGATGATGAGATCGATGGCACCCTTCTCCAGCAGGAACTCGGAGCGCTGGAAGCCTTCCGGCAGCTTCTCGCGCACTGTCTGCTCGATGACGCGGGGACCGGCAAAGCCGATCAGCGCCTTGGGCTCGCCCACGTTGATGTCACCCAGCATGGCCAGACTGGCGGAGACGCCCCCCATGGTGGGGTCGGTCAGCACAGAGATGAAGGGCAGGCCCGCCTTGGTGAGGCGATCGAGCGCCGCACTGGTCTTGGCCATCTGCATCAGGGAGAAGAGCGCTTCCTGCATCCGCGCCCCACCGGAGGTGGAGAAGCAGACCAGGCCGCGGCCTTCCTTGATGCACTCCTCGACGGCGCGCACGAAGCGGGCACCGACCACGGAGGACATGGAGCCACCGATGAAGGAGAACTCGAATGAACAGGCGACGACCGGCACCCCCTTGAGGGTCCCCTTCATCACCACCAGCGCATCTTTTTCTCCCGTCTCTTTCTGAGCGGCAGACAAACGATCCTTGTAGCGCTTGGAATCCTTGAATTTCAAGATGTCCTGCGGCTCCAGCTCGGCACCGACTTCGGTGCGGCCCTGCTCGTCGAGGAAGCTCTCGAGGCGGGCGCGGGCGCTGATCCGCATATGATGATCACACTTGGGGCACACTTCGAGATTGCGCTCCAGTTCTGCCCGGTAGAGCACCTGTTCGCAAGCGGTACACTTGGTCCACACCCCTTCCGGAATGTTGTGACGACGCGGTGTAGTGATCTTGCTCTTGGGAAGGATCTTCTCAAGCCAGCTCATGGAATTCCTTAATGCTTTTGTGCCTGACAAAACGCATCGGGCCTTGATTGTTCAATGACTTACGGCTCGATGGCAATAAATGACGGATCATTAAACCACAAATTTTCGGGCCCAGTTACTAAAAACTGGTCGTACCCGGTGCCGAGTCCGGCAGCCACAGCGGGCCAAGCGGCAACTGCGGCAGGCCAAACTCTGCCGGGTAATCCACGTCCACCAGATAGAGGCCCCCCGCCTTGGCGGTCGGCCCCGCCAGATTGCGATCCTTTGCCGCCAGCACCTCGGCTATCCACTCCACCGGTTTGAGGCCCTGCCCCACCAGCAACAGGGAGCCGGTGATGTTGCGCACCATGTGGTGTAGGAAGGCGTTGGCCTTGATGTCGAGCACTATGTAGGGGCCGGAGCGGCTGACGCAGAGGTGGGTCACATTGCGCCAGGGGGTGTTGGACTGGCAGGCGATAGCGCGGAAGGTGCTGAAGTCGTGCTCCCCGAGCAGGCTCTGGCCCGCCTGGTGCATCAGGTCGGCGTCTATGGTCTCGTGGTAGTGGCTGACGCCGCTGCCGAGAATGGCCGGGCGGAAGTTATGGTTGTAGATCACATAACGGTAGCGACGGGCGGTGGCGCTGAAGCGGGCGTGGAAGCTCTCGTCCACCTCCTTGACCCAGCGCACGGCGATGTCAGGGGGCAGGTTGGAGTTGAGCCCCAGGGTCCAGGCGCCCTCGGCGCGGATGGCCTCGGTATCGAAGTGGATCACCTGACCTGTGGCGTGCACCCCGGCATCGGTACGACCGGCGCACTGGATGGAGACGGGGTGGTTGGCGATGCGGCTGAGGGCTTTTTCCAGTTCGGCCTGCACGCTGATCACTTCGCGCTGACGCTGCCAGCCGAAATACCGGCTGCCGTCGTATTCAATACCTAGGGCAATTCGCATGGATGAATCTTGTCTTGTGGGGAAAGGATGAAAGAAACGGGCCGGATTATACGCCCTTGGGCCCAAAAGTCCCAGTTCGGGCCGGCATCCCGTGCCGGTGGCCTGGATGAAAGAGGGCAGCCCGCGGGCTGCCCTCTGTGTTCATCAGCGGCAAAGGGGGATCACCCAAGGCGCCTGAGCAGCTTCTCGGCTTCGCTGCGCTGGTGCTCGCTGCCCTGGGCCGCCGCCTCTTGCAGCAGCTCGCGGGCGCTCTCCTTGTCGTCGATCTCGAGGTAGGCCCGGGCCAGATCCAGCTTGGCCCCCACGCCGCCGTCATCGGCATCCACATCGAACCCGGTAGACTGGGGCAACACCTCGGGGAAGCCATCCAGCCCCACGTCCAGGGAGAAGCCCTGGTAGGGCTCCTGCTCGGTGCTGCTGGCGTTGGCCTCGGCCAGGAGCTTGTCTATCTCCACGTAGTCGTTCGCCTGCGCCTGTTCACGGGGTTTCAGATCGCCCTGATGGGACTCCACCTCGGTGAAGGCATCCTCGAAGTCGGCCAGGGCCAGCTCGTTGGGATCCCAGGCCGGCGGTTGGGCAGCGCCCTTGGCCTGCGTCGGTTCGAGTCCGAGCTCGGCCAGCATGTCATCGATATCATCCTTGCCATAGGCGTCGTCGCCTCGGGCGTCGGTGGCAGGCTCGTGGAAGTCGGTCTCGAGATCGCTGAGATCAAAGTTGGCGAGGGCCCCATCGCGCTGGCTTCTGCTCTGCGCCTGGCTGAGATCGGCCTCGAGATCGGCATCCAGCTCGGCGAACAGGGCCGCTTGCAGCTCCTCCTCGCTCATGATCTCGTCACTGGCCCGGGCCTTGGCCTCGGACTCGCCGGAGAGATCCAGCTCAGGGGCCAGGGGCAGACCGAAGTCCCCCTCGTGGGCCAGATCGAGCTCGGGCACCAGATCCGGATCCCGGTTGGCCGTCGTCACCGCAGGCTCCACATCGAAGGCGGACAGGGCCATCTCATCATCGCTGAAGATGACGTCAGTCGGGGCCTTGGCCCCCTCCTGGCTGCCATTGCCACCCGGCTCATTGAGATCCGGCATGGGGTGCATGGGCTCGTCATCGGCGATGCCGACCGTCATCAGCTGGTCAAACTCGCTGCTCTCCTCCCCCATCACCATGGAGGTGGACTCCGACAGGCTCTTCTCCTGCTCTTCCAGCTCGCGGCGGGCGCGGGCCCGCAGCCAGAGCGTCACCAGCGCCAGCACCAGCAGTACGGGCAGCAAAATGATCATGGCGAGGTTCAGCGGCGAGGCGAGCAGCTCCATCACCCAGTTCTGCTTGGGTTCGGGGGCCACCACGGGCGGCACCGGCTTGGCCTTGAGCTCCGCCACCTCTTTTTGTAGCGCGGTCTGATCCTGCAACTGGGCCTTGAGGGTCTCCACCTCTTCGGTCAGGGACTGCAGGCGCAGCTTGAGCCTGTGGTTCATCTCGGTGACCTGACCGAGCTGGGCGTTGGCATCTTCCAGCGCCAGCGCCATTTCGGTGGAGGGCTTGCCCACCAGGGTCGCGGCACTGACCGGCAAGGGGGCCGGGGCAGCGGTTGGCGCGGCAGTACTTGCCGCCGGGGCCGGCTCGACCGCCTTGGCGATCGCCGTCACCTCGGCCGCCGCCTGGGGCGCGCTCACCTTGGGGGCAGCAGTCGGAATGGGGGCCGCCTTGGCCACGGCCTTGGCCGGCGCGCTGGCCGCTGGCTTGGTCGCCACCGGATGGGGCTGCTTCTCGGCCAGGTATTTGGGGCTCAGCCCCTTCCAGCTGGCGTTGTCGCTGTTGAAGCGGCGACGGGCCTCGGCGTCCGTGATGCGGCCCGCCTCGGCGGCGCTGGGCAGCAGAATGCGGGATCCCACCAGGATGTGGTTGATGTTGCCGTCGGCAAAGCTCTTGGGATTCTTGTCATAGATCGCCACCATGGTCTGGTAGACGGTCACCCGATTGGAGGGGCGATGCTTGCTCGCCAGACTCCAGAGGGTATCGGTAGAACGGACAGGGCCATAGCTGCCAGCCGCCGCACTGGGCGCCTGACGCACCATGGGCTGGGCCCTGGGAGCCGGCTGGGCCGGTGCCACGGGCTGGGCCTGAGGTTGAACGACAGGGGGCGCGGCACCGTCCGGGCCCTTGAGCTCGACAAAGAAAGGCTCTCGCCCCGCCTCATCGGCCTGAGCCGTGCCCAGAAGACCCAATGCGAGTAGCGTTGCCAGCGTTATGCGGGAATGTCCCATATTCGTTCCTTCGTATGATGGCCCTATCACATTGAAAAATCTGGATAGTTACCCCAAAACAATCGGCTCAATATAAATCAGCCGCCGGTCTCAAGCCAGCGATCCGACATATTTCCCGTCCGGCGCCTATCAGCTGCGAGCCCGATCCAGGCCAGACATGAGTCCCAGACCTGAACCCGAGTGTAGAAAAAAACCTAGCTCACTGATATCACGAGACATTCTTAAAACCGGAGAGTGCGCCCCCGGTCACATCCCTCGCCTCTCAGTCGCCTACTCGGGCGGGGTTCCCTCCCCGCCACAGGCCGCAAAACGGCCTCAGAGGTAGTCGCGCACCAGCAGTTCGGCGATCTGCACGCTGTTGGTCGCCGCGCCCTTACGAACGTTATCGGCCACGATCCACATATTGATACCGCTCGGATGAGAAATATCCTGGCGTACCCGGCCGACCAGCACCTCGTCCTTGCCGGTGCCGTCGCGCACCGGGGTCGGGTAGTCGGCATCGTCTTCGAACAGGGTGACACCCGGGGCATTGCGCAGCAGCTCCTTGACCTGCTCGGCGTCCAGCGGCTGGTGCAGCTCGACGTGGACCGCCTCGGCGTGACCGTAGAAGACGGGCACCCGCACGCAGGTGGGGTTCACGGCTATGCTGGCATCCCCCAGGATCTTCTGGGTCTCCCACACCATCTTCATCTCTTCACGGGTGTAACCGTTGTCGGTGAAGCTGTCGATCTGCGGGATCAGGTTGAAGGCGATCTGCTGCGGATAGAGGGTCGGCTCCACCGGACGGCCGTTGAGCAGATGGGCGGTCTGGCCGGCCAGCTCGCTCACCCCTTCCTTGCCGGAGCCGGAGACGGACTGGTAGGTCGCCACGTTGATGCGGGCTATGCCCACCTCGTCCTGCAGGGGCTTGAGGGCAACCAGCATCTGTATGGTGGAGCAGTTGGGGTTGGCGATGATGTTGCGATTGCGAAAATCCGCCAGGGCATCCGGGTTCACTTCCGGGATCACCAGGGGGATGTCTTCGTCGTAACGGAAGCAGGAAGTGTTGTCGATGACGATGCAGCCCTGCTCGGCCGCGATGGGCGCCCACTTGGCAGAGACCTCGGCCCCGGCGGAGAAGAGGGCGATCTGCACCTGGCTCCAGTCAAACTCCTCGACATCCTTGATCTCGATGTTCTTGCCGCCAAAGCGCACGGTGTCACCGGCGCTGCGGCTTGAGGCCAGGGGATAGAGGGTGGCGACCGGGAAGGCACGCTCCTCCAGGATCTCGATCATGGCCTGACCCACGGCGCCGCTCGCGCCCAGTACAGCTACGTTGAATTGTTGACTCACTGATGTTCTCTCCTGTGATATTGCCCGCCGATGAGGCCGACCGGGTCGGCATCAGGGGTGGCAAGCGTGATCTGTCTGATGGTCGGCCGGCAGGGTGCCGGGCCGAAACGGATGGCCCCGATCTGGTGATCGGAGCCCCGCATGAATTCCGGTTTATTTTTGCGAGATGGCAAAGCCCAGCCGGGCCAGCCTGTCGCAGGCGAAGGGGCCGCTGACCTGCAAGGAGGAGAGCTCGCGCCGCTCCGGATAGTCCTTGCGCTGCCCATCGAAGCTGCCGGGCACCCCAATCCGGTTGCGAAAGCGGGCATCGTCCCGGCGCACGTCATAGATGAGGTGGACCAGCTGCTTGATCAACCCCTGATCGGCGGGCTGACCCGGCGTCAGCTCACGCACCTCGGGGGCGGGCAGCAGGGATTGCAGATCCTGGCGCGGCATACGCCCCAGCTGCTGGCAGAGCGCCTGATAGAGCATCCAGGTGCCGCGGGCCTTGCCCTCCAGGCTGTAGCCGGCGATGTGCGGAGTGGCTATCTCGGTGTAAGGCACCAGGGCCTCTAGAGGCTCAGGCTCCCCTTCCCACACGTCCATCACCAGCTTGAGCGGCGCCTGGCTCTGCTGGCGCGCCAGCAAGGCCTGGTTGTCCCACACCTCCCCCCGGGAGGCATTGATAAGGAACTGGCCCCCGGGCAGCGCGGCTATCTCGCGCTCCCCCAGCAGGTGGAAGGTCGGCTGCGGCCCCTTGCGGGTCAGGGGCACATGGAAGCTGACGATATCGGCCCCAAGGGCCGTCTGATAATCGACAAAACCCGCACCACCCTCAGTGCGCGCCCGCGGCGGATCGCAGCGCAGCACCTTCATGCCGAGCGCCTCTGCCTTGCCCGCCACGCACTCCCCCGTGTTGCCGGCGCCGACGACGGCGAGGCTCATCCGATCGAGGCTGAGCTCATGGCGCTCCGCCAGCACCAGCAGGGCCGAGAGCACATAGTCGCCCACCGAATACTTATTGCAGCCGGGGGCGCTGAAGAAGGGGATGCCCCGCTCGGCCAGGAGAGCGGTGTCGATGTGATCCGTGCCTATGGTGGCGGTGCCGACGAAAGCCAGCCGCGGGCAGCTGGCGAGCAGCCCGGCATCGACCCGGGTCACCGAGCGCACCAGCAGCACGTCGGCATCCTGCAGATCCGCCGCCCCTATCTGCCGTCCGGGCAGGGGGACGACCTCGCCAAACTCGGCAAACAGCTCGCAGGCATGGGGCATATTTTCATCAACGACGATCTTCATCGGCTCTCTTCTCATCCACAACCGGCCACAGGCGCGCCATTCTAGCCCAAGCGGGCCGAATTTTCAGAGACTTGTTCTCGGGCTGTCGTGGGCAAAGAGTGCGCCGCTCTCTTAAGGCGACAGGGAGCCAGGGCGTCGAAGCGGGTTCCCGGGCATCCACAGATGGAGCGTCGCACTCATATGTAACAACATGTTGCCCTCGCGCGCCCTGGCTTGACCAGGGGGGACGGGCTGGCACAATGGCGCCTCTTTATCATCCACCCTGTCATGTGCACCTGTTACGAGCCCTCTCATGCCGACTCATGCCTCTTCGTTGCCACGCCGCCGGGTGCTTGGTTTCAACGCCATACTGCTGCTGCCGCTGTTGCTGCTCGTCTGCCTGCCCTGGCAGCCCTTCATGACGGGTGCCCTGCAATCGGACTGGCTCTGGTGGCCCTATGCCCTCACCCGCATGGTGGACCTGCCCGGCCTTGCCATCACCATCGCCGCACTCTTGCTGCTGACCCGACACAAGCTGACGCTCGGCCACACCGCCCTGCTGGCCCTCGCGGGCGCCCTCTTTGCCGCGCTCGCGAGCGACTGGATCATCAAGAGCCTCATCAAGCAGCTGACCGAGGAGCCAAGGCCCTATCTGCTCTGGCTGGAGAGCCAGGAGCTTATCCCCGCCATCCGCCAGTTCTATGCCGGCAGCAGTGCGCTTCGCAGTGAACAGGTCCACGCCGCGACCCAGTTGCTGGCGCTGCCCGCCTGGCTCGGCCACCACTGGCAGACGGAGGTGAACTACGCCTTCCCCTCCGGCCACAGCATAGCCGCCATGAGCCTGGCCCAGTTCTTCGGGCTGATCTGGCTGGCCCGGGCCCCCACCGGGGTCTGGCTGCTGCCGCTCTGGGCCATCGGCATCGGCCTGTCGCGCACCCTGATCGGCATGCACTGGCCCCTGGACGTGCTGGCGAGCGCCCTGCTTGGCAGCCTCACCGCCCTCGTTGCCGCCCGCTGGTGGCTGCACCACTACTGATTCTCCCAGATAAAAAAAACGGGCACCAAGGTGCCCGTTTCTCATCTCAGGTGCTGCTTTCAACCCTCAGCCCTGGCTCTGCCAGCCCTGGGGGTACTTGTAGCCGACGAAGCGCTTGGCGGCATAGGCCTTGAACTCGGGGGAGTTGTAGGCGGCCGCCACATCCTTGGCGAACGGCTTGTCCGCATCGGCCCCTTTGACCACCACCCAGTTGATGAAGTCATAGCTGCGCTCGAGGAAGAGACCTGTGCTGAACGGGATCCCGCTCGAGGCGGCGAAGTTGCCGTTGATGACGGAGAAGTCCACATCTTCACGAGAGCGGGGCAGTTGCGCCGCCTCCAGCAGCACCAGCTTGATGTCGTGGGGATTGCTCACCACATCGAACTCGCTCGCCTTGAGGGGGTTGATCCCCTCTTTCAGGGTGAGCCAGCCCAAGTCCTGCAGCATCAGCAGGGCCCTCGCCTGGTTGGTGGGGTCGTTGGGAATGGCGACTGTGCTCCCCTCTTTCAGGGCCTTGAGATCCCCCAGCTTGCCGGCATAGAGCCCCATGGGGCCGGTCGGCACCTGGGTTATGGGGGCCAAGGAGAGGCCCCTGTCTTTGGAGAAGCTCTCCAGATAGGGTTTGTGCTGGAAGCAGTTCACATCCAGCGAGCCGTCCGCCAGGGCGATATTGGGGGTCACGTAGTCGGTGAACTCCACCAGTTTGACCTTGTAGCCCTTGGCCTCCAGCTGCGGCTTGATGGAGTCGGTCACCATGTCGGCAAAGTCCCCGACAGTGGTGCCAATCACTATCTCTTTCTTCGCCTCATCGATGGCAAAGGCTGACAGCGGCAGGCTGCTGGCGAGCAGCGCGAGGGCGGATAGGGTGAAGAAGGAACGACGCTGCATAGAAACTCCCTGTCAAAATGGTCATCAAAGTGGTGGGGCTGCGCTGTCATCATCAAGGCCGACACCACAACCATCTAGCCATCCAAACGGCTAATAGACGACACCATAACAGAGCTTTTCCCCTTCGCCAAGCAACAAAACCGGGCAAGCTTGGCCAGATGACGGTGAAGTCCCTCCGGCCTCGAGCTGAAAATCTTTGATAACGCACGCAGTTATCGCGTTTTCCCCCTCCCCGCTTGAGGCACAACTGGCCTATTGTGGTCATTCGATACCCATCATCCCGGGGATACGGCTGGTGGCACCGAGGGGACCATATTGCCTCTCCCCTTCATCCAGACAGCACAAGGAGTGGTTGTGTTCGATCATGTTGAAATCAAGGTGGTGTGCTTCGACGACTGCCGACGCTTCTACGAAACCGTGCTGGTGCCCCTCTTGATAGAACTCAAATGGGCAGACAAAGACGCCGCAGGTTTCGGCCGGGTTGGTCACGACAAGGTGGGCTTCCTGATAGAGCGGGGCGGACCGGGTGCCCCCTGTCATCTCGCTTTCACAGCCAGCAGCGCTGCGCAGGTGGATGAGTTCTATCAGGTCGGTGTCAGGGCTGGTTTTGCCTGCAATGGGCAGCCGGGGCTGCGCCCCCACTATGCCCCCAACTACTACGCCGCCTTCCTGCGCGATCCGGACGGCAACAACATAGAGGTGCTGGCCTACCTTGAATCCCCTGGCATGGCGAGCCCGTGAAGAGGCGCCGTGCAGCTTGTCAGCAGAAGCCCGGTGTCTTTGACCTCGGTGCCAGAAAACTCGCCACAAACAAAGGAGAAAATCATGCTTGAACGCCGCAGCACTGGCCTGCTGGTCGTCGATATCCAGGGCAAACTGGCCCGTCTGGTCGAGGGGAGCGAGTCGCTCATCGCCAACACGGCCCGACTGGGGCAGGGAGCCAAGGCACTGGGGTTGCCGGTTGTCTGGCTGGAGCAGAACCCGGACAAGCTCGGGGCCACAGTGGCCGAGTTGCAGCCGCAGCAGGCAGGCGCCCTTGTGCTGCCGAAGTTCAGCTTCGGCGCCCTGGGGGAGCCGACGGTCGCCGCCGCCCTGGCCGGAACCGGGGTCAGTCACTGGCTGGTATGCGGCATCGAAGCCCATATCTGCGTCTACCAGAGCGTGCTGGGGCTTCTGGCCAGCGGCGCCCGGGTCTCTTTGGTGGTGGATGCGGTGTCATCCCGCACCGCCGCCAACCGGGATCTCGCCATCAGCCAGCTGGCGGCCCGAGGCGCAGCCCTCACCTCGGTGGAGATGTGCCTCTTTGATCTGATGGGAGATTGCCGCCATCCGGCATTTCGCCAGATACTGGCACTCGTCAAATAGGCCTAGGCAGACCCCTTCCCCAGCTTCTCCTGCAGATAGCGATAGCCCCCGGCGCCGTCCGGCACGAAACTCAGGCGGTGGC
Organism: Aeromonas sp. Marseille-Q5825; assembly: GCF_946892685.1. NCBI lineage: Bacteria > Pseudomonadati > Pseudomonadota > Gammaproteobacteria > Aeromonadales > Aeromonadaceae > Aeromonas > Aeromonas sp. Marseille-Q5825. Next base: position 356,429 of record NZ_CAMPOU010000002.1, read on the forward strand.
TGAGGCCAGGGGGCGCATCCTCGGGGTGGTGGGAGACGAACAGCAACTGGGTGCCTTCCCCTATGAGGCGCACCACCATCTCCCGCACCAGGTGGCGGTTCAAGGGATCCAGCCCCTGCAGGGGCTCATCCAAAATGAGCAGTGGCGGATGCTTGACCAGGGCCCGGGCAATCAGCACCAGGCGCTGCTGACCAAAGGAGAGGGCGTGGAAGGGCAGCGCCCCCTGATCCTTTAGCCCCAGCAGTGCCAGCCACTGGTTGGCGAGCGCCAGCTGGCGATCCCCCGGGCGGGTATAGAGGCCGATGGAGTCATAAAAGCCGGAGAGGATCACCGTCTGCACCGAACAATGGACGCGATAGTCCAGGTGCAGGGCCGGGCTGACCAGGCCGATGTGGCGCTTGATCTCCCAGATGCTCTCGCCACTGCCCCGGCGCACCCCGAACAGGCGCAGATCATTGCTGTACCCCTGCGGATGATCCCCTGTGATCAGGGCGAGCAGGGTCGACTTGCCGGCGCCGTTGGGCCCCACCAGTTGCCAGTGCTCCCCCTCGGCAATGATCCAGTCGAGCCCGTCGATGATGACCTGGTCCCCGTAGGCGACGCGCAGGGCGCGCATCTGTACCCGGGGGCCGGCGGGCAGGGGCGTGGGCGCCTGGAGCGGCGGGGGCAGCTGCGGACTCTGCCCCTCGGCCCGTGCCAGCTGGGCCACCTCCTGGCTGCCAAGCACGGCGTCACGCTCCCCCGCCAGCAACAGGCGGCGCTCCCCGAGCAGGCCGAGGTGACTGGCGAAGGGGGGGATCTCGTCGAAGCGGTTGACGATCACCACCAGACGTTGCCCCTGCGCCACCAATTGCGCCAGCAGCGACATCAGATCCCTGCGCGAGCCCTGATCCAGGCCATCGAAGGGCTCGTCCAGCACCATCAGCTCGGGCCGACCCAGCAGGGCACGGGCAAGCAGCAGCTTGCGCCCCTCCCCGCTCGAGAGATGGCGATAGGGGCGATCCCACAGGGACTCGATGCCGAAGCGCGCCAGCAACGATCGGGCTTGCGCCTCCTCTCCCCCCTCCTCCAGCATCAGGGTCGACACCCGATAACCCGCCTCCTCCTCTTCCCCCAGCATGTCGGTGTTGCGCCGCTGCCAGTCCAGCTCCCCCAGCCGCTGTTGCGACTCAAACGAGAGGCGCTCGGCCCTCACCCCGCCAGTCACCCCCCCTGCACGGACGGCCAGCTCGCCGCACAGGGCAGAAGCCAGCGCCGTCTTGCCACTGCCGTTGCTGCCGACGAAGGCCCAGCACGCCTGAGGCGCCAGGGTGAGGTCGGGGATGAAGAGAGTCTGGTCGCCGTGAAGAGCCAAGCTGGCTGATTGCCACTGCAAAAGAGTCATGGATCCGTCCTGAGTGCTGTTTTGCCCTTACCTTAACAGGGATAGCGACCAGCGGCAGCCTTGGCAGGTGGTGAGGGGCGCTTGACAACAGGCCCTTCTATCGACAAAAAGATCATTAGTATTGAATGCGAATGACTCTCAATGAAACACGTAATCTGCCCCATTGATACCCCCATATGGGCTCGAATGAGATTTCTTTGAGCCCCCTCTCAACTCCGAAATGAGATCCTTTTGAATCGTCTTTTCTCATGTATAGATGCCCGTCGCACCTCGGACGGTGCGCCCTTAAGATGGAGTTTATCAATGAGAAAAACATCGTTAGCATTGGCAATCACGGCCCTGCTCTCGGCCCTGCCTGTCGTCTCGGCTCAGGCTGCCGAGAGTTGTACCCCCCTCACCGGCAGAGAAGTCGACATGGATACCGGCCGCACCAGCGCACAGCGCTGCCTGCCCGGCATCAACCCCTTGCAGGACCAGCAGTGGCACCTGCTCAACAGTGGCCAGCATGCCTTCAGTGTCCGTGGCGGCGTGGCGGGCAATGACCTCAACCTCTGGTGGGCCCACCGCACAGAGGTGCTCGGCCAGGGGATCAATGTGGCCGTCGTGGACGACGGTCTGGCCATAGCCCACCCGGATCTCGCCGACAACGTCCGCCCCGGTTCACGCAACGTGGTGACCGGCAGCGACGATCCGACGCCGACCGATCCGGACAGTGCCCACGGCACCTCTGTCTCCGGCATCATAGCCGCGGTCGACAACGCCATCGGCACCCGGGGCGTGGCCCCCCGTGCCCAACTGCAAGGCTTCAACCTGCTCGACGACAATAGCCAGCAGTTGCAGCAAGACTGGCTCTATGCCCTCGGCAACAGCCAGGCCAGCCGCGACAACCGCGTCTTCAACCAGAGCTACGGCATGAGCCTGGTCGACCCCCAGGGAGCCGGCGGGCTCAACCAGGTGCAACTGGATCGCCTGTTCGAGCAGATGACCCTGAAGGCGCAAGGGGCCGCTTACATCAAGGCCGCGGGCAACGGCTTCAGCCGCATTGCCGCCGGCAACTATGTGCTCAACCGCACCGGCGGCGAGCTCAGACTGCCGTTTGAAAACAGCAACATAGATCCTTCCAACAGCAACTTCTGGAACCTGGTGGTCAGTGCAAGCAACGCGGACGGCGTGCGCTCCTCCTACTCCAGCGTCGGCAGCAACGTCTTCCTGACGGCCCCGGGCGGCGAGTACGGCACCGCCTCCCCGGCCATGGTCACCACGGATCTGCCCGGCTGCGACCTGGGCTACAACCGTACCGATCGTCAGAGCACCAACCGGCTGCACGGCAACCCGGCGCTGGATGCAAGCTGCGACTACAACGGCACCATGAACGGCACCTCTTCGGCCACCCCGAACACAGCTGGCGCCATGGCGCTGCTGATGTCGGCCTATCCGGACCTGTCGGTGCGGGATCTGCGGGATCTGCTGGCGCGCAATGCCACCCGCATCGATGCCAACCAGGCAGCGGTCACACTGAGCTACACAGCCGCCAATGGTCAGCAACGCAGAGTGACAGGGCTGGAAGGCTGGGGGCGCAATGCCGCCGGGATCTGGTTCAACCCGACCTATGGCTTTGGCCTCATCGATGTGAACAAGGCCCTGGCGAGCGCCGCCACTCACAATCCCTTGCCGCCGCTGGTACAGCTGCCGTGGCAGAAGGTCACTGTGCAAGGCGCCCAGGGCGCCATCCCGGATCTGGGCAGCAGCCCGACCACCTCCAGCACCCGGGTCGAGCAGGCGTTGACGGTGGAAGCTGTGCAGGTGCAGGTCAGTCTGGATCACCAGCGGCTACCCGATCTGCTGATCGAGCTGGTCTCCCCCTCCGGCACCCGCAGCGTGCTGCTCAACCCCAACAACAGCCTGGTGGGTCAATCCCTCGACCGGCAGCAACTGGGTTATGTGCGCACCAAGGGGCTGCGCGACATGCGCATGCTCTCCCACAAGTTCTACGGTGAATCGGCCCAGGGCGAGTGGCAACTGGCGGTGACCGACGTCGCCAGCGGCACTCGTCAGGTCTCGCTGCTCAATCGCAGCACCAACGCCCGCACGACCCTGACCGAGCGCAACAACAGCCAGCCGGGTCAACTGCTCAACTGGTCCCTGCGGGTGATCGGCCATGAAGCAGCCCCTCTCTAACTTGCACAGGAGTCACAACATGAAACACAGCTTACTCAGCCTTGCCCTGGCAAGCCTGCTGGCCTCGGTCTCTATTCAGGCCACGGCCGACGAGTCGGTGGTTGTCGATGGCAAGCAGTACAGCACCATAGAGGTGAACGGTCAGACCTACCTCACGCCGGACAACGGCAGCAAGAAGCGCGTCGCCCGCAGCCTGGATGGCAAGGCACCGCAACCCAGCCTGCGCAGCGGTGACATCTTGCTGCAAGGGGTCGCCAGCCCCGAGCTCACCGTCAGCGGAACCCTGCTGATCGAAGCCGACGAGCCTCAGGCCAGGGCACTGGCCACGCGCCACGGTCTGAGCTTCAAGCAGAGCAGTGGCGGCATCGCCCTGCTGGAGGCCAAACCCGGCACCGATCTGAACGCCATCAGCGCCCGGCTCCAGCAGGAAGGCGTGAAGGTGCAGATCGAACTGGCCGGCGCCGAGCAGCAGCCCAGGTGAAGCACGCCTCGTACTGAAGGCGTCATCTCATCGAGGGGGCCATGGGCCCCCTCGTCTTTATCCACTACGCCGCCGCAACCCCATCCTCCAATGCCCACCCGGCGATAACACTCCCATATAGAGCGAGAGAGATCAGGTCCAATTCATCTTGTATGAACGCATCATCAACACAGCACCATATTGGTAATAAAAAACGGCACCGAGAAGGTGCCGTCATGGATTATGGTAGGAAGCTGCCTGTGCTGGCTCAGCCAGCCTTATTTTGCTCGGCCAGATAGAGCCAGGTGTCGACCACGGTATCCGGGTTGAGCGATACAGAATCTATGCCCTGCTCGACCAGCCAGGCGGCGAAGTCCGGGTGATCCGACGGGCCCTGGCCGCAGATGCCGACATACTTGCCCGCCTTGCGTGCGGCCTGGATGGCCATGGCCAGCAGCGCCTTGACCGCCTCGTTGCGCTCATCGAACAGGTGGGCGATGAGGCCCGAATCCCGATCCAGACCCAGGGTCAACTGGGTCATGTCATTGGAGCCGATGGAGAAGCCATCGAAGTGCTCGAGGAACTTGTCCGCCAACAGGGCATTGGAGGGCAGCTCGCACATCATGATGACCTTGAGGCCGCGCTCGCCGCGGCGCAGGCCGTTCTCGGCCAGGATTTCCACCACCTGCTCCGCCTCGCCCACGGTGCGCACGAAGGGGATCATCACCTCGACGTTGGTCAGGCCCATGACGTCGCGCACCCGTTTCATCGCCTCGCATTCGAGGGCGAAGCAGGGACGGAAGCTGTCGGCGATGTAACGGGAGGCGCCACGGAAGCCGATCATGGGGTTCTCTTCGTGGGGCTCGTAGCCACGGCCCCCCACCAGGTTGGCGTATTCGTTGGACTTGAAGTCCGACATCCGCACTATGACCCGCTCCGGCCAGAAGGCAGCGGCCAGGGTGGCGATCCCTTCACTCAGCTTGGCCACGTAGTATTCACGGGGGCTGTCGTAACCGGCGATCATCTTGGATATGGTGGCCTGCAGCTCCGGGCTCTGCTTGTCGAATTCCAGCAGCGCCTTGGGGTGCACCCCTATCATGCGGTTGATGATGAACTCGAGACGGGCCAGACCCACACCGGCGTTCGGCAACTGGGCGAAGTCGAAGGCCCTGTCCGGGTTGCCGACGTTCATCATGATCTTGATGGGCAGGCGCGGCATGTTGCCCACCTCGGTCACCGCCACGTCGAAGTCGAGCTCGCCGTCGTAGATGAAGCCGGTATCCCCTTCCGCGCAGGAGACGGTGATGAGCTGACCCGCCTCGATGCGGTCGGTGGCATCGCCACAGCCGACCACGGCCGGGATGCCGAGCTCACGGGCTATGATGGCGGCGTGGCAGGTGCGGCCACCCCGGTTGGTGACGATGGCGGAGGCCCGCTTCATGATGGGCTCCCAGTCCGGATCCGTCATATCGGTGACCAGCACGTCGCCGGGCTGCACTTCGTCCATCTGGCTGATGGAGGAGATGACCCGCGCCGGGCCAGAGCCAATTTTGTGGCCGATGGCGCGCCCTTCGATCAGCACCTTGCCGGATTGTTTGAGCGCAAAACGCTCCAGCGTATTCGCTTCCTGGCGGCTGCGCACGGTTTCCGGACGGGCCTGAACGATATAGAGCTGACCGTCCTGACCATCCTTGGCCCACTCGATGTCCATCGGGCGGCCATAGTGCTGTTCTATGATGAGGGCCTGCTTCGCCAGCGCCATCACTTCCTCATCCGTGATGCAGAAGCGGTTGCGCTCGGCATCCTGAGTGTCGACTATCTTCACCTGACGGCCGTGACCGGCGTCTTCGGAGTAGGTCATCTTGATGAGCTTGGAGCCCAGCGTCTTGCGCACCACGGCGGGGCGACCCGATTTCAGGGTCGGCTTGTGGACATAGAACTCGTCCGGGTTGACGGCCCCCTGCACCACCATTTCACCCAGGCCTTGGGCGCCTGTGATGAAGACCACGTCGTTGAAACCGGATTCGGTATCCAGGGTGAACATGACGCCGGAGGCGGCCAAGTCCGAGCGCACCATGCGCTGCACCCCGGCGGAGAGGGCCACACCCTTGTGGTCATAGCCCTGATGCACCCGGTAGGAGATGGCGCGATCGTTGAAGAGCGACGCGAACACATGCTTGATGGCGGTCATGACAGAGTCGATGCCGCGCACGTTGAGGAAGGTCTCCTGCTGGCCGGCGAAGGAGGCATCCGGCATGTCTTCGGCCGTGGCGGAGGAGCGCACCGCGAAAGAGGCCTCGAGGCCAGCGCTCAGCTTGTCATAGGCCTCGCGCACCGCCTGCTCCAGCGCAGGCTGGAAGGGGGCGTCCACCACCCAGTCACGGATCTGCTGACCAGCCCGGTTGAGGGCGGCGATGTCGTCTACATCCAGGCTGTCGAGCAGGTCGTGGATCTTGCCGTTGAGGCCGCTTAACTCCAGAAACTCGTTAAACGCAAAGGCGGTGGTCGCAAAGCCGCCCGGCACGGACACGCCGGCACCGGAGAGGTTGCTGATCATCTCGCCAAGGGATGCATTCTTGCCGCCGACGCGCTCTACGTCCTGCATACCGAGCTGTTCGTACCAGAGTACGTACTGTTGCATTTGCATGTCTCCAGGTTGGTGGGCCAGGGTGTCAACGCACCAGCTGTGCCAAGTCGTGTGTTTTTGTTAGTGTCTGTTGCCAACGACCATGAAAACGTTTTCTACTTATTGTCAAAAAAATCCCCGAGCAAGAGTTGGGGATGGCCGTTTGACACAGGCATTCTACAATACCGACACAAAAAGGTAACGACTCAGGTTTGCAAGCGAGTTCACAACTTGGGAATGGCAGACCTGTTGACAAAAGAGATATGGTTTCGAGAGATACTGATTGCTCGCAACCCCCCAGGAGCACACCACAGGAGTCCGCTGTGCACACCGTATTCTATGTATCCGACGGCACCGCCATCACCGCCGAGGTGTTCGGTCATGCCGTATTGAGCCAGTTTCCACTGGTCTTCGAACAGGTCACCATCCCCTTCGTGGAGACCCTGGAAAAGGCGCGCCAGGTGCGGGCCCGCATCGATGAGCAGTTTCGCCAGACCGGGGTGCGCCCCATACTGTTTCACACCATAGTCGACCCCCAGGTGCGGGAAGAGGTGCTCAAGGCCCAGGCCAGCAGCCACGATTTTCTCAACACCTTCGTGAGCCCCCTCGAGCAGGAGCTCGGGATCAAGGCCGAGCCCAGGCTCCACCGCACCCACGGCATGGAGAACCGCAAGCTCTATGACGATCGCATCGAGGCAGTCAACTTCGCCCTCAGCAACGACGACGGCATCACCACCAAGGAGTATGACGAGGCCGACATCATCCTCATCGGGGTCTCCCGCTGCGGCAAGACGCCGACCAGCCTCTATCTGGCACTGCAGTTTGGCATTCGTGCCGCCAACTACCCCTTCATCGAGCAGGACATGGGCTCGCTGGAGCTGCCCGCCCCCCTCAAGGCCAACCGCCACAAGCTGTTCGGTCTCACCATAGCCCCCCAGCGGCTGCACGAGATCCGCAACCAGCGCCGCGCCAACAGTCGCTACTCCTCTCTCGAGCAGTGCGAGCAGGAGCTGGCAAGCGTGGAGCGGCTGTTCCGCCAGGAGGCGATCCGCTTCCTCGACACCAGCTCCCACTCGGTGGAGGAGATCAGCGCCAAGATCCTGGAGGCAACCGGCCTTCGCCGCCAACTCTGCTAGCCCGCATGAAAATAGCCATATCAAGCACTATCAGATTGGCGAGTGGCAAGATAATAAGACAGCAAGACAGGGAGAAATGACGCCGGCGGAACCGTCGGCGTCATGAGGATCAGGGGCGAGGACGGGAGCCGGGCTTGTTGAGCTCCCGATTGTTCATCAAGATGCCATGAAAACGCAGCAAGCCGTGACGTTTGCGTACCCGCTCGCTCAACCAGCAGGCGGGTAGCAGGCCAAGCCCGGCGGCGAGCGTCAGCACCATGGCGACGTTGTTCACCAGATAATCCGCCCCCTGCCATCCCCAGACCATCAAGCAGGCCGCAGCCATGGTCAACAACATAGGGGAGAGCCAGATCCCCAGCCAGAGCGTGGCGAGCAGCAAGCCACCGACAATACCTTCGATCATATGAGTCCTTCCTTGAAAAGAGCTACTAGCACATCAAACCACCGCCAGGTCAATAGCACCAAAACCAACTGACCACAAAACCAGCAATCACTTCCAAAACCCCTTCCCAGATCATGAAAAACCTGAGCATTGGCCACAAAGCAAACCAATGATGAGGAAAACAGGTGCACGAGCGGTCGATTATCACTATTCTGCTCGGGTTGGTAGCCGCCATAAAAAACAGTGCGCGGCAAACCGTAACGATATTAATACGGATTTCGTCACGTTTTCGGCACAAGATGCCGCGCCGGGCACAGGAAGTGCCATGGCAGACGAGGCGCGAGACGAGTGAATTCAGCGACGTAAGGAAGGAAGAATGGATCTTCAACAAGACGGCGAAGAGCTCAAGCGCGGCCTGAAAAACCGCCACATCCAGCTCATCGCACTGGGCGGTGCCATAGGTACCGGCCTGTTCCTCGGCATTGCCGACACCATCAAGATGGCAGGCCCCTCGGTGCTGCTTGGTTACGCCATCGGCGGCTTCATCGCCTTCCTCATCATGCGCCAGCTCGGCGAGATGGTGGTGGAAGAGCCGGTGGCCGGCTCCTTCAGTCACTTCGCCTACAAGTACTGGGGTGACTTCGCCGGTTTCGCCTCCGGCTGGAACTACTGGGTGCTCTATGTGCTGGTGAGCATGGCGGAGCTGACGGCAGTCGGCATCTACGTACAGTACTGGTGGCCCGAGATCCCGACCTGGATGTCGGCGGCCTTCTTCTTCGTGCTGATCAACGCCATCAACCTCTCCAACGTCAAGGCGTTTGGCGAGATGGAGTTCTGGTTCGCCATCATCAAGGTCGTGGCCATCCTCGGCATGATAGGCTTTGGCGGTTATCTGCTGTTCTCCGGCACCGGCGGTCCCGAGGCCACGGTCAGCAACCTCTGGGCCCAGGGCGGCTTCTTCCCCAACGGGGTGGGCGGCCTGGTGATGGCCATGGCCTTCATCATGTTCTCCTTCGGTGGTCTGGAGCTGGTCGGCATCACGGCAGCAGAAGCGGACAATCCCGAGAAGAGCATTCCCAAGGCCACCAATCAGGTGATCTACCGCATCCTCATCTTCTATATCGGCGCTCTGACCGTGCTGCTCTCCCTCTACCCCTGGGGCAAGGTGGTCGAAGGCGGCAGTCCGTTCGTGATGATCTTCCATGCTCTCGACAGCAACCTGGTGGCCAACGTGCTCAACCTGGTGGTGCTGACTGCGGCGCTCTCCGTCTACAACAGCTGTGTCTACTGCAACAGCCGCATGCTGTTTGGCCTGGCCAAGCAGGGCAACGGTCCCAAGGCCCTGCTCAAGACTAACAAGAGCGGTGTTCCCCTGACCGCCATCACCATCTCTGCTGCGGCCACCTTGCTGTGCGTGCTGATCAACTACCTGATCCCGGGCAAGGCTTTCGGCCTCTTGATGTCGCTGGTGGTCTCCGCCCTGGTCATCAACTGGGCCATGATCAGCCTCGCCCACCTCAAGTTCCGCAAGGTCAAGGCTGCCGAAGGGGTGACTACCAAGTTCAAGGCGCTCTGGAGCCCCTTTGGCAACTATCTCTGCCTCGCCTTCATGGCCGCCATCCTGGTGATCATGTACATGAACGACGGCACCCGCATCTCGGTCGAGCTGATCCCGGCCTGGGTACTGGTGCTGGGTCTGGGCTATCTGTTCAAGCAGAAGCGCCAGGAACGGGTCGCCGCCAATCTGGGCTAAGCCTCCCTGCTCCTCTTGCGAAAATGCCGGTCAGTGACCGGCATTTTTTATGCGCCAGATCCCCTGGCATGGGCGAAGTCGTCCATCACTCCCCTGCCCCGGGCCTGCCCAGATAAGAGCGTCCTCTGGGCGTTGCCATTCAGCTTCCATGATCAGGGCTTCCATAACGACAAACCCGAGGCAGAAGCCTCGGGTTTGGAGAGATCAGGGCCGGTTGAAGGGTCCATCATTCCAGCAGGAAGACGGCTTCCACGTTGTCCGTGATGCTGATCTGCTGCTGTTGGTAGCTGTTCTCCGCCATGTCGGCGGCGGGGGCCGCTGCAGCCTTCATGGCACGGCTATAGACCGGCATGGGCGAGCTGTTGCGATACTCGACGCTGTACACCTTGCCAAGCTTCATGCCAAAGGCCTTGGCCAGGGATTCCGCCTTGCTGGTGGCATCTGCCACAGCACCAAGACGCGCCTGCTCCTTGATGACCTGTGGTGACTTGAGGCCGTACTCAATCTGGGAGACGGACTCCAGACCCGCCTTGAGGGCGGTGTCCATCAGCTGGCTCAGCTTGTCGAGCTGGTAGAGTTTGACCGCCAGCTGACGCTGGGCACGATAGCCCACCATCTCGGGCTGCTTGTTCTGCGGATACTGATACTCTGGGGAGATTACCAGATTGCCGGCCTCCACATCGCTGCGCTTGATGCCGAGGCTCTCCAGTTGACCAAAGAAGGCGGCAACCTTGGTATCCACCTGCTGCTTGGCCTTGATGCCCTGTTTCTCCAGGGCGGTCACGGCGACGTTGAGCGTCAGCATGTCGGGCTCTGCCTTCTGCTCCGCGTAGCCGCTGACCACCAGATGGGGAGCCTGGGGCACCTCGATGGCAAGCAGCGGGGCACTGACAACGAGCGCAGACAGGGTAAGAAGGGGACGCCACATAGAAAAAAACCTCCATCGATTAGATGGAGGTCATTATGCACGTCGTCGATTGGGATTCATATATCGTGCAATGGAGGGATCTGCTCCAGCACCTGATTGGTCATGTCGATGTTGATGCTGATCTCCCCTCCAAGGGAATAGCCATGGCTCGCGATCACGGACGACGGAACCTCGGCCCCGAGTAGAGACTCATCCTCGAAATGGAATGAATCCCACGACAGAACGTGACCCTGGGATGGCATGCTCGGCTCGGAAGCCGTCACCACCGCCAGACTACTCCAGTCAAGCTCTTCACCATGGCTGAGCAGCCCCTGCAAGGAGCTGTCGCTCAGGCTCTGCAGTGAATATTCCTGCTGCCCCCACTCATGGCCAACCAGCACCACCATGTGAGGCAAGGGAGCATCCTCTGCCGGCGTAAAGCTGATGCTGGAGGCGGCAAAGTCCACATTGAGCAGCCCCGCCACATCGCCATCCTCACTCTCCAGCTCCAGACCATTGAGCTTGTCACCCATCATCGCGGCCTGATAGCCAAAGCGGCCGGAGCAGACGATGTTGTCCTGCCCATCCCAGCTATAGCGAATGCCATCGATGTCGACCCAGTTGAATGACTGCATGGTGACCCTCTCCTGATACTGCCGCTATCTTAGCCGTCCACTTCATCAAATAACAGGGGCCGGGCAAACCCGGCCCAAACAGGTTAATCATCAACCTTCAAGTTCAAGTTAGCCAGCAAACTATTAATTATGACCTGTTGATCTGTACTTCCTCCCGTCAGATCAACGCCATCAAAGTAAACCGTCTGATTAACCTGACTGCCACCCGTCGTACCATTGCTGTCTATGGTCAATACAGTTCGATTATTGGCACTGTCAAACGTAAAGTTTAAATAAGTCGCCAATGTGTCAGCAGGGGCACCCGTAGACACATCCAGCACTGCGGATATATCGAGAATATCGCCACCGCTTCCTTTGGCGAAATCGGTAATGCGGTCGATACCACCATCCGCATCACCCGCCTGCCACTTAAAGGTGTCGCGGCCCGAACCACCGACCAGTAAATCATCACCAGTCCCCCCGGTCAGGATATCGTTACCTTTCTGACCGTACAGAATGTCATTGCCTGCGCCGCCATCAAGGCTGTCGTCGCCTCCCTGTGAATCGTCTTGCCCGAACAAGGAGTGATTGTTGGCAACCAGGGTGCGCAGTTGGGCATTTGACAGGCCGGGATTGTCCGCGACCAACTTGGCCCAGCCGCCATCGCTGCCATCGGCATGAATACTGTCGCCAAACAGGATGTCGCTACCGCTGCCACCGACGAGGGCATCGCTGCCGACAGCCACCGGCACGAAGATCGAGCCCAAGCCATTCGTCAGATCGCTGAAGTTGGCGATCGGGACGTAACCGTCAGTCGTATTGTCAATCGCATTCAACCTAGTTGCGGACGTATCTGCCCCGCTCGTATCGCCAAGGCCGATGCCGATGGCGTTGATCTGGATGTTGTTGACTGCAGTGGCGGAGTCCGAAAGATGCGATAGTCCGTTCATCCCCGCCAGAATCTCCGTGGTTGAGATCCAGTTACCGGTCGTCGGATCGCCATCGGTCACAAAAAGGACGATCTTGTTATCGGCAGCCGTGTCGTTGGCGACTAGCGTGTTCGCCATGGTCAACGCCGCTTGATAATTGGTATTAGATCCGCCCGGCGTCCTAGTAAGGGCATCGATTGCCGCCTTGGCATCAGACACTGTGGAATAACTCCCCACAATCTGACTTCCTGTTGCAAACGTGCCTATCTCGATCTGCAAATCGGTCACGCCGACAAATTTGTCCAAAAGCGTTTTCAACGCAGCCTTCATCTGCCCCAGCTCGGTGTTGTTGATACTGCCAGAGGTATCAATAATGAATGTCAGGTTGTACGAGCCCGATGCAACCCCCCCGAGGTCACCGACCAAAACATCAGCTCCAGCACTCCCGGCAATATTGCCATCTACATCGGCAAGGTTCGGGTTCGCAATGAAGTGATCAGTAGTGCTCACACCGGCATCGCTGACATTCGTACCGACCACGAGCACTGGGTCTGGGTTGCGGAGGTCAAGGGTCAACGAAGCTTGGTCCTGATCGCCATCCGCATCAATAACCGACACATTAAAGGTCAGATCCTCTGGATCACCCACATTGGTCACCCCAAGGCTAACCAAATCTACTTTTGCTTCACCGTTAGCATTGGGGGTGTACAACTCGATGTAGTCGATAAATTTGGCATTCGCCCCAGACGGGATCATCACCTCAAATGCTCCGCTAGTTGGCGTGACCTGTCCGCTTGACCAAGTGCCATCGGTATAGCGCACGACATAATCAATGGTATTGCCGCTATATCCGTTGAAGCTAACCGTAGCTACTGTCACATTCGGCCCCGAAAAGGCGGGGGGGGCATAGCCGCCTGGGCCATCAAAGTCATCCACATCGGCAAAGTCGAAGCGCATAAACTCATTAGCGGTAAAGTTATTGTTGCCAACCCCCCATCCGGCCGTCGAACCATTGACCGAATCAAACGCGAGTCCGGTTGCTACAGCCCCCGCCTTCCACGCAGCCAGGTTGAAGCCACCTGTGGCCTGCCAACCTGTCAACACAGACAATTGGCCAGACGTAGTGTTGGTCAGGATCTGCCAAGGTTGTGGGCCGGATCCGAAGGCGCTCGAGCCATCGATCGCAACAGTAGAGGTGATGCCGTCGAGGGGCTTGAATACCTCGACCTTATATTGGTCCGAGCCCGGAATAATGGTCAGCGCGAATACCTTGGCACCGCTGGCAGTTGGGTCGATGCCGGTATAGGCCACCAATACCCCCGGATTGCTAGGGTCAACATAATAGCTGACCAGTTGCCCACCAGACCTCAATCCAGCGGGAACAGTATTACCGAGCAGGCTCGCAGTAACCGGCTGATCAGCGCCCGATGTAACATCGAAAGTACCAATGAACACAGTTCCCGCCACATTTGTGACATTCAAAGCAGGTTGGACAATGCCAATGCTCGGCATGTCATCGTCAATGGAGACGGTGAAGCTGGTGTTGGCGGTGCTGCCATCAGCATCGGCAACCACGACATTGACCGTGAAGGGCGTCGTATTGTCCTCAGTGCCCGCGCTCGCATGTTTGACCG
>NZ_CAMPOU010000003.1:0-520191 GCF_946892685.1 Aeromonas sp. Marseille-Q5825
CCGTGCCACCCTTGTCGCCTGTGCCGATCACCAGCGAACCGGTGGCCGCCGCGCCATCAGCGCCGTAATTGTCGTCCCCGAGCAATGTGGCCGTCGTGCCAATGGTCACCCCAGAAGAGTTCTCGCTTAGCGTCGCCAGCAAACCATCATTGGTGGCAACAGGCACGTCGTCTTGCACATCAATCATAAAGCTGCCCGCCGGGAATCCACCTACCAGCGGATCGCCGTCACCATCGGTGGCAGTCAATACGCCGGAGAAGTCGATCCCCCCACCCGATAGCAGTTCACTGTCGTTACCATCTGCAACCGGATGGTCCAGTGGGCCACTCAATGTAAAGCTGTAGCTGCCATCGGCACCCACGGTCAGGGTAAAGACCTGCACCCCACCAGCACTGGCGGTCAGCACATTGCCCGCCACACCGTAGCTCAGCGCCACACCACCGCTGGTCAGCGCCTGTTCTTCCAAGCTGCTGATATCACTGCCAAGGCCAAAGCTGCCTGCCCCATCGGCACCAAAGTTGACCAGCCCATTGAGGGTGCCAGCCAAACCTATTGTGCTCACATTCTGTTCAGCCCCTTCACTGTTGCCGCTGGCCAGCGCATCTTCATGGACCAAACTACGCACAGATTGTTCTTCCCCATCAGCCAGAGTTGGTATGTCATCCAAGATGGTGACATCAAGGGTATCGCTGGCCGTATCACCATCACTATCGATCAGCACCACGTTAAAGCTTTCGCTTAGGGAGGTGTCATTGGCAGGTCTTGTATGGTCTTCATTATCGCCAAGGGTATAGCTGTAACTGACTTGTCCTGCACCAGTCACCGGGTTGTAGGTCACCGCTGTGATGGTCAGTACATTTCCAAACGGGCTGATAATGGACTGTGGAAACGATGCGCCTAACTGGCCATTGGTGATTAATGTAACGCCACCCAAAGTCAAACTCTGAACGCCGTCAGGAGCATTGAAGGTAAACACTCCACTTTGAGTCAGAGCTGCGGCATTGGGAGCCGAACCATCCGCTAAATTGGTATCACTGACTTGTACCTCACCCCCTTCCCGAGCCAGCCCAGCAAGACCTACTTCTTCATCTACCGGGGTAATGGAGATAACGAGTGTCGATGTCACTGTGTCCTGGCCATCAGTCACCTGATAATTTATTGGGGGAACGGCGCCATCATAGTTAGGCGCTGGCGTGAAGGTATAACTCCCATCCGAGTTGATGATCAGCGTGCCCACACCAGTAATGGTGGCAGCAACTCCAACAGGCACACCGATGTTGATACCCCAGTCATATGAAACGATAGAGGCATCAGCTGGTCCGTCAGGATTGGTGCTATTTTCGAGCAGATTCCCGCTAACCTGAGAGTCTTCCAAGGTCACGACGGCTTCACCCAGATCATCGAGCTCATTCTCTGGCAGAAGATCGTCTTCCTGCAGCACATTCTGATCGAGCAAGGCGTCATAGCTGGTATCAAATCCGGCCTCGGCTATGGTCGCATCACCGACACGATCGATGACGACAAAGCCGCCGTTGCCACTGGCCCCCGCGACCCCGCCGATGCCGCCACCCCCACCAGCGGCAGGCGCCCCGCCGGCTGCGGCGGCTTCAAAGTCCTTGGTCGGGTCGACCCCTTGCAGGATGGATTCTTGCAAGGCCGCAATTTCTGGAGGGAGGTTGCTGTTCTCGGCCGATGATGAGGGTTGCCCTTCGGCCGGTATATCTGTCTCGGCGGGGGCGGCTGCGGCCTGCCCGGGGTTGTCATCGTAGGGTGCCAACATCAATTTCGCATCGTCGGCAATATTGAGCTTGGCGCCCGGTTGCAATATCTCGCCAGGCTGGAGAGGACGGCTGCTGCCATCGGCAAGCAGGATCTGAACATTGCCTTCCACGGAAGAGACGACGACGGTTTTGTCGATGATTTGGGTGCGCATATCCATTGCTCCAGGGTGACAGATCTTGATGCCTACACTCTAGATGCGCGCCCATCGAGCTTCAGTTGCAAAAATGTACAACATTGAATCTGTTTGGCTTCATCCGATGCAGCGAATCGAATGAATGTTTTTTACACAGACAAATCAATACACTAACAACTCGCCTTTCAGCCCTTCTGCATGTTCATCGCAGCAAAGCACCTTCATATATTCTAAATGGATATAAAAAAGGGCCCTCATTGGGGCCCTTTTCAATATGATTGCGTGATTCACGGCAGTGGGAATGCCGGATGAACGAAGCCTTGATAACCGTCTATATGCAGACTGGCCAGCACCTCGACCTGCTGCTGATCCTCCACTCGGGTGGCGATGGTCGTGACACCCGCATTGTGGGCAGCCCGGCAGACCGCTGCCAGGAAGGAGGTATCTGCTCCCGGCTCCATGACCTGGCTGGTATAGCCATGATCCACCTTGACGTAGGCAGGGGCCAGTTCCTCCAGATATCCGAGGGACTGGAAGTGGCGACCATAGTGATCGACCCCCCACAGGAAGCCCTGCTCTCGCAGCACCTCGACCAGGTTGGTCACATGCTGCTTGTGTTTCATGATGGCGGCCTCAGGGATCTCGAACAGCAGTCTCTCCTTCAACTCGCCATTCACGGCCAGATAGCCGCTCAGCCAGGTCAGGAACTCATCCGAACAGAGCGACCCTGCGGTGATGTTGACCGCGAGCACCAGCTCGGATTGCTGCTTGAACAGGGGCACGCAGGCTTCCAGAACGGCCTTGTCAAACTCGGCCCCCATCTGGAACTGCTCTATGGCGGGCAAGAACTGGCCTGCGAAATAGTCGGTCCCATCCCGCGAGATGGAAGCGAACAGCTCGGCATGCAGGCGCGTACCATCATCGAAGCGACAGGCAGGCTGCGCCTTGAAGCGCCACAGGTTTCGGGCCATTGCATCCTGTACCAGATCACGCCAGGCCAGGCGCCCCATCAACCCCTGATCCGAGCCCCCTTCCATGACGACGGCACCCCGTCGCTCGTTGCGCGCCTTGCCCAGCGCATTGTCCGCCTTGGTCAGCAGGGCGGAGAGGTCATCATCGCCATCACGGCCGGCGATCCCGACCACGGAGAGCGCACCGCTCTCACCCATGGGATTGACCACCAGATCGGCGATACGACCATTGATAAGCTCCGCCAGATCCTTGAGCTGTGACAGATCATCGGTAGGACAGAGCAGGGCGTATTCGGTGGCCGAGATCCGGGCTAGCGCCGCACCATCCCAGCCGTCCAGCAGCTCCCTGAGCACCTGGGCGATAGACTTGACCATGTTGTCCCGCGCCGCATAGCCTTCCTCACGATAGAGATCGTCCAGCATGTCGACGGCCACCAGCATGACGCCCCCCTGTCCCGCTTCGGCGATCCAGGCATTGACCTGTCCCATGAAGTAGGAGCGGTTACCAAGCCCGGAGACCGCATCCACATAGACCCGGGCGCGCAGGTTCTCGGCTTCATCGGCCTGCTCCTTGAACTGCACCGCCAGCTTGCTCGAGAGGGTGTTGATGGCCTGCACCACCTGTTTCAACTCGCGGCTCTTGGGCTCGGGAATGGTGTGTCCGAAGTGGTGCAGCTCTATCTCGACCGCCTGCTCGCAGATGAGCTTGAGCGGTTTGAGCAGGTAGTTGAGTGCCCGCATCAGCAGTATGGTGGTGATCAGGAAGCCCACCAGGAACCAGGTCGCCAGCTCGCTCATCCCCTTCCAGAGCTCGTAGTAGGCCTGTCCCGGATGGCCCACTATCTTCAGCTTGCCCAGTTGCAACCAGCCCGAGGTCAGAATGGATTCGTTGGATACCTCAGGGAAGAGGCCCAGCTCGATGAACCACTGCGGCACTCCCTGTATGTTGCTGCTGTTTTCCAGTTCGATGACATCCTTGGAAGCCAGCAGATCGAGGCGGACCAGTCGATAGTAGCCGCCGTCGAACACGGCCTTCATGACGGATTCGGCACTCACCTTGTCCCCGTTCTCCAGATACGGCGTCAACGCCAGACCCAGGGCGGTGGAGGTGTTGATGACTGTGGTCTCCTGCTGTTGCGCCAGATAGTTGCGGGTCGAATTGAACTGTACCCAGTAGGTGGCGGCAAACAGCAATCCGAACAGTAACAGCATGGTTGCCAATAGTTGTCTGTAGAGCGTCATAGGTTAATCATCCAAATTCACCACAGGCCGAGCCAATCGCCCTGAAGTCATGCGATTGCGTAAGTCAGTCCATAATCCCAAGCGGGATGATTGCCCGGCCAGTTCCCCTTGACCACGCGCCTTCATCAACCACAAGTGACTACCGTTAAAGCTGTAAATTGGCACCAGATCCGCCCGCTGACTGGCCGGGCGAATGGCACCGACGAGATTGTCCAGAATGAGAGGCACTGATGCGGGCGTCTCATAATAGGCAACAACCATATGAAACTGGTTATAATCCAATGCCTTGACATATACCATCCGCATTTTTTCATCCGGGATGCCAAGCTCCAGCAGCGTAAAGTATTTGGAAATGCTGAAGTCTTCACAATCTCCGCCAGCCGCCCCCAAAAACTCCAGCGGGGTCGCCCAGTAATCCTTCTTGCGCCACAGCTTGATGTCATCGATAAACTGCATCTGATTGAAAAACTGGTTCACCTTCTCCAGCTTCTGCCGCTCCGTCAGACCCGCAGCCCGGTTCTGCATGGCCAGCGTGCGCCAGCTGGTGACCCGCTTGCCTGCACGAGGGCCATAGCTCTCCTCCGCCCGCTTGACCAGCTTCAGATCTTCCGACGACAAGGGCTGGCTGGCGCTGAGCAGCAGAGGGATAGACAGCAGCACCAGCCACAACAGCTGGAGCCGCCAACACTGCACGGGGCGGATGAGCCATGCTGGCCAGAAGAGCCTGCAGCTCCCTGCCTTGCACCACGATGTCACATGTTTCCCCTGCGGCATGCCATTGCAATCTTCAGTTGAAAGCCAAATACATAAAAGAATGACTGCAGCAAGCTGCAGCCATTTCTTCTGACTGATATGACATCAGCACGATGACCATCAGTTGTTGTTGGCCTGCCAATCAGCGGGCTGCTGTACATTCATGGCATTGAGCAGTCCCCCGGTGGCATTGAGGATACGGTAATCCGCCAGCAGGGAGTCATACTCGGCCGTGATGTAGCTGCGGCGAGCCTCGAACAGTTCGTTCTCCGTGTTCAGCACGTCCAGCAAGGTCCGTTGTCCCAGACCAAACTGCTTCTTGTACGCCTGTACGGTGTCGTAGCTGGCGTCCACGTGCTCTTTCAGGAAGACTTTCTGCTTGGCCAGCGACTCCTTGGCATTCCAGGCGAGGCGGGTCCCCTCTTCCACCTGACGGAAGGCATTCAGGTGAATGTCTTTTGCCTGGGAATAGAGTGCCGAGGTGGCCTTGCTTTCAGCCAGATCGGAGCCGCCACGGAACAGGTTGTAACGCATCCGGACCATGGCGGTGAGATCGTCGTTGCGTCCTTTGACCGCATCGATGTCCTCGTTCCAGTTCTGATCCACCTCGAAGGCCACGTTCGGGTAGAACCCGGACTTGGAGCCTTCATGCTGATACTTGGCCTCTTCGATGTCTTGCAGGGAGGACAGCAGGGTCGGGTGAACCTCGGTGGCCGTCTTCAGCGCATCCTCCAGGGTGGCCGGGATCAACTGGCTGTTGGGCGCTGGCTGCACCAGATCCTTGGGCACCTCATTCACGACCCGGATGAACTCGCTCTCGGCATCCCGATAGTTGTTCTCCGCGGCCGCCTGGTTGGAATAGGCACGTGCCACACGACCATCTATCTGGGTCTGGTCCGCGGTCGAGCCCAAACCTGAGTCTGTCCGTTTCTGGATGTCGCTGCGGATCTGCTCGTGGGTTTCCAGGTTCTGCTTGGACAGCTCCAGGATCTCCTGCTGACGCAGCATGTTGAGGTACACCTCGGCCACACGCAGCGCCGTGTTCTCCGCCTCGGAGATCATGGCCAGACGTTGGGCCTGGGCTGCGGCATCGGTCCGGGCCACGTTGCTGCTGACATCGAAGCCGTCAAACAGCATCTGGCGCAGGCTGATCCCGGCCTCTTTTCGAGTCATGGAATCATCGATCGTCTGCGAGTTGGCACCCGCCGCACGGGTCGAGGGGCTGTCGGTCTTCTCGTAACCAACGCCGCCACGCAGATCTATGGTGGGATAGTAGCCGCCCTTGGCTCCATCATGCTGGTACAGTCGTGCCTGATAGAGATCAAAAGCTTCCTTGATTTTCGGATGGGTAGCCAGTGACTGTGCCACTGACTGTTCCAGTGTCTGTGCCTGGCTCAGGCCCGGGAACAGTATGGTGCCACTAACCAGCATGGCAACAATCGTCTTCTTCATGGTATCTCCAGTCATGTTGTTTTTAGATTGTTGGCTTATCGTTCTCTCAGTGCCGACTGCTTAGCCCGCAGGATGGGCTTGAGCAAGTAGTCTAGGACACTTTTTTTGCCAGTAATGATATCTGCACTGGCTAACATACCGGGGATGATGGGAAGTGCGTTAAGCTCATCGCCCAGATAACTCTTCTCGGTACGCACCCGAACCAGATAGAAGGAGTTGCCCTCCTCATCCTGGATCGAGTCGGCACTTATCTGTTCAACCTTGCCATGTAAACCTCCATAAACAGTGAAATCATAAGCGGTTATCTTGACCACGGCCTCCAGCCCGGGTCGCAGGAAAGCTATGTCCTTGGGTGATACCTTGGCTTCCACCAGCAGGGTATCCTCCAGCGGCACTATCTCCATCAGATCCATGCCAGGCTGTACGACCCCTCCCAGGGTATTGATCTTGAGCTTCTTGATGGTGCCCTTGAGCGGCGCTATCACGCTGGTACGATCGACCCTGTCCCGCAGACCGACCTGGCCCTCGGACAACTGGCTCAGTTTGCCCTGACGTTCGTTGAGCTCGGTCTGGGAGTCCGCTCTGAACTTCAAGGCGATGTCATTGCGCTTGGAGATGGTCTCCCGCAGCACTGAGTTGAGTTTGGGGATGAGCAGGCGGTTGGCTTCCAGCTCGCCCTGCATCTCGTTGACCTGCCGCTCCAGTTTAATTAGCTCCACTTGAGGAACTATACCCTCTTTTGCGAGAGGCCGGCTGATGTTCAACTCCTGGCGGGCCAGATCCACGCTGCGACTCACCGTCCTTATCTTGGCATTGAGCTCTATGGTCTCCTGCTCCTTCTGCTCGATCTGCTGACCGAGAATGTAGAGCTGGTTGTTCAAATTGTTGAGGCGCTCGTCCTGTACCGACTTTTCACGGGCCACGTATTCCGCAAAGACGTTCTCGAACCCTTCGGGGAAGACGATGGGCTGCTTGTCGATGACCACCTGCTCACGCCAGCCGAGGTTGGGTTCTCTCTTGACCACCACACTGCGGATCTCGGCACGCAGACGGGCGATGTCGCCCTTGAGGATCACCAGCTCCTGTTCACGCTCGCGAAAATCCGACTTGAAGCGGGTATCGTCTATGCGCAGCAGAGGCTGCCCCTCCTCGACTATGTCACCCTCTTTGACGAAGATCTCCTTGACGATCCCCCCTTCCAGGTTCTGGATCACCTGCAGCTGGCGGGACGGAATGACCTTGCCCTGGCCGACGGTGACCTCGTCAAGCTCCGCCCAGGCGGCCCAGATGATGGCACTCATGAAGAACAGGAAACAGGCCCAGAGCAGCACCTTGGCGCGGGTTGGCGTGCTCAACAAGACGGCGGCGGCACCGTCGTCGACATACTCGAGGTGCTCGGGGGCGGGCAACACTGTGTCTGGTGCCGTTTTCTTGAACCAGTTGTTAGCCATTGGCCGTCTCCTGCACCCGTACCTTGCCTTCCTTCAGTTGTTGCAGCACCGTCTCCTTGGGGCCGTCAGCCACTATCTTCCCCTGCTCCACGACGATGACCCGGGAGGCCACATCCAGCATGGAGGTCTTGTGGGTAATGAGGATCAGCGTGGTTTCAGGACCCAGCCTTGCCAGCTCCTGCTTCACATGCATCTCTGACTGGTTGTCCATGTTGGACGTTGGCTCATCCATCACCAGGATGGGGGGATCGTTGAGCAGGGCACGGGCCAGCAAAATGGCCTGGCGCTGACCACCTGAGAGCTGACGCCCCCCCTCGCCTATCTGCCGGTCCAGCCCATTGGGATCCCGATTGGTAAAGTTGGTGACGCCGGCCCGCTTGGCGGCGCGCACAACCCGGGCATCATCCACCAGCGGGTTGCCCAGCATGATGTTGTCTCGCACCGAGCCAAAGAAGAGTGTCACGTCCTGCGGCACACAGCCGATGTTGCGACGGATGGCGGCCGGCGCCAGCTGATCCAGCTCGAAGCCATCGAGGCGCACCAGACCGTCCGTCGGTCGATAGAGCCCCATCAGCAGCTTCTCAAGGGTGGTCTTGCCCGCCCCGATCCGCCCTATGATGGCCACCTTCTCCCCCGGCTCGATACGCAGATTGATGTTGTGCAGTGTGCTGCTTTCCATGCCCGGGTATTTGAAGGAGACGTTTTCGAACTCGATGCGGCCCTGGATGATGGGGTGGTGAATGTACTGCCTGCCCTCCTCCTGCTCGCCCGGCGTCATCATGATCTTCTCCAGGATCTCCAGGGCAGACTTGGCCTGGTTGTAGCGGGTCGACAGCACGGAGAGCTGAACCATGGGAGCGATGGCGCGGCTGGACAGCATGACGGCGGCGATCATGCCCCCCATGGTCACCAGCCCTTCGGAGATCTGGTAGACCCCGACGATGACCAACCCCACAGTCACCACCTGCTGGATATAGCTCGCCAGAGAGGACATGGAATTGGTGATGCGACGGGTCTGCACGCCCCAGGTTGAGATGTGGGACACAGCCTGCTCCCAGCGGTGTTGGAACATGCTCTCGGCGCCGAAGATCTTGACGGTCTCAAGGCCGGAGATGCTTTCGATCAGGTTGGCGTTCTTCTGGGAGGCCAGGCGGGAACCCTCCTCGATGGACTGCTTGAGCGGTGCCTGGATATAGAAGCTGTAGGCCACCAGGATCAGCATGGCGACGATGGGCACCACCACCATGACGCCGGCAAACAGCCAGATGATGAAGAGGAAGAAGACCGCAAACGGCAGATCAATCAGGGTCGATACGGTGGCGGAGGTGAAGAACTCCCGTACCGATTCAAACTCCTGCAGATGCTTGGCGAACGCCCCCGTCGAGGCAGGGCGGGACTCCATCTTCATCCCCATGACCTTGGCAAAGATCTTGGCCGACAGCAGCACATCCGATTTCTTGCCGGCAATGTCGATGAAGTAGCTGCGCAACTGGCGCATCACGAAGTCAAAGGTGAACACCACCATAGCCCCTACCGCCAACACCCAGAGGGAGTCGAACGCCAGGTTGGGCACTATCTTGTCGTAGACATTCATGGTGAACAGAGGGCTGGCCACCGCAAAGAGGTTGATGAGAATGGAGGCAATCAGCACATCGCGATAGATGCCGCGAGATTCAAACAGCGTGCTCCAGAACCAGTGACCGTCCCGGGTCTCCAGCACCTTGGGGGAGCGTTCATCGAACTTGAACTGCTTCTTGACGAAGAACAGCCGACCATTGTACTCGTCGCCCAGCTGGGCTGTGCTGACCCACTGCGCCGCATCACCGGCCTGGGGGAAGATGACCTTGGCCTGGCTCCTGTCCTTGTTCCACTCCAGCAGGATGCAGGCGCCGCCCTGCCGCGTCTGCAAGACGCAGGGCAACAGCAGGGGAGAGATGTTTTCGAGTGGCTGGATCACCTCACGGGCGGACAAACCGCCACGCTCGGCAGCGCGACTGAAGAGTGCCGTACTCAGACGGCCCGAGACCAGTGGCAAGCCCGTGGTGAGGGCATCCTGACTATTGGGTACGCCATAAAAACGGGTCAAAAAGACCAGGCATTCCAATAGTTCATCTATATGGCTGGTTTCTGCTTGCATAGCATCCTGTCAAAATATGATTCAGACGGTTGTCGCAGGGAAATCATCACCCGGAACCTGGTGGCGACCTGTGAATGCAGAGCAGATCCCATCATCGCGAACCGACAACCCAATTAGCGCACTCGGCAGTGACATCCAATGCCATCGCCAGACTCACACATCGTCAAACCGGGAAGAGAGGAGCCACACACGTCATCTGATGACGGCAAGGAGTGCGAGATATCCTGCCCGGTCCATTAATTACTAAAGAGTTATTGATAACAATATCTTTTTCAAGCCGACCATCTTATCAAGGTGACTTGAACGAAACTATACTGCAAAGACTGAATTTCATCTAATAACCCTCTGTTTTTTTAATGAAATTAGAGTTGCCACTCATTAAAAGGAGCGAGCGAGAAGGGTCGGCCCAGGGCAGCCCCCTGGGGGCCTGATCGAGTCAGTTCAGCGGCAATTTCTGCCATGGCGGTCCAGCGATTTTCACACCAGGCTGGGGCCAGCAGGGTCGGACGGCGTGCCGACGCCGAGATCCGGTGATAGACCACCTCGGGGGGCGTGTGCTGGATCATGGCCACAGCCGCCTCCACATAGTGTTCCAGCGTCAGCACCTCCAGCCGCCCTGCCTGCCACGCCTTGCCGAGGGTGCTCCCCTCCACCACGTGGAGCGGATGCAGCTTGATCCCCTCGACCCCGGTCGCAACGATGCGATGCAGGGTATCGAGGCTGTCCATGGGCACCTCGCCCGACAGGCCAACGATCAGATGGGCACATACCTTGATACCGCGCTGATGGGCACGTCTTACCGCATCCTCATAAGCGGCATAACCGTGGCCGCGATTGATCCGTTGCAGTGTCTTGTCGCTTGCACTTTGCAGCCCCAGCTCCAGCCACACCTCGTAGCCACGGGCCTGATAGCCCGCCAGCAGATCCAGTACCGCATCCGGCACGCAATCGGGCCGGGTCCCGACACAGAGCCCCACCATGTCGCTGACCGACAACGCCTCCTCATACATGCGCTGCAGGTATTCCACCTCGGCATAGGTGCTCGTATAGGCCTGAAAGTAGGCGAGATAGCGCTTGGCACGGGTCACTTCGTCCCGGCGCGCCAGCAGTTGTTGCACCACTGAGAGCTGCTGGGTCGATTCGTCGGCGAAAGAGGAGACATTGCAGAAGGTGCAGCCGCCGCGGCCCAGGGTGCCGTCCCGGTTCGGGCAGGTGAAGGCGCCGTGGATGGAGAGTTTGTGGATCTTCTGGCCGTGGCGCTGCTTGAGATCCTGGCCGAATGTATTGATGAGTTCGTGTAACTGCATGACACCTCCGATATGAGCTGTCATTGTACTGGCAGAGGCTCCCCGCCAGGCTGAGCTGGATCAAGCCGCCCCGCCCCCAAAAACCATATAAATATTCACATTGCGTGCGATAAATACCCACAGACAGGGTTTTAAGGTTACTTTTGGAAACCACAGACCTTCGACAAAGAGGGGAAAGTGGAACTATGCCTCCCCTCTAACCGGCTGTTAGCACTGCAAAAATCTCGCTTAGCCCGCAACCGGATAAATGCAAGACGCAGGATCCTGAAATGTGATCACCGCCCGCCCCCGACGGGATGAATTGGTAAAATTACTACAGTTCAGCGTCGCAAAGCAGTCAACCACCAAATCCATCATTATCAGTTCAATCAACTTTAAAAAATAAATTTCATGGATTTTTGTATAGCAAAAACTGGATTGAGTCTCTGAAACCCGCATTTTGTTATGGCGGTGTAACATTGCAAACAAGCGGGATGTCCAATTGACCTTGCCCGAAAATCCCATTAGTTTGGAGATTCGCCACCTCAGGCGGACGGAACCACAAGAGCCAATCGCAATTTATGCAGTTTGCGGTGGAAGGCCGAGCAAGGGAGAAATGCAATGTCACTATATGATCCAAAGCTGGAGAGGGATAACTGTGGCTTCGGCCTGTTGGCCCACATGGAAGGGGAAGCCAGCCACAAGCTTGTCCGTCTCGCGATGTCAGCCTTGGCTCGCATGCAGCACCGCGGCGGCATCTCCGCCGACGGCAAGACCGGCGATGGCTGTGGTCTGCTGCTGCAAAAACCGGACAGCTTCTATCGCGCTGTCGCCGAAGAGAAGGGATGGCACCTGGGCCGCAACTATGCGGTCGGCATGCTGTTCCTGAACCCGGACCCCGTATTGGCCCAGCAGACCCGCGACATCATCGACGAGGAGCTGGAAAGAGAGACCCTGAGTCTGGTCGGTTGGCGCAAGGTGCCCATCGATACCAATGTGCTCGGTCCCATTGCCAAGGCGTCCCTGCCCAGCATTGAACAGGTCTTTGTCAACGCGCCGCCAGGCTGGGTCGACAAGGATCTAGAGCGCCGCCTTTATATAGTGCGCCGCCGCATCGAGAAGCGCATCAGCGACGACTACTTCTATGTGGTCAGCCTCTCCAACCTGGTCACCGTCTACAAAGGACTGTGCATGCCGGTGGATTTGCCGCGCTTCTATCTGGATCTCGCCGACATCCGCATGCAGGCCGCCATCTGCGTGTTCCACCAGCGCTTCTCCACCAACACCAGCCCGCGCTGGCCGTTGGCGCAACCCTTCCGCTACCTCGCTCACAACGGCGAGATCAACACTATCGCCGGCAACCGCCAGTGGGCCAAGGCGCGCAGCTACAAGTTCGCCACCCCGCTGATCCCGGATCTGCAAGAGGCAGCCCCCTTCGTCAACACCACTGGGTCGGATTCCTCCAGCCTCGACAACATGCTGGATCTCTTCCTGGCCGGTGGCATGGACCTGTTCCGGGCCATGCGCCTGCTGATCCCGCCTGCATGGCAAAAACACCCGAACATGGATGACGATCTGCGCGCCTTCTATGACTTCAACTCCATGCACATGGAGCCCTGGGATGGCCCGGCCGGCATCGTCATGACCGATGGCCGCTACGCCACCTGCGCGCTGGACCGTAACGGCCTGCGCCCAGCCCGCTACGTCATCACCAAGGACAAGTTCATCACCCTGGCCTCCGAGGTCGGCACCTGGGACTACACCCCGGACGAGGTACTGGAGAAGGGCCGGGTCGGCCCGGGCGAGCTGTTCGTGGTGGATACCAGCAACGGCAAGGTGTGGACCAGCTTCGAGATCGATGACGATCTCAAGAGCCGTCACACCTACAAGCAGTGGATGGACAAGCACTGCAAGCGACTGGTGCCGTTCGAGCAGATGGATGACGCCAGTACAGGCGCCCGCGAGCTCCCTGACGATCAGCTCAAGACCTATCAGAAACTGTTCGGCTACTCCTACGAGGAGCTGGATCAAATCATCCGCGTGCTCGGCGAGAACGGCCAGGAGGCGGTGGGCTCCATGGGGGATGACACCCCGATGGCGGTGCTCTCCTCCAGCCAGCGTACCCTGTACGACTACTTCCGCCAGATGTTCGCCCAGGTGACCAACCCGCCCATAGATCCGCTGCGGGAAAACCATGTCATGTCGCTGGCCACCTGTATAGGTCGCGAGCAGAACGTCTTCAACGAGACCTTCGGGCACGCCCACAGGGTGCTGTTCCAGTCGCCTATCCTGCTCTACTCCGACTTCCACCAGCTGCTGGCGCTGGAAGGGGAGCACTACCGTCATGCGGTGCTGAGCCTCAACTACCTGCCCGAAGAGGGGCTGCAAGCGGCGCTGGAGCGGCTCTGTGCCGACGCGGCCGACAAGGCCCGCAATGGCACTGTGCTGCTGGTGCTGTCTGACAGAGACATCAGTGCCGACACCCTGCCCATTCCGGCCGCCATGGCGGTGGGGGCGGTGCAACGCACTCTGGTGGACAACAACCTGCGCTGCGACGCCAATATACTGGTGGAGACCGCCAGCGTGCGCGACCCGCATCACTTCGCCGTGCTGCTGGGCTTTGGCGCCACCGCCATCTATCCCTATCTCGCCTACGAGACCCTGGCCAAACAGGTCGAGGAAGGCGTGCTCAAGATGAGCCTGCGCCAGGCCATGCTCAACTACCGCAACGGCATCAACAAGGGGCTCTACAAGGTGATGTCCAAGATGGGCATCAGCACTGTGGCAAGCTACCGCTGCTCCCAGCTGTTCGAAGCCGTGGGTCTGTCCAAATCCGTTGTCGAGCTCTGCTTCCGCGGCGTCTCAAGCCGCATTCAGGGCGCCGATTTCACCGACATCCAGCAGGATCAGGTCAATCTGGCACGCCAAGCCTGGCTCGGCCGCAAGCCGCTGACCCAGGGCGGGCTGCTCAAATTCGTCCACGGCGGCGAGTACCACACCTACAACCCGGACGTGGTGCAAACCCTGCAAGTGGCGGTGCGCTCCGGCAACTACGCCGATTACAAGGAGTACGCCCGCCTGGTGAACGAGCGCCCCGTCGCCACCTTGCGCGATCTGCTCGTCCTCAAGCAGGGAACGACGCCGGTTGCGCTGGAGCAGGTTGAGCCCGCCGCCAAGCTGTTCCCCCGCTTCGACTCCGCCGCCATGTCCATAGGCGCGCTGGGCCCTGAGGCGCACGAGGCACTGGCGGTGGCCATGAACCGCCTCGGCGGTCAGAGCAACTCGGGCGAAGGCGGTGAAGATCCCAAGCGCTTTGGCACCGAGAAGAATTCGCGCATCAAGCAGGTGGCCTCGGGGCGCTTTGGCGTCACCCCCCACTACCTGATGAACGCGGACGTGGTCCAGATCAAGGTGGCCCAGGGCGCCAAGCCAGGCGAAGGGGGTCAGCTGCCCGGTGACAAGGTGACGGCCCAGATAGCCAAACTGCGTTATTCCGTGCCCGGCGTGACCCTGATCTCGCCGCCGCCGCACCACGACATCTACTCCATCGAGGACTTGGCTCAGCTCATCTTCGACATCAAGCAGATCAACCCGGACTGCCTGGTGTCGGTCAAGCTGGTCTCCGAGCCCGGCGTCGGCACCATCGCCTGCGGCGTAGCCAAGGCCTATGCCGACTTCATCACAGTCTCGGGTTATGACGGTGGCACCGGCGCCAGCCCGCTGAGTTCGGTCAAATACGCCGGCTCCCCCTGGGAGCTGGGGCTAGCCGAGACCCAACAGGCCCTGGTGGCCAACGGCCTGCGCCACAAGGTGCGCCTCCAGGTGGATGGCGGTCTCAAAACCGGCCTCGACATCATCAAGGCCGCCATCCTCGGCGCCGAGAGCTTCGGTTTCGGCACCGGCCCCATGGTGGCGCTCGGCTGCAAATACCTTCGCATCTGCCACCTGAACAACTGCGCCACCGGCGTCGCCACCCAGGACGAGAAGCTGCGCCGCGAGCACTTCACCGGCCTGCCGGAGATGGTGATGAACTACTTCAAGTTCATCGCCGAAGAGACCCGCGAGCTGATGGCTGAGCTCGGCGTCACCCAGCTCACCGACCTCATCGGTCGCACCGACCTGCTGGAAGCCCTGCCAGGCCTCACCGCCCGTCAGGCCAAGCTGGATCTCTCCGGCATTCTGGCAAGCCCGGTGGCACCGGCAGGCTCCAGCCTGTTCAGCCAGCAACACAACCCCACCTTCGACAAGGGCCCGCTCAACCTCAAGATGGTGGACGACCTGCTGGAGGCGGTGGAAAACATGAGCGGTGGCGAGTTCCGCTACGACATCCGCAACACGGATCGCTCTGTGGGTGCGCGCCTGTCCGGCGAGATAGTCAAACGTCACGGCAACCAGGGTATGGCCGCCGATCCGGTACGGGTGCACTTCAACGGTACCGCAGGCCAGAGCTTCGGTGTCTGGAACGCCGGTGGCCTCGAGATGATACTCACGGGTGACGCCAACGACTACGTGGGCAAGGGGATGACCGGCGGCAAGCTGGTGGTCAAACCCCATGTCGGCGTGGCCTTCAAGTCCCATGAGGCGGCCATCATAGGCAACACCTGCCTCTACGGCGCCACCGGCGGCAAGCTTTACGCAGCAGGTACCGCGGGCGAGCGCTTCGCGGTGCGCAACTCGGGGGCCCTCGCGGTAGTCGAGGGGATTGGCGACAACGGCTGTGAATACATGACAGGCGGCATCGTCACCATACTCGGTACCACTGGGGTCAACTTCGCGGCGGGCATGACAGGCGGCTTTGCCTACGTGCTCGACGAGTGCGGCAACTTTGCCAAGCGTACCAACCCCGAGCTGGTGGAACTGCTGGACGTGGCGGACCTTGCCATCCATCAGGAGCACCTGCGCGGCATCATCACGGCGCACCTCAACGAGACAGGCAGCTCGCGCGCCGAGGAGATACTGGCCAACTTCGACTCCTATGTGCCCAAGTTCAGGCTGATCAAGCCCAAGTCCAGCGACGTCAAGTCCCTGCTTGGCCACACCAGCCGCTCTAGTGCAGAACTCAGAATCCAGGCGCAATAAGGAGGGAACCCTATGAGCCAGAACGTATTCCAGTTTATCGATGTCCAGCGGGTCGACCCGCCCAAGAAGCCGCTCAAGATCCGCAAGATCCAGTTTGTGGAGATCTACGAGCCCTTCAACCAGGCCCAGGTCGGCATGCAGGCGGATCGCTGCCTCGACTGCGGCAACCCCTATTGCGAGTGGAAGTGCCCGGTGCACAACTACATCCCCAACTGGCTGAAACTGGCCAACGAGGGGCGCATCCTGGAGGCGGTGGAGCTTTCCCACCAGACCAACAGCCTGCCGGAGGTGTGCGGCCGCGTCTGCCCGCAAGACAGACTCTGTGAGGGTGCCTGCACCCTCAACGACAGATTCGGCGCCGTGACCATAGGCAACATCGAAAAATACATCACCGACAAGGCGTTCGAGATGGGCTGGCGCCCGGATCTCTCCAAGGTGGTGAAGACCGGCAAGCGGGTCGCCGTCATCGGCGCCGGCCCCGCCGGCCTCGCCTGTGCCGACGTCCTGGCGCGCAATGGCGTCACCCCTGTGGTGTTTGACAAGTATCCGGAGATCGGCGGCCTGCTGACCTTCGGCATCCCCTCCTTCAAGCTGGAAAAAGAGGTGATGCAGCGCCGTCGCGAGATCTTCGAGGGCATGGGGGTGGAGTTCCGTCTCGAGACCGAAGTGGGTCGTGACGTCACCTTCGCCGACTTGCTCGGCGAGTTCGATGCCGTCTTCCTCGGGGTCGGCACCTACAAATACATGAAGGGCGGCTTTGCCAACGAAGAGGCGCCGGGAGTCTACGACGCCCTGCCCTACCTCATCTCCAACGCGAACCGCTTGCTGGGCTTTGAGAAGGCGCAGGCCGATTACATCGACTTCGCCGGCAAGCAGGTGGTGGTGCTCGGCGGTGGCGATACCGCCATGGACTGCGTGCGCACCGCCATCCGTCAAGGTGCGGACAAGGTGATCTGCGCCTACCGTCGCGATGCCGAGAACATGCCGGGCTCCAAGCGGGAGGTGAAGAACGCTCAGGAGGAAGGGGTGGAATTCATGTTCAACCTCCAGCCGGTCGGCGTGGAGCTGGACGCCCAGGGCCGCACCTGCGGCATCAAGGTAGTGAGCACCGAGCTCAGTGCGCCCGATGCCAACGGTCGTCGCAATCCTGTGGTGATCGAGGGCTCCGAACAGGTGCTGGCCGCCGATGCAGTGGTGATGGCGTTCGGCTTCCAGCCCAACCCCCAGCCCTGGATGCGTGATCACGGTATCGAGCTCGACAGCCGGGACAGGATCAAGGCCCCCGAGCAGGCCGAACATGCCTTCCAGACCAGCAATCCCAAGGTGTTTGCCGGTGGCGATGCGGTGCGCGGCTCGGATCTGGTGGTGACTGCCATCTACGAGGGCCGCAAGGCCGCCGAAGGGATCATGGACTACCTGGCCGTGTAAGCTGCCATCCAAGCCTCCCCAAGCAAACAGCCCCGCCAACGCGGGGCTGTTTTTTTATGCCTGACTCTCGGTGATGCGCCCTAGCGTCTCACCACCAGAAACTCCCCCTTGCCCACCGGCACCAGCGAGGTCAGAAAATCGGGATCGCGCCTCACCTGCGCCATCCAGTCCCGCATCTCGCTCTCATGGGAGATGGCATTGTCCACCACCAGCAGGCCGCGAGGGGCAAGCAGGCGCCGTATTTCGGGCCACCATCCCTGATAGTGCTGGCGATCGGAGTCCAGGAAGATGAGCTGATAACCCGCCGTCGGCAGGCTGGGTAACAGGCTGCCGGCCTCCCCCGCCAGCTGATCAATCCAGGGTTCGAGTCCGGCGTGCTCAAAGTTGAGGGCGGCCATGGCCCGTTTACTCTCGCCCAGCTCTATGGTGGTGACCCGGCCATCCAGTCTCTTCACCGCTTCGGCCAGCCAAAGGGTGGAGTAACCGTTTGAAGTACCTATCTCAAGCACCGCCTGAGCGCCCCTCGTCTGTACCAGCAGCGCCAGCAGTTCGCCGGTGTCACGGGTGATGTTGAGCATCTTGCGGCCCCGGGATGGCTGCGCCTCGTCATGCTGTTCGCCAAATCGCTCCAGCTCCCGTTTGAGTTGTTCCAGATCCATGTTTCCTCCTTGAAAGTCATCCAGGCTGCCCCGGCACTGCCCATGGCCTGCGCGGTTCAATCGGTGGCGGGGGGCAGATCCCCCAGCAAGTAACGAGGGCCGCTCCCCCTGGATCAGTGTCAGCTCACCCTGCATCCATGGCCTGTACGGCGATCAGCCATAAAAAACCCCGGCACAGGGCCGGGGTAGTGAGGGAGGCATGAGCGTCAGGGCCTCGATCAGGCTCAGCCCTCGGCCAGCAGCGCCAGGGCGGGCTGGGCATTGCCCGGCACCAGACGGTAGGCCTTGTGGTGCTTGACCAGGGTGGCCTTCTTGTCGCCCTGGCTCAGCAGCAGGCCCTGCTTGAAGGCCGCCTGTGCCAACTGTTTTTCATCCCCGCGCACATAGAGGGTAAGAGGCTTCACCAGCTCTCCCCCCTCGATATGGCTCCGATACTCGCTGGCCGAGATGACCAGGCTGGATTGACCCTGGCTCAGCAGCCGCTGTTTGGCGCTCAGTTCGCTGTCGGTAAACACCAGCCAACCCGCGCTCTCCAGCTCGGCGACCAGGGTGGCGAGCCTGACGCCCAACTGCCCTGGCTCGGCCATGGCCCGGCCGTACTGGCAGACGATGCGCGACAGCAGCCCCTTGAGATCGGCTCCGGCCCCCAGGGTGCGACCCAGCTGCACCCAGGCTTTCAAATCTTCCATCACCAGGCGGGAGAAGCGCTTCTCCTTGAGGGAGTCCGCCATCCAGGTGCAGAGGAAGTGGCTCTCTTGCGCCGGGGTGCGCTTGCCCGCCTTCTGCTCTGCGGTACGGGCCAGCTCGGCCAGGCTTTGGGTGGCCATGTCGAGCAGGGCCTGATTGTAATCTTGCGGGTTCTTGACTGGCGGGATCATCGCACGTCCTCTGGGTGATCGGTAAACAGCATCAAGGCGCCAACGGCGCCTTGAGTCGGGAGCCAAGGCTCCCCTGCATCATCTTGTCCTCTTACTTCGACTGGCGAGGCTTCTTGGCGGCCGCCAGACGCTTGAGGCGCTGGCCCTGCAGCTTGGCCTCGGCCATTACCTGAGCGGCGGCGTTGTCTTCCCGCTGCGGGCGCTTGCCGAAACGGCGGCGCTCCTGCAACTGCTTGATCAGCTCGTCACGGCTGCTCACCTCGTAGCCCGGCACCATGATGCGGCGGATCTTCTGGCCGATCAGCGCCTCGATCTCCAGCAGGGTGCGCTCCTCTTCGCGGCTGACGAAGGAGACGGCCATGCCGCTCTTGCCGGCGCGGCCGGTGCGGCCGATGCGGTGGACGTAATCTTCCGCCAGGAAGGGCAGATCATAGTTGACCACGTACTGCAGATCCGGGATGTCCAGACCACGGGCGGCCACTTCGGTGGCGACCAGCACCCGTACCTTGCCTTCCATGAACTCGCGCAGGGCGCGGCGACGGCTGCCCTGAGCCTTCTCGCCATGGACCACGGCGGACTTGATGCCGTCGAGGTTCAGCTCTTCCACCAGCACATCACAGCTCTCGCGGGTACTGGCGAACACCAGCACCTGTTGCCAGTTCTGCTTGCCGATGAGTTCGGAGAGCAGCTCGCGCTTGCGCTTCTGCTCCACCGGATAGACGGTGTGGCTGACGGTATCGGCGGTGGAGTTCTGCTTGTTGACGCTGATGATCTGCGGTCTGTCCAGCATCAGGTTGGCCAGCTTCTTCACGGCGTCGGAGAAGGTGGCGGAGAAGAGCAGGTTCTGACGGGTCTTGTTCACAGCCTGCAGGATCTGCTGCACATCGGCGCTGAAGCCCATGTCGAGGATGCGATCCGCTTCGTCCAGCACCAGGGTCTCGACACCGGAGAGGCTGAGGTTGCAGGCGGTCAGGTGCTCGAGCAGACGGCCCGGAGTCGCCACTATGATGTGTGCACCGGCCTTGAGTTTGCGGGCCTGCACGTCCTGCTTGCCACCACCGACCAGGGTCAGCACGCTGATGTCCAGATACTTGGCGAAGTCGTTGATGTTGCTCGCCACCTGGGCAGCCAGCTCGCGGGTCGGGGTCAGGATCAGCACCCGGGCGTTGGAAGGCTGGGCCGGGGCCGGGTTATCCACCAGACGTTGCAGTATGGGCAGCGCAAAGGCCGCAGTCTTGCCGGTCCCGGTCTGGGCGCTGGCCAGCACGTCGCTGCCACGGCGTATGGTCGGGATCGCCTGCTGCTGCACAGGGGTCATCTCCTGATAACCGCACTCTGAGACGGCACGCAAAATCTCGGGGGCAAAATCGAACGATTCAAATCTCATAATGGGTTCCTGTGTTCCAGCTGAGCTGTAGTTGGCTTAAGTGGCCTGGGCCGGCATGTGGCACGGCCTCGGCGAGGCTTGGGGCCAAGGACGGCTGGGTCTGACATCACGTCAGAAGATGAGCCGGAAAATGGCGGGCGCGAAGTGTAACAGATAGGCATCAGGATTTCCGCCTCAAATGGCCTGTATTTTTACGCCACCGGGGCGAGCCGCCTGACACGGGCGGCTTGGGGACAAGGGACAGGGGGCAGGCCCCTCCCCCTATATCCCAGTGCTTAGCTCAGCGCGCTCTCTTGGTCGAGCGCTTGAGCAGCCGCATGCCGATGGCGGCCACGGCGATGACGAAGAGGGCGAAGGAGGTCACCAGCAGGCACTTGGTCAACAGCTCGTGATGATCGGCCAAGAGCGGCGTCGCCATCATGAACTTGCCGACCATGCTGAGGGCCAGGGCCCAGAGGAAGGCGCTGGCAAAGCTGGTCATGGCCACCCGCAGCAGGTTCAGGCGGGAGATCCCCATCAGCATGGGCGTCAGCACCCTGACGAAGGGGATGAAACGGGAGACGAACATGGCCCAGAAGCCATAGCGTTCGAGCAGCCGGGAGGCGCGGGGCAGACTGCCTTCCGGGATCACCCGCTCCACCTGGCCCATGAAGCGGGTACCATGGAGCGCATGGCCCTGCCAATACGCCATCACGCTGCCGACGCCGGCGGCCAGGGGCAGATAGAGGAACACCACTTCGGGCCCGAGCACTCCCATGCCCACCAGACCACCGGCCAGCAGCACCAGGCTGTCCCCCGGTAGCGGCAAAAAGACGAAGCTCGATTCGAGAAAGAGGATCACCACCAGACAGGTGACGAGCAGACCGACCGCCTGCAGTTGTATTAATTGCTCAAAGTCCTGATGCCATATGGCAAGCAGCATGTCCTGCATCTGGTATGACTCCCATCAACGTAATGCGCATCCGTCATGACGGCCCAAAGGCCCGGTCTGGCCACCCCTCCCTGGTACCACCCCCATAAGCTCCTGCGGGAGGCCCGTTATACACCTGGGGAACTGAACAATAAATTAATGTCTGCCATTTATGTGGATACTCCGTCATCCGGCCCCGCCAGCCCGGTGCGCTGGCGACAAGGTGATCTCGCCCCGGGAGTCCCCTTGGGCCTTAGCCGCAAAACCGCAAAACCGCAAAACCGCAAAACCGCAAAACCGCAAAGAATATAGTCAGTTGGCACTGAACCGGGCTGCCATGGCGCCAGAAAAACCGTTACAGTGTAAGGACTCCTCAGTGGACGAGGAGGTCCACGGAGCTAGGTATGGCGCATCCCCCCTCTTCTTATCTTCATGCAAGCATGCTTCTGCTGAGCGGGCTCGGGCTCTTCAACCAGGCCGCTCAGGCCAATGACGGGACCCTGGTTCAGCAGCGGGCCAATGCGGTCGTCTCCCTGATGAGCTTCACTGTGGTGCCGGACATCACCGCCAGCAACCTGGACATAGGGGGTGGCACCAACAAAAGCTCGGCCCTGACCATCACCCAGCTCGGCGGCGGCGCCACCATGAGCGAGGGCTTCCCCATCTATCTGGAGGGCACCCTGGGTTACAGCCGCTACGATCCCCAGTTCGTGTTCACCGATGGCAACGAGACCCGCACCATCCCCACCAAATGGAACAGCCTGAGCGCCACCGGCGGCATCGGCTGGGACTTCAGCCTGCACCGTGACCGCTTTGGCGGCAACCTGGTGTTGCGCCCCATCGCCAACTTCACCCTGGGCACAGTGGCGAGCGATCTGCGCATCGGCGCCGCCTTGATCCAGCACAGGACGGGCAGGAACCTCGACTTCCTCGACGGCGGCCGGCTCAATGTGTATGGCCTGGGGGGATCCCTGATGCTCGATTACGAGCTCTTCTCCAAGCCACAGGACATCGATGTCGAGCTGCGCTACTCCTATCAGCACCTGCAGAGCTTCACCGGCACCGCCGACAGCATCACCGGCCAGGCCGAGGCGGAGAACCTCGGGCTCTACCTGCGTCGCCGGGCTCCACTCTTCACCTGGACCCTGCTGGATCGCCCGCTGCGCTATGTGCTGGAGGGGGCCAGAACCGAATACCTGGGAGAGCAACGAGGCCTGCTCGGCTTCAACAGCCTCAACTCCCTGGGCCTCGGGTTCGAGCTCGACAGCAGCAAGTACGACATCTTCATCACCCGCACCCGGCTGGTGGCCCGCTATATGTTCAGCCACAACACCAGCGGCTACTCCATCGGGCTGGCGATGAGTTTCTAGCGATCCCGTCACTCGAACAGTTGGCATCATGGAGACATGAAATGGACTTCTCTGCCGTTATTTATCCCTTGCTCGACCAGCTCTGGTATCTGTTGCCACTGCTGTTGCTGGCGACCCTCGTCAAAAGCCCCTGGTTCAAGGGCGTGATCGGGGAGTGGTTTATCAACCTCAGCATCCGGCTCTTTCTCGACAAGCGGGAATATCACCTGCTCAAGGATGTGACCCTGCCCATCCCTCAGGGCAGCACCCAGATAGACCATGTGATCGTCTCCCGCGTCGGGATATTCGTGATTGAAACCAAGAACATGAAGGGCTGGATATTCGGTAATCCGGCTCATAAAAGCTGGACCCAGCAGATCTATCGCCGCAAGCACAGCTTCCAGAATCCCCTGCACCAGAACCACCTGCACATGATGACCCTCAAGTCCCTGCTGGGGGTGGCGGATCATCAGCTCCACTCCGTCATCTACTTTATCGGCGACTGCACCTTCAAGACCCCCATGCCGGACAACGTGATGAACCGCGGGCTGATCCGCCATATCAAAGGAAAAACCACCCAGGTATTGACCCCGGCCGAGGTCACCCGAGTGGTCGAGACCATCCAGCAGGGGCGGCTGGCAGCCAACTGGCAGACCCACAGGCAACATGTGGCACAGCTGAAGGCGCGTCACAGCGAGTCGCCACGCAAGCCGTTATCCGCCAAGGCAGTGCCTGACGAAAAGAGGACCGCGCCCTCCCCTGTCACCGCCCAACCGCTCGGTGACCCAAGTCCGACTTGCCCCAGATGTGGCAATGCCATGGTCTTGCGTACCGCCAGCCGGGGAGAAAACAGAGGCAATCAGTTCTGGGGATGCAGCGGATACCCCACATGCCGGGGGATGCTGACCCTTGGGAAGACGCACCCAGGGACGGCGACGCAGGACACCAGGGCCTGACCCCTGAACATCCAGTTGATACTGAAACAAGGGCGGCCAATGGGCCGCCCTTGTTGTCTCTGACTGTCAGCGAATGGTCGCCATCTTTCTGACGCAGGCCTGCTCCCTGTCATCCACCCGCTTGGCAAACCAGGCGGTGGTGAGGTTGCGGGTGATTTTGGGGCTTTTCAGCTGGATGCCGGGCAGCACGGCGCGGGGTTGGCGCTTGCCCGCCTGCTTGTCGGCCAGGGTAAAGACCCTCTGATAGAGGTCGGTCTGGGCAAAGTCGCTGCTGTCTCCCTTGAGCAGGCTCTGATGGATAGCCTGCTTGCTCATGTTGACGCGGCTGGCGATGCTGTGCACCGCGAGCTCCGTCTTGCCGGGCAGGTCGGAGTCGTAGCGAACGAGATCCCCGTCCAGGGCCAGGGGCTTGCCGCTGACCCGGCTCACCGCGGCCTGGAAGGCGGCGTTGCGGCTCGCATACCAGCCCGCATTGAAGTCGGCGAAACGGTAGAGGGTGTCCGGGTAGTAGGCGGGATAGCCGAAGATGTGTTTGGTACCAAACCAGATGCCGCCCCGGCGGGTAAAGACTTCGTGGCGGATGGACTCCTTGACGGGATAGGGGTAGCCGCGGGCGTTGGCCTCGGCGAAGGCCACGCTCACCTGCATGGGGCCCCCGGTGCGTACCGGATTGAGGTTGCCAAAGAGCTGCTTGCCCATGGGCACGGCCCCTATCATGTCCTCGAAGATCTCGCTCATCTCCCGCTCGGTGCGAAGGGCATCGATGCGCGCGGCGTAGGATTTGCCCGTGGGGGACTTGATGGAGAGGGCGGTGCGCACCACGAACTCGGGGATGAGCAGCTTGGCGGCCCGGGCGTTGATCTCCTTCCAGGCTATCTTGCCAAGGCCGGGCACCACGGGATCGGCCTGATAGGTGGCCTCCTGCTCCGCCACCGCCAGCACTGAGCAGACATTGTGATCGTTCACCGTCAGCCCCTGGGTGCTGAGCGCCGTCACCACGTCGTTGGCCCAGCCCTGCTTGTCTTGTACCTGGCGCGGCAGGAAGCGCACTATGCGGCTCTTCATGTCCGCAGGCTTGCGCGGCTGCATCGCCTTGGGTTGTTTGGCGATGGCGGCGGCCTCCTCGACAGTAGGAGTAGGGGGTGTCGGTTCACTGGCGCAGCCCGCCAGCACGGCGGCAGCCAGCAGTGCGCAGAGGCGCCAGGGGGAGAAAGACAAAGGGCGAGAGGGGATCATGAGGGCTTCCGATAAAGTGCGGGCCCCTCATGCCGGATGAGGGGCCCCGAATGCAAACAGGTGGCCATTGTAGTGGATGGTGCGGGCAATCTGAAGGCGGCAGAGCGGCCGGGGCCCGGGGCTGCGGCATCCCCTGGCGTCATCACGCCAGCTCGACCCGGTTGCGCCCCAGGTGTTTGGCCCGGTAGAGCGCGAGATCGGTGCGTTTGACCAGCGCCTCGACCGCCTCCCCCGCCTGGCCTATGCCGACGGCGATGCTCACGGTGAACCTTATCTCCTCGCAGGCGACCAGAGCCTCGGTGGCGGCTCTTATCTGCTCCGCCAGTGCCTGGGCCTTGTCGCTCAACATGCCGGGCAACCAGATGGCGAACTCCTCGCCCCCCAGGCGCGCCACCACCCCATCCGGCGGACAGTGCTGACACAGCAAGGCGCTGAATTCCTGCAGCACATTGTCACCTATGCCGTGGCCGTAGCGATCGTTGATCTGCTTGAAGTGATCGAGATCCAGCAGCAGCAGCGGCGTCCCCTGATCCACATGGGTTTCCAGCACGGCGCGAAACGCGCGGCGATTGGAAAGACCCGTCAGTTCGTCGGACATGGCAAGCGAGGCCAGCCGGGTCTGGACGCCATACATCTGTTGCACCATCAGCAGCACGCCCCAGGCCGTGGCCAGCATGCCGAGGGTGCGCAGGCTGTCTTCCACCGTGGAGAGCCACCAGGGCTGGAAATAGGCCTCGTCAACCAGATCTATGGTCCCCGACACCAGCCAGCTCCCCAGACCGGCGCAGAGAAACAGGTAGGTCCGGTTCGAGATCTGGGCACACTGCACCACCCAGAACATGAACAGCAGGGTCAGCACATTGATGGCCTCGGCCAGGGCGCCGATGGTGTAGAGGTTATGTTCGGGCAGGCGCTCGAAGCTGGCGGCATCCAGGCCCCCCGTCAGCAGCAACAGGCAGAGCAAGCTCAGCAGGGCGAGGCGGCGACCAGGGGAGAGCGAGAAGAACCTGGCGGGGTGTACGGATAACCTGAGGGGAGTCTTCATCATCGTTATGGCTCCAAACCTGCATTGCCTCTATCCCTGGCGGCTGCACTCAGCCGCCAGCACCCAATGAACCGCAAGGCCAATCCTGGCCGCACGGCGCTCGTATTGTGAGCCGATTTTTCCATAAAAAACAATCCCCTCAGCACAGTGCTGAAGGGATCCTGGTACCATTTTCCACTGTGCGCCGCCCTGTTGCCGCCGGCTACCCCCTGGTACAGGCGGTGTGGAGGACGTCCTTCAAGGGGCTGGCCTTACCCTCGACACGCCCGCCCCCTCACGCACTCTGGCGCAGGGCGCGGATCTGGGCGGCGCCATTGATCACCGCCTGCAAGGAGGCGTTGACCACATCGCGGCCGATGGCGACCCCGCACATGCGCATTCCATCGACGCTGAGCAGCACATAGGCGGCGGCGCGGGATTCGGTTCCGGCGCAGAGGGCATGTTCCGAGTAGTCGAGCACGTCTATGTGCATGCCGGTCTGGCGCTCCCAGCCGTTGACCAGGGCCGTGATGGCCCCCTCCCCCTCACCACAGAGCTGCAAGCTGCCGTCCGGGGTCTGCAGCTCGAGGCGCAGTGTCTCCTGGCTGTCGTGGCCAAGCTGGAAGCGGCCGATGCGATAACCGTGCAGCGGCTCGAGGTAGTGCTGCTCGAACAGGGCGCGGATCTGCTCCGGGCTGATTTCGCTGCTGCTCGCCTCCGCCTGCGCCTGCACCCGGCGGCTGAAGTCGATCTGCAGCCAGCGCGGCAGTTGCAGGCCAAGGTCGCGCTCCAGCAGATAGGTGACGCCCCCCTTGCCGGACTGACTGTTGATGCGGATCACCGCCTCGTAGCTGCGGCCAAGGTCTGCGGGGTCGATCGGCAGATAGGCCACATCCCAGTAGGGATCGGGCTTTTCGGCCGCCAGGGATTTGCGAATCGCATCCTGGTGGCTGCCGGAAAACGCCGTATAGACCAGCTCGCCGGCATAGGGGTGGCGCGGGTGCAGGGCAATCTGGGTGCAGGCCCCCACGGTCGCCACTATGGCATCCATGTCCGACAAGTCCAGCTCGGGATCTATCCCCTGGCTGTAGAGGTTCATGGCCATGGTGACTATGTCCATGTTGCCGGTGCGCTCGCCGTTGCCGAGCAGGGTGCCCTCGATGCGATCGGCCCCCGCCAGCACCGCCAGCTCGGCGGCGGCCACCCCGCAGCCCCGATCGTTGTGGGTGTGGATGGAGATGCTCACCTCGGGGCGCGCCTTGAGGTGGCGGCAGAACCACTCCACCTGATCCGCGAACACATTGGGGGTGCTCACCTCGACCGTGGCGGGGAGGTTGAGGATCATGGGGCGGGAGGCAGCGCGCCACTCGTCGATGACGGCGTCACACACCTCCACCGCGAACTCCACCTCTGTGCTGCTGAAGCTCTCGGGGGAATACTGGAAGCTCCACTCTGTGCCGGGATTCCTGGCCGCGTATTCCCGCACCCAGCGTGCCCCCTGCACGGCGATGGCCTTGACCCCCTCGCGATCTGTGTTGAACACATAGTTGCGCTGGGTCGGGTTGACCGAGTTGTAGACATGCACGATGGCGCGTTTGGCCCCCTTGAGGGATTCGAAGGTGCGGGCGATCAAATCTTCCCGGGCCTGCACCAGCACCTGGATGGTCACGTCGTCCGGGATGAGATTGCGCTCGATGAGTTCCCGCACGAAGTCAAAGTCCGGCTGGGAGGCGGCGGGGAAGCCGACCTCGATGTGTTTGAAGCCGACATGGGTCATCAGGGCCCACATTTGCAGCTTCTGGGCCACCGTCATGGGCTCGACCAGCGCCTGGTTGCCGTCCCGCAAGTCCACGGCGCACCAGAGCGGCGCCTGCGTCATCACCCGGTTGGGCCATTGACGGTCCACCAGAGCGATGACGGGGGCCGGGCGGTATTTGCGATGATCGAAGCTCATATTCAGATTCCCTTGGCAGATATGCTGAGGTGCCAGGCGACCGGGCAGGTAACAGAGGGGGCAAGGAGGGGGAGCGGGCTGGCGCGATAACGCTGGCCCTGACTGGCGGTGCGGCGGTTACCCCACAGCCGGTTTCCATTGGTCCCTATCGGTGGAAGGGGCCGGCCAGGCTGGCGCGATAACGCTGGCCCTGATCCTCTCGCAACCCTCTGACACTGAATGCTTGCCGGTGCGGAC
The DNA here is from genome assembly GCF_946892685.1 of Aeromonas sp. Marseille-Q5825. Classification (NCBI taxonomy): domain Bacteria; kingdom Pseudomonadati; phylum Pseudomonadota; class Gammaproteobacteria; order Aeromonadales; family Aeromonadaceae; genus Aeromonas; species Aeromonas sp. Marseille-Q5825. The sequence goes on from NZ_CAMPOU010000003.1 coordinate 28,305, forward strand.
GACCTTGTTTGCTCACGCATGTGATGAGAAACCAGTATAGGGAGGCGTTCGGGGTGAGTGATTGCGAAGATTGTTACCAATGGCATTTAATAGGCAATTTATGATTTCGTTTAGTCGATTTAAGGGCGTTTATCACCCTTCAACCTCGCTATTTACGTCACCTCGTGCATGAAGGGCCCATGCGCTCGGGATCCGCCGCCCCCGCCAAAAGAAACACCCCGCCATCGCTGGCGGGGTGTTGGCAGGCTTGCTTCAGGGCCGGAAGAGCCGGCCCTGACTGCGCGCACCTTAGCGGTGCTTGACCTTGTGGTGCAACTCCTGCACCGAGTTCACGTTGGCGGTGGCATCGACGCTGATGGCCATGCAGGTGGCGAAGGCCGCGTGCAGCGTGGTGGTGTAGGCCACCTTGTGCTGCAGGGCGCCGCGGCGCAGCTGCTTGGAATCCTGAATCGCCTGACGGCCCTCGGCAGTGTTGACTATGTAGGTGTACTCGCCATTCTTGATGCGATCCAGAATGTGCGGACGGCCTTCATGCACCTTGTTCACCAGACGCGGGTTGATGCTCGCTTCACCTAAGGTCACGGCGGTGCCGTGAGTGGCGTCGAGGTCATAACCCAGCTCCAGCAGCTTGGCGGCCAGGTTCACCACCCGCTCCTTGTCGCCGTGGCGCACCGAGAGCAGGGCGCGCCCCTCGCTCGGCACCTGGTGACCTGCACCCAACTGCGCCTTGGCATAGGCCTCTGCGAAGCTGCTGCCCACCCCCATCACCTCGCCGGTGGAGCGCATTTCCGGCCCCAGCAGCGGGTCGACACCCGGGAACTTGGCGAAGGGCAGTACCACCTCTTTCACCGAGTAGTAGGGCGGGATGATCTCGGTGGTGAAACCTTGATCCTGCAGGCTCTGACCGGCCATGACACGGGCGGCAATCTTGGCCAGCGGTGCACCTGTGGCCTTGGAGACGAAGGGCACTGTACGGGCGGCACGGGGGTTCACCTCGATGAGGTAAATCTCGTTGTCCTTGACCGCGAACTGGACGTTCATCAAGCCCACCACGCCGAGCTCCAGCGCCAATTTCCGTACCTGCTCGCGCATCTCGTCCTGGATGGCCTTGGACAGGGTGTAGGGCGGCAGGGAGCAGGCGGAGTCACCGGAGTGGATACCGGCCTGCTCGATGTGCTCCATGATGCCGCCGATGACCACGTCCACGCCGTCGCAGATGGCGTCCACGTCCACCTCGGTGGCGTCGTCCAGGAAGCGGTCCAGCAGTACCGGTGACTCGTTGGAGACGCTCACGGCTTCGGCGAAGTAGCGGCGCAGATCCTGCTCGTCATAGACGATTTCCATGGCGCGACCACCCAGCACGTAGGAGGGGCGAACCACCAGCGGGTAGGTGATGCGGGCGGCTACCTGTACCGCCTGCTCCAGGGCAGTGACTGTGCCGTTTTCCGGCTGCTTGAGGCCGAGGCGCTCGACGGCGGACTGGAAACGCTCGCGGTCTTCGGCGCGGTCGATGGCATCCGGGCTGGTGCCGATGACAGGCACGCCGTTCGCTTCCAGGGCACGGGCAAGCTTGAGCGGGGTCTGACCGCCGTACTGGACGATGACGCCCTTGGGCTGCTCGACCCGCACAATTTCCAGCACATCTTCCAGGGTCACCGGCTCGAAGTAGAGACGGTCGGAGGTGTCGTAGTCGGTGGAGACGGTTTCCGGGTTGCAGTTGACCATGATGGTCTCGTAACCGTCTTCGCGCAGGGCCAGGGCCGCGTGCACGCAGCAGTAGTCAAACTCGATGCCCTGACCGATGCGGTTCGGGCCGCCACCGATGATCATGATCTTGTCACGATTGGTCGGTGCTGCTTCGCACTCCTCGTCATAGCTGGAGTACATGTAGGCGGTGTTGGTGGCGAATTCGGCGGCGCAGGTATCGACCCGCTTGTAGACCGGGAAGATGTTGTGGCGGGCACGGGCCTTGCGCACCTCGCCCTCGGCCACGCCGAGGATCTTGGCCAGACGTGCGTCGGCAAAGCCCTTGCGCTTCAGGGTGCGCAGGAAGTCGGCGTCCAGCCCGGCCATGCCGCGCTCTTTTACCTCTTCTTCCAGCTTCACCAGCTCTTCGATCTGCACCAGGAACCAGGGGTCAATCTTGGTCAGCTTGAAGATGCCGTCCATGGAGAGGCCGGCGCGGAACGCATCGGCTATGTACCAGATACGGTCACAACCGGCATCCTGCAGCTCGTGGCGGATACGGGTCAGGGAGTCGGGGGCATTGAGGTCCACCATGGGGTCGAAGCCGGTCTTGCCGGTCTCGAGGCTGCGCAGCGCCTTGTGCAGGGACTCCTGGAAGTTGCGGCCTATGGCCATCACTTCGCCCACTGACTTCATCTGGGTGGTGAGACGGTCGTTGGCGCCGGCAAACTTCTCGAAGTTGAAGCGCGGGATCTTGGTGACCACGTAGTCAATCGCCGGCTCGAAGGAGGCCGGAGTACGACCGCCGGTGATGTCGTTCATCAGCTCGTCCAGGGTGTAACCTATGGCGAGCTTGGCGGCTATCTTGGCGATGGGGAAACCGGTCGCCTTGGAGGCCAGCGCGGAGGAGCGGGAGACCCGCGGGTTCATCTCTATGATGACCATGCGGCCATCTTTCGGGTTGATGCCGAACTGGACGTTGGAGCCGCCGGTCTCGACGCCGATCTCGCGCAGCACCGCCATGGAGGCGTTGCGCATCAGCTGGTACTCCTTGTCGGTCAGCGTCTGGGCTGGCGCGACCGTGATGGAGTCACCGGTGTGGATGCCCATGGGGTCGAAGTTTTCGATGGCGCAGACGATGATGCAGTTGTCGTTGCGATCCCGCACCACTTCCATCTCGTACTCTTTCCAGCCGATCAGGGACTCATCGATGAGCAACTCCTTGGTCGGGGAGAGATCCAGGCCGCGCTCGCAGATCTCGACGAACTCTTCGGTGTTGTAGGCGATGCCGCCACCCGAGCCGCCCATGGTGAAGGAGGGACGGATGATGCAGGGGAAGCCGACCATCTGCTGCACCTTCCACGCCTCTTCCATGTTGTGGGCGATGCCGGCACGGGGGCACTCGAGGCCAATGCTCTTCATGGCGATGTCGAAGCGACGACGATCTTCCGCCTTGTCGATGGCATCGGCGGTGGCACCAATCATCTCCACACCGAACTCCGCCAGCACGCCGTGCTTCTCCAGATCCAGCGCGCAGTTGAGCGCGGTCTGGCCACCCATGGTGGGCAGTACGGCATCCGGACGCTCTTTCTTAATGATCTCGCGCACCACTTCCCAGGTGATGGGCTCGATGTAGGTGGCGTCCGCCATCTCCGGGTCGGTCATGATGGTGGCCGGGTTGGAGTTCACCAGGATGACGCGGTATCCCTCCTCACGCAGGGCCTTGCAGGCCTGGGCGCCGGAGTAGTCGAATTCGCAGGCCTGACCGATGACGATGGGGCCGGCGCCGAGGATCAGGATGCTCTGTAGGTCGTTACGTTTTGGCATGGCTCTCTTTATCCTCTTAGGCGCGATACTGCTTAATCAATTCAATAAAGTGGTCGAACAGACCGGCACAATCGTGGGGGCCCGGGCTCGCTTCGGGGTGACCCTGGAAGCTGAAGGCCGGACGATCGGTGCGATGTATGCCTTGCAGGGAGCCGTCGAACAGGGAGACGTGAGTGGCACGCAGGCACTCCGGCAGGCTGTTCTCGTCCACCGCAAACCCATGGTTCTGGGCTGTGATCATCACTGTGTTGTCATCCAGACTCTTCACCGGGTGGTTGGCACCGTGGTGGCCGAACTTCATCTTGACTGTCTTGGCGCCGGAGGCCAGACCCAGCAGCTGGTGACCCAGGCAGATCCCGAACACAGGAGTGTTGGTATTGAGGAAGGTCTTGATGGCCTCGATGGCGTAGTCGCACGGCTCGGGGTCACCGGGGCCGTTGGAGAGGAAGATGCCATCGGGGTTCATCGCCAGCACCTCGGCGGCCGGGGTCTTGGCCGGCACCACTGTCAGGCGGCAGCCACGGTCCACCAGCATGCGCAAGATGTTGCGCTTGACGCCAAAGTCGTAGGCCACCACGTGGTACTTGAGCTCGTCGGCCGCCGGGGTAACGTGCCCCTTGCCAAGCTGCCAGCTGCCCTCGGTCCAGGCGTAGGCGTCAGACACAGTCACTTCCTTGGCCAGATCCATCCCCTTGAGGCCGGGGAAGGCGCGGGCCTGGCTCAGGGCATGGGCTTCATCGAGCTGCTTGCCGGCCAGGATGCAACCGGCCTGGGCACCTTTTTCGCGCAAGATGCGGGTCAGTTTGCGGGTGTCGATGTCGGCGATGCCAACGATGTTGTGAGACTTGAGGTAATCGGAGAGGGATTGCTGATTGCGGAAATTGGAGGCAAGTATCGGAAGGTCCCGGATGATCAATCCCTGCGCGTGGATTTGACTGGACTCTTCATCTTCGCTGTTGGTGCCGGTGTTGCCTATATGGGGGTAAGTGAGGGTGACTATCTGACGGGAATAAGAGGGATCGGTGAGGATTTCCTGATAGCCCGTCATCGACGTATTGAAAACCACTTCACCAACGGAACATCCCTCGGCGCCTATCGACACGCCTTTGAACACAGTTCCATCTTCCAGCACTAGCAATGCAGTGTGATTCAAGACAACCTCCAGTTATTTAGCTTTAAATTCAGCAATTTACCTGGGTGTTGCGGGTCCGGACGCTGTTTGAAACAGGGCTCAAACCCGGCAGATTTCTGGCAAATTGGGCGCATTCTACTTAAAAACGATCGCATTTCAACGTCTTTTCTCGTTTGAAATGCATCTAAATTCAATAAACAAGCAACATTACCCATTATCTATGCACTAAGGCGCTTTGCAACCCCCTCCCCCAAAAGAAAAGCCAAAACCCGAAACAAAAGCACCCACCCATGCCACCCAACAGACAAAAATCGATATTTTATCGTTAATAAACAGATGAATATGAATTTAAAAAATAAAAAACGAAAGCCAAAAAGTGCCATTTGGCGATAGAAAACTGACCGAGAAAAATAGAAAACGTTTTTCTTTAATTGCATTTTTAGTCTGTTTGGCTGGATGTGAAAAAAGCGGACTACAGGGGAGATTGAGACCCAGTCCCGTTACCCTCTGATGACATTTTTGTCGCAGGAGTGTGGCGAAGAAATGGGAAGGGGGAGATTTAGGCAGGTTCACCACAAAAGTGGCGCTTAACGCTCATTTTTACAAAAAACCATAAACAAAACCCCGGCGAGCCGGGGTCTGACAACCTGAACGTAGAGAGGAGAGCCCTGGTCGGGCTCCCGCTGTGTACTATTTCAGGTCGAGTACGTCCTGCATGTCGTAGAGACCCGCCCCCTGCTGGCCGAGCCACTTGCCCGCCCGCACGGCGCCATTGGCAAAGGTCAGACGGCTCGAGGCCTTGTGGCTTATCTCCACCCGCTCGCCGATGTCGGCAAACATGACGGTGTGCTCCCCCACCAGATCCCCGGCGCGAATGGTGGCAAAGCCGATGGTGTTGCGATCCCGCTCGCCGGTGATCCCCTCGCGGCCATAGACGGCGCACTCTTTCAAGTCACGTCCGAGGGTCTTGGCCACCACTTCCCCCATGGAGAGCGCGGTGCCGGACGGTGCATCCACCTTGTGCCTGTGGTGCCCCTCGATGATCTCGATGTCGGTGTAATCCCCCATCACCTTGGCGGCCTGCTCCAGCAGCTTGAACACCAGGTTGACGCCGACCGAGTAGTTGGACGCGAAGACGATGCCGATCTGCTTGCCCGCCTCGTGCAGCGCGGCCTTGCCTGCCTCATCAAAGCCGGTGGTGCCTATCACCATCTGCTTGCCATGGGCCAGGGCGAAGGCCAGGTTGGCCAGGGTCACCTCGGGACGGGTGAAGTCGATGATGAGATCAAACTCATCTCGCACCTTGTCCAGGCTGTCGCTGATGATGACCCCAAGTCGGCCCAGGCCATTGAGTTCACCCGCATCCAGGCCTATCACGGCAGAGCCGGGTCGCTCCAGCGCCGCACCCACCACCACGCCCTCGGCGTTGGTGATGGCCTCCAGCAGCACCTTGCCCATACGACCATTACAGCCCATCACGGCCACACGGATCGGATTGTCCATCTCCACCCTCTCATCTCTTTATTATGGAAAGAGACCGTTTTACCAGCCCGCGCCGGCTTTGAAAAGCCTTCCGTGGCCGTTCGCATAGCACCGCCACATCAACAACAAATAGTTATTAAATCCGAATAATTGACGGATTTAATCAGTACATCAGAATCACAAGAGAAAAAGGCTTATCCATCTGGACGTCTATCTTGACCAAATGCCACCGACTCACTACTGTAAGCCCCCCATAGCGGCAGGATGCCTACCCTGTGACCGAGCAAACTCGGGCCAACACAGGCTGCGACAGGAGGTCATTGTTCAAGTTTCGAGGAACACATGATCCAGACCCAACCCAGTGCCAGAGCCCTGCTGCCTCTTCTGGTCTTTCTTGCTCTCTTCATCGGTACCGGCACCTGGCTGACCCTGCAGGGGGTCGAGTTCGCCTTCTACCAGCTGCCCGCCCCCGTGGCCGCCCTGCCCGCCGTCATGCTGGCGCTGATGCTGGGCAAGGAGGGGTTCAACAAGAACCTTGAGACCTTCTTCAAGGGGGTGGGTGACAGCAACATCATGGCCATGTGCCTCATCTATCTGCTGGCGGGCGCCTTCGCCACCGTGGCCAAGGCCACCGGCGGGGTGGATGCCACGGTCGCCCTCGGCCTGTCGCTCATCCCGGGCTGGTTCCTGCTGCCGGGGCTCTTCCTCATCTCCGCCTTCATTGCCACTGCCATGGGCACCTCAATGGGCACCATAGGGGCCGTAGCCCCCGTGGCCCTCGGCGTCGCCCAGGCCACCGGCATAGATCCCGTGCTGATGGCGGGCACCATTCTCTCCGGCGCCATGTTCGGCGATAACCTCTCCATCATCTCGGACACCACCATAGCCGCGACCCGCAGCCAGGGCTGCGAGATGAAGGACAAGTTCCGCGAGAACGTCAAGATTGCCACCCCCGCCGCCGTGCTGGTGATCCTGCTCTACCTGCTGCTGGGCTCCACCGGTGATGCCCCCACCGCCACCGCCAGCGCGGATCTGCTCAAGGTAATGCCCTATCTGCTGATCCTGGTGCTGGCACTCGGTGGCATGAACGTCTTCGTGGTGCTCGGCCTTGGCATACTGGCCGCCGGTGGTGTAGGCATGATCGGAGGCTATCCCCTGGGCCAGTTCAGCAAGGACATCTACCAGGGCTTCACCAGCATGCAGGAGATCTTCCTGCTCTCCATGCTCATCGGCGGCCTCGGCGCCCTGATGGAGCGCCAGGGTGGGCTGGCCTGGATCAGCGCCCGCATCGCCGCCCTCATCGCGCGCTTCACCCGTCATCATGACGGCGAGCAGAACGAGAAGGCGGCCGAGCTCGGCATAGCCGGGGTGGTGGGTCTGACCAACCTCTGCACCGCCAACAATACAGTGGCCATCATAGTCGCCAGCAAGGTGGCCCGGGATCTGGCGGAACATCACGGGGTCACCCCGCGCCGCGCCGCCTCCATGCTGGATATCTTCTCCTGCGTGGTGCAGGGCTTGATCCCCTGGGGCGCCCAGGCGCTGCTGCTGGGCTCCATCTTCGCCCTCTCCCCCCTGGCCGTGGTGAGCATGAGCTTCTACCCCATGGCCCTGGGGATGGCCGCCATAATCGCGGTGTTCGTCAAGCATCAGCTGCGTACGGCGGCCGAGCCCTCCCCCCAGAGCTGAGTCAGGGCCCTCGCTGGCCGGGGACGATCCCATCGTCCTCGGCCAGATCCAGGCACAGTCCCTTCCCCACTTTTCATCCTGATGGCCCCTTGTTAAGGTAACCCTGCCCTTTAGCCCCACCACAGGAGCCCCCATGCCGGATACCCAACCCGAGCGGCAGAGCCTGCGCCAACTCATCCGCCAGCGCAGAAAGAGCCTGAGTCAGGCCGAGCAGCAGGCGGCGGCCCAGCAACTGGTCACGCGTTTTCAGGAACACCCCGAGATCCAGGCGGCCAGACGCATCGCCCTCTATCTGGCCAATGACGGCGAGCTCGATCCCCTGCCCGCCATTCATTGGCTCTGGAGCCAGCGCAAGGAGGTCTACCTGCCGGTGCTGCACCCCTTCACCCCGGGTCACCTGCTCTTCTTGCGCTACACGGCTACCAGCCCCATGACCCGCAACCGCTATGGCATCGCCGAGCCCGAACTCGATGTGCAGCAGGTGCTGCCCCACAGCATGCTGGATCTTATCTGCACCCCGCTGGTGGCCTTCGATGCCGAGGGCAACCGGCTCGGCATGGGGGGCGGCTATTACGATCGCACCCTGGCCTGCTGGCACGAACACGGGCTCGGCCCAAGACCGCTGGGGCTCGCCCACGACTGCCAGCAGGTGGAGTCCGTGCCCCAGGCGCAGTGGGACGTGCCGCTGCCCCAGATCATCACCCCCGCCCGTTGCTGGCGCTTCTCCTAGCAGGCTCGGCCCTGCTGCCGGGGGCAGGTTCCCCTTCCCCCGGCCCTTGGCTCAATAAACAGGCAAACGATTTACATCTTGGGGCTTTTTGCCCCGGAACGTGACCGCCATGGTCGCTCTGGACAGGATGCTTGGATATAATGCGCCCGCTTTTTCCATAAGGATCCATCATGACTCAAGATGAAATGAAGAAGGCGGCCGGTTGGGCTGCGCTCAAATACGTGGTACCCGGCACCATAGTCGGGGTGGGCACCGGCTCTACCGTCAATCACTTCATCGACGCACTGGCGACCATGAAGGACGAGATCAAGGGCGCGGTATCGAGCTCCATCGCCTCCACCGAGCGCCTCAAGGGTTTCGGCATCCCGGTGTTTGATCTCAACGACATCGATGCCCTCTCCGTCTACGTGGATGGCGCCGACGAGATCAACGGGACCCGCGACATGATCAAGGGCGGTGGCGCCGCCCTGACCCGCGAGAAGATAGTCGCCGCCGTGGCCGACCAGTTCATCTGCATCATCGACAACACCAAGACAGTCGAGGTGCTGGGCCAGTTCCCGCTGCCGGTGGAAGTGATCCCCATGGCCCGCGAATACGTGGCCCGCGAGATCAGGAAGCTTGGTGGCAACCCGGTGTGGCGTGAGGGTGTGGTGACCGACAACGGCAACATCATTCTGGACGTCAAGGGCATGGCCATCACAGACGCCAAAGGGCTGGAAGTGCAGCTCAACGCCATCGTTGGCGTGGTCACCAACGGCCTGTTCGCCCACCGCGGCGCTGACGTGGTACTGATCGGTACTCCGGATGGGGTCGTCACCCAATAAGGCATCTGCCATGGTCGGCGTGGTCACCAACGATCTATCTTCCGCCCACCGCGGCGCCGACGTGGTACTGATCGGTACTCCGGATGGGGTCGTCACCCAATAAGGCATCTGCCATGGTCGGCGTGGTCACCAACGATCTATCTTCCGCCCACCGCGGCGCCGACGTGGTATTGATCGGCACGCCAGAGGGCGTAGTCACGCAATAAGGCTGACTGCCGGAGTGCTCGCGGGGTCACCAGACCCCCATTATTGCCCCCGCGAATGGACAACGGCGCCTGATGGCGCCGTTTCTATTTATGGCTCAATGGGTTGCACCAAGCAGGCTGCAAAAAACGTTGATAACTTCAAAGAATTTGACTTTCGTCACAAATATTCCCTCTCCCAAACGTTTTTGCTACTTTACGGTTTTCTTCACACTGCAAGCCTGAACGCATTTTCAAACAATAGAGGGAACGTCATGACAGCCAAGTTTTCGCTGGACAAGGATAAGATCAAAGTACTGCTGCTGGAGGGAGTGCATCCCAACACGGTAGAGACCTTTCGGGCAGCCGGATACACCAATGTTGAGTATCTGAAGACCTCACTGTCGGAAGATGAGCTGATCGAGCGCATTCGTGACGTGCATTTCGTGGGCCTGCGTTCACGCACCCAGATCACCGAGAAGGTGCTGGATGCCGCCGGCAAGCTGGTCGCCATCGGCTGCTTCTGCATCGGCACCAACCAGGTCTCCCTGGATGCCGCCCACGTGCGCGGCATTCCCGTCTTCAACGCCCCCTTCTCCAACACCCGCTCCGTGGCTGAACTGGTGCTGGGGGAGATACTGCTGCTGCTGCGCGGCATCCCCGAGAAGAACGCCAAGTGCCATCGCGGCGTCTGGGAGAAACTCGCCAACCGTTCGGTGGAAGCCCGCGGCAAGAAGCTCGGCATCATAGGCTACGGCCACATCGGCACCCAGCTTGGCATCATCGCCGAGATGATCGGCATGAAGGTCTACTACTACGACATCGAGAACAAGCTCTCTCTGGGCAACGCCATCCAGGTGCCGAACCTGGTGGAGCTGCTCAACATGTCTGACGTCATCAGCCTGCACGTGCCGGAAACCGCCTCCACCAAGGATCTCATCGGCGCCGAGCAGCTGCGCATGATGAAACCGGGCGCCATCTTCATCAACGCCTCCCGCGGTACCGTAGTGGACATCGATGCCCTGGCCGATGTCATCAAGAGCGGTCACCTCTCCGGCGCCGCCATCGACGTCTTCCCGAGCGAGCCCAAGTCCAACGACGAGGAGTTCCTGACCCCGCTGCGCGGCCTGGACAACGTCATCCTGACCCCCCATATCGGCGGTTCCACCCAGGAAGCCCAGGAGAACATAGGTCTGGAAGTGGCCAACAAGCTGGTCAAATACTCAGACAACGGCTCCACCCTCTCCGCCGTCAACTTCCCGGAAGTCTCACTGCCGGGCCACAAGGGCTCCAGCCGTCTGCTGCACATCCACCGCAACCAGCCGGGCGTGATGAACCAGATCAACCAGATCTTCGCCGACGAGGGGATCAACATCGCCGGTCAGTACCTGCAGACCAGCAGCGAGATCGGTTATGTGGTGATCGACGTGGAGACTGAGCACAGCGAGAAGGCGCTCTCCCGTCTCAAGGAGATCAACGGCACCATACGTGCCCGGATCCTGCACTGATGCCCTGAGCCGGTTGCTCGGATAACAAAAAGCCCGTCTCGATGACGGGCTTTTTTATGCCGCGATGCTCAACGCACGTCCGCGTCTTTGCTCCTTTGCCCCCTTCTCCCCTCGCGGGAGAAGGGTTGGGGATGAGGGGCGAGAAGATACAACCCTCACCCTGCCCTCTCCCAGAGGGAGAGGGTGCAAACTCACCCGCAAGATATGTGCTCTACCACCACCCCAGCAGATTGCGGCCAATCAAGGCGCCCCACACCAGGGCATTGAGGGCAAGGGCGATAAAGACGGCGGCGGAGCCGAGATCCTTGGCGCGCCCCGACAGCTCGTGATGCTCTGAGCCGATGCGATCCACCACCGCCTCTATGGCGGAGTTGAGCACCTCGACGATCACCACCAGCCAGCTGATGCAGATGAGCAGCAGGATCTCGTTGAGGGAGTCGCCGAGCCAGCCGGCCAGCGGCATCAGAGCCAAGACAAGCACCAGCTCCTGACGGAAGGCCGCCTCGTTAATCCAGGCCGATTTGAGACCCTTCATGCTGTAACCGGTTGCGTTGATGATGCGGGTGACCCCGGTCGCGCCTGGCTTTGCCACGATAACTACCTCATTTGAAATGGCTTTTAGGCTCACATCCTATCAGAGCCTCCCAAGGTTTCCATCGGGGGAGTTTTGCTTTATTTTATCCCCTTGCATTTTGGCATCCCGCCCCCCTTATTCACTCGAGAATAGAGTCGTATGTCCATTCACACCGATGAATTGCGCACCCGTCGCCTGGAGTCCCTGATCACTCCGAGCGAGCTGGCGCACGCCTTCCCGTTAAACGACACCGTCGCCCAGAATCTGCTGGATGCCCGCCACGATGTAGAAGCCATTCTGGCCGGTGAGGATCAGCGCCTGCTGGTCATCGTCGGCCCCTGCTCCATCCACGATCCGGCCGCCGCCCGCGAATACGCCCAGCGCCTCAACACCCTGCGCGAGCAATATAAAGAGAGCCTGTGCATAGTGATGCGCACCTACTTCGAGAAGCCGCGCACCATAGTCGGCTGGAAGGGGCTGATCAACGATCCGCGCCTCGACGGCAGCTTCGACGTGAATGAAGGGTTGAAGCTGGCCCGCCAGCTGCTGGTGGACATCAACGAGATGGGCATGCCCACCGCCACCGAATTCCTCGACATGGTGACCGGCCAGTACATCAGCGACCTCATCACCTGGGGCGCCATCGGGGCGCGCACCACAGAATCCCAGGTGCACCGCGAGATGGCCTCCGCCCTCTCCTGCCCGGTGGGCTTCAAGAACGGCACCGACGGCAACACCCGCATCGCCATCGATGCGGTGCGCGCCGCCCGCCACAGCCACATCTTCTATTCCCCGGACAAGGACGGCAAGATGACCATCTACCGCACCGCCGGCAACCCCTATGGCCACGTGATCCTCCGTGGCGGCCACAGGCCCAACTACGACACCGCCAGCATAGACGAGGCCTGTGAGGCCCTGGCCGACGTGGGCCTGCCCGAGCGGCTGGTGGTGGATTTCAGCCACGGCAACAGCATGAAGGATCACCGTCGCCAGCTGCTGGTGGCGCAGGATATCTGCGATCAGCTGCGCCGCGGCCGCACCGGCATCGCCGGCATCATGGCCGAGAGCTTCCTGGTGGAAGGGCGTCAGGACGTGGAGAACGGCTGCGCCGTCACCTTTGGTCAGAGCATCACCGATGCCTGCCTGTCGTGGGAAGACACAGAAACTCTGCTGGCCATGCTGGCCGAAGCGGCCCAGGTGCGGCTGGACAAGCAGAAAGCCTGAGCAACCGCTCAACGCGCTATCTACCAATTCAAAGAGCCAGGCATCACGGATGCCTGGCTCTTTTCATTTCCACGGTGACTCACTCGGCTCCTTCTTGGCGTCACTCAGCCTCTGCAGGTTATCAATGCTGTATCCGCAGTATACGGAGCGGCTCCCTTCTCCCCTTGCGGGAGAAGGGCTGGGGATGAGGGGTAAGCCCGCCTCACAGGCTCGGCATAAACCAGGTGCGGCCGGCCGCCTCGACGCGATCCGTTTTGATCTGGAACACCCGCTCCAGCAAGGCTTCGTCGATGACATCCACGCCCCCCTCGCTCACCACCCTACCTTGCTGCAGGCAGAGGATGCGATCCGCCCAGTCGATGGCCAGGTTGATGTCGTGGATGGCGATCACCACCAACAGACCTTGTCGGGAGAGGCGCTTGAGCAGCCGCAGCAGGGCCAGCTGATGGTGCAGATCCAGCCCCGCCAGGGGCTCGTCCAGCAGCAGCACCCGCCCATCAGTGTTGAGGCCGGGCCACAGTTGCAGCAGGGTGCGGGCGATCAGCACCCGCTGCTGCTCACCGCCGGAGAGGCGGCTGAAGTCCCGCGCCAGCAGGGCATCCAGCTCCAGCGCGGCGCAGATCTCGGCCACCGCCCGACCCTGTGATTCCGGCAGCCCCCCCTCCTCCAGTCCCAGGCTCAGTACCTGGAACACCGGGATATGGAACAGCTGGGGTTGACGCTGGGGCAACATGGCGCGGCGCCTGGCAAGCTCGGGCCAGCTCAGGTCAGTGAGCACTTCACCACCCAGCAGCACGGCGCCTTCGGCGGGCAGAATACCCGCCAGGGCACCGAGCAGGGTCGACTTGCCGCTGCCGTTGGGGCCGAGCAGGGCGACCAGCTGGCCCCCGGCCCAGGCGAGATCCAGGGGCGCGAGCCGCGCGGGGATCCCGAGGGCCCGCGCCTCCAGCAGCCAGAGGGGATCGGGGGAGGACTTAACGGGAGACATCGGCATCTTGCCTCAGCAGCAGGTAGATAAAGAGCGGCGCCCCGACCGAGGCGGTGATGACGCCGATGGGTAGCTCACCGGCACTAAGGGCCGAGCGCGCCACCAGATCGGCACCCAGCAGCAGGGCGCCCCCTCCCAGCGCCGAGGCGGGCAGCAGGAAGCGCTGATCGCTGCCGCCGCACAGCCGCAGCAGGTGGGGCACCACCAGGCCGACGAAACCGATGACACCGCACAGGGACACCGCGACCCCGGTGAGCAGGCAGACCGCCAGCACCAGCCGCACCCGCATCCTGTCCACGTTCATCCCCATCAGCCGGGCCTGGGTCTCCCCCAGCAGCAGTTGTTGCAGCGCCCTGCCCTGCCAGCAGAGCCAGCCGAGGGTCAGCGGCAGCACCAACCACCACCAGCCGAGCTGCTGGCTGCCATAGGAGAGGCTGCCCATCATCCAGAACATGAATTCCCGCAGGGAGCCGTCGTCGGCAAAGTACATCAGCCAGGTCATGGCCGCATTGGTGAGGATGCCGATGGCCACCCCGAACAGCAGCAGCCGGGTATGGCCGAGCCTGGCCCGGCGCGCCAGGTGGATGAGCAGCATGGTCACCACCAGGGCGCCACCAAAGGCCGCGAGCGACAACCCCCAGCCCGGCAGGTAGACGCCAAGGGACTTGGCCACCGCCATCGCCACCATGGCGGCGAGGCCAGCCCCGCTCGAGACGCCGAGCAGGCCGGGTTCGGCCACAGGGTTGTGCAGCATCACCTGCAGCACGGCCCCGCCACAGGCGAGCGCCGCCCCCGCCAGCAGGGCCAGCAGGGCGCGCGGCAGGCGCAGATCCAGCAAGATGCGCAGCTCCAGCTCCCCCAGGGGCTGCCAGGGCAGCAGCACGAACTCCCCCAGGGCAAGGGAGAGCAGGAAGAGGGACAGGACCAGCAGCGACAGGGCGAGCAGCCAGTGGCGCTGCCAGCGCTGCTGGCGATGGATGAGAGCGAGATACACGCGGGATCCCCGAAATGAGACAGGTGCCGCCCCGAACCGGGGGCCAGCAGGAAAGCAGCATGATAACAGCGCGTTACCACCCAAGGTCAAGGCTGGTAAGGCTTGGCCAGCGCCTCTATCTCGCCGCTCTCCACCATGGTCTGCAACGCCTGCGCCAGTGCAGGCCCGAGATCATGGTGGGGTGAGTGCTTGCTCATGCCCAGATAGAGCACCACAGGGTGGGGCGGGCGATAGTCCGCCTTGATGAGACCGGCGTCGTTGCGCTGGCTCAGGGCGTAATCCACCTGGCAGTCGGTGCCTATCATCAGGGGCAGATGGCCCCGCTCCACCATGCGCTGCAACTGATCCTCGGTGGGCACCCCGTGCTTGTCGAGCTGGCCGTCGTCGTCGAAGGGGGCGAAATAGGCGGAGTTGAGCACATAGCCTATCTCCCTGCCGCGCAGATCCTCGTAGGTTTTCAGGGTGGCCACCGCCGCCGCCTTGCCGTAGAAGGCCGGCCGGCACTGGTAATAGGCTGGTTGCAGGTAATCGATGAAGGCCGCCCGCTCCGGGGTGTGGGCCAACCCTATCATCAAGTCCGCCTGACCTGTCTGCATCTGCTTGAGTGCCCGTCCCCAGGGCACCCGCTTGAGGGTGAGCGCTATGCCGCTGCGAGCCTGCAACTGGCGCAGAATGTCGATATCCAGACCATGGAACTCGTCGTTCTGCGCGAGCATGCGAAACGGGGGCCAGACATCGGTCACCACCGTCAGGGTTGGCGCGCCGTTTGCCATAGCGGTAACGGGCGTCATACAGGCAAACAACAGACAAAGCACTCCCCAGCTTGTCTTGCCCATCCAGTTTCAACCTTCTGTTGTCACATCCTTGTGGGTTAAAAATACCCTCATGTGCCACTTATGAAAACCCATGGAGTCGAGATAAAATGCATTGATTTCAAAGGAGAACCTAATGAACCCTATCATGACCAGTATCGGTCTGCTGATCTGCAGCAACGTCTTCATGACCTTCGCCTGGTATGCCCATCTCAAGAGCATGAACCACAAACCCTGGATCATCGCCGCCCTGGTGAGTTGGGGTATCGCCCTGTTCGAGTACCTGTTGCAGGTGCCCGCCAACCGCATCGGCCACACCGTGCTCTCGGTCGGTCAGCTCAAGATACTGCAGGAGGTGATCACCCTCACCGTGTTCGTTCCCTTCTCCATCTTCTATCTGAAAGAAGACCTGAAGTGGGACTACCTCTGGGCCGGCCTGTGCATCCTGGGCGCGGTGTTTTTTGTGTTTCGCGAGAAACTGACCGGTGCCTGAGGCTGTACACTCAAGCACATTGCTCCCCCTATTTCTTTGAGTGACGAGGCAACACATGGAATTGCGAGACATGCTACAGATCCTGGCCAAGCAGGATGGCTCCGACCTCTATCTCTCCACAGGGGCGCCCCCCTGCGCCAAGTTCAACGGCGCCCTTAGCCCCCTGAACGAGGTGCCGCTCGAGCCGGGCGAGGTGGCCAGGATAGCCGCCGAGCTCATGGACTCGGAGCAGAAGCAGCAGTTCGAGAAGGAGCTGGAGATGAACCTCGCCATCTCCCTGCCCCAGATAGGCCGCTTTCGGGTCAACATCTTCAAGCAGCGCAACGAGGTCTCCCTGGTGGCGCGCAACATCAAGACAGAGATCCCCCGCTTCGAGGATCTCAAGCTTCCCCCCGTGCTGCTCGATACCATCATGGAGAAGCGCGGCCTGGTGCTCTTCGTCGGCGGCACCGGTTCGGGCAAATCCACGTCGCTCGCGGCCCTCATCGACCATCGCAACCGCAACAGCGGCGGCCACATCATCACCATCGAGGATCCGGTGGAGTTCGTCCATCGCCACCGCAAGAGCATCATCAACCAGCGGGAGGTGGGAGTGGATACCCGCAGCTTCCACGCGGCCCTGAAGAACACCCTGCGCCAGGCGCCGGACGTCATCCTCATCGGTGAAATTCGCGACCGGGAGACCATGGAGCATGCGCTGGCCTTCTCCGAGACCGGGCATCTGGCCATCTCCACCCTGCACGCCAACAACGCCAACCAGGCGCTGGACCGCATCATCAACTTCTTCCCGGAAGAGCGCCGCCCCCAGCTGCTCAACGACCTTGGCAACAACCTCAAGGCCTTCGTCTCCCAGCGGCTGGTAAAGACCACAGACGGCGGCCGCCGGGCGGCGGTGGAGGTCATGCTCGGCACCCATACCATTCGCGATCTCATCAAGCGCGGCGAGTTTGGCGGCCTCAAGGAGATCATGGAGAAATCCAGGGCCCTTGGCATGGTCACCTTCGACAGCACCCTGTTCGATCTGGTGGTGGAGGGGGTGATAGACGAAGAAGAGGCGGTCAAGAACGCAGATTCCCAGAACAACCTGCGCCTCAAGATAAAGCTGTGGAGAGAGAAGGGGCAGATAGGCAACAGTGCGGCGGCCAGCGGCTGGAGCCTGGAACCCACCAAGGATGATAACAACGATCTCTTCTAGTCTGGCGCCCCCTCCCCCGCAACACCCGGCCGCCCTCGCGGCCGGGTGTTCGATAAGAGCACGGCTGACCCCCTCCCTTCGCTCTGCCCTCTGCCCATCATGCGACCACAAACCGAGCCATCTTCCTGATTGGCAATGGCGCTCGCTCACATAAATGACAAAAAAATCAATTTGAATCCCCTGCTGATTGAAAGCCCTTTCAAACGGGCCTCAAAAGAGGCACCATTGAGGAGGTATATCAATAAAGGGGTATTCAATGTTGTTACAACCAGCCAACACAGCAAGGTCCAGGCAGTTATTGAACGAGACCATGGCGTTGGTGTTAGCCGGGGGGCGAGGCAGTCGGCTCCAGCAGCTGACGGACAGCAGGGCAAAACCGGCCGTTCATTTTGGTGGCAAGTTCCGCATCATCGACTTCGTTCTCTCCAACTGCATCAACTCCGGGATCCGCCGGATCGGCGTGGTCACCCAGTACAAGTCCCACAGTCTGCTGCGTCACCTGCAGTCGGGCTGGTCCTTCCTGCGCTACCAGATGAACGAATTCATCGAGCTACTGCCGGCCCAGCAGCGCATTGACGAGGTCAGCTGGTATCGCGGTACCGCCGATGCGGTCTACCAGAACATGGACATCATTCGCGAGCACGGCCCCAAATATGTGGTGGTGCTGGCGGGGGATCACATCTACAAGATGGATTACGCCGCCATGCTGCTCGATCACGTCAACCTGGGCAGCCGGGTGACGGTGGCCTGCATCGAGGTGCCGCGCCAGGAGGCCAGCGCCTTTGGCGTGATGGCGGTGGATGAGAGCCGCAAGATCAACGCCTTCGTCGAGAAGCCCGCCGACCCGCCCGCCATGCCGGGCAAACCCGACACAGCGCTGGCCTCCATGGGGGTCTACATCTTCGACGCCGATTACCTCTATCAACTGCTGGAAGAGGATCTCGCCAACGAGCAGTCCCACCACGACTTCGGCATGGACGTGATCCCGCGGGTGGTCAAGGAGGGCACCGCCTATGCCCATCCGTTCAGCCTCTCCTGCGTCGGCTGCTGCCCGCAAAAGCGCCCCTACTGGCGCGATGTGGGCACTGTGGACTCCTTCTGGGAGGCGAACATGGATCTCGCCTCTGTGACGCCCGAGCTCGACATCTACGATCAGGACTGGCCCATCTGGACCAGCCAGAAGATGACGGCCCCCGCCAAGTTCGTGCAGGATCAGAACGGCCAGCACGGCATGACCATCAACTCCCTGTTCGCCGGCGGCACCATAGTCAGCGGCTCCTTCATCGTGAGCTCCGTGCTGTTCAACAACGTACGGGTCGACTCCTTCTGCACCCTGGATCAGGCGGTGATCTTCCCCGGGGTCGAGATAGGGGCCGGTTGCCGGTTGCGCCGGGTGGTGATCGACAAGGGCTGCCGGCTGCCGGAAGGGCTGGTGGTGGGGGAAAACGCCTGCGAGGATGCCCGCCGCTTCTACCGCTCCGAGCAGGGCATAGTGCTGGTCACCCAGGAGATGCTGGCCAGGCTGTGATGGCCACATCTGCCCGCCCCGCTTATCGGCAACAGACGCAAAGCAAGAGACCCGCCAATGGCGGGTCTCTTGTTGTCAGATGACGCTCTCAGGCGGCAGCGCGTTCAGCGCCGCTGTACCAGGCCGATCCGGCCTGGTTCGCACCACTCGAACATCACCTCCTCGCTCTTGCCGCAGCAACTGCCGCCGCACACCCGGGTCTCCCGCTTGGTGACGCGGCCCTTGCGCATCCAGACACCGAGCATGGCCTCCACCGCATCCTCCGAGGTGTGGAAGTGGCGGGCCAGATCCCGCCGGCTCACCCTCTGCTGCGCCGCCAGATAATCACCCAGCTCTCGCAATATCATGGCGTGACCTCCCCTCGATGGGTCCATTCCCTCTTTTGCGCCGTCACAGGGTCACCACCTTGCGGGCGACTATATCCCCGTGGCGACGACCGAACCACCACAGCAGCGCCAGGGAGAGCCCGTAGCTCAGGGTCCAGAGCAGGCTCTGCTCGGGGTGAGCGGCAAAGGTCGCCAGCTGGTAGAAGAGGGTGGCACACATGAAGGCCATGTAGTTGCACCAGGCGGCGGTGAACAGGGCCCACTGGCGGCCGGTCTCCCGTACCAGGGCGCCCATGGCGGCGGCACAGGGCATGTAGAGCAGCACGAACAGCAGGTAGGCGAAGGCACCGGCCGCCCCGTCGAAGTGGGTCTGCATGTTGCCGTAGGTGGAGGTATCCACCTCCTGGGCCTCGGCGGCCGCCTGCTGATCCGCCAGCTCCCCGACCTTGAGCCCCATGGGATCGGCGGGATCTATGTCCGCCAGGTTGGCGGGAATGGTGGCCAGCGCCTCCTTCAGGCTCCCGAGCAGGGAGTATTCACTCTCCTCCTCGTCACCGGCGCTGCCGGCATAGAGGCTGTTGAGAGTGGCCACTACCGCCTCCTTGGCGAAGATGCCGGTGAGGATGCCGACCGTGGCCTGCCAGTTCTCTTCCCGGATCCCGATGGGGTGCAGCACCGGGGTCACCGACTGGCTGATCTTGCTCAGCACAGAGTTTTCCTGATCCTGGTTGCCGAAGCTGCCGTCGGTGCCCAGCGAATTGAGCACGCTCAGCACGGCCACCATCAGCACTATGGTCTTGCCCGCGCCGAAGATGAAAGCCTTGAGTTTTTGCCAGGTGCGCAGCCCCACGTCCACCGGACGGGGCCACTCGTAGTCCGGCATCTCCATCACCATGGAGTCACTCTTGCCCGGCAGCAGGGTACTGCGCAGGAAGAGGCCGGTGAGCACGGCCACCAGTATGCCGAGCAGGTAGAGGCCGAACACCAGGTTCTGGCCCGACTCCGGGAAGAAGGCCACCGCAAACAGGGCATAGACAGGCAGCCGGGCACCGCACGACATGAAGGGCGCCATGGCCGAGGTCATCAGCCTCTCGCGCTCCGACCCCAGAGTGCGGGTCGCCATCACCGCGGGCACTGTGCAGCCAAAGCCCATCAGCATGGGGACGAAGGCCTTGCCGGGCAGGCCGAGGCGGCGCATCAGGGCATCCACCACGAAGGCGGCGCGGGCCAGATAGCCCGAGCTCTCCAGCACGGCGAGGAACAGGAAGAGGCAGCCCACCACGGGGATGAAGGTCGCCACCGTCTGCAGACCGGCGCCGACGCCGTCCGCCAGCACGGCCCCCAGCCAGTCGGGTGCCGACACCAGCCCCAGCAGGTGATGCACCCCGTCCACGAAGAGGGCGCCCCCCAGGATGTCGAAGAAGTCGATGAAGGCGCTGCCCACCTTGATGGCGAACATGAACATCAGGTACATCACCAGCAGGAAGAAGGGGATGCCCACCCAGCGGTTGAGCAGCACCCTGTCCAGCCGCTCGCTCTGGGCGACGGTGAGCTTGTCCTGATGGCGGCACGCCTGCTGACACCAGTGGTGGATGTGGCCGTAGCGCAAGTCAGCCAGTTGCAGATCTATGTCCTGGGCGTGGTGGGCACGGCTCACCACGTTGTCGGCCGCCGCCTGCTGACCCGCCGCCAGGGTCTCCTGCATGACAACGTCCTCCTCCAGCAGACGCAGGGCACGGCCGCGGTCATTGAGGTGGTGGGGGGCGAGCAGGGTCTCAAGCTCGGCGATGTCGGCTTCCAGCGGCTGACCGTAATCGAGCACCAGGGCGGGCTGGGGCTGGCCGATGAACTGGTGGATCTGCTCCTTGAAGGCCGCCACCTGCTGGCGATTGTGGGCCGAGAGCGACACCACGGGGCAACCGAGTGCCTGACCGAGCAGCCCCTCGTCTATGGTGATGCGGCGCTTTTGCAGCAGATCCATCTTGTTGAGCACCACCACCATGGGCAGGCCCAGCTCCCGCAGTTGCAGGGTGAGATAGAGGGAGCGTTCAAGATTGGCGGCGTCGATGACGTTGAGCAGCAAATCCGGCTGCTGGCCCTGCACGAAGCGGCTGGCGATCTGCTCGTCCAGGCTCGCCTCCTGATTGGCCAGGGAGTAGATACCGGGCAAGTCCACCAGGGTGTAATCCTGCCCCTTGGCGGAAAACTCGCCCATCTTCTTGTCGACGGTGACCCCGCTCCAGTTGCCCACCTGCTGGCGGGCACCGGTCAAGGCGTTGAACAGCGACGTCTTGCCGCTGTTGGGGTTGCCGACCGTTACCAATGCGTAATTCATAGCCGTGCTACCTCTATTGTCTGCTGAACCCGACGAATTCATACCGGCTCGACCTCGATCTGCTGGGCCAGGCTCTTTTGCATGGAGAGGCAGATGCCCTGGCACTGGATCTGGAGCGGGTCCCCCAGGGGAGCCGCCCGCAGATAGAGGATCTCGGTCTGGGGCAAGAGCCCCATCACCATCAGCTTGCGTCGCAAGGCGCGGCCAAGATGGTTCATGTTCTTGATGCGAGCACGCTGCCCCGGCGACAACTCTGTGAGTACCATGACGGGCTCCTGAAGTTAAACAAGAATAATTCGCTTTTAGTGGGGAGGATTATAAGCTGTGCCCCCAACATTTATTTGCGTAAAATCAAACTCCGCTTAGCTAACCGACAAAGTATTGCCATGAGTCACGACAACAACAGCCGCCTGGTCTACAGCACGGACGGCGGCATGATCAAGGAATCCACCCCCACCCAGAGCGCCTCCCCCTTCCCCGCCGACGGAGTCGTGCGCATCCGCCGCGAGACCAAGGGGCGCAAGGGCGCCGGTGTCATCACCATCCACGGCGTGCCGGCCGACAAGCAGAAAACCATCGCCACCCTGCTCAAGAAGAAGTGCGGTACCGGCGGCGGCCTCAAGGAGGGGATCATCGAGATCCAGGGGGACAAACGGGACCTTATCAAGGCCGAGCTGGAGAAAGCCGGCTTTCAAGTCAAGCTGGTGGGCGGGTGATCCCCCAGCCACACGCCTTGCTTCAGAGGACGTTTTTCCCTAGAATGCCGGCTCCCATCGAGGGGGAGTAGTCTCGCCACGGGTGCCAACCCGGTGCGCGATCCTGATCAACATACTTGGTGCCAACTCACCATGGTCAGGGTGATCCGGGCAATGCCGGATTTGACAAGACCTTTGACGGGCCAGTGCCAATACCGGGGACGGATGGCGCAGGCTTGTCTTTGGTTTATAACAATTCCGTCCCCCGGTCATATTTATGGAAGCCTTGTTAACCTCAACCCTGAGCGTGGCCATCGCCGAGATCGGCGACAAGACCCAGCTCCTGGCGTTGCTGCTCATCTGTCGTTTTCGCAAACCCTGGCCCATCATCGCCGGCATGCTGGTCGCCACCCTGCTCAACCATGCGGGTGCCGCCTGGATAGGGGAGTTCATCAGCAGCTGGATGGACCCCAAGGTGATGACCTGGCTGGTCGCCGGTGCCTTCATCGCCATGGCGGTCTGGATCCTGGTGCCGGACAAGATGGACGATGAAGAGAGTTCCCTCGACAAATACGGCCCCTTCATGGCCACCTTCGTGCTGTTCTTCATCGCCGAAATAGGCGACAAGACCCAGATAGCCACTGTGCTGCTGGCGGCCAAGTACGACTCTCTCACTCAGGTCATCACGGGCACCACCCTCGGCATGATGCTGGCCAACGTGCCCGTGGTGCTGCTTGGCAAGCTCGGCGCAGACAAGCTGCCCCTCCAGGGGATCCGCATCGCCTGCGCCATTCTCTTCGTGGGCCTGGGCGCCAGCACCCTGATCTTCGTCTGACGCGCCAGCAACGAGGGGATAGGATGGGCGTGAGCACCCATCCATATCCCCCTCTGCCCGTCATCAGAGCCCCCTCCTCCCGGTCGGGGCTTTTTTGTCGTCCGCTCCTGCCTCCCTGTCGCATCAGCGCCAGCGGGGTCTGCCCCGGGACGCGGCGCCGTGCCATAATGCCTTACCATTCAGGCACGACGGCACCAGGAGCCTCGCCATGCTCGTCACCTCAAGACAGACCCTGCTCGACTGGGTCAGACGCGGTCGTCTCCCTCGGGAGTCATTGCCCGCCGCCCTCGCCCTCTGCGATCTGCCCCCGGCCCCCGTGCGCTGGCAGTGGCTGTTCGACAGGCTGCTGCTCTGGCTCGGCTGCCTCTGCCTGGGGGCTGGCCTGGTGTTTTTCGTCGCCTTCAACTGGCAGGCGCTGGGCCGCCTCTCCCGCCTCGCCCTGCTGGAGCTGCCCCTGCTCGCCATGCTGCTGGTGCTCTGGCGCAAGCCCCTGGCCGACACCCCGCGCCAGGCCCTGCTGCTGGCGGTGGCCCTCAACATAGGCGCCCTGCTGGCCCTGGTGGGTCAGACCTACCAGACAGGTGCCGATCCCTGGCAGCTCTTCGCCACCTGGGCCCTGCTGCTGTTGCCCCTGGCGGCGCTCGGCAGGAGCCCCCTGCTCTGGACGCTCTGCTGGCTGCTCGGCCAGCTGGCCCTGGTGCTCTACTGGCGTCTCGGCCTCATCGATCTCTTCTTCTCCTTCAATGAGGAGGCCCTCGGCTGGTGCCTGACCCTGCTCAACGCCGCCCTCTGGGGGGCGCTCATCCTGGCCCCAGCGCGCCTCGGGCTCATGCCCTCCTGGCTCCCGGGGCTGGCCGCCGGGCTCGGGGTCACCCTGCTGGCCCTGCTGGCGCTGTTTGATGCCGCCTCCCCCTGGGTCTGGCCCGCCTGGCTCGCATGGCTTGGGGCCGCCTATCTGCGCTGGCACCACAGGTTTATCGCCGGGCTAGCCATGGGGTGCCTGAGCCTTATCGCCGTCATTCTCGCGGCGCTCGGCAAGTGGATGGAGCCCGACATGAACGGCTTCCTGCTGCTGAGCCTGATTGCCATCGGCCTCTCTGTCATAGCCAGCCGCTGGCTACAACAACAACGGAGGTCCCATGCCTGAGCCGATCCTCTGGTCACCCCTGCTGGCCATCCCATCGCCATCGGACTTTCATGGTCATGGCCAGCCGCTGGCTGCAACAACAACGGAGGCAGCATGTCTGATCTGAGTCCTTGGGAGAGGCTGCGGGCCGCCCATCTGGTGGAGGGCGACGCCCCTCAAGACGAGCAACCCCACTGGTCGAGCCGCTTCCTGCTCGGCATGGTGGGCTGGCTGGCCGCCCTCTTCCTGCTGCTCTTCCTGTTCATGGCCTTCGAGAGCCTGATCCGCGAGGCAAACCACGCCCTTGTCATGGGCACCCTGCTGATGGCCGCCGCCCTCGGCCTCAACCGCCTGGCCCGGCGCAGCGATCTCTGGGATCAGTTCGTGCTGGCGCTCGCGCTCGCGGCCGATGCCTGGCTGCTCTATGGCCTCATCGACCAGATTGACCCCCACTCGGCCCCGCTCTGGCTGGGACTGGCCCTGTTGTCGCTGGCCATCGCCGCCCTGTTCGAGCACTGGCTGGTTCGCCTCTTCCACAGCTTCGCCGCCGCCATCCTGCTGACCATGGGGCTCGCCTGCCTCGGCCTGCAACTGCTGGCCCTGCCGCTGGTGATGGCCGCCCTCACCTTCTGCTGGCTGCAGGCCGAGCGCGACCCAGAACGCCATTCGCTCTATGAGTCCCTGACCCTGGGGCTGGCGCTCTCCCTGCTGGTGCTGGGCCGGTTGCACCATCCACTCTGGGACGGCGGCACCAGCGCGCTCGACGAGCTCGGGATCTCCCGCCTGCCGCTTATGCTCAATCCCCTGCTCTGCGCCGCCCTGCTGCTCGGGGTCATGGTGAAACTGAAACTGCCGTTGCTCTACGGCCTGCCCCTGGTGGTGATCAGCGCCATCATCCCCGGCATGGGAGCCGGCGCCCTGGTGCTGGTGCTCGGCTTTTATGCCGGGAGCCTGGGGCTCATGACCCTGGCAGGCCTGCTGCTGCTCGGCTTTGGCTCCCTCTACTACTACGATCTCGGGCTGACCCTGATGACCAAATCCTGGCTGCTGCTGGGCTCGGGGGCCCTGCTGCTCGGCGCCCGCCAGTTGTTGAACATCCTCGGCAAGGAGATCGCCTCATGAGACACTTTGCCCTCTTGCTGACCGGCCTCGCCACACCGCCGGGCTCCGGTCCCCTGTTATTCGGCGACGACCAAGGGTTCAAACACCTGCATGGGAGTATCCCCTCATGAGACGCCTTGGTTTCTTGCTGACCGGCCTCGCCACATTGCCGGGCTCCGGTCCCCTGTTGCTCGGCGACGACCAAAAGTTCAAGCACCAGCATGGGAGTATCCCCTCATGAGACGCCTTGGTTTCTTGCTGACCGGCCTCGCCATCCTGGTGGGCATCAATGTCACCGTCTGGCGCTTCGAGCATGCCATGAGCAGCGGCGAGACAGTGCTGCTGGAGCTGGCCCCGGTCGACCCTCGCTCCCTGATGCAGGGGGATTACATGCGCCTGAGCTATGCCCTCGCCCGCCAGTTGGGGAGCCCGCACCAGGAGGGTGCCGCCACCCAGACCCTGGTCATCCGCCTCGATGAGCAGCAGGTGGCACAGCGGGTGGAGGGGGGCACCCCCGACGCCCTGGCCCCGGATCAGCGCCTGCTGCAGGCCCGCTGGCAGCAGGGCCAGTGGTGGATAGGGCCGGATGCCTTCTTCTTCGAGGAGGGAACGGCCGCCCAGTACGAGCAGGCGCGCTATGGCGAATTCAGGCTGCAACCGGACGGCGCAACCCTGCTGGTCGGCCTGCGCGATCAGGCCCTCAAGCCCATAGGCCATACCCGCCCGGCCTGGTGATGGGCCGTCCCGGGAGCGCGCTGCCGCCCCCCTGTTGCGCCACGCCTTGACACAGCAACGGCGATGGCTCGCCCCTTCGGGTGGCGAAACCCGGTGGCTTGGCAACACTTGAAGCTGGGCACTCGGCAGCAGGACGGTCAGGATGAGCGCAGGAATAGGAAGGATCAGGAACAGTACCGCCCTCTTGGCCACACTCTTAGCCACACTCTGGGGCGGGCCGGGGGAGATGGGGCAGGCCAGCGCCAGCCCGGCCCTTGGCAAGCTTCACTACCTCACCGAAGAGTACAAACCCTATAACTTCACCGGGGAAGATGGCACCCCAAGCGGCTTTGCCATCGAGCTGCTGCACCAGGTGTGGCAGAAGACGGGCACCCCGCCCCAGGAGATCAGCATCCTCCCTTGGGCCAGGGGCTACTACCTGCTGACCCAGAAGCCCAACGTGGTGCTCTTCGCCACCGCCCGCACCGAGGCGCGGGATCCCCTGTTCAAGTGGGCCTGTCCCATCGGCTATGCCGAAATCGTACTGATGGGGCTGGCCAGCCATCCCCTCAAGATCGCCCGGCTGGAGGATGCCCAGCAGCACACCATAGGCGCCGTGCGCGCCGATGTGGGGGAGCAGTTGCTGCTCAACAGCGGCTTCGACGAGCAGAAGATAATGACAGCCAACCGCCTCCCCCAGGCGCTGCGGATGCTCACCTCGGGGCGGGTCGACCTCATCTCCAGCAACAAGGCCACCCTGATGGATCTCATCCAGGCCCAGCAGCTGGATCCCGCCCAGTTCGAGGTGCGCTGGGTGCTGAGCTCCGAGCAGTTCTGCTTCGCCTTCAGCCATCCGGTGGACGATGCCCTGGTCAAGGAGTTCCAGCACGGCCTGACCCAGGTGCTGGCCAGCAGCGAGTTCCAGCGGATCCAGCACAAGTACTTCCCGGCGCCCTAGTGTCCTTCGATGCCTGCAGAGAGGCCCGCCATGGGCCTCTCGCTTGCTGGGCACTGCTCTCCTTGCTCAGCCCCGCCCATCCCTTGACCCCCATCACGAACACCATTGAATGTCTGACTCCGGTCGCCCCAAGGGGTGACAGGGGCTGCTCTGGGTCCGTAAAATGACGCTGGGAGTCTGTTGGCCCTCTCTTCGGGCAAGGGGACTGCGCACAATGGCGGCCAAGCCGTTGCGGCAACGCCCCTGGTGGCGCGCACGACGGCAAGCAGCCGGGCCCCCGTCCCCCAGGCACCATCCCCTATACCCCGGAGCCCATGGCACCGGCATCTCGTTTGAACAGATCAGGATTGGACATGCACGGCACAGTGAAGTGGTTGATGAGTATCTCGGTTTGCGCCCTGTTGATGGCGTGCGGTGGCGACAAGACCACGGGCAAGGCCTGTCTTGGCGCCAACAATGACTCTCTGGTGGAGGGGATGCAGGACAAATGCAAGGCGGGTGACACTGTGGCCACCAAGCACCCGGCCTATTTCTGCGACTTCAACTACGCCGTCGCCTACAACAGTTACAACTCCGCCATCTGCGTCTACTCGGGGGCATTGAAACCGGAGCGCACCACCGAGAAATCATGACTCGGGCAACCCTGCCAGGGGTTGCCATCAGGCAGCAAGGTGAGTGGCCCGAACCTTATGGCTCGGGCCCTTCGGGCCAAAAAGGGGCTTTATTTGACCCGCATCAGGCGGTGGCACCGCCCACCGAGCTCCAGCTGGACAACCTGGTAGCGGGCCATGGCATCGACCCGGGCCATCTATTTGACCCGCATCAGACGGTGGCACTGCCCACCGAGCTCCAGCTGGACAACCTGGGAGCGGGCCATGGCATCGACCCGGGCCAGCATCTCGGCGCTGTAGCCCTTGCGGTGCATCCACTGCATGGGCTCCTCGAAGCTGCCTTCGTTGACGATGAAGGTGTCTGTGTAGGCATCCTTGATGATGCTGACCACCCAGATGCGCTGCTGAAACTCGGAGAGCTCCGCAAAGAGGGTGGCCACTTTCGCCGCCAGGGCGCGGAGCTGGCCGATAACGCGGTTTGCCATGGTAGAGAGTGCCTGTGTTGAGGGAGACGCATCCTAGCATCCCGGGCGCGGGGGCAACAATGCGCGACATCAAAGCCGCGGCCCCTGGCCCCCTTGCCATGGGCAGGGGCGCCTCAGACGCAACCTGCCCGCCCCTCCAGCGCGCGGCGCTGGCGCTTGACCGCATACATGCGCGCATCGGCCTGGCGCAGGGCGTCGTCTATGCTGGTGTGCGCCGGATCTATGGCCACGGCCCCCACGCTGGCGCCGGGATAGTCCAGCACCCGGGAGGGGATAGGCACTTGAAAAACGCTCTGCTCGAACAACCGGCGCTGGAAACCCTGCACCGCCCCCTCGACCGTCTCATGCCCTTGATGAGGCCCCATGCCCACCACGACGAACTCGTCCCCCCCGACCCGCGCCAGCAGATCGCCGCCGCGCAGGGCCGCCGACAGTTGCTGCGCCATGGTGATCAGCAGCTTGTCCCCCGCCTCGTGACCGTGGGTATCGTTGATCTGCTTGAAGCCATCGAGATCGATAAAGGCGATGAGCACAGGGTGCCCGGCCCGCTCCGATAGGGAAAACAGGCGAGCCAGCTCCTGCATCAGCGCCCGCCGGTTCGGCAGGCCGGTCAGGGGATCGCTGAGGGCCTGGCGCGCCAGCTCCTGGTTGGCCTGCTGCAACTGCTGCAGCAACTGCTCCCGCTCCACATGCTCGGCGATCAACCGGGCGAAGAAGCCGATAAGCTGCTCTGAGCCCGCCACGAAGGGCTTGCGCTCGGCGCTGGCGGCGCACAGGGTGCCATAGAGCGACCCCGAGGGTGTGCGCACCGGGCTGCTCAGATAGGTGCGAATGCCCATGATCCTGGCCGCATCCGAATCGCCCCAGCACTCGGCCACATTGTCGGTGAACATGCGCCCCTCATCGATGGCACGCCGGCACAAGGTATCGCTCCAGTCCACCGTGATCCCCTCCGGGATCTGCAGCCCGGCCACCTCGTTGGCATTCTTGGCATAGCGGATGCTCTGGGTGCCCTGCTCGACATCAATCTGGGTGAGATAGGTCGACTCCAGCCCGGTCACCGCCTCGAGCATTTCCAGCAGGGGCCGGGTCAGGCTCTCCAGATCCCGCGCCTGCGTGACCCGCTCCGACAGGGTCTGCAATATCTTGTCCATGCCTCTCTCCACTGCCTGCATGTGATGGGCGACCACCTTAGCCAACCCGGGGCACGCCAGACAAGTGCGAGAAAGGGGTAGGCCGGGGAAATATCGGCCCGTTCACACTTTGGCGGGTCACGCCTGAGGCCCCGCCCCACCCCAGGCTTGCGACCGTAACTTTGAACCAGCGCAAAAAACCTGTCGATTCTGACACTTGGGTCAGCAATATCCGTGGATCGGGCCCCGTCGGCTCCGTAGGATGGGGGTGGGTGCCCGTTGGCCCCTGTTTTGTCCCGTCGGGTCAGCGGCGCATTGTGGTAGCGAGAGCCAGGGGCGGTAGCGTCGTTGGCGGATGCCAGCCCGGCATCCAGCACCTCGGCAAGGTGCGAGGGCTCCACCCTCGATGGGGTTTCCGACGGCCCCGGGACCCGGGACAAGTAGGGTCGAGTTGAGTCGATTAGCGAAGCGTAATCGGCCGCGGTAACAGTCCCCTCGCCCCAACGGGAGAGGCGTAGGGTGCAATAAGCGGAGCGCATTGCACCAGGGTAACAATTCCCTCTCCCCTTGCGGGAGAGGGTCAGGGTGAGGGGTCGCCATCCTCTTTGGCATGGCTTCGCCAGTAGGGTCGATTAGCGAAGCGTAATCGTCCGCGGTAACAGTCCCCTCCCCCCTTGTGGGAGAGGGTTAGGGTGAGGGGTTGGGTAACTTGGGCATGGCTTCGCCATGCAGGACACGAGGGCACTGCCCTCGACAGGGTTTCGGCTTGGTCCCCTCTCCCCTTGGGGGAGAGGGCCAGGGTGAGGGGTCGGTAACGGCATTGCCTGGCGAATGCCCCCCCACGCCATAATGGCACGGCTTCGCCATGCAGGACACGAGGGCGCTGCCCTCGACGGGGTTTCGCCCGCCCTTCGGGCTGAGGCGAGTGACTTTTCTTTGCGTGGCCAAAGAAAAGTCACCAAAAGAAAGGCCACCCCCACTTGTTCGCCCTCCTGCGTCGGGTTCCCTCGGTTCACCCCTTTGTCCGACGGCACGCGCCGATGGGCCATCCCTGGCCCAGCGCCGCTCGCTCGGCATCCTGCCTCGCGGCCTGGACAAACGGGCTCACCTCGGCGAACAACAGGGGGCAACACCCAACCCACAGCATCGAGGCCAGTTAACACACCCGTTATTTCAGGAGGTCGTCTTAAATTGAAAGACCAATAGTGAGCTATTTCGCTGTGATAACACCTTAATTTCTCGAATGTCCGATTACACTTCGCTGGTCGAACTTACAATTTGCATTTAAGTTAAGAGATTACAAAGATGATTATTGGTTTATTTTTGAAACACATTAAAGCATACAAAGGAATCTCATTCATTCCGATTGGTTCAAAGTATGGTTTCGTTTCATATGTGGGAGAAAATGGTGTTGGTAAAAGTTCCATCCTAGAAGCACTAAATTCATTCTTTAACGACAAACCATACCCTATAAATAAGGATGGGAAACGAGATGGATTAACCACCGTCGGAAATGAACCATTTATATCGCCTATATTTTTAATCAAGAAGACTAAAGTGCCACGACAAAAGAAGGAGTTTGAGAGGATAAGTAAATACTTCTGGGAGGTACAGAAAAATACATTACATAGTGGAGTTAGAGGCTCCATGAATGACTTCTTTGAAATCAGGAGTCAGCTATTAGAGCAGAAAGGAATATCCATTGACTCTCATTACCTAATAGTTGCTGGTGAGTCGGAGATACAGTCTAACGTACCACGGTTATATTTTGCCAGTTTCCATGGCGAGGAAAATTTCCTTTCATACATGCTGGATGAAGAAAAAGTCAATAGCGAACCCCAAGAAAAAAGGGAAACAACAAGCAATAGAAAAGAAAGATTATCTAAATTACTGTCTAATTCTGATTGGAAGAAATTTCATAGCGAGCTAAAGGGTCTTTATTCCTTCATATATTTCCCTGTGGAAATAGAGGTTGAAAGCTTTACAAAAATTGAAACTACAGAAATGCAGAAAGTTTTTGACAAACAGTTAAAGGCTGAAATAGAAAAATCATTAAACACGGTTAACTTCAATAATCAAGGGGGGATTAATAAAACACTAGGTAATTTTGTATCTGAAATTGAAGTAATACTAGAGAAAGAATATTGCTATCATACAGGGCAAGATCGAAACAATTCAGTAACCAAGGCTGACCTAGTAAATAAGATCTTAGAAGTTTATTTTCAGAAAAGAGTTCTGCATAGAAGAAGCGGGGATTCGTTAACAAAAGTTAATGAACTAAGCGCAGGTGAAAAAAGGCAAGCATTAATAAATTTAGTTTATGCTTTTCTAAAAAGAAACTCTGAAAGAGATAGAATGGTCATTATAGGGATAGATGAACCCGAAAACTCACTACACACATCATTATGCTATGAACAATTTGAAAAACTAAAGGAAATATCCGCCAGCAATCAAATTTTAGTGACAACTCACTGGTATGGTTTTCTGCCAATTATAAGTAAGGGTCATAGCCATTTTCTTACTCAGGTCGATAAAAAGATACTTTTTGAAAGCTTTGACCTATATGACTATAGATCACAATTAAAAAAAGAAATTGAAGCGTCTAGAAATACACTCCCCAAAGACTGCACCCTGAAAAGTACATATGATTTAGTTCAATCTATATTTTACTCATTGAAGATGCCCACACCATATAACTGGATTGTTTGTGAAGGGGTAAGTGAAAAAATTTACTTTGAAAGCTTTTTCAAAGAAGAAATTGAAAACAAAAATCTTAGAATATTACCAATGGGCGGCCAATCGAAAGTAATTAGATTGTATAAATATTTAGAAACTCCCATGGCAGAAGAAAATACCAATGGAAAAGTTTTCTGCTTAATCGATACAGACAACACAAGATGCGAAGAAATAAATGCCGGCAGTAAAACCTTAAAAATTAGACGCCTAAGCAACAAGGGCGAAATGGACAAAACTCATTTATTGCCGTTGGTTCACTCCGACACATATAAAACAGATATAGAGCAAGCCCTTAACCCTATCATTTTCTCCATTACTTTAAAGACCATGCAGACATCCGAAGACCTAAGGGAAATACAAGCAACCAACCTCAATGGAAATACAGACTTTATAAAGAATTTCAAAAACCTTAAACTCGAAGAATTTTTCCATTCAAATGATGGAGGAAATAAAATTATTTTCGCAGAAAAGTATATTGAAGCATCCACAAACTATGAAGAAGATTTCGATGGTGCAGATGTTACTCCTGAGTGGATTAAAGAAATAAAACAATTTTTCCAGTAAAAAATGCAGTCTTAAGCTGCAGTTTTTCTATTTTCCAAATTCTCTTCCACTCAAACCTGTGCCCGATTTGGCCAACGGCTTGGCACCTGTTGCGAGATAGGCTGTCAGTTAACAATTAAGGCTACGGGCGAGCACGGTATTGGCTCCCCCTGCAAACCGCCGAGTCGAGTTCAACGGGGCAGGAGCGCCATCAGGGATGATGGCGCAGCCGCAGTCGGCACAGGGATGTGCAGTCTGCGGCGCTCCGTCCGACCCGTTGGACGAGACGAGGGAACCCGCGAAGCGGGTGGTTTGCCGGGGGAGAAGACCTTTGGTGACTTTGGGTCTTTCCAAAGTCACTCGCCCCAGCCCGAAGGGCGGGCGAAACCCTGTCGAGGGCAGCGCCCTCGTGTCCTGCATGGCAAAGCCATGCCATCCAAGCGTTGGCTGGCATTTCGCCGAGGAATGATGTTAGCTACCCCTCACCCTGACCCTCTCCCCCAAGGGGAGAGGGGATCTGACCGAAGGATGCCGTGACTTCACGGCAGGGCACAATCAAAAACCGCAGCCTTGAGCTGCGGTTTTTATTTCTATTCCCCAAACACGCTTTGACCCAAGGCAAAGCCCTATTTCCCCAACCCCTTGCACTGCGCTGCCCCTGCGGCGGGATAGGCGGCGAGCGTCTCAACGAGGGCGGCGCGCAGGCTGCCGGATTGGCAGAAATCGCAGCTGCCGCCAGCATCGATGTCGGTGATGCGGGCGCCTTGCGGCCCCTCCTTCACCAGATAGGTGCTGACAAAACGGTAGGTGCCGCTGGTGGCGTCGAGCGGGGTGCCCGGCTCACCGAAGGTGAAGCTGATCTTGACCTTGCTCTCCCCCTGATGGCCCGGGATCGGGCTGGACGAGAGGATCTGCGAGCCCAGCAGGTGATCCCAGGCATTGGGCAGGAAGGGGTTGCCCTCGACGAAGGGGGGCTTCTCGTCCGGGGCTTCGCGAGTGGCTATCTCCCGCGCCCTGGAGGCGGCATTGAGCAGGCAGAGCAGCTCGGGGGAGACGATATTGGGCAACGCACCGCCCAGGTCTGCCTGATAGAGGCCGCTCGGTTTGACGCTGCGCTCCCAGACCAGAAACTCGGCCACCTTGGCACGGGCACTGGTCGTCGGTTCCAGCACTCCGCTGGTGGCGGTGCCGGCGTGGGCCGGAACAGACAAGGCAAACGCCAGCAAGGGCCAGCCAGGTATCTTCATGGTGCCATCTTCCTTATGTTCGATTGCATGGACGGAGCGCCCTGAAAAAAAAACGCAGCCCAAGGGCTGCGCTCTGCGTCAGGTCGTCAACCGGCGAGCCTCAGGCACGGCGCCAGCTGGTCTTGCCGGCGCTGTCTTCCAGCACGATGCCCATCTCGGTGAGACGGTTGCGGGCGGCGTCGGCGGCGGCCCAGTTCTTGTCGGCGCGGGCCTGGTTGCGCTGGGCGATCAGTTGCTCGATCTCGGCCACTTCGTCGTCCGCTTCGCCACCCTTCAAGAAGGCATCCGGGTCTTGTTGCAGAATGCCGAGCACGGCGCCCAGTTCCCGCAGGCGGGCACCGAGGCCTGCGGCGACATTGATGTCTTCAGCCTTCTGGCGGTTGATCTCGCGCACCAGATCGAACAGGGCGGAGTAGGCTTCCGGGGTGTTGAAGTCGTCGTCCATGGCATCGACAAAGCGAGCCACCTGCTCGTCACCACCGGCGGCGGCAGCGGCAGGCAGGTCGCGCAGGGCGGTATACATCCGCTCCAGGGCAGCCCGGGCCTGCTTCAGGTTGTCTTCCGAGTAGTTGAGCTGGCTGCGGTAGTGGCCGGACATCAGGAAGTAGCGCACGGTTTCGGCGTCAAAATGGGCCAGGACGTCGCGGATGGTAAAGAAGTTGCCAAGGGACTTGGACATCTTCTCTTTGTCTACCATCACCATGCCGCTGTGCATCCAGGTGTTGACGTAGTCGCCACCGTGGGCGCAGCAGGACTGGGCTATTTCGTTCTCGTGGTGGGGGAACTGCAGATCGGAGCCGCCGCCGTGGATGTCGAAGTGGTTCCCAAGGTGCTTGGAGTTCATGGCGGAGCACTCTATGTGCCAGCCGGGGCGACCCGGGCCCCAGGGGCTGTCCCAGGTCGGCTCGCCGGGCTTGGACATCTTCCACAGCACGAAGTCGAGCGGGTTGCGCTTGGCTTCGACCACGTCGACCCGGGCGCCGGCCTGCAGTTGCTCCAGATCCTGGCCAGAAAGCTTGCCGTAGTCGGCGAAGGACTCGACGATGAACATCACATCGCCGTTGTCCGCCACGTAGGCGTGCTCTTTCTCCAGCAGGGTTTCGACCAGGGCGATGATTTCATGGATGTGCTGGGTGGCGCGGGGCTCGATGTCCGGGCGCAGCATGCCGAGGGCATCAAAATCCTGGTGCATGTCGCCGATCAGGCGCTCGGTGAGGTCGTCACAGGTGACCCGGGTCTCGGCAGCGCGCTTGATGATCTTGTCATCCACGTCGGTGATGTTGCGCACATAGGTGAGATCGTAACCGGCGTAACGCAGGTAACGGGCCACCACATCGAAGGAGACGAAGGTGCGGCCGTGGCCGATATGACAGTGATCGTAGATGGTGACGCCACACACATACATGCCCACCTTGCCCGGGTGGATAGGTTTGAATTCTTCTTTTTGACGAGTGAGTGTGTTGTATATCTTCAGCATCTTATGACCACTGCCTGTGAGTAAAATGGCCTGACATTCTAACCGCATCCGGTGGAGAAAACGAGGCAGAAAAAGCGCCGGATCCCCCATGCCATCTATGCCGCAGCCCCTTGATGGGCTAGAATTGCCACCACTTTAGGCCATAGCCCATGCAACAGCCGCGAGCCGGCTTCGTGCTCGCGCAACATTTGAAAGGACATATCATGGTTACTCTGCACACCAACCACGGCGACATCACCCTGACCCTGAACGCGGAAAAAGCCCCCGAGACCGTGGCCAACTTCCTGCAATACTGCCGTGACGGTCACTACGACAACACCATCTTCCACCGCGTCATCGACGGCTTCATGATCCAGGGCGGCGGTTATGCCCCTGGCTTCGAAGAGAAAGAGACCCGCGCCTCCATCAAGAACGAGGCGGCCAACGGCTTGTCCAACAAGATTGGCACCATCGCCATGGCCCGCACCTCGGAGCCGCACTCCGCCAGCGCCCAGTTCTTCATCAACGTGAACAACAACGACTTCCTGGACTTCAAGTCCCCCACCACCCAGGGCTTCGGCTACTGCGTGTTCGGTGAAGTCACCGCCGGCATGGACGTGGTCAACAAGATCAAGGGCGTCAAGACCGGCAACTACGGCCGCATGCATCAAGACGTGCCGACCGAAGACGTCGTCATCACCAAGGTGACCCTTGCTGAGTGATTGTCGCCTTCTGCGCACTGATATAACTGCGGCCCCGGCCGCAGTTTTTCCATCTGCGCAGGCCACCCCTGCCAACTGGCGCCGCCTCGACTATCTGGCCCAGGGCAATCCCCGCCAGCGCTCCGCCCATGCCCTGCTCAACGCAGGCTGCTGGGATGCGCTGGGGCGCCTGTGCCAGGACCTGGCGCTGGTGAGCACTGTCGCCATCGGGCTCGACAGGCCCGGCAGCGATCTCGACATCCTCTGCCAGCACCCTGATCCCGCGCGCCTCGCCACCCTCTTGCGTGAGCAGGGCTGGACGGCCAGCGACAAGGGGCACCAGGTGTGGCTGCTGGAACAGACCCTGACAGGCCCGGACCAGACACGCTGGCCAGTGGAGCTCTATGTCACCCAAGCCCCGCTTGAGACGCTCAACGGCTGGCGTCACCTCAGCCTGATGGCCGCCCTGCTGGGACACTTTGGCCACGACTTCTATCAGGCCGTGCTGCGCCTTCGACTCGAGTCAGGACTCAAAGGAGAGGCAGCCATCTGCCGTCTGCTTGGCCTTGGCGGCGATCCTTACGCCGCGCTGCTGACCCTGGAGGGGCGCGACCTTGCCGCGCTCCACTGGCAGGCACAATCCCAGTGCGACTCGTCCACCCCGGCAGACTCCCCTGCCCCCCTTTGCCCGGAACCCATCAAGAGCACTCATCCCACATCATGAGCACCCTTTTTATCAGTGACATTCACCTGTGCGCCCAGCGGCCCGACATGACAGCCGCACTGGTGCGTTTTCTCGAGCGCGACGCCCCCAAGGCCGATGCCCTCTATGTGCTGGGAGATCTGTTCGAATTCTGGATTGGCGACGACGATCCCAACCCGCTCCACAGCCAGGTGGCCGAGGCCTTCCTGGCACTGAGCCGGCAGGACGTGCCCATCTACTTCATCCACGGCAACCGCGACTTCCTGCTGGGCAAGGCCTTTGCCAAACGGGCGGGCATGACGCTGCTTGGCGACCCTTGCGTCATCGATCTCTACGGGGAGCGGGTGCTGCTGAGCCATGGGGACCTGCTCTGCACCCTGGATGAGGGCTATCAGAAGTTTCGCCGCATCACCCAGCAAAAATGGCTGCGCTGGCTCTTCCTGCGCCTGCCGCTGGCCCGCCGCCAGATCATCGCCTGCAAGATGCGTGGCCAGAGCCAGATGGAGAATGCCGGCAAACCACAGACCATCATGGATGTGACCCCGGCGGCGGTCGATGCGCTGCTGCGCCAGCATGGCTGCCGGCTGCTTATCCATGGCCACACCCACAGACCCGCCGTCCATGACTTCATGCTGGACGGCAAGCCGGCGCGGCGCATAGTGCTGGGAGACTGGTTCGAGCAAGGGTCCGTGCTGAGCTGCTCCCCGCAGGGCCAGCGCCTCGAGAGTCGCCCCCTCCCCGAGTGACGGTCCCCCTCGGGGATGAGGGGTGCCCATATGACAACGTCTGTCCCCCTCCCCGAGCAGGATGCAACGCAGAACCCTGCATATACTCTGTGTCTCTGCACACAAATGAGGACTAAATGATGGGATTTCTTACCTGGGTTGTATTGGGATTGATCGTCGGCATCCTGGCCAAATGGATAATGCCGGGCAAGGATGGGGGCGGTTTCTTCATGACGGTGATCCTGGGGGTCATAGGCGCCATGGTGGGTGGTTACATCGGCACCCTGCTGGGCATGGGAACGGTGACCGGCTTCAACCTGCCGAGCATACTTATCGCCACAGTGGGTGCCTTGATAGTGCTGTTTTTCTACAACAAGATCCGCAGCTGAGCCGCTGAGCTCGCCCCTGTCAGCACTCGCTGTGTATGCCCCCGTGCCAGGATCCGAAACCTTGGGTTTCGGATTTTTTATGGGCGCTCCGCCCCTTTCGCCTCCGGCGCAGCTGGCAGCCCAACCCAGGCGCCGGGGTTCTGGCGTGAAGCGCTGACGTATAGAGGTGGGCAAGGTGCGGCACTGGTGCAGATCTGGTGCTTGCGCCTATGGGATCCCGTTATTGCCATACAGACAGAAACCGGGGCGCTCGCTCAATCGCTCGTAGTAATCGCTCACCGCCGCGAGTGGCGGGCGCTCGAAGGGGGTATGGAACCAGCGATTCACCGACAGGCCGACGGGAATGTCCGCCAGCGAGAAGCGGCTCTCGGCAACATAGCCGCCGGTAGCCTCAAGCTGCCTGTCCAGGATCTGCATGTACCTGGACCACTCGGCACAACTCGCCTCCATCGCCTGGCTGTGCTGATGGGCGGGGGAGTGCCTCACCAGCGACATGAAGGCGTAGCTCCAGGCGCGGTTCAAATCCGACGACTGCCAATCCATCCATTGATCGACCCTGGCCCTTGCCCGCGCCTCGGCGGGATAGAGCGAGCCGTCACCATAGCGCGTCGCCAGATATCGGATGATGCTGTTCGATTCCCACAGGGTGAAGTCCCCATCTCTCATGACCGGCACCATCCCGTTGGGATTCAACGCCAGGAACTCGGCACTCCGGGTGGACTGAAAACCGCTCCCCCACTCCTCCCGCTCGAAGGGAAGCTCCAGCTCGGCGCAGGTCCACAACACCTTGCGCACATTGATTGACGACCCCTTGCCCAGTATCAGTACCATATCTTCGTCCTTGTGTGAGAAGGGCCCAGCTTCCATCAAGGGGAGAGCGCCGGTCAAGGGGAGAGCCATGACTGCAGTTGGCCCATGTGACTGGCTCATGGACCGCCCTGGGGCATGACCTGAGCGGGGTGAGCCACAGATGAAAAAGAGGCGGTGGGCTAAACTCATGCTTGCTTGTCCGGCTTGACCGGCTCCTTCAGAGCGGCCGCGGGACAGGCCAAGCAGTAAAGGACAACATCATGAAAATATGGAAAATCTGCCTGATAGCAGCGCAGCTCTTGCTGGTTGCCTGCGCCTCCTCCGACGGCTCGGGTCCTCCCCCGACCGGGGACGACGGCAGCAACGCCGGCGGCAAGAGCGGGGGTGGCAGCAGCTACCTGACCTATTAGCCAGGCCATCGCCCCTGCAAACCGAGGCTCAGTCAGGCCCCAACGTCTAATACGACAAGACCAGAAAGCGCCGGCAGCCCGCCGGCGCTTTTCGTCTCGCCAATCGGTGATGCCCTGCCCGACGACCATGCGCACAATGACCCAAAGAAGGGGCAGAACAGCGCCATCTGGAGCAAAGGTGGACACGGAGGAAAAACAAAAAGGCCACTATCGCTAGTGGCCTTCGTAAGTCTTTGATTGCTTTCTTCAATAACTGGTGCCTGAGGCCGGAATCGAACCGGCACGACGCGAACGTCGAGGGATTTTAAATCCCTTGTGTCTACCGATTTCACCACTCAGGCACCGCAATCGGTATCAAGTCCGCGGGCGGGCTTGTCAATATGGAGGCACGTTCCGGAGTCGAACCGGACTAAACGGATTTGCAATCCGCTGCATAACCGCTTTGCTAACGCGCCATGCAAAAGAGAGTTGGCTCTCTATTGTCTGAATTTGGAGCGGGAAACGAGACTCGAACTCGCGACCCCGACCTTGGCAAGGTCGTGCTCTACCAACTGAGCTATTCCCGCATCGGTCTGGCTGACTGCCTGACTACGAGAACGCATTCTAGCGATGTTCCTCGTCCAGTCAACCAAAAACATTTAATACTCTGATCGTTCGGGCATTTTTTGCCCTTCTCCCACACTTTTGCCACTCATGGCCGTTTCTCTGCCCCAACGGCAAGGAAACGGCCATTTGCCCATGGGAGGACTAGAAGCGGGAGTGGTAGGTCAGATCGCCCCAGGCGGCCTTCATGTACTGGAACATGGACCAGAAGGTGAGCACGGTGGCGACATAGAGCAGCACGTAGGCGAGCCACACCATCCAGATGTCGTATTGCCAGATGAGGCCGGTGAGCGACACCATCTGGATCATGGTCTTCCACTTGCCAATCCAGCTGACCGCCACCGAGGAGCGCTTGCCGAGCTCCGCCATCCATTCGCGCAGGGCGGAGATGATAATCTCGCGGCCAATCATGGTCATGGCCGGGATGGTGACCCAGATGGTGTTGTAGTGTTCGACGATGACCACCAGGGCGGCCGCCACCATGATCTTGTCGGCAACAGGATCGAGGAAGGCGCCAAAGGCGGTGGACTGGTTCAGCTTGCGGGCGAGATAACCATCAAACCAGTCGGTCGCGGCCGCCAGGATGAAGACAAGCGCGGCCGCCAGGTAGGACCACTGATAGGGAAGGTAGAACAGGATGACGAAGACGGGGATGAGCAAAATCCGAAAAAACGTCAGCAGGTTAGGAATATTTGTCATTATTTTCAGCCACTTCTTGTATGCCGCTACATGGTAGCCCCAAGCCGATTACCGTTGCAACCGGACAGGCGCCCGCCTTGGTCTATTAATCCGTCAATAACCTCAGGATGCATGCCATTATGGCATTTGCGGGCCCCCTGCGTCACGGCTCTTGTGCGGCCGGAGCCGGTTTGCGGGATCCACATCAACTGCAAGCCACTCTGGGTAGCCCTGGTCAGACCCGCTCCTGACTGATGCCGGATATCCGATTGCTCCGAACGCCGCCAGCCCGGAATAAGCCTGTTTATTCAGGGTTAGAGCGAGTGCAGGGCGTCATGAATGGACTGGGCAAGCTCCTGGCTGATACCGGGCACCTTGGCAAGCTCGTCCACCCCCGCCTTCTTCACCTCCTGTAAGCCGCCCAGATATTTGAGCAGCGCCTGCCGCCGCTTGGGCCCCACCCCCGGGATGTCCTCCAGGGTACTGGTGGTGCGGGCCTTGGCTCGGCGGGCCCTGTGGCCCGTGATGGCAAAACGGTGGGATTCGTCGCGAATGTGCTGGATAAGGTGCAAAGCTGGCATATCTGCCGGCAAGTGCAGCTCTTCGTGGCTCTCCCCCATGATCAGGGTCTCCAGCCCCGCCTTGCGGGTCACCCCCTTGGCGATACCCACCAGCAGCGGGTATTTGCCGCCGAGAAACTCCAGTTGGCGGGCCAGGATCTCTTCGGCGCGGCGCAACTGGCCGAGGCCGCCGTCGATGAAGAGCACGTCAGGCACCTTGTCCGGCTCCTGCTGCTTGCCAAAGCGCCGCTCCAGCGCCTGCTCCATGGCGGCGTA
This sequence comes from Aeromonas sp. Marseille-Q5825, assembly GCF_946892685.1. NCBI lineage: Bacteria > Pseudomonadati > Pseudomonadota > Gammaproteobacteria > Aeromonadales > Aeromonadaceae > Aeromonas > Aeromonas sp. Marseille-Q5825. The sequence goes on from NZ_CAMPOU010000003.1 coordinate 69,329, forward strand.
GTCATCGCCCCCCGTGATGCCGTCGATGTTGAAGCGGCGATATTCCGACGAAAGCGGCCCTTCCCGGTTGAACACCACGCAGGAGGCCACGGTGCGCTCCCCCATGGTGTGGGAGATGTCGAAACACTCCATGCGGGCTATGGGTCGCTCGAGCTCCAGCAACTCCTCCAGCTGGTCGTAGCGGGCTGTGATGGTGCTCTTGTGGGCGAGACGCGAGCGCAGCGCCGTCTGCGCGTTGATGGAGGCGAGCTTGATAAAGCGGGCCCGTTCGCTGCGGGTGCGGCTCTGCACCCGCACCTTGTAACCGGCTGTCTGGCTCAGGGTCTCGGCGATCACCGCCTCGTCTTCCAGCGCCACATCCAGCAGCACCTCGCTCGGGATCTGCCTGCCCCCCTGCCCCGACAGATAGAACTGCAGCAGGAAGGATTGCACCACCTCGTCGAGGGGGGTATCGGCCGGCACCTTGGGGAAGTAGCTGCGCGAGCCGAGCACCTTGCCCTGACGGATGAAGAGCACGTGGATGCAGGCCGCCCCCTGATCGAAGGCCACCCCCACCACATCCAGCTCGTCCAGCACGTTGCCACTCACCGACTGCTGCTCGGTGACCCGGCGCAGGGCCTGGATCTGATCCCGGTAGCGGGCCGCCTCCTCGAAGCGCAGATCGCCGCTGGCGGACTCCATCTTGCCCACCAGCTCCCCTATCACCTGCTGGTTCTTGCCCGCCAGGAACAGCTTGGCCAGCTCCACCTGCTGGGCATACTCGGCCTCGCTCACCAGACCGGCGACACAAGGACCGGCGCAGCGCTTGAGCTGATAGAGCAGGCAGGGACGGGTGCGGTTGGCATAGACAGCATCCTCGCACTGACGCACCGGGAAGATCTTCTGCATCAGGTGCAGGCTCTCGCGCACGGCGCCGCCGGAGGGATATGGACCGAAGTACTCCCCCTTCACCTTGCGGGCACCGCGATGCACGCCGATGCGGGGATGCAGGTGCGCCGTGATGATGATCCAGGGGTAGGACTTGTCATCCCGCAGCAGCACGTTGTAGCGCGGCTGGTACTGCTTGATGAGGTTGTGCTCGAGGATCAGCGCCTCTGTCTCTGTGTGGGTGACAGTAACCTGGATGTCGGCTATCTGGCGCACCAGGGTGCGGGTCTTGATGCTGTCGACATTGGTGCGAAAGTAGGAGGCGAGCCGCTTTTTCAGATCCTTGGCCTTGCCCACGTAGATGACAGTGCCGCCGCCGTCATACATGCGGTAGACGCCGCTCTGGTGAGTCACGGCACTCAGAAAGGCCTTGCTGTCAAAAAGGGGCTCGGGAGAGAGGGTCATCGGCAACTCGACTCAACGGATGAATGCAAAAAGACGGGGGAAGCATACTGCGCCCACAGACTGAAAAGCAAAAGGGGCTGAAAAAGCAAAAGGCGGCCGGTGCCGCCTTTGGTGTCCACACGACCCCTTACAGGGTGTCGGCATCCAGCATGCCATAGCGAATGGCCAGATGGGTCAGCTCAACATCGCCATTGATCCCCAGCTTGCTGAACAGGCGGTAGCGATAGCTGTTGACCGTCTTGGGGCTCAGGTTGAGCTGCTCCGAGATGTCGGTCACCTTCTGCCCCTTGGTGATCATCATCATGATCTGCAGTTCGCGCTCGGAGAGGGACTTGAAGGGGTTCTCGTCCGCCGAGGCAAACTGGCTGAGAGCCATCTGCTGGGCTATCTCGGGGGAGATGTAACGCTGGCCGGAGTGCACCAGGCGAATGGCGTGGATCATCTCGTCCGGCGCGGCCCCCTTGGTGAGGTATCCGGCGGCACCCGCCTGCATCACCTTGGTGGGGAACGGATTCTCGGAATGAATGGTCAGCACTATGATGCGCACATCGGGGCGCAGCCGCAGGATCTTGCGGGTCGCTTCCAGACCGCCGATGCCCGGCATGTTCATGTCCATCAGGATCACGTCGGGGTGATGCTGCCGACAGAAGGCCACGGCGGTTTCCCCGCTCTGTGCCTCGCCCACCACCTTGATCCCGCGGACATCTTCCAAAATGCGTCTTATCCCTGTACGCACCAACTCATGATCATCGACCAGGAATACATTAATCACCCAAACACCCCGTTTTTTATCTCGTTATATGCCAGTTAGGGTTAACACGGCGTCTTGCATCATAACCAAACTCGATGATTTGGCAAACCATGGCCGGGAAAAGTTTGAAATCGCTCGTAAAAGCCGTTTTAAATCAACTTATTATATAAATAATCAACGAAAAAACGGCGCCTGAAGGCGCCGTATCGGTCAACTTTGGTGCCGCCAGCCTCAGTGGGCCAGCAGTGCACGCACCTTGTCCAGGTCCTGCTGGGTATCCACCCCCACCGGGGGGGCCTCCAGGGCCTGGGCGACGTGGATCTTCTCCCCGTACCAGAGCACCCGCAGCTGCTCCAGCGCCTCTACCTGCTCGAGCGCGCTCGGCGCCCAGTCCACGTAGCGCTGGATGAAGCCAGCGCGATAGGCATAGATGCCGATGTGGCGCTGATAGTGGCTGCCAATCTGCTCCCGGCTCTTGGCAAAGCGGTCCCTGTCCCAGGGAATGCTGGCCCGGCTGAAGTAGAGGGCGTAGCCATCCTTGTCCGTCACCACCTTGACCGCATTGGGGTTGAACGCCTCTTCGGCGTCCTGGATGGGCACCGACAGGGTCGCCATGGGGGCCGTGGCGGCGGCCAGGTTGTCCGCCACCTGGCGGATGATGGCGGGCGGGATCAGGGGCTCATCCCCCTGCACGTTGACCACGATAGTATCGGCGGCAAAGCCGTAGTGACGGCACACCTCGGCCAGACGCTCGGTGCCGGACTGGTGATCCTTCGATGTCATGCACACCTCGACGCCGGTGGTCTGCAGCGCCTGCTGCACCCGCTCGTCGTCTGTGGCGACTATCACCCGATCGGCGCCCGATTGCAGGGCCTTCTCCACCACGTGCTGCACCATGGGCTTGCCATGGATGTCCGCTAGCGGCTTGCCCGGCAAGCGGGTGGAGGCGTAGCGGGCCGGAATGACGACGACGAAACTCATGGCTTCAGCTCTTCCAGGGGCAGATGGCGCGCCCGGTTCTCCAAGAGGACGGGGATCCCCTCCTCCAGCGGATAGGCCAATCTGTCGAAGCGGCAGATGAGCTCATGGGCGGCCTTGTCCGATTGCGGTTGATAGTGCAGCTTCCCCTTGCAAACCGGGCAGGCGATGATGTCGAGCAATTTGATATCCAGTGCCAAAACGAAACTCCTTCAACGATGTCGAGCAAGCGACGCTTTCGAGCGAGCTATGCTGCCGAGCAGTTTAATGGTCCATCGCCGGAGCCGGAACCCGGCTCCTTGCAACGGCGCCCCACGGGCTATGATGCCGTGCAGGCGATGATCTTGCGCCATTCAATATGAACGTTCATGGCCGGGCGCTTGCGGCGGGGTCAACCGCTGCAGCAGGGTGTCGAGCAGTGAGGCGGGCAACTCGGCGCTCACCGGCAGATACCACCAGTGCGCCGGCGCGAAGGCTCGGCACTTGACCGCATCCTTCTCCGTCATCAGCAGGGGGCGCTCGCCAAAGCGGGCGAGCAGCTCATCCCGATCAAAGGCCTGATGATCCGCATAACCGACACTCTGCACCAGCTCATAACCGAGCCCGGTCAGGGTGGCAAAGAAGCGGGGGGGATGGCCTATGCCCGCCAATGCGTCCACAGGTCCGGCGAGGGGAGCCTCGAGGGGCGCATCGTCGCATACGCGGCGCGGCGCGGCCGCCACCAGCGCCATGGGGTATTCCCCCAGGGCCGGGGTCCCGCCGTTGCAGATGATGGCATCGACCCGCTTGAGGCGGGTCATGGGTTCGCGCAGCGGTCCCATGGGCAGCAGACAGCCATTGCCAAAGCGCCGGGCCCCATCCACCACTACCAGCTCTATGTCCCGTGCCAGGGCGTAGTGCTGCAGGCCGTCGTCGGTGATGATGATGTCCACCTCGCCGCTCTGCTCAAGCAGACGCACCGCATCGGCGCGCTTGGGTGCCACCACCAGGGGGCAGCCGCAGCGCCGGGCGATGAGCACAGGCTCATCCCCCGCCTGGGCCGTGGTGCTGGTGGCGTCCAGCCGATAAGGGTAATGGGGCGCCTTGCCCCCATAACCCCGACTGACCACGCCGGGGCGCCAGCCACGGGCTTGCAGCTGTTCCACCAGCCAGACCACCACAGGGGTCTTGCCGTTGCCGCCGACCGAGATATTGCCCACCACTATCACAGGCAGGTTGGCCCGATAGCGGCTGAGCCAGCCGCGGCGGTAAGCGAAACGGCGCCCGCCGCTGACGAGGGCAAACAACAGGGCCAGGGGGGCCAGCGCCCAGCGCCAGCCACTCTTGCCGTACCAGAGACGCTCCAGCATCAGCCCTTGTTACTCACGGCGACGTTGCCAAACTGAATGGCCCGCAACTGGGCATACGTGCCCTGTTGGGCCATCAGGGCGTCATGGTTGCCGCGCTCGACGATATGACCCTCGTCGATCACCAGGATCTCGTCCGCCTTCTCTATGGTGGAGAGACGGTGGGCGATGACCAGGGAGGTGCGCGCCTTGCACAGCTCGTCGATGGCCGCCTGGATGTGGCGTTCGGACTCTGTGTCCAGGGCCGAGGTGGCCTCGTCCAGCAGCAGCACGGGGGAATCCCGCAGCAGGGCGCGGGCGATGGCGATGCGCTGGCGCTGACCACCAGACAACGAAGCGCCGTTCTCGCCGATGACGGTGTCATAGCCTTCCGGCATCTTGCGCACGAACTCGTCGGCATGGGCGATGCGGGCCGCATGCTGGATCTCTTCCCGGCTGTACTTGTCTTCTGCCGCGTAGGCGATGTTGTTGGCCACGGAGTCGTTGAACAGATGCACATGCTGGGAAACCAGGGCGTACTGCTTGCGCAGCTCGCTCAACTTGTATTCGCGGATGTTGACGCCATCCAGCAGTATCTCCCCCTGCTCTATGTCATAGAAGCGGGTCAACAGGCTGGCGATGGTGCTCTTGCCGGAGCCGGAGCGACCCACCAGGGCCACGGACTTGCCCGCCTCCACCTTGAAGCTGATGTTATGCAGCGCCGGGGTCTCCTTGGTCGGGTAGGTGAAGGTGACGTTGCGAAACTCTATCTCACCGCGAGCCCGCTCCAGGGTGCGGGTACCGGTGTCCTGCTCCGGGGTGGAGTCCAGCAGACCGAACAGGCTCTGGCAGGCGGTGATGCCGCGCTGGAACTGGTTGTTCACGTCGGTCAGGCTTTTCAGCGGCTTGAGCAGCATCATCATGGAGGTGACCATGACGGTGAAGGTGCCCGCGGTCAGGGTCGCCTTGACCGAGTCTATGGTCGCCACGTAGAGGAAGACCGCCAGGGCGACCGAGGCCACCATCTGGACTATGGGGCTGCCGATGGCGTCGGCCGCCACCATCTTCATGGTCTGCTGGCGCATCCGGTTGCTGACGGTGAAGAAGCGCTTGTCCTCCACCTGCTGGCCACCGAACATCAGCACCTCTTTATGGCCCTTGAGCATCTGCTCGGTGGAGGTGGTGATGTCACCCACCGCCTGCTGTATGTGACGGCTGATCTTGCGAAAACGACGGCTGATGAGACCAATCAGCACACCCACCACAGGGCCGACCACCAGGAAGATCACCGACAGTTGCCAGGAGTGCCAGAACATCAAGCCGAGCAGGCCGATGACGGTGGCCCCTTCGCGCACCAGCGACACCAGGGTCGAGCTCGCGGCAGAGGAGACCTGACCGGCGTCATAGGTCACCTTGGAGAGCAGGTTGCCGGTATTCTGGCGGTCGAAGAAGCTCATGGGCATGGCCATCAGGTGGCTGAACACCTGCTGCTGCAGCCGCATCACCACATGGTTGCCGACCCAGGCCATGCAGTAGTTGGAGAGGAAGGCGGCACAACCGCGCAGGGCGACGATGCCGAGCACGAAGAAGGGCATCCACTTGAGCACACTGCTGTCGTTGCCGTTGAGGCCCTGATCGATGAGCGGCTTGATGGAGTAGACGAAGGTGGTATCCACGGCCGCATAACCCAGCATGCCGATGATGCCGCCCACCAGCCCCAGTTTGCGATCCCGGACATAACCGAGCAGGCGTTTGAAGACGGGCCAGCTCTCTTGTGAGGTTTCTTGTTGCATGAATAGCCGTTAATAAGGGAAATGACGGGCTATTCTAGCCAAAGCGCAGGATTACACCAAGCGTTGCCATAACTCCGGCCCTACCCCAAAGAGAAATGACGGCTGGCTTCCAGTGCCAGAGCCGGGTTCTCCACCCGCTCCTCACCTCTTCCCGGCTTCTTTTCCTCTCTTTACAGGGAAACCTGGGCTCCCTAGCGCCATAACCTGGGTTGCCACCAGTGGCCATTGCGCCTGTACCAGGGGCCCTGCTCGCGCTCGGCCCGGATCTTGAGCCCACCCTCCCCCGCCTCGATCAGGATGGCACCATCCTGCCCCGTCACCCATTGACGGGCCCCCTGGTATCTTGCCACCACCTCGGGGCGGGGAAACTGCCACTGGTTCCTGTCGCCGGCGCTGTGGATGACGACATCCGGAATCACCGCCGCCACGAAGCCCGGGGTCGAGGAAGTGCGGCTGCCATGGTGAGGGCTCACCAGCACAGTGCTGGAAAGAGTGCTGAGGGGAATGCTGGAAAACGTGCTGGCGAGCTCCTCTCCTTCTCCCTGCTCTTCCAGGGCCAGCAGACGGCGCTCCGCCCCCTGCTCTATGTCGCCACTGAGCAGGATGCGATGCCGGCCATCGCTTATCTGCACCACGCAACTGTCGTTGTTGCGCCCCGCCCCCGGCCGCTCGGGCCAGAGCACGCGCACCTCCAGCCCCTGCCAGTGCCAGCGCTGACCGCGGCGACACAGCGCAGTGCTGCGGGCGAAGCCGAACGAGGAGAGCTCGCGGCGCACCGGCATCGCCTGCAGCATGGCGCGCCTGTTGCCCGCATGATCCCTGTCCTTGTGACTGATGATGAGGGCATCGAGCACCCGCACATCGAGGCGGCTCAGCACGGGCAGTATGGCGGCCTCCGCCATGTTGTAGCCGCCGGGATAGCTATCCCCGGTGTCATAGAGGATGCCGCGCTCGCCCCGGGTGACGAGCACAGACAAGCCCTGCCCCACGTCCAGCACCCGCACCTGCCAGGGAGTGGGAGCAGGCCAGACACCCAGCAGCAGGGCGGCCCCCACAGGGAGCAGCAAGCCGCGCCCTCCCGGCAACTGCCAGGCCCCCCACAGCAGTACCAGCAAGGCGCTGACGGGCATCAGCCAGCCGGGAACAGGCCACCAGAGCTGCAGATGGTCCGCCAGCAAGCCGAGTCCCCACAACACCCAGGTCAGCCCCAGATCGGACAGCCAGAAAAGAGCATGAGCCAGGGCGGTGGAGAGCGGCGCCAGCAGCACGCCGATCAGCGCCAGCGGAATGATGCCAAGGCAGAACAGCGGCAACGCCAGCAGATTGAGCAAGAGCGCCAGCGGGGCCATGCCCTCGAACAGCAGCAGTTGCAGGGGCAGCAGGCCGAGCAGCAGCAGGCATTGCAGCCGCACCAGTCCGGGACGCGCGTGCAGCAGGCTCGCCAGCAACAGCAGGGCCACCGCCATGAAGGAGAGCCAGAAACCGGCCGAGTAGAGGGCGAAGGGATCCCAGAGCACTATCACCACGAAGGCCCACAGCCAGATGCGGTGGCTGGGCCAGTCCCGATTCAACCAGCGCAGCAGGCTCCACACCAGCACCATGATGAGGGCCCGCTCGGTCGCCACAGCGAATCCCGCCAGCCAGCTGTAGACGGCGGCAAACAAGAGGGAGACCACAATGGCCCCCCGCAACCCCAGCAGCCGCCCCAGCCACCAGCCGAGCACCGCCACCAGGGCGATATGCTGGCCCGAGATGGCGATGATGTGGGTCAGGCCGCTGCCGCGAAACAGATCCCACTGGGCATCCGTGATGCCCCCCTGCTCCCCGAAGCTGAGCGCCGCCAGCAAGGGGGCCTGCTCCAGTCCCTGCCAGGCGCTGCTGGCTGCGGCCAGCCAGCGCTCGCGCATCCCCGGGGCCGCCTCCTGGACCTCGACGATCCGGCGCAGGTTGCCGGTCGCCGTGATCCCCTTGCCAAGCAGCAGGCGCCGCCCATCCATGCCCGCCTCGTTGGCCAGCCCATGGGCGGGCTTGAGGGAGCTCACCAGGGTGATGCGACTACCGGCCGGCAAAGGGGGCAACCCTTGGTAGGCATTGATCCTGACCAGGGGGGATATCGCGAGGGACTGCTCGTCAAGCGTCTCGACCCGCAGCAGCAGGCGGGCAAATTTATCTCGCGGTTTATCGCCCGAGGACTCCGTACTTTGCACCCGTGCGGTTATGATGTGGCTGGTCTGTGTCTCCAGCTTGTCCAGCCAGGCCAACCGATACTGCAGGTTCAGCTGCATCCAGAGCACGCCGAGCACCAGAAACAAGAGCCGCCAGTGACGGCCATGGGCGAGCAGGATGGCGAGGGCCAGCAGCGCGCCGCCCCATGCAGTAGAGGGTAACCAGGGCCAGAGCAGTGAGGAGCTTGCCCCCAGGGCAAATGACAACAGACGCAGATCCATGGAGCAAGTATTTAGCAAGGTTTCAAACATGCCCAAACGACTCATAAAACGCTGGCTGCCCGATCAGGACAAGCTCAAGGAACACAAGCACTTGCGGCTGTTCGGCAAGCTGCTGCTCGATGCCAACCTCTGGCACCTCAACCGCCGCTCCGCCGCCGGTGCCTTCGCGGTCGGCCTCTTCATGGCCTGGATCCCGCTCCCCTGCCAGATGCTGCTGGCGGCCGGTGGCGCCATCCTCTTTAGGGTCAATCTGCCCCTCTCGGTCGCCCTGGTCTGGCTCTCCAACCCCTTCACCATGCCACCGCTGTTCTATGGCGCCTACCTGGTGGGCTGCCAGCTGCTCGGGCACCCCGCCCAGCACATCGATATCCAGTTCACCTGGGAGTGGCTTGTCTCGGTATTTGAAACCCTGGCCCCGCCGCTGCTGCTGGGCTCCCTGGTGCTCGCACTGCTGAGTTCCTTGATGGGTTACGCCTTCATCCGCACCTTCTGGCGCATCAACACAGTGCGCCAATGGCAGAAGCGCAAGGAGGCGCGGGCATGCTGAGCCGCTGGCTGGCCCGTTTCAAGATAGACCCGGACACCCTGCGCCAGCAGAAGTGGTTCGCCCTCTTTGGTGAGCGCCTGCTGACCCCCGCCCTCTGGCAGGGCGGCACCCGGGCGCTCAGCGGCGCCGTGGCGGCCGGCCTCTTCGCCAGCTGGATCCCCATCCCCATGCACTCCCTCGTCGCGGTCGGACTGGCGCTGGCGTTTCGCCTCAACCTGCCGCTGGCCCTGCTGGCGGTCTGGTTCAACAACCCGCTGACGTTGCCCTTCATGTACCTCTATGCCTATCGCACCGGCTGCCTGGTGCTGCACCAGACGCCGGAGCCCTTCCACCTCACCTGGTCATTGCACTGGCTGGAGCACGAGGCGGCGACCCTGGTGCCCCCCTTCCTGCTCGGCAGCCTGTTGCTGGCGGTGCTGACCGCCGCCACTGGGGCCCTGCTCACCCTGCTGATGCTGCAACTGGGCAGACTGACCGGCGCCCGCTAAGCCTCCTGCCCGCCCTTCGGCTTAGCCACAGGGCGCAATTCGCGCCGCCTTGCCATCGTTTGGCTCTGCCACCACACTCCTTGTAGTCCTCAGCTTGCCGCTACCTGCAAAGACAAGGAGTTCACCATGGCCCAACCCCTGACGCTGGCCTATGCCAATGGCCAACCCATCTCACTGCTGCCCGCCATGGCCAACCGCCACGGCCTCATCACAGGTGCCACGGGGACCGGCAAGACAGTCACCCTGCAGGTGCTGGCAGAGGGGTTCTCCCGCCTCGGGGTGCCGGTCTTTCTGGCGGATGTGAAGGGGGATCTCAGCGGCCTCGGCGCCGCCGGCACCCCGTCGAGCAAGCTGGATGCCCGGCTGGCCCAGCTCGGCATCCCGGCCCCCGCCTTCGCCCCCAGTCCGACCCTGTTCTGGGACCTGTTTGCGGAGCAGGGGCACCCGGTGCGGGCCACCGTCTCCGACATGGGGCCCCTGCTGCTGGCCCGCCTGCTCGGCCTCAACGACACCCAGAGCGGGGTGCTGGAGCTGGTGTTCAAGGTGGCGGACGACGAGGGCTTGCTGCTGCTCGATCTGAAAGACTTGCGCGCCATGGTGCAGTTTGCCGGGGACAACGCCAAATCCCTCACCACCCGCTATGGCAATGTGTCCACCGCCTCCATCGGCGCCATACTGCGCAACCTGCTCACCCTGGAGAGTGCGGGAGGGGATCACTTCTTCGGCGAGCCCATGCTGGACATCCAGGATCTGCTGCAGACCGACGGGGCCGGCCACGGCCACATCAATGTGCTGGCGGCCGGCAAGCTCACCCAGTCCAGCCGCCTCTATGCCAGCTTCCTGCTCTGGCTGTTGTCTGAGCTGTTCGAGCAGCTGCCCGAGGTGGGGGATCCCGATAAACCCGTGCTGGTGTTCTTCTTCGACGAGGCCCATCTGCTGTTCAACGACGCCCCCAAGGCGCTGCTGGAAAAGATAGAGCTGGTGGTGCGCCTCATCCGCTCGAAAGGAGTGGGCGTCTATTTCGTGACCCAGAGCCCGGCCGATATTCCTGACAGCGTGCTGGGGCAGCTCGGCAACCGGGTGCAGCACGCCCTGCGCGCCTTTACTCCGAGCGACCAAAAAGCGGTGCGCATCGCCGCCAACACCCTGAGGGCCAACCCGACCTTCGACGCGGCCGGCGTCATCACCGAGCTCGGGGTGGGCGAGGCCCTGGTCTCCCTGCTCGATGAGAAGGGGCGCCCAAGCGTGGTGGAGCGCGCCTTTATCGCCCCGCCCGCCAGTCGCATAGGTCCCCTGAGCGACGCCGAGCGGCAGGCCCTGATCCAGGGATCCGTGCTCCACGGCCGATACGAGACCCGCGAGGATCGCGAATCCGCCTTCGAGCGCCTCAATGGCGGGGCACCAGCCGCCTCGGATGATGTCTCCCAGACCCCGTCGGAGCAGGGGGGCGGATTGCTCGATGCCCTCAACGGTATCCTGTTCGGTCGCACAGGCCCGCGCGGTGGCCAGCATGACGGCGTGGTGCAGACCGCCGCCAAGAGCGTGGCCCGTACCCTGGGCAACGAGGTGGGGCGCCAGCTGGTACGGGGCGTACTCGGCTCCCTGTTGGGGGGCAGCAAACGGCGCCGCTGATGCCGGAAAACAGGCATGAAAAAGCCCGCCGACATGGCGGGCTTTTTACTGAGCGGATGCCGATGGTTGTGCTTACAGCACCTTGGCGATGGCATCGCACAGGGGATCTATGATATTGACGCGGGTGATTCCCGCATAGAACCTCTTCGCCTCAGTTACAGCACCTTGGCGATGGCGTCGCACAGGGGATCTATGTTGGCGCGGGTAATACCGGCCACGCTGATCCGGCCGGAGCCGACGATGTAGATGGCAAACTCGCTCTTGAGACGCTCCACCTGATCCTTGGAGAGACCGGAGAAGGAGAACATGCCGTTCTGCTCGCGGATGAAGCTGAAGTCCTGGCTCACACCGAGGGCAGCCAACTTCTCTACCAGCAGTTCGCGCATCTCGCGAATGCGCACCCGCATGGCCGCCACCTCTTCCACCCACTCGGCATAGAGGGCCGGATCGCTGACGATAGTGGTCACCACGGCGGCGCCGTGTGACGGCGGGTTGGAGTAGTTGGCTCGGATGACGGTCTTGACCTGGGTGAAGGCCACATCGGCAATCGCCTTGGTCGCGCTGACCAGGGTGAAGGCACCGACCCGCTCGTTGTAGAGGCCGAAGTTCTTGGAGAAGGAACTTGCCACCAGCAGTTCGTCATGGCACTCGGCGAAGATGCGCAACCCCTCGGCATCTTCCTCTATACCACGGGCAAAACCCTGATAGGCGAAGTCAAACAGCGGCAACCAGCCGGCGGCGGCACTCTGTTTGGCCAGGGCGCGCCACTGATCAGCTGTGGGGTCAATACCGGTCGGGTTGTGGCAGCAACCGTGCAGCAGCACCAGATCGCCGGCCTGCGCTTCGCAGAGCGAGGCCTGCATGGCGGCAAAGTCGAGACCCTTGGTCGCCGCATCGTAGTATTTGTACCACTTGACGGTGAGGCCGGCGGCCTGGAACACGCTGACGTGGTTGGCCCAGGTGGGATCGGAGATCCAGATGGTCTTGGCCAGACCGTTGCGCACCACGAACTCGGCGGCGATGCGCAGGGCACCTGTACCGCCCGGCGCCTGGGCTGTCTTGGCGCGGCCGCTGGCAATCAGGGTGGAATCCTGCCCGAACAGCAGTTGCTGCACTATGCGGCCATATTCGATATTGCCTTCAATACCGAGGTAGTTCTTGGTCTTCTCGTCGGTGAGCAGCTTCTGCTCGGCTTTCTTGACGCAATGAAGGATAGGAGTGGCACCGGTCTCATCCTTGTAGATCCCGACCCCCAGATTGATCTTGTGGCTGCGAGAGTCGGCACGGAAGGCTTCGGTCAGGCCCAGGATCGGATCCGCTGGGGCGGCAACAACCTTTTCAAACATGGTATTCCCTGTATTCCGTTGAGTTCGTTGGCTGGCAAAGCAGGTTGGCAAACAAAAGCGCTCCTTTGGCGAGCGCTCCGTCAACTCTTTATACCACTGCCTTCCATAGGGGAAAACCGCTTTCTCAAGGGTGATGACGGGCCCCTTCAGCCGATGGCATGCCAGCCCGATGCCAGGGCGCATACCTCGGCCGACAGGCCGCGGTTGGACTCCACCAGATCGCTGCACAGGGCCCGCAATGGACGAGGGATCCGGCTCGGCTCCCAGGGGCGAGCGTCCTGCATAGGGGCGGCATAGGCCTCCTTGATGGGAGCCAGGTCCCGGGGCAGCCACCAGCTGGCCGGGCGTCCCAGCCTCTGGGCCAATACCAGGACCCTGTCGACACCGGCCGGATCCAGGGCTGTGAGGTGGCTCCAGAGGGTCTGGGGCGGCAAGGCCGCAATCAGGGGTTGCAGGGCGCCGGGATCCTGGGCAGGAAGCCAGACCAGCAAGGCGTCGTCCGGGAGACTCAACTCGGCGAAGACGCCGACGGAGTCGGTGCTGATCACCCGCTGGATCTCCCCCTCGCCCCAGAGGATCTTGCCAAGCCCCGCCAGGGTGCGGGCGGGCAGCGCCACCTCTCCCAGGGTGTGCAGCCAGGGGGCCGCATCGAGCAGGGTGCCGCCGCTGAAGAACAGGCTGAACGGGCGAGCGGCCCGTAGGCGCAGCGGCAGATCGCTGCACAGCCGTATCCCCTTGTCTTCGAAGTTGATCTGCTCGACCGGACTGAAGCTCGCCTCCCCCTTGCGATAGAGCGCCGCCAGCACCCGCTCGTTGACCCGCTCCCCCAGTTGCCAACCCTGGGCATGGAGCCACTCCTCGGGCTCGGGGGGGGCACAGGCCAGCTCGGCCAGCATCAGCTCGCGGGTGAGATAGCGCCGTCCGGCCGGGGTCAGCTCATAGCGGTGATTGCCAAGGGGGAGCAGCAGCTGATTGTCCCTGAGCATGCCGATGAGGGGCTGCCATTGGCGACCGCGGATAACCTGGGGCACCTCGTCCAGCAACTGCTGAGCCAGCGCTCGCCACTCGGGGTGACTGAAATCGATCACACGCATCCTTCCCTGTCGGCAGACCATCTTTCAACGAATTGAATAATCTAGCGATTTACGACGAAGGAGCCAAGGGCGGAAAAGAGACAACGTGACCTGGCGCAGGGCCAAACGGCGGAGGGAATAAGGTGAAAGGCAGATAAAACAAAACGGCCAAGCAAGCTTGGCCGTTTATCAACTAAATCCGTACTAAGACTGGATTAGAAGTTGTATTGCAGGGCAACAGTGAACTCGTCGTCCAGATCGTCGATACCCTGGATCTTGTACTCGGTGTAAGCCTTCAGCTTGGAAGTGAAGGAGTACTGAACACCCAGCAGGGTTTCGTCAACTTGGTCTTCGTAAGAAGAACCGGAAGCGCTGTCCTTGCCTTCTTTGAAGTTGTAGCCAGCCAGGAAGGTCCAGGCGTCTACGTTGTAGGAAGCAGCCAGCTCGTAACCACGACCCTTGCCACCGGTGTTGGTAGAGTCATTGTCCAGCTCGCCTTCGGTGTAGACACCAGCGAAGTAGAAGCCGTTGATGGCGTAGTGTGCGCCCAGAGCCCACTCGGTCTTGTCACCGGAATCACCAGTGACCTTGTTCTCCAGGTCGGAGTAAGCGTAACCGGCGTTCAGGCCCAGACCGAAGTCGAAGTCATAACCGGCAGCAGCTGCATAGCCGTAGTTACGCTTCAGGTTGGGGAACACGTCAGTCACGGTTTGACCACCTACGTCAGAGACGATGACAGCGGTGTCGTCGTTGGTCTGGTAGGACAGTTTGCCCTTGAAGCCCTGGTAGCTGTTGGAGTAGATGATCTGGCCTTCTTGACGACCGTCGTAGAAGTTACCTACGTCACCCCATTCGTTGAAGATATCGGTCGGCTCCAGCACGTCGTAGAACGCGGTGTCGGTTTGGCCGAAGATGATCTTGCCGTACTGGGTACCGTCGAAACCGACATAAACGTGACGAGCCTTGAAGGTGTCGCTGTCAGAATCGTTGTTGTTGGAGTTCTCGGAAGCTACCTGCCACTCGGTCTTGGCGATGCCAGACCAGGTGTTGTTCAGTGCAACTTTACCGGACCAGCCCAGACGGGAGGTACCGATCAGCTCTGCGTCAGCATCGTTGTGGTCGGTGTAGTAGTTAGCCTGAACACGGCCGTAGATATCAAAAGAGGTACCGTCTTTGTCATAAACTACTGCGGCGTTAGCGGCAGATGCGAACAGAGCCGGGATAGCGATAGCCAGAATTGTCTTTTTCATAGTTGTTTCCAATGCCTACTGTAATTAAACACTAAGTCCTTGTTATTCCCTGTGTTAGCGATGTTCTTTGCATCACTATGCCGCCGAGACTATCACCGGGTTTTCCGATCCGCAACGAAAAAACTTGGAACTTTTTGAGAAAACCATAGTCATAGGAAAAAAATTGTGAGCTGAATCTCATATTGTTTGCCCTCTCAGGGAAAACGTTTACAGCGATACTCGCTGCCTGAAACGCCCTTTTTTGGTGGTTTATTGCACGCACAATCCACCCCATGACATAAGTGCGGATCCCGGCCCATAACCCCTGCCTCGCCTTGCCTCGACCCAGGCCGCCTGTTGCGGGTATCCTGTGGCCATTCATTCCAGACACGGTCACGCCCCATTCATGCTATCGACTCGCCTCAAAGCCACCATTCGCAATACCTATCGACAGATTGCCGATGGTTTACCCGGTTTTGTGCCGCGCAAGGAGCAGAATTTTCTGGTGGCCGAAATCGCCAAGACCCTCACCGGAGAGTATGAAAAGAGTCGCCGCATCCTGGTGGCCGAGGCGGGCACCGGCATCGGCAAGTCCCTCTCCTATGCCCAGGGCGCCATCCCGGTGGCGCGGCTCACCCAGAAGAAGCTGGTGATCTCCACCGCCACCGTCGCCCTGCAGGAGCAGTTGATCCACAAGGACCTGCCCTTCTACCATCGCCACAGCGAGCTGCCGTTTCGCTTCATGCTGGTCAAGGGGCGCCAGCGTTACTGCTGCGAACATCTGCTTGAACAAGCGGCAAGCGGCGCCGATATGGCCAACTTCGAGCTCGATTTCGGCAGCTTGAGCAAGCACAAGCCGTCAGATTCTGACAAGGAGCGCTATCAGGCGCTGTGGCAGGCCTACACCGAGGGGAAGTGGGACGGGGACAGGGACAACTGGCCCAAACCCATTCCGGATCTGTGCTGGGATCGCATCGCCGCCGATCGCCACAGCTGCAACAAGGCGCTGAGCCACCACCAGCACTGCCCCTTCCACCGCGCCAGGAACGACATGGACGCCGCCGACGTGCTGGTGGTCAACCATGCCCTGCTGCTCTCCGACCTCACCATGGGCGGCGGCATCATATTGCCGCCACCGGACGAGTGTATCTATGTGCTGGATGAGGCCCACCACCTGCCGACCATAGCCCGGGATCACGGCGCCGCCTCCGCCAGCGTCAAGGGGTCTCGCCGCTGGCTGGAAAAACTGGTGCAGAGCGCCGGCAAGCTGGCCAGGGCACTGAACAAGGAGAGCTTGCTCGACCCCCAGCTCAAGCTGCAGGATGCCCTGGCCTCCCTGCAACCGGATCTCAAGGCGCTGGAGCTGTGGCTCGCCGGCAACGATCAGCTATTTGGCTCCGAGCAGCACCACAGATTTGCCGAAGGGGTGCTGCCCGATCCCCTGCCCATGCTGGCGGAGAACCTGAAGGAGGCGAGCAAAAAGGCGCTGCGGGCGCTGGACAGGATGCAGGGTGCCATCGGCGAGGCGCTCAAGGACGGCGAAATCCGTCGCAAGGAGGCCGAGCCCCTGCTGGCGGAGAGCGGTTTTCACCTGCAGCGGCTGGAGAGTTTCTGCGCCCTGTGGGAGATGCTGAGTCGCCACGTGCCGACGGGCAAGACACCGCTGGCCCGCTGGATGGCAAGGAGCGAGGATGGAGACATCTGGCTGCACGCCTCCCCCATAGAGGTGGGTTATCTGCTGGAGGAGTGGCTCTGGTCTAGGTGCCTGGGCGCCGTGCTGGTCTCGGCCACCCTGACCGCCCTCTCCTCCTTCAGCTATTTCCGCCACCAGGTGGGGCTCAAGGAACATGACGGCACCCGCTATCTGCGTCTGCGCTCTCCTTTTGAATATCACAAGGCCGAGCTCTATCTGCCCAAGATGACCCATGAACCCAGCGCTCCCGGCTTTACCCAGGAGCTGGTCGATACCCTGCCCCGGCTGCTGGCGGGCAAGGAGGCGAGCCTGGTGCTCTTCTCCTCCTACCGGCAGATGAACGAGGTGGCGGTGGGGCTGCGGGCCAAGGGGCTCTCCCTGCTGGTGCAGGGGGAAGCGTCGCGCAACGCCCTGCTGACCTTGCACAAACAGAAGTGCGACGGCGGCCAGGCCAGCATCCTCTTTGGTACCGGCAGCTTCTCCGAGGGGCTGGACCTGCCCGGTCACTACCTCACCAACCTGGTGATCACCAAGCTCCCCTTCGCGGTACCGAACTCCCCGGTGGAAGAGGCGACCGCCGAGTGGGTCGAGAAACGGGGTGGCAACCCCTTCCTGCAGCTGACGGTGCCAGAAGCGTCCCGCAAACTCATCCAGGCCTGTGGTCGTCTGATCCGCAAGGAGGCCGATCGGGGCCGAGTAACCATTCTCGATCGGCGCCTTCTTACCAAACGCTACGGCAAGGGCTTGCTCGATGCCCTCCCCCCTTTCACCCGGCGTATCGAGTGAGCCATGCCGGGTTTATTTGATAGATAAGTCAGCAAGCTGCCTGCCGGGCTGCGCCATAAACGGCTATTGCCGCTCTGGGGCAAACCTGTAAAAATGAGCCCCTATTTTTCAGTGGGCAATCGCCTGACTGTTCAAGGAGATGAAATGAAACTGACTGTTCTTGTGCCGGCCCTGGCTGGTCTGTTGTGGGCAGGTAGCGCCCTGGCTGATAGTCAACTGGAAATACACAATCCCTATGTGGTGCAGTTACTCGACGGCGTGACCATCAATCCCAAGCTGCTGGACAAGACCAGCACCTTCCCCATCAGTGCCGGCAAGCACCAGGTAGTGGTGGCCTTCGAGGGCAACTACTCCAACCGCAACGACATCAAGCTGGTGACCGCCGAGCCCCTGGTGATCAACTTCACCGCCGCCGACAACCAGACCCTGATGCTGGATTTCAAGAAGCCCCGTAACGAAGACGAAGCCAAGGCGTTCGTGAAAGAGCAGAAAGTCGTCCTTAAAGACAAAGTCAGCGGTCAGGCCCTGGCCAGCGAGCAGTTCGTCATGCCGACCGTTGGCGGTTTCCAGCTGACCCGCGACTACCAGCAGGAGCTGCTCAAGATGGGCAAGGCCTTCAACCAGCCAGCCAGCGTTGCCGTCTCCACCGCTGCCGTGATGGCCGCCGCCAGCGCGCCGGTCGAAGTGGCACCGAGCAAGGCCCAGAGCAATCCGGAAGCCCTGACCCAGCTGCAGAACTGGTACAACAAGGCCGATGCGGAAACCCGCAAAGCCTTCCAGATCTGGGTGATCCAGCAGCAATAAGGCGCAGCGCGTCGCTTTATGCATAGAGGGGAGCCTGGCTCCCCTTATTCATATCAGTTCAGGCCTATTGCCATGTCCCTGCGCATCTTCTATCACCCCCATTACTCCTCCCTGACGCTGCCCGAGCGCCACCGCTTTCCCCTGGCCAAGTACCAGGCGCTCTACCAGATCCTGGCAACACTGGGCTATCCGCTGGCAGAGGCACCCGCCGCGAGCCGCCAGCAGTTAACCCGGGTCCACGACGCCGACTATGTGGCGGCGGCCCTTGCCGGCACCCTGGATGACGGCGCCATCCGCAGACTCGGCTTTCCCTGGTCACCCATGCTGATTGAGCGCACACTGCGCTCGGTCGGGGCCACCATCGCCGCCAGCCGCCACGCCCTCGAGCAGGGCTGCGGCCTGCAGGTCTCCGGCGGCTATCATCACGCCCACAGGGACTTTGGCAGCGGCTTCTGCCTGTTCAACGATCTGGTGATAGCGGCCCGGGCCTGCCTCGACGAGGGGCGCTGCGAGCAGGTGCTGATCGTGGATCTCGATGTCCATCAAGGGGATGGCAGCGCCGCCCTGTGCGCGGGGAGCCGGGACATCATCACCCTCTCCCTGCATGGCGAGCACAATTTTCCCCACCACAAGCCCGCCTCCCATCTGGACTTTGCCCTGCCAAGCGGCATGCAGGACGACGCCTACCTCGAGACCCTGACCCAGGCGCTGTCACTGGCGCTGCGCCTCTACCGCCCCGACCTCATCCTCTACCAGGCCGGGGTCGACGTGCACCAGGCCGATGAGCTCGGTTATCTCTCCCTGAGCGACGCCGGGGTGCGCCAGCGGGACGCCATGGTGTTTGACTGTGCGATTAGCCACGGCCTGCCCATCGCCGCCGTACCGGGAGGCGGTTATAGGCGCGACTGGCGGCAGTTGATCCCGCTGCACCTCTCCCTGTTCGAAGAGGCGAAAACTCGCTATGGCTAGCGCCCCTCTCCCCCTAGCCAGTCTCTGATAACAACAAGGCGGCCCCGGGGCCGCCTCTTCTTATATAGGGCACTGCTGCGTTTTGCAGCGCCTGTCACCAGAGACAGGACAGGGCGTCATCCATGGCTCTCTGCGCTTCTTTCCTATCAGACACTAGCCATCAGGCATGTGCCACCGGCGTCGGATGCTCACCCACGGGACGCAGCAGCATCAGCAGATAGATGAAGGACACGCTGGCGATCATGATAAACAGCAGCTTGTCCGAAAGGTGCTGCATCAAGAGCGAGGTATAGGCCGGGCCAAGCAGGCTGCCTATGGTGTAGCTCAGCAGCAGCGCCTGATTCATCGCCACCAGCTGATGCTGCTCGACCTTCTCGCAGGCCCAGGCCATGGCCACCGGATAGAGGGTAAAACCGGCGGCGCCCAGGATGAAGAGCGCCGGACCCATCGCAAGGTTGCCGAGCATCGCCAAGGCGCCCAGGATGACCACCAGCACCTGCAGCCGCAGTACCGGCAAGCGACCGAACCTGTCTGCCAGACGGCCGGCAGGCCACTGTCCCAGGATGCCGGCGCTCACCATCACCGCCATCCAGTAGCCGATACCGGCATCACTCACCCCCTGATGGTTCAGGTAGAGTGGCATCAAGCCATAGAGCGACCCCAACACTATGCCGGAGATGATGCAGCCATTGACCCCAAGGCGCGCCTGACGCAGGCGCAGCATGGGCCACACCCGGGTTGCCCCCTGCTGCTCGCCCTGCTCGTTGACAATGCGGGTAAACAGCAGCGGCAGGATGGCGGCCAGTACCAGGCCAGTCACCCAGGGCAGCACATCCATCAGACCAGTCGGCAGCGTGCTGACCAGCAGTTGCCCGAGCACAGTCCCCATGTAATAGACCATCATGTAGGCGGCGAGCAGGCGCCCCCGGTTGCGCGCGTTGCCGCTGCACATCAGCGCACTCTCAACCACCACCCAGATCATGGCGCAGCCGATGCCGGCGATGAATCGCCAGATAAGCCAGCTCCAGAACCCCAGAGTGAGCCCAAGCCCGACACAGGCTGCTGCGAAGAGGACTGAGGCCAGGTAGTAGCTGCGGTTGAACCCGGCATGCTTGATCAGCACCCCCGCCAGCAAAGTCCCCAGCAGGTTGCCGCAAAAATAGGCGGAGCCGACCATGCCCACCTGCCAGGTCGGCAGCTTGTCATGGGCGAGCCAGAGCGGCACCAGGGTATTCAACACTGCTATGGCCAGGGTCAGTAGCAGCAGGCCACAGAGCAATAACTGCACTGGCCGGGAGTATGTGGTCATGGATAAAACCCTGGGGAGAGGCAAAATGCGAGCGCATCATGCCACCGCCAATGCCATTGTCAATCGGCACTGAACGAGCCGCAGCCAGGTTTTGCCCCGGCCCGGCCATTGGCGTCATAACAGAAGAGGCGACCCCGGGGTCGCCTCTTCGTTATAGCTGCCACAACATCGGCTATTTCTGACGCTTTTTGGCGTACTTGCGACGGGCCCGCGCCTGGCGCTCCTCTTCTCGCTCGGCCTTCTCCTTGGCCTTCTCCTCAGCCTCTTCTGCCGCCAGTATGATCTCGGCGCTCACCATCTCAGGGGTCTCCAGGGAGATGCGCCCCAGCATACCTGAGCGGAACTCGTTGACCAGGATCTCGGAGGCCTTGTGCAGATCCGCCAGGCCGCCCTTGCGCACGAAGGCGCGCTGACGGGCGATCATCTCCAGCAGCTCGATCTCGGTCTCGGGCAGATCGGTTATCTGGTAGCGGGCCTTGATGCGCTCGGGGTAGGCCTTGATGAAGTAATCGGCGGCGAACATGGCGATGTCGGCGTAGTCAAAGACGGTGTCCTTGATGGCCGCGGTGATGGCCAGCCGGTAGCCGCAGGAGGGCGGGTTGAGCTTGGGCCAGAGGAACCCCGGGGTATCGGTCAGGATGACGTTGTTGTCCAGCTTGATCCGCTGCTGGGACTTGGTCACCCCCGCCTCGTTGCCGGTCCGGGCTATGATGCGCCCCGCCAGGGTGTTGATCAGGGTGGACTTGCCCACGTTGGGGATGCCCATGATCATGGCCCGCACCCCGCGCAGGTCGAAGTTGCGCTCCGGCAGCATCTCGTGGCACAGGGTCAGCAGCGCCTTGATCTTCTCCGGCTCCTGCTGGGTCAGGGGCAACGCCTTGATCCCCTTCTCTTGTTCCATGTGCGCCACCCACAGCTCGGTGATCGCCGGATCGGCCAGATCCGCCTTGTTCAGCACCTTGATGACAGGGGTATCCCCACGCAGCTCGGGCACCAGGGGGTTCTCGCTGGAGAAGGGGATGCGGGCATCGAGCATCTCGATGATGACATCGACCTGGGGCATGACCTCGGCAATTTCTTTGCGGGCCTTGTGCATGTGGCCGGGGAACCAGTTGATGGACATATCCGTTACTCTCTCATTGGGGATGCTGGCTCCCGCTGGGGGCTGCGGGCGCCTGGTGATGCGCCAAACCGCTGGCACTCATCGCAAGGGGGCGCATTTTACCTGCTGCGGCCCCGATTTGACAGGTCATTGTGGCCACAGGCGTGCACGGCAGCGGCGCCGGCGCCACTACGACAGCCTGGGGCAGAAGGGCAGACAGCAATCAATAAGTGGTTGATACAACATAACATTTATCTGGCACCTTCACCGTATTGTCATCCAGACTCACTAAAAGTGTCATCTGCCCCCTCTAGGCTGCGCTCAGGTTTTACAAGGAGCGAACCCCAATGAGAAACATGGCAGGACTTGCAGTGATGATAGGCGCCACCCTGGTCGCCGGCTGCAACTCCAACAATGACAGCAGCACCCCGGAGCCCAGCGCCAAAAACGTCATCTTCTTCCTCGGCGACGGCATGGGCCTCAACACCCTGACCGCCGCCCGCATCTACGGCGTGGGGGAAGAGGGCAGCCTCACCATAGACACACTGCCGGAGACGGCCTTCATCAAGACCTTCTCCCACGACGCCCAGGTCACAGACTCGGCCCCCTCCATGGCGGCCTACATGACAGGGGTCAAGAGCAACAACGGCGTCATCAGCATGGACAGCGACGCCACCTATGAGAGCGACTGCAGCCAGAGCGCCGGCAAGCCGGTCACCACCTTGCTGGAGCTGGCCAAGGCCGACGGCCGCGGCACCGGCGTGGTCACCAGCACCCGGGTGACCCATGCCACCCCGGCCGCCACCTATGCCCACATCTGCAACCGGGATCTGGAAGCCGACATCGCCGCCCAGCTGGTGCCGGACGGCGCCGGTTACAACGGCGCCCTGAAAGAGGGGCTGGACGTGGTGCTCGGTGGCGGCAGCAGCTTCTTCCTGCCCACCGCCGACAAGGGCAAGCGGGAGGATGGCCGCAACCTCATCAGCGAGATGCAGGCCAAGGGCTATCAGTTTGCCAGCAACCTGGACGAACTGAACCAGGCCGAGGCGGGCAAGCCGCTGCTGGGGCTGTTTGGCGCCAGCCACATGAAATATGACCTGGACAGGCCCGCCAGCGAGCCCTCCCTTGCCCAGATGACCCTGGCTGCCATCAAGCAGCTCAAGGACAAGGAGAAGGGTTACTTCCTGATGGTGGAAGGGGGCCGCATCGATCACGCCCTGCACGACACCAACGCCAAGCGCGCCCTGCAAGATACCCTCGCCTTCGACGACGCCATCAAGGCCACCATCGACGAGGTGAAGAAAACCGACCCCGAGCTGAAAAACACCCTGATAGTGGTCACCGCCGACCATGACCATACGCTGGTGCTGAACGGCTACGCCAAGCGCACCGGCAAGACCACGGCTGGCAACCCCGGCGTGCTCGGGCTGGTAAAGAACTACGAGACCGGCGAGCCGAGCAAGGACAGCGACGGCATGCCCTACACCATCATCGGCTTTGGCAACGGCTACAACCGGGTGGATGGCCCGCGCAGCAGCGTGGCACCGCTCGACGATGCCACCGTCTCGGCCGACGACTATCACCAGGAGGTGGTGGTCAAGGTGGGCGAGCTAGGCAACGAGACCCACGGCGGCACCGACGTCTTCCTCGGCGCCATAGGCCAGGGGGCTGACAGCTTCCACGGCTCCCTCGATAACACCGCCGTCTTCGGCAAGGTCAAGGCTGCGGCCAAGCTGTGAGGATCATTCCCGTGAGAAAAACCATGAACAAAACCCTGGTGTGCACCGCCCTGTTCGCCGCCCTCGGCGGCCTGTCCCAGGCCCAGGCCAGCGACGCCAAGAACGTCATCCTCTTTATCGGCGACGGCATGGGCCCCAGCGTGCTCACCGCCACCCGCCTCTACAAGGTGGGGGAAGAGGGGGATCTCGAGATGATGAAGCTGCCACGCAGCGCCCGCATCAAGACCTTCTCCCACGACGCCCAGACCACGGACTCGGCCCCCTCAATGGCGGCCTACACCACAGGGGTCAAGATGAACAACGAGGTGATCGCCATGAGCAGCGACACCCAGGCCGTGGCGCCGTCCAAGGACATCAACGGCAACAAGGGCATCAACAACTGCAGCGGCGACAACGGCACCCCGGTGCCGACCATACTCGAGCTGGCCAAGGCGGCGGGCAAGTCGGTGGGGGCCGTCACCACCACGGAGCTGACCCACGCCACCCCGGCGGCCACCTACTCCCACATCTGCCACCGTGACGCGGCCTACGCCATCGCCGAGCAGGCGGTCCCGGGGGGTGCCGGCTTCAACGCCGCGCTCGGAGACGGGGTGGACGTGCTGATGGGGGGCGGTGCCAACCACTGGACCCCCTACAGCGCCAGCAACAAGGGGGGCCGGGCCGATGGCCGGGATCTCACCGCCGAGCTCAGTGCCCAGGGCTATCAGTACGTCACCACCCAGAGCGATCTCGCCAAGATAGAGAGCGGCAAGGTGCTGGGTCTGTTCAGTGCCAAGTCCCACCTCGACTACGAGCTGGACCGCGTCGCCAAGGGGGCGGCCAATACCCAACCGTCCCTCTCCGAGATGACCGCCAAGGCGATCGATCTCTTGAGCCAGAACAGCCAGGGTTACTTCCTGATGGTGGAAGGGGGCCGCATCGACCACGCCCTGCACGCCACTAACGCCAAACGATCCCTCACCGATGCGGTGGCGCTGGACGAGGCGGTCAAGACGGCGCTCGGCAAGGTGGACTTGACCGATACCCTGATAGTGGTCACCGCCGATCACGACCACACCATGACCATCAACGGCTACTCCGCCAAGGGCAACCCTGTGCTGGATCTGGTCAAGAATGGCGACGGCTCCACCCAGAACGACGTGGATGGCAAGCCCTTCACCACGCTAGTGTTCGGCAACGGCCCGAACCGCGCGGACCTGCGCCCCACCCTCACCAGCAACCAGGTGATGGGGGATGACTACCTGCAGGAGACAGGGGTCAAGCTGGGCTCAGAGACCCACGGCGGCGGCGATGTGATGCTGTTTGCCGATGGCGCGGGCAGCGGCCGCTTCAAGGGCACCCTGGACAACACCCTGGTGTTCGGCAAGCTCAGGGAGGCGCTCGGCCTGTAAGAAAGAGGGCCCGGTGTCACGCCGGGCCCCCTTCTTTCGAGCGATCACCCATGATGCGATTGTTACTTACGTTATGGCTCCTTGGCAGCACCCTCAGCTTCCCCCTGCTGGCCGATGAGGCCCCCGATCTGGCCGCCCGCATCCGCTATCAGGACAGGATCACCAGCAGCGACGGCATAGCCCGGGAGAACCACTGGCAGGAGAAATGGATCCGGGTCGGCAACCAGGTGTGGAGCCAGCGGCTCATCCCCCTGCCGCTCGCCCGCGCCTATCACGCCAGCCACGATGCAACTCCGGGCCACAAGCACTTCACCCACCAGATGGCGGCCCGCTGGGTCAGCCGCAGTGATGAGGGGGAGCTGCAACTGCGCTACGCCGACGCCTGGCACAACCAGCTGGTGGAGGTGCCGCCGGAGGAGTATGGCCAAGTAGCCTTCACCGCGGACTGGGCACGCCTTCGCCACCTGGTAGACCCGGCCCTGCTGCAGGGCATGACCGCCCTCGACGAGGCGGCCCCCGAGCAGGCCCGCTGGTACGAGAAACGCGAGGGCAAGCAGCGCACCCGCATCCTCTGGTCGAGCCAATGGCAGTTGCCCCTGGTGGTGGAGTCCGCGAGCCTGGACGGCTATCGCAGCTACCGGATGGAGGTGACCCTCAAGCCCTTGCCAAGGCAGTTGCCCTGGCAGCAGCTCGATAGCTACCAGACCCTGGATCTGCGGGACTTCTTCGACTGACGGCCCGCTCCCCCCAATGGGTTGACTGACTTGGGGTTACGGGATGTTACACTCTGTGTACTCATCCCTGACCCGGTCTTCTATGCGTCTTCCCCTATTGCTTCTATTCTGCTGCGCCCTCCTCTTCCCGGGTCCAGGCGCCCACGCCGTGGTGGTCCTGGCCGCAGACGTTCCCCCTTATGTGATTCGCTCCCAACAGGGGGCCCCAAGCGGCATGGCAATCGAGGTGCTGGAGGAGGCTGCCCGCCGCCTTCGGGAGCCGCTTGAGATAGAGCTGATGCCGCTGGCCCGCGCCCTCAGCCAGACCCGCCATCGGGCGGACGTCCTGCTGCTGCCACCGGCCAGGAGTCCACAGCGCGAGCCCCTGTTCCTCTGGATTGCCCCCCTGCTGGAGGAGGCCTTCGTGCTGGTCAGCCACCGCCAGCACCACCCGGCCCCCCTCTCGGTCAAGGCGCTGTCCGGCCTGACCCTGGGGGCGATGCGCGGCTCTCATGGTCAGAGCCTGATCCAGCCCCTGGAGGGAGTGACCCGGGAGCTGGTCACCGAGGAGGTCAACAATGCCAGCAAGCTGGCGCTGGGCCGCATCCAGGGCTGGGCCGTGGCCTGGAACACGGCCCGCTACAACCAGCAGCGGGCCGGCTTGCCCCTGGCGGATCTGGTGCGCGGCGACACCTTGCAAGAGAGCGCCCTCTACCTGGCCGCCAGCCCGCAGTTTCCTGCGGCCGAGGCGCTGCGCTGGCGCAAGGCGATTGAGGAGATGCGCGAGGATGGCAGCCTGGCGCGCATCCTGCGGCAGTACGATTACCAGGCGCCCTGACCCCCGGCCGGGCATTTGCCAAAGCCATTCAGAATGGTTATGGTATCCCCATGAAAGCGCTCATGATTTTTTCCAGTCAGCTCACACCCCGTTGAGCCCCCGCCCTCGCCCCTGACAGCGAGTCGCTCGGGGGCATCGCGCTTGCGATCTATTCTCACAATCCGAACCCTTTTTCGACCAGCTTGTCCGTCATCCTGGTCCTTTCAGCCATTGATAAGGAATACCCCATGCAACAGCCACATCTCGTCATCTCCAACCTGGATCTGGATCGCATCGAGCAACTGCTCGGTAACCACCCGCAACACCTGGCCCTGCAGGAGGAGCTGAACCGCGCCGAGATCCGCGACCCCGCCGACATGCCGCCGGACGTGGTGACCATGAACAGCACTGTGCGCTTCAAGATGCAAAACAGCGGCAACGACTTCTGCCTGACCCTGGTCTACCCGAAGGACGTGCAGGGGGATGAGTCGAAGATCTCCGTGCTGGCGCCGGTGGGCAGCGCCCTGCTGGGCTTGAAGGTGGGTGACAGCATCGCCTGGCCCGGCCCGGCCGGGCGCACCATACAGGTGGAGATACTGGAAGTGGTCTATCAGCCGGAGCGGGCGGGCGAGCTGCACCGCTGACAGGGCCAGGCACGCCCTGCCGCCCCGGCGAGCAGAGCGTGCCTCTCCTTATATTGCCGCCCTGAATCACGCACTCAGGTGAAGCACCCATAGCCGCGTCTCCTGCGCAGGGGCTCTCCTCCCCCTTGAGCCAGGGGGCGAGCGGGAGTATCTTGTTGGCCGCGCCAGCGCCCTGGCCGCAGATCTCAGGCTGACACCATGATAAAAATTGCCCTCATCGACGATCACCAGATAGTCCGCTCCGGCTTTGCCCAGTTGCTCAATCTCGAACCCGATCTGCGGGTCGTCGCCGAATTTGGCAGCGCCGCCGACGCCCTCGCCGGCTTGCCGGGCAGCGGTGTACAGCTGTGCGTGTGCGACATCTCCATGCCGGATCAATCCGGGCTGGACCTGCTCAGGCAACTGCCCGCCGGCCTCGCCGTGGTGATGCTGTCGGTGCACGACAGCCCGGCCCTCATCGAGCAGGCCCTGCAGGCTGGCGCCAAGGGGTTTCTCTCCAAGCGCTGCAGCCCGGAGGAGCTGATCGCCGCGGTGCGCACCGCCGCCCAGGGAGGCTGCTACCTCACCCCTGACATAGCCCACAAGCTCGCCAGCAGCCACAGAGATCCCCTCACCAACAGGGAGCGGGAGGTGGCGCAGCTGCTGGCCGGCGGCATGGAGGTGAAGGCCATCGCCGAGCGCCTCGGCCTCTCCCCCAAGACGGTGCACGTGCACCGCGCCAACCTGATGGACAAGCTCAACGTCAGCAACAACGTGGAGCTGGCTCACCGCATGCTGGACAGCTGGTGATCTCCCGCCTTGCCAGCTATGTCGCCATCGCTCTGGCGGCCTGCTTCATCTTCGCCGCCGGCTGGTTCTGCCTCTGGAGCATCGGCCTGCACCTGGTGGAGAGCCCGGTGCTGGCGGTGTTGCTGTTCCCCTTCGGACTGCGTCTGGGTCTGCTGCTGCAGAGCCCCCTCCCCTACTGGCCGCCCCTGCTGCTGTGTGAAGCCCTGCTGCTCCACTGGCTCGATCGGGAGGTGGGCATGCCCCTGTGGCCCCTCATCCTGGCTGGCAGCCTGCTCACCTTGCTGCCGCTGCTCATCGCCCGCCGCCAGCGGGTGCGAGACGACTGGCAGCAACTGCTGGTGCTGCTCGCCACCGTCACCGTGGCGGCGGCCCTGCAATCCCTGCTCTGGCATCTGGCCGGAGAAGATGGCCTCACCGCCCTGCTGCTCACCCTGACCGGCGGCCTGACCCTCACCTCCACCTGCATGCTGATCTGGCACTATCTGACCCGCGCCACCTGGGTGCCGCTCGGCCCTGCGCTGGTGGATCAGCCGGTGGACTGGCGCTTTCGCCATCTGGTCTGGTATCTACTGCTGTTCGTGCTGAGCCTGGGGCTGCAGCTCGGCCTGCCGGACTCTTTGGTGCGCTTCACCCCGTTTTGCCTCGCCATTCCCATCATGGCCATGGCCTGGCGCTACGGCTGGCAGGGGGCCCTGCTCGCCACCCTGATGAATACGGTGGCCCTGATGGCGGGCCAGGCCTGGCACGAACATCCCCTGGATCTGCTGCTCTCCCTGCTGGCCCAGAGCCTGACCGGCCTGCTGCTGGGCGCCGGCATCCAGCGCCAGCGCGAGCTCAACCAGGCGCTGACCCGCCAGCTCGCCCACAACCGCCAGCTCACCGAGCGGCTGCTGGAGACAGAGGAGAGCATCCGCAAGGAGGTGGCCCGGGAGCTGCACGACGACATAGGCCAGACCATCACCGCCATCCGCACCCAGGCGGGCATAGTGCGCCGCCTCGCGCCGGACAACCCCCATGTCGGCCAGAGCAGCGCCCTTATTGAGACCCTGTCGCTCGGGATCTACGATGCGGTGCGCGGCCTGCTCGGTCGCCTGCGCCCGCGCCAGCTCGACGATATGAGCCTGGAGCAGGCGGTGCGCGGCCTGCTGCGGGAGCTGGAGCTGGAGCGGCGCGGAATCGTCACCCGGCTGGAGTGGGGGCTCGCGGATGAGGCGCTCTCGGACGCCCAGCGAGTCACCCTGTTTCGGGTCTGTCAGGAGGGGCTCAACAACGTGGTCAAGCACGCCAATGCCAGCGCTGTCACCATACTGGCCCGCCAGCAGGCCGATCGGGTGCTGCTGCAACTGGACGACGACGGCTGCGGCCTGCCCGAGCAGACGCCCCAGGGCTATGGCCTGCTCGGCATTCGCGAGCGGGTGCAGGCGCTGGGGGGGACGCTGCGCCTCTCCTGCGCCCAGGGGACCCAGCTGACTGTCAACCTCCCCAGCCGCAAACGGGAGGAGTCCCATGACTGATCCAGGATCCAGAAGGCAGATCGCCCCATGCTGAGCTTTATGAAGAGCCGCCCGCTGGCGCCACCGATGCGGGATAAAGAGGAGATAGACGCCAGCTATCGCCATTGGCGCCTCCACATACTGCTGACCATGTACCTGGGCTATGCGGTCTTCTATTTCACCCGCAAGAGCTTCAACTTCGCCATGCCGGACATGCTGGCGAGCGGCATTCTGGACAAGGCCGACATCGGCATGATGTGGACCCTGTTCTACCTCACCTATGGCTGCTCCAAGTTCGTCTCCGGCATCATCAGCGACAGGGCCAATCCCCGTTACTTCATGGGGCTGGGGCTGATGGCGACCGGGGTCATCAACATACTGTTCGGCCTCTCGTCGGCCCTCTGGATGTTCGTGGCACTCTGGATTGCCAACGCCTTCTTCCAGGGCTGGGGCTGGCCCCCCTGCTCCAAGCTGCTCACCAGCTGGTACTCGAGGACCGAGCGCGGCTTCTGGTGGTCGGCCTGGAACACGGCACACAACGTGGGCGGGGCCCTGATCCCGCTTATCGTCAGCACCATAGCCCTGCAGCACGGCTGGCGCTACGGCATGATAGTGCCCGGCCTCATCGCCATACTGGCCGGGCTGCTGCTGTGCTGGCGACTGCGGGACACCCCGAGCACCCTGGGGCTGCCCACGGTCGGACAGTGGCGCCAGGACGCCCTGGAGATGGCCCAGCAGACCCAGGATGTCGGCCTGGATCCGCGCCAGATCCTGCGTAAATACGTGCTCGGCAATCCCTACATCTGGCTGCTGGCCTGCTGCTACGTGCTGGTCTACGTGGTGCGCACCGCCATCAACGACTGGGGCAACCTCTACATGACGGAGCAGCGCGGCTTCAACCTGATGAGCGCCAACTCGGCCATCTCGATGTTTGAGGTGGGGGGCTTTATCGGCGCCCTGGTGGCGGGCTGGGGCTCGGACAAGCTGTTCAACGGCAACCGGGGGCCCATGAATCTCATCTTCGCCATGGGGATACTGCTCTCTGTGGGGTCACTCTGGCTGATGCCCTTCTTCAGCTACGTGATGCAGGCGGCCTGCTTCTTCACCATCGGCTTCTTCGTGTTCGGTCCCCAGATGCTGATCGGCATGGCGGCGGCGGAGTGCTCCCACAAGGATTGCGCCGGGGCCGCCACCGGCTTCGTCGGGCTCTTTGCCTACATGGGGGCGGCGCTGTCGGGGTATCCGCTGGCCAAGGTGATGGAGATCTGGCACTGGAACGGCTTCTTCGTGGTCATCTCGGTGGCGGCCGGGGTCTCGGCCTTGTTGTTGCTCCCCTTCCTCAAGGCCCAGGCGCCCCGTCCCCTCGCAGTCGAAACAGGCTAAGAGGCCGACTCCCGACCCTGCTGCTGCACCTCTTCAGGCTGAAGGCCCAGGCGCCGCGGACCCTCGCAGCCGAAACGGGCTAAGAGGCCGACTCCCGACCCTGCTGCACCTCTATCAGGCTGAAGGCCCAGGCGCCCCGCCCCCTAGCAACCGAACCGGGCTGATCACGACAGCTCAGGCCGGCAGGCAGACCCGGTTCTTGCCGCTGCGCTTGGCCTGATAGAGGGCGCGATCCGCCTGCCCGAACAGGGTATCGAGATGCCAGCCCCTGGCGTAAGGCACCAGCCCCAGACTGGCGGTGACCTGGATGCCGTCCAGGGGCAGCGTCGCTATGCCCTGACGGATCTGCTCGCAACGGGCCTGCTGAGCCAGGGCATCCCCCTCGGGCAGCAGCAGCACGAACTCCTCGCCGCCGAAGCGGCTGGCCACCAGATCCCCCTGACCGGCCAGATAGGCACCTACCGCTGCCAGCACCCTGTCCCCCGCTTCGTGACCGTGGCGATCATTGATCTGCTTGAAGTCATCGAGATCCAGCACCACCAGCGCCCCCTGTTTGGGCGCAGTCACACAGCGCTCCATAAAGCCACGCCGGTTGAGCAGGCCCGTCAAAGGATCCTGGCTCGCCTGCCGGCGCAGGGCCAGGGCCCGGTACTGGGTACAGAGCAGCAGCACCCCGAAGGTGGAGAGGTAGTTGCCCATCAGCATGGAGAGGAAGGGCAACACATTGACCACGTGCGGATCCATCAGCACCCGCACCTCGCCACTGAGCAGGGCCCCCATGCGCACCAGGTTGAAGCCGTAGAGCAATATGTTGACCACGGTAAACACCAGCACGGCCGGCAGGTAGGCCGGATAGCCATGCCGCCAGATGAGCACCACCACCACTGCCCCCAGCACCATGTAGCTCAGGCAGGCCAGCAGCACCCGGGGGGCCATCTCGTCGTTGAACAGCACGCTCCAGCAGAGGATCAGCAGGTAGACCAGCATGAAGAGCGCAAAGGCCCGCCAGTTCGGCGGCTCGCCGAAGAAGCGCTGCAGCGCCAGCGGCATCAGCGCTATGCAGAGGGTGATGAGCAGGTTGGCCAGCCAGATCCCCGCGATGTGGGGGGCGAACGCCTGCATAAAGAACAGCGACTGGGCCGCCAGGGCACAGAGGCTGGACCACCACCAGAGCCCGAGGCCGGGGATCTCCCTGTGGGTCGACCAGATGATGGAGAGGGTGATGAATCCCAGGCTGTAGCCCCCGAGGGCCATGAGCATCAGCGTGAAAACATCCAGATTGAGCAGAATTGAGGTGTCCATTCCCGAGCCTTCCATTGGGGATGGCTGAGTATATGGGAAGCCCATGACAAGACACAGAGGGAGCCTACTGGCGCGATGAAATATTTTCCGGCTCCCCAGCTGACCCGATGCCTGGCACTCAAGGTTCGTTCGGACCCAGATTTCCCACCGACCACACAGCAAAATGCCTGCCAACTATTTTTGCACTTGAACCCGCGCCATTAGATAGATATGTTGTTTTCATGTGGTTTTATGAGCCGTGCCGCGAGGAAAAAGCGCCACTAACCTATTGAGTCGTCTGACACAATCGGATTTTGGTACATTTTTCACTCAATGAATGGGGAATAGAATCTCATATGGGGCTTTTGCCTCAATCAAGACAATAATCCTGTCTTGCCTGCTGCCGGATGCAGCAGTCTCTTGTGCCATGGAGTCGCACGGAGCAGGTTCAAGGCCGAACACACTTTCGACAGAGACGTCACTTATGATCAAAAAACTCATTCTCTCTACCCTGCTGCTGTGCGGGCTCGCCAACGCCGCGCCCAGCTCCACCCTGGACGCCGTGCTGGAGCGCGGTGTGCTGCGGGTCGGCTTCGACGCCGGCTATCAACCCTTCGAGATGACCAACAAGCAGGGCCAGTACATCGGCTTCGACGTGGATCTGGCCAAGATGGTCGCCAAGGAGATGGGCGTGAAGGTGGAGTTCGTCAACACCGCCTGGGACGGCATCATCCCGGCCCTGCTGACCGACAAGTTCGACGTCATCATGGGCGGCATGACGGTCACCCCCCAGCGCAACCTGCGCGTCAACTTTGCCGATCCCTACATAGTCGTGGGCCAGACCATAGTGCTGCGCAAGGACAAGGCGGGGGAGATCAAGTCCTTCAGCGATCTGAACGATCCCAAGTACAAGATCGCGGTCAAGCTCGGCACCACAGGCGAGCAGGCGGTCAAGCGCCTGATCCCCAAGGCCACCCTGTTGCAGTTTGAAACCCAGGACGACGCCAAGCTGGAAGTGATCAACGGCAAGGTGGATGCCTTCGTCTACGACCTGCCCTATAACGCCATCTTCGCCTCCCAGAACACCGGCGCCGTGGTGCATCTGGACAAGCCCTTCACCTTCGAGCCGCTGGCCTGGGCCATCCGCAAGGGGGATCAGGACACCCTCAACTGGTTCAACAACTACCTGCGCCAGATCAAGGGCGACGGCAGCTACGACCGTCTCTACAAGAAGTGGTTTGAATCCAACGCCTGGCTCAACCAGCTCAAATAACCTCTCAAGGGGCGGTTCGCCGCCCCTTCACGCAGACCCCACACAATAACGACAAGAGAGGTTGTGACAGTGATCAACCCCAAAATCACAAGACAGATGGAAAAACAGCCCAACCTGCTGCTCTGGCACGGGGTTTTCCTGCTGATGTTGCTGGCCGCCATCTTTGGCATCTACAAGGCCGTGCAGGCGGTGGATTACACCTGGCGCTGGGAACGAATTCCCCAGTACATCGCCTACCAGGCCGAACAGAAACAGTACGCAGAATTTGACGGCACAGTGGTGGCCGGCACCACTGCCGCAGAGAAGGGGAAACTCTTCCTGCAAGACGATCTCGACCCCAACCGTCGCCAGGCCATCGCCAGCACAGGCGCCCAGGTTGCCGAAGGGGATACCGTCTTCATCGGCGATACGCTCGACACCCAACTGAGCTGGACCGCCGGCCCCATCGCCTGGGGCGTCTGGGTCACGGTCAAGCTTTCCCTGGTCGCGGGCGTCTTCGCCATACTGCTGGGCACCCTGGCCGGCCTCGCCCGCCTCTCCCCCAATCCCGCCCTGCGCAACCTGGCGGTCACCTATGTGGAGCTCATTCGCGGCACTCCGCTGCTGGTGCAGATCTTCATCGTCTATTTCTTTATCGGCACTGTGCTCAACCTCGACAGATTCACCGCCGGGGTAGCGGCGCTGGCCGTCTTCACCGGCGCCTATGTGGCCGAAATCGTGCGCGCCGGCATCAGCTCCATCCACAAGGGCCAGATGGAGGCGGGCCGCAGCCTTGGCATGACCTCGGCCCAGACCATGCGCTACGTCATCCTGCCCCAGGCGTTCAAGCGGGTCTTGCCCCCCCTGGCGGGCCAGTTCATCAACCTCATCAAGGACTCCTCCCTGGTCTCGGTCATCTCCATCACGGATCTCACCAAGGCGGGGCGGGAGGTGGTCAGCTCCACCTTCAGCCCGTTCGAGGTGTGGTTCACCGTGGCCCTGCTCTACCTGGTGCTCACCGGCACTCTCTCCTTCCTGGTGCGTCGTCTGGAGGTGAAATATGCGCGTAGCAACTGATCCCATTATTAAGGCTCTGCAGGAGTCGAGAAGTGCAGCCATCACCGGCACGCCCCGCGCCTTCCCGGTGCGTCGTCTGGAGGTGAAATATGCGCGCAGCAACTGATCCCATTATTAAGGCTCAACAGGAGTCGAGAAGTGCAGCCATCACCGGCACGCCCCGCGCCTTCCCGGTACGTCGTCTGGAGGTGAAATATGCGCGCAGCAACTGATCCCATTATCAAGGCTAGCGGCGTGGAAAAATTCTACGGCACCGAGGTGCACGCCCTCAAGAACGTCAGCACCCAGGTGGCCGAAGGGGAAGTGGTGGTGATAGTGGGGCCGAGCGGCTCTGGCAAATCCACCTTCCTGCGCACCCTCAACCAGCTCGAGACCATCAACGACGGCCATATCGAGGTCGATGGCATCAGCCTGACCGAGCCGGGTGACGTCAACAAGCTGCGAGAAGAGGTGGGCATGGTGTTCCAGTCCTTCAACCTCTTCCCCCACTTGAACGTGCTGGACAACATCAGCCTCGCCCCCCAGAAGGTGCGGGGGTTGTCCCGCAAGGATGCCGAAGAGCGGGCCAAGGCCCTGCTGCTGAAAGTGGGGCTGTCGAACAAGGCCCAGAGCTACCCGTCCCAGCTCTCCGGCGGCCAGCAACAGCGGGTGGCCATAGCCCGGGCGCTCGCCATGCAGCCGCGCATCATGCTGTTTGACGAGCCCACCAGCGCGCTGGACCCCGAGATGGTGGGTGAGGTGCTGGACGTCATGAAGGGCCTGGCCCGGGAAGGCATGACCATGGTGGTGGTGACCCACGAGATGGGCTTTGCCCGGGAAGTGGCGGACAGGGTGCTCTTCATGGAGAGCGGCGAGCTGCTGGTGGATGAGAAGCCCACCGACTTCTTCGACAACCCTCCCTCACCGCGCCTGCGCCAGTTCCTGAGTCAGGTGTTGTGACCGCAAGCTTCGACAACCCAGAGTGACTGCGTCAGGTGTTGCAAGGGAAAGAGATACAACAGAGGGAGCCCTGGGCTCCCTCTGTTGTTGAGGCTGATGGGTGCGCCTCAGAAGCGATAACCTGTCATCAGCCCGGCGTAGTGTTGTTCGGGCAGCACTAGGGGGGCCAAGATCCAGCGATCGGTGGCAAAGGCGCCAAGCGCCGCTCCCAGCGCATTGACGCCCGCGTCCAGGGCAGAGAAGTCGCCGTTTCTCGACGCCAGCTCCCCCACCACCCCGATCCCGGTGGAGATCCCGAACCCTATCCAGCCTCTGTGCTCCCGATAGCCGTAGTGATCGGCCACAGCCGTGAAGCCCGCCCCCATGGCCGCGCCCCCGGCGAAATGGCTCAGCTCGCTGTTGAAGCTGTCATTGGCCTGCGCACTCGCGCTCAGCAGGCCGAACATGACACACAGATGAACCGCTCTCATTATCCCCTCCACTGGCGACACCCTGCCGCCCCTGGCAACCTCGTTCTCCCAGTGTATGCGAGGCCCCGCCGGACGACGGGTGCCGCCCAGAGCTGACTCATCCAGGGCTTATCGCCAGCGGCCAGGCTTTGTCAGCAAAAACAAGCCATTGAACCTCGGTCCCGGTTGCGGCAGGCACAGCTGGGTCATCAAATGTTAATGAATTTTTAAATCCATTCGGTATGCTGGAACCCAACTGGTCCAACCGGATGCCTCACATGGATGTGCAACTGCTGCTGCTCTACCTCTCCCCCCTCTTTCTGGCCTTCGTCGGCTGGGAGATGCTCTATCTGCGCAAACACGGGGCAGCCTTTCCCACCGCCTCCTACCAGTGGCGGGACCTGTTCGCCAACGCAGCCCTGGCCCTGATGCACCAGGGGGGCGATGCCCTGGCGGCCATCGCCATCGCCTACCTCTATGAGGGTCTGTGGGGCTGGCGGCTGTTCGACATAGAGCTGAACCTCTGGAGCCTCTTGCTGCTCTTCCTGCTGCAGGATCTCTGCTACTGGCTGTTCCACTTCGCCAGCCACCATGTGCGCTGGCTCTGGGCCTCCCACGTGGTGCACCACAGCTCGGAGCGGCTCAACCTCTCCACCGCCTTTCGCCAGAGCCTGATGTACCCTGTCTCCGGCATGTGGCTGTTCTGGATCCCCATGATCCTCATCGGCTTCCCCCCCGAGGCCGTGGTCGCCACAGTGCTACTGAGCCTGGGCTTTCAGTTCTTCGTCCACACCCAGGTGGTGGGCAAGCTGGGCTGGCTGGAGCGGGTCTTCAACACTCCCTCCCACCACAGGGTACACCACGCCAGCAACCCCAAATACATAGACCGCAACTTCGCCGGGGTGCTGATCATCTGGGATCGGCTGTTTGGCACCTTTGTGGAAGAAGACTTGGGCGAGCCCTGTCGCTTCGGTATCACCAAGCCCGTCCACAGCTTCAATCCCCTCACCCTCACCTTCCACGAGTGGCGCGACATGCTGCACGACGCCCGCGGCCTGCCCTGGTCAGAGAAGCTCAAGGTGCTGTTTGGCAAGCCGGCGGGCCCGGGGGGCGCCTGATCAGGCGCACCGACAGCCCAAAAAAAGAGAGCGCCACCAGGGCGCTCTCTTGCATTGGGTCACCACCTCACTCAGACATGGGCAAAGGACCAGATGGCGGGCACCAGGCTCACCAGGGTGATCCCGGCCAGCAGCCGCTCGCGCAGGCTGAGTCGCTGATCCGCCCCGAGCTGGCGGCGGCTGTAGAGAAACAGCAGCAGGCCCGGCCCGTAGAGCAAAAGCGACAGCAGCAGATACTCCACCCCGGCGGCATAGAGCAGCCAGAGACCGTAACCACTCGACACCAGGGCCACCGCCCGCACCAGGCCATTGCCCTGCCCGCTTAAGGAGAGCTTGAGCAGGAAGAGGCCGATCAGCAGATAAGGCACCAGTATCATGGAGGTGGAGATGAGCAGCAGGTTGGTGTACCCCTTGCCGAGCAGCCACACCAGCAGCAGGCAGCCCTGCACCGTCAGGCTGGTGAGCCAGAGCGAGGCTATGGGGGTGCCGTTGCGGTTCTGGCGCCGGAAGATGGCCGGGAAGGCGCCGTGGCGCGCCGCGCTGAAGGGCACCTCGGCCGAGAACAGGGTCCAGCTCACGTAGGAGGCGAGCACAGAGACGATGAGGCCGACGCTTATCAGCACCTTGCCCCAGGAGCCCGTCATCTGGGCCATCAGCCCCGCCATGGAGGGGTTGGGCAGGGCCGCGAGCTCGGGGCGACTCAATATCCCCAGCGCCAGCACAGAGATGAGCACATAGAGCAGCAGTGCCAGCACCACCCCGAGCACTGTGGCCGTGCCCACATCCCGCTTGTTTCTCGCCCGGGCCGAGAGCACGGCCGCCCCCTCTATGCCGGTGAAGACCCAGAGGGTGATGAGCATGGTGTTGCGCACCTGCTCGGAAACCGGCACCGCCAGCGTGCTTCCCCCCTGATCCGCCGCGAAGGTGACAGGATCGAACCAGTAGCAGGCGAACAGGATGAACAGCAGCAGTGGCAGGCTCTTGGCCAGGGTCGCCACCAGGTTGAACAGGGCCGCCTGCTGCACACCGCGGGCCACCAGCAAGTGCACCGCCCAGAGGATGCAGGACTCGCCGATAAAGGCCGCCAGCGTATTACCGTCACCAAACCAGATCTGTTCGGGGGTATCGACGAAGCTGCCCAGCGCCGCGAAGGCGATCACCAGATAGCCCACCACGCCTATGGTGGCGCACAGCCAGTAGCCCCAGGCGGAGAAGAAGCCCACCAGATCCCCAAAACCGGCGCGGGCGTAGCTGTAGATGCCGCCGTCGAGATCGGGCCTTAGCCGCGACAGGTAGAGAAAACTCGCGGCGAGCGCCAGAATGCCCACCCCGGTGACGCCCCAGCCGATCAGCACGGCGCGGGCCCCCGCCACCTCGGCCATGTTCTGGGGCAGGCTGAAGATCCCCGCCCCCACCATGGAGCTGAACACCAGGGCGGTGAGGGACCATAGGCCTATTTTGCTCTCTTTCATGGGCTCTCCTTAGCGCAGCCGGCTGGCCAGGGCCTGAATGTGCTCCGGGCCTATGCCGCAGCAGCCGCCGATAAGATTCGCTCCGACCCCGCGCCAGCGCTCGGCCCAGCCGAGGTAATCCTGCGGCCCCAGATCGGCGCGGATCTCGTCCAGCCCGTCGTTGGCGGTGGCCTCCTTGGGCTGGGGCGGGAAGGCGTTGGCATAGGCGCCGAGGCGAATGTCGGTGCGGCCCAGGGCCTGCAAGCCGGCGCTCGCCACCTTGAGCGCCCCTTCAATCACCTCGGGCTGGCAGCAGTTGAACAGGATGGCGCTCACCCCGGCCGACGCCAACGCGGCGACCGCATCGGCCACCCGCTCACCGGAGCGCAGTCTGGGTTCGCTGCCCGGCGCCTCGTCCTCCAGGGTGAAGGAGACCCAGAACGGCTTGCCATCCTCCGGCAGCAGAGCCTTGAGGGCCAGCGGCTCGGCAATCAGGCTCATGGTCTCGGCCAGCCAGATATCCACATGAGGTGAGAGGCCCCGGATAAGCGGGGTCGCCAGCTCGCTCACCCTGTCCGCCTCGAACAGATCGGCACGGTAAGAGCCAAACAGCGGTGGCAATGAACCGGCCACCTGCACGGCACCAGCCTGCCCGTCGGCCACGTCGCGGGCCAGCTGCCCGGCCAGGGCTGCAAGCCGCTCGCCATCCGCGGCGAAGCGCTCGTCACCGATATGAAAGGGCACCAGGGCATAGCTGTTGGTGGTGATGACTCTGGCCCCGCTCGCCACATAGGCCTGATGCACCTCGCGCACCGTCTCTGGC
Source organism: Aeromonas sp. Marseille-Q5825 (assembly GCF_946892685.1). Lineage (NCBI taxonomy): Bacteria > Pseudomonadati > Pseudomonadota > Gammaproteobacteria > Aeromonadales > Aeromonadaceae > Aeromonas > Aeromonas sp. Marseille-Q5825. The sequence goes on from NZ_CAMPOU010000003.1 coordinate 108,292, forward strand.
GCCTCCATCAGGGCCAGGGCCGACCACTCCGGCTGGCGAAACGGTGCGCCCCGCCGTGCCAGCTCACGCCCCATGCCGCCATCCAGTACCCACAAATCCTTTGTATCCATCTCTGTCTCTCTGCGTGTCCCCGTCATGACGGGTGTTTATTGTGTGAAAAAACATTAAGCCATCAAAACATCTAGACGGCTATAAGTCTTGTGCATCATGGCGCAAAGCAGAGGGAGAGGCAATCGGGAACTAGGAACAAATCTGAGCAAGCTCAGGATGATAGCGGCAAAGGGAGGCCCCGCGTCCTTGCCACCCAGGGCCCGAGTCCACAGGCCTGAACGACAAGAGGCCACCCCGTGGGTGGCCTCTTGTGAAGCATGGATGGGCTGGCGACTCAGCGCCCTGCCAGTACCCGCTTGGTCTGCTTGACCCAGTCGGAGACTCGCCCCTGCTGGGGGAATCCTTGCCAGATCTGCTCCCACTGGGCCGGACTCAGGGGGCGGCCCAGCCTGCGCTGCACACCGGCATAGAGATAGTCGTGAGCCGTGGTGCGGGCCTGGGCCGAGGTGAGGAACTTGGCCACAGGGTCGGTCAGGCGCACGTCCCGCATGCCGAGCAAGGGGTAATCGCTGTGCACCGCCGCCAGCATGGTCTCACGCATTGCCGACTCTATGTAGCCACGGGCGAACAGGGCGGTCACCGACTCCAGCGACCCCTGATCCGGACCATGGTACTCCTCATCGAACACAGGGCTCGGCTCCGCCACTGCGCTTTGCACCACGGCATCGGGGTCCGGCTGCGGCGCCACCACAGCGGCCTTGGGGGCCACGGGCTTGGGGGCGGCGGCGGGTTTGCGGGGAGCGCTCTGGCTGCAGGCCCCCAGCGCCAGGGCGAGAGCCACACAGCTCAACGCACGGGAATAAGACGGCATCTTCATGACTCCTTGGTAACTCCTTTCACGATTCCAGGGCGGGTTTCTCGGCCAGCACAGGCTCCACCCGGGTGACCAGCAACTGATCGATCTTGTAGCTGTCGATGTCCACCACTTCGAACTTGTAGCCCGCGTATTTCACCGAGTCGGTGCGCTTGGGGATCTTGCGCAGCATGAACATGATGAAACCGGCGATGGTCTCGTAGTTCTGGTTCCCCGGGAACTCCTCGATATCGAAGGCCCGCATCACATCGGAGATGGGGGTAACCCCGTCCACCAGCCAGGAGTTCTCGTCCCGCTGCACTATCTGCTCTTCCATCGCATGGGTGGCCCACTCGCCCATGACGGTGCTCATCAGGTCATTCATGGTGACTATGCCCACCACCAGGGCGTACTCGTTCATCACCACCGCGAAATCACCGCGATGATTCTTGAAGTACTCCATGGCCTCGTAGAGGTTCAAGGTATCGGGGATGATGATGACGTTCTGCACCAGGGAGCCGCTGTTGAGATCTATGCTCTGGCCGCTGATGACGCGGATCAGCAGCTCCTTGGCGTCGACGAAGCCCTTGATGCTGTCGAGGTTGTGGTCACAGACCAGGAACTTGTTGTGGGGGTGCTCGGCAATCTTGGCCTTGATGCTCTCTTCGCCCTCCTGCAGGGTGAAGTAGATGAGGCTCTCGCGGGCCGTCATGGCGGAGGTGACGCCCAAGGATTGCAGCTCGAACACGTTCTCGATGAGCTGGTGCTCCTCACGCTGGATGACGCCGGCCTCGGCGCCCGCATCCATCACCGCATAGATATCGTCCGAGGTGATCTCGTCGTTGCGCACCATGGAGACCCGCAGCAGGCGGAACAGGGCGTTGGCCAGGCCGTTGAAGAACCACACCAGCGGCATCAGCAGGGTCACGCACAACAGCATGGGGCGTACCACCACCACCGCAACCCGTTCCGGCATCGTCATGGCCAGGCGCTTGGGCATCAGGTCCGCTATCAGGATGAACATGCCGGTGACGAACACGAAGGAGGCGATCGAGCTTATCTGGGAGAGCCAGGGGCCCTGATAGAAGCCGGAGATCAACGACTTGATGGCGGGGTTCAGGGCGGATTCGCCCAGGATGCCGCCCAGGATGGCGACGGTATTGAGGCCTATCTGCACCACGGTAAAGAAGTTACCCGGCTGGGCCTGCAGTGCCAGCACTTTTTCGGCATGGCGATTGCCCTCGTCGGCCATCACCTGCAACTTGATCTTGCGGGAGGCGGCGAGAGAGATCTCGGAAAGCGAGAAGAACACGCTGCCGGCGACCAGCAGCATCAAAAAGAACAAACTATCGGCAAAACTCATGATTAACCTATTGCTACAGCCGCCTTAGCACAAGACGGCAAACTGGGCCCGGGAAACCGGACCGTGACTCCATCCGGGACTCACACAGGGGCCATATTCTAGCAGAAAAGCGCCCCGTGGGGCGCGTTATCTTAAGCCGCCCCCCAATGCAATAAAAAAGGCGCTCAAGGCGCCTTTTTATTCATTTCTGTCTCAATGCTTGCCCAGCAGGTCGCTCAGCTCGTCCGCCTTGGTGTGGCGCACGTCCTTGCCCTTGACGTAGTAGACGATGTATTCGCAGATGTGCTGGCAACGGTCGCCGACCCGCTCTATGGCCCGCGCCGCCCACAGTACGTTCAGTACCTGGGGAATGGTGCGGGGATCTTCCATCATGTAGGTCATCAGCTCGCGGATGATGGACTCGTACTCCCTGTCCACCTTGTCATCTTCCTTGTAGACGGCAATGGCCGCCTCCAGATCCATGCGGGCGAAGGCGTCGAGCACGTCGTGCAGCATCTTGATGGTGCGACGGCCCATGTTCTCGAGGGACACCAGCGGCGGCTGCGGCTTGTTGGCGTTGTCGGTCAGCATGCGGGCTATCTTGTCCGCCACATCGCCGATGCGCTCCAGATCCGTGATGGTCTTGATGATGGCCATCACCAGGCGCAGGTCGGACGCGGTGGGCTGGCGCTTGGCGATGATGCGGGTGCACTCCTCGTCGATGGCCACTTCCATGGCGTTGACCTTGTGGTCGTTGGCCACTATCTTGCGCGCCGCATCCAGATCCTGGATGTGGATGGCGGAGATGGCGTCCGTCAGCTGCTGCTCCACCAGACCGCCCATCACCAGCACCTGGTTGCGCACGTTCTCGAGCTCGGCATTGAACTGACCGGAGATGTGTTTATTGAGGTTCATATTGTCCATACAAATAATCCTTGTTGCTCCGATTATGCCTTAGCCGTTGAACCGACCGGTAATCTGTTTATTGATGCTCATCTTGTTCATACCAATAACCCTTGTTGCACCAACCATGCCTTAGCCGTAACGACCTGTGATGTAGTCCTCGGTCTTCTTCTTGGCCGGGGTGGTGAAGATGGTATTGGTGTTCGAGTACTCGATGAGCTCACCCATGTACATGAAGGCGGTCTGATCCGACACCCGCGCCGCCTGCTGCATGTTGTGGGTCACTATCACCACGGTGAACTGGCTCTTGAGCTCGTTGATCAGCTCCTCGATGGTGAGGGTGGAGATGGGGTCGAGCGCCGAGGTCGGCTCATCGAGCAGCAGCACTTCCGGCTCGATGGCGATGGCACGGGCGATCACCAGCCGCTGCTGCTGACCACCTGAGAGGCCGAAGGCGTTGTCGTGCAGGCGATCCTTCACCTCTTCCCACAGGGCCGCGCCGCGCAGTGAGCGCTCGGCGGCTTCGTCCAGGGTGCGTCTGTCGTTGATGCCCTGCAGGCGCAGGCCATAGACCACGTTCTCATAGATGGATTTGGGGAAGGGGTTGGGGCGCTGGAACACCATGCCGACCTGACGGCGCAGGGCGGAGACATCGACGCTCTTGTCATAGATGTTGTGGCCGTGCAGCTGGATTTCCCCCTCGATGCGGCAGATCTCCACCAGATCGTTCATCCGGTTGATGCAGCGCAGCAGGGTCGACTTGCCACAGCCGGACGGGCCGATAAAGGCCGTCACCTGCCCTTTCGGGATCTTCATGTTGACGTTGAACAGCGCCTGCTTGTTGCCGTAATACAGGTTGAGATCCTTGACCTCAAGGGCGGTCTGCTCCGGGCTCAGGTTGAGCAGGTCCAGGGCGGTATGCTGGGTCGAAGTCGGTGTTACGTTGATCATCTGTTACCTCAAATCTCTCTGGGGTGGCCGGATACATTCCGGCGACCATCATGCTGTTGATGGCGGCCGCTGGGCCGCGCATCTCTTGTCTCGGTCAGGTGGCCGGATTAATGCTCCAGCGACCGGAATTTCTCGCGCAGGTGGTTACGAATACCGATAGCCGTCAGGTTGAGGCCCACTATCACAGTCACCAGCAGGAAGGAGGTGGCATAGACCAGGGGCCGCGCCGCCTCGACGTTCGGGCTCTGGAAGCCGACGTCATAGATGTGGAAGCCCAGGTGCATGAACTTGCGCTCCACGTGCAGGTACGGGAAGTTGCCATCCATCGGCAACGTGGGAGCAAGCTTCACCACCCCCACCAGCATCAGCGGCGCCACTTCACCGGCTGCACGGGCAATCGCCAGGATGAGGCCTGTCATGATGGCCGGGCTCGCCATGGGCAGCACTATGCGCCACAGGGTCTCGGCCTGGGTGGCCCCCAGGGCCAGGGAGCCCTGGCGTATGGTGCTCGGGATCCGGGCCAGCCCCTCTTCGGTGGAGACGATCACCACCGGCAGGGTCAGGATGGCCAGGGTCAGCGCCGACCAGATGACGCCGGGGGAGCCAAAGGTCGGGCTCGGCAGCGCTTCCGGGTAGAACAGCTGGTCTAACGAACCACCGAGCGTGTAGACGAAGAAGCCCAGGCCAAACACGCCGTAGACGATGGAGGGCACACCCGCCAGGTTGATCACCGCGATGCGGATGATCTTGGTCAGGCTGTTCTTGCCCGCGTACTCGTGCAGGTATACAGCGGCCACCACGCCGAGCGGTGTCACTATGATGGCCATCAGCAACACCATGAAGACGGTGCCGAAGATGGCGGGGAAGACGCCGCCCTCGGTGTTGGCCTCACGGGGATCGTCGGAGACGAACTTGCCAATCTGGTGGAACCAGTGACCTACCTTGGCCATCAGGCTCATGTCGTTGGGCCAGACCACGTCCAGCACCTTGGACATGGGCATGGTCACCAGCTCGCCACGCATGTCCTTGACGGTGATGGCGTCACGATCCGCCTGGGCGCGCAGGGAGAAGAGCTCCTTCTCCAGCACCAGATAACGATCGTTCAGGGCCTGGCGCTGGGCGGCGAGATCCGCCTTGAGCGCGTCGGTCAGCTCCCCTTCCAGCTCCGCCTTGCGCTCTTTCAGACGCAGTCGCTCCAGCTGGTAGTTGATGCCGCCGATGTCTCCCTTTTGCAGATCGTTGGCCTGCTCCGACAGGGCGTTGGCACGAGCCAGTACCCGTTGCAGGGCAGGATGCAGATCTGCCGTCAGCTCTTTGCCATCCTCTTTCACCGAGGTGATGTAACCGTAGAAGTTGCCGTTGGTGGCACGCTCCACCATGGCGAGCTCGGCCGGCTGGCTCTGGGACTTGATGTCGGTCTCCAGCACCCAGCGAAAATCGAGGTCGACGAACTCACGGTTGCCGGTCTTGACCAGATAACGGGTCAGCAGCTCGCGCTCCTCCCCCTCCAGCGCCTGGCCCGCGGCGCGCAGCCGCTCCACAGGTACCATCTCGCGGTCATTGATTTCGCCGATCAGCACGCTCTTGTTGCCGCTGGCGTCTTCAAGCTGCCACTCATAGATGGGGTGCGGCCAGAAGTAGACCAGACCACGCCAGCCGATCAGCAGCAACAGACCCAGTACGGCTACCAGACTCAGGCTGACGGCGCCGCCTGTCATCCAGATCCAGGGGGCCCCTGATTTAAACCACTTACCCATTGTTGATTCCTTGTCCATATACAGAACGCCGCTTTTTAAGAGAACGGCTCATTACAGAGAGCTGTATTTTTCGCGCAACCGCTGACGAATGAACTCGGCCAGGGTGTTGAACATAAAGGTGAACACAAAGAGGACGAAGGCCGCGAGGAAGAGCACCCGGTAGTGGGAGCTGCCCACTTCCGACTCCGGCATTTCCACCGCTATGTTCGCCGCCAGGGTACGCAGCCCCTGGAACATGGAGAAGTCCATGATGGGGGTGTTGCCGGTGGCCATCAGCACTATCATGGTCTCGCCCACGGCGCGGCCCAGGCCCATCATCACCGCCGAGAAGATGCCCGGACTCGCGGTCAGGATCACCACACGGCTCAGGGTCTGCCAGGGGGTCGCACCGAGCGCCAGTGACCCTTGAGTCAGGTGCTTGGGCACCGAGAAGACCGCATCTTCGGCGATGGAGAAGATGGTGGGTATGACGGCGAAGCCCATGGCGATACCGACCACCAGGGAGTTGCGCTGGTCAAACTTGATGCCCATCTCATGGGTCAGCCAGATGCGCGAATCGCCGTGCATGAAGGCATTCTCGATGAGCGGGCTCAAGGCGAAGGCGCCCCAGCCAATCAGCAGCAGCACAGGAATGAGCAGGATGGCGTGCCAGCCCTCCGGCAGCCAGGACTTGCCGCGCTCCGGCAGGTAGTTCCACACCAGGGCGGTGAGCAACATGCCCATGGGCAGCAGCAGCAGCAGCAGGATCACCCCGGGCAGCGCACCCTCGATGATGGGCGCCAGCCACAGACCCGCCAGGAAGCCGAGGATGACGGTCGGCAGCGCTGCCATGATCTCCACCGTCGGCTTGACGTATTTGCGCAGCCCCGCCGACATGAAGTAGGCGGTGTAGATGGCACCGGCCACGCCGAGCGGTACCGCAAACAGCATGGCGTAGAAGGAGGCCTTGAGGGTCCCGAATACCAGGGGCACCAGGCTCAGCTTGGCTTCGAAGTCGTTGCTGGCAGAGGTGGACTGCCACACATACATGGGCTCGGGATAACCTTCGTACCACACCTGCTGCCACAGGGCCGACCAGGTCACCTCGGGGTGATCGTTCTCCACCTCAAAGACCTTGAAGTCATTCCCCTGCTGGGTCAGCAGCAGGTTGTGGCGGGGAGAGATGGCCAGGGCCGCCAGGGCGCCGCCTTCTATGGTCTCGCCGAGCAGCTTGGCCTCGCCGGTGGCGTGGAAGAAGTTGATGGTTCCGTCTTTGGCGGCACTGATGAAGCCCTTGCGGAAATGCTCCGGGGTCAGCAGCGCGACCGGGCCGTCGCCCTTGAAGTCACGAATCTGGGTGAACTGGCGCTTGCCGTCCTTCGCCACCTCGAACCACTGGGAGATGACGCCATTGTCATTGCCTACCAGCAGGGAGGAGGCGCCGGAGAGCAGGGCAACCTGGGTCACGTCGGCGTTGGGAGCATTGATCTCCATGACGTCGCGCAGGGAGATGTCGCTCAGGTTGTGGATGTCATAGACCGACAGGCGATTGCCTTCACGCACGAACAGGATGCGCAGGTTGGGGGTCAGCAGCATCTGATCCACGTGACGAGGCAGGGAAGGAATGGCGTAGTTCTGGCTGCTCCACTCGACTTCCCCGGAGAGGAAGTTCTCCTCACCGCTCATCACCGTCATCACGCCGCGGCCATCCTCGGTCACGGCGGCGGTGGCCATCTTGTCCTTGGTCGCTTCGAACACCATGCGGGTCAGCGCCTTGCCTTGGGGATCTATCACCACAGGCTCTTCGCCGAAGGGATATTGCAGGCTGGGCTCGATGACGCGCACGTCGTTCGGATAGGAGACCTTGAACGAGGGCTGCACCACAGTGGCCTTGCCGTCGGCAAAGCCATAGGCGATGAGCTTCTGGCCCGGTGCCGGCACGGCGACGGCGGTGACGTCACCGGCGACACTGGCCTGGCCCAGCACTTGGCCTACCTTGACGCCGCCATCCGCCTTGACGGCGAAGAAGCTGACCTGACCCTGGTCGTTGAAGCGATACCCTATCTCGTTCTGCTCCTCGACCCCGAGCCAGGCGGTCTTGCCCTGCGTCGGCAGGGTAAAGGAGGAGGTTGCCTCTACGCTGGCGCCATTGAAGATGGGTTTCACCACATAGAGCAGGTAGAAGAAGATAAGCAGCAGGGCCACCAGTACCAGGGCTCCCCCTGTGGTGACGCCGTATTTGGCCAATTTATCCTTGATCCGGCGTTTTCTACTGCCCGCCATGACCAGGTTTAACGATTCCGATGACATGCAAGACCTCAATGTGAGCTAGGCTTGGCGGCATTATATGGCGGTTGCATGACAGTTTTGTTACATCAGGAGCCTCTGTGAAGAGGTTATTTCAGGGGGGATACAGGCAGGAGAATGAGGGCAAACAGCAGTGCCAACCCTCTGTTTTATATGAGGATGTGTGAAGAAATTCAGAGCGGGGGCAAGATGATGCCCCCGTCTGCCTCAGAGGGCGGGGCCACCACTTTGTTTCAGCGCCTCTCTGGCCGCCTTCTTCTCGGCGCGCCTCCGCTTGAAGAAGTCCGACAGCTGGGCCGAGCAGGCCTCTGCCAGCACCCCCCCCGTCAACGCCACCCTGTGGTTGTGGCGCGGGTCCTGCAAAATGTCGAACACCGAGCCCGCCGCCCCCGTCTTGAGATCGCGGGCCCCGTAGACCACCCGCTTCACCCGGCTGTGGATGAGGGCGCCGGCACACATGCAGCAGGGCTCCAGCGTCACATAGAGGGTAGTGTCGAGCAGCCGGTAGTTCTGCTGCGTGATGCCGGCGGCACGGATCGCCATGATCTCCGCATGGGCGCAGGCGTCATGGGCGCTGATGGAGCGGTTCCACCCCTCGCCGACCACCTCGTCCCCCAGCACCAGCACGGCACCGACCGGGATTTCGCCTATCCCTTCCGCCCTGGCCGCCAAGGCCATGGCATGACGCATCCAGCGCTCGTCCTGCCGTGCCTGATCAAAGACATCATTGTTTTCTGATGGCGTCACGCCCTTACCTCTCTGTCGCTATGCAACCTGCGCACCTCGGACAACAGCACAGTGCCGACTAGGATCTCACCCGTTTCCCCTTCCGCCCTGGCCGCCAAGGCCATGGCATGACGCATCCAGCGCTCGTCCTGGGTGATCTGCATCCCGGCTGCGTTCATCTGTGCTGGCTCCACGGCCGTTCCTCTCATTTATCTGTATTCATCATCAAAGACGGCCCTGTCCGCTCGGCCCGGATACAGGGCATCGGCACCGGGCGAGGTGGGCGGCGATTATGCCAAAACTCCCGCCAAGGCCCAAGTTGCATCTTGGTTGAGCAATAAAGAAGCAATCGGCATCTCCCTGATAAAAAAGGAGTTGCACCCTTAGGATCATCCTATTAGACTCCTTTCCCGTCAGCCGAGCTGACTCCGTCGGTGTGTAGCGCAGCCAGGTAGCGCATCTGCATGGGGTGTAGAGGGTCGGAGGTTCGAATCCTCTCACACCGACCATTTTCCCCGAAAATAGCCCAGTCAAACGACTGGGCTATTTTTTGCCTGTTTTCTGCCCGTCCCCTGCACGTGCTCTTCTTATCTCACCCCTGTGGCTTGCACAGAGGCCGTGCCGGCATAAATTTTATACAGAACCACTTGAAGCTTTCATAAAGTCCCGCTAGGATACGCAACTTTTCCGCCGGCCATCAGACAGGGAGGTGGCGTCAGGGTGAGGGAATCACCAACCGGCTTGCAATCCATTGAGGCAAGCACCCATGAATCAAGCAGTCGACACACAGCCCGATCAGCCCCTTCTCTCCTCACCCCATTCCGATCTCGAATCCACAGACACCGGCCTCGGCGGCACAGTGCATCTGGACGTGATCGATCTCGCCGCGCCGGATGATGACTACTGAGGCGGATCTGGCCCAGTCCCTCTCCAACCCTGCGGACGAAAGGCCGGTTTTGCTGTCCGGCACCCCGTCCTGACCCGGCTAAAAAGCCGTCAACGAAAATAACCATAAAATGCTGATAAACATCCAGGGATTGGTGTTATTCACTACTCCGTTCCCCGTCATCTCCCTCCCCCCTGCTCCAGCCCCTTGATACAAACCTACGTTATTGCTCGTCATTTCAACCACTCGCTCTGCGCTGCCCCCGCTTCGCAAGATTTGACCATTTGGTTTTAAACAGCAGTTCACCTGTCAATGGCTTCACATGCCAGATGCCGACTGTGTTGGCAGCAGGCATTTCATACAGCTGTTTTCGCAAAGCCTGGAGTAAGGTCGGGATTTGTTTTTGCATTGGTAATTTTATTACGTAATTAATTACATATTTGATGTGCCGCACCTGGCTCTTTCATCCCCCCTGACGGCCTTGCCAGCCGAGAGCATAACCATCTGCGTAGAGCTTTTATGCTAATCACGTAAACACTTTAAAAACATCGACTTAAATACCAACCAAAAACACCTGTTTTAAAAATCAAGTTGACGAACCAAGCATTATTTTGCACCTTATGAGTCGTGTTACCCCGCTGTTACGGGGAGTTTAAGAGAAACGGATATAGACGTTAGTCGTAGTTAGTAAGTTCAAAATGTAACTTTCAAAGGAGTGAAACCTATGTCGGCACCGGCCCAGACCATCAGCAGCACCCGTCTGCGCATCCAAGGCGAGATGCTTCCCGATTACGCGCAGATCCTGACGCCGGATGCGGTGGCCCTGGTGTCCGAACTGGTGGAACGCTTCGCTCCTCAGCGCAATGAACTGCTGAAACAACGGGTGGCTCGCCAGGCCCGCATCGATGGCGGCGAGTTGCCGGACTTCCTGCCCGAAACCGCCCACATCCGCGAAGGCAGCTGGACAGTGCGTGGCATCCCCGCCGATCTGCAAGACCGCCGTGTGGAGATCACCGGACCGGTCGAGCGCAAGATGGTCATCAACGCCCTCAACGCCAACGTAAAAGTGTTTATGGCGGACTTCGAGGATTCACTGGCCCCCGCCTGGAACAAGGTGATCGAGGGTCAGATCAACCTGCGCGATGCGGTCAACGGCACCGTCTCTTACACCAGTCCGGAAGGCAAGGCTTACACCCTCAATCCCGATCCTGCAGTGCTTATCTGCCGGGTGCGCGGCCTGCACCTGCCGGAAAAACACGTCACCTTCGATGGCGACGCCATCCCTGGCGGCCTGTTCGACTTCGCCCTCTACTTCCTGCACAACCACAAGGCGCTGCTGGCCAAGGGCTCGGGCCCCTACTTCTACCTGCCCAAGCTGCAGAGCAATCTGGAAGGACGCTGGTGGAGCGAGGTGTTCGCCTGGACCGAAGACAAGTTCGGCCTGCCCCGCGGCACCATCAAGGCCACGGTCCTCATCGAGACCCTGCCGGCCGTGTTCGAGATGGACGAGCTGCTCTATCAGATGAAGGATCACATAGTCGCCCTCAACTGCGGCCGCTGGGACTACATCTTCAGCTACATCAAGACGTTGAAGAACCACCCTGATCGCGTGCTGCCGGACCGCCAGGTGGTGACCATGGACAAGCCCTTCCTGTCGGCTTATTCACGGCTGCTGATCAAGACCTGCCACAAGCGCGGCGCCCTGGCCATGGGCGGCATGGCCGCCTTTATTCCGGCCAAGGATCCGACAATGAACGCCGAGGTCTTTGCCAAGGTGAAAGCGGACAAGGAGCGTGAAGCCAACAACGGCCACGACGGCACCTGGGTCGCCCACCCCGGCCTCGCCGATACCGCCATGGCGGTGTTCAACGCCGCCATCCCGGCTGGCGCCAAGAACCAGATAGGCGTACTGCGCGAGCAGGATGCCCCCATCACGGCCGCCGAGCTGCTGGCCCCTTGCGAGGGCGAGCGCACCGAGGCGGGCATGCGCACAAACATCCGGGTCGCCCTGCAATATCTGGAGGCCTGGATCAACGGCAACGGCTGCGTGCCCATCTACGGCCTGATGGAAGATGCGGCCACCGCCGAGATCTCCCGCACCTCCATCTGGCAGTGGATCCGCCACGGCAAGAGCCTGTCGAACGGCCAGGTGGTGACCAAGGCGCTGTTCCGCCAGATGCTGGCCGAGGAGCAGCAGGTGGTCAGACGCGAACTGGGCGAGACCCGCTGGCAGTCAGGCCGCTTTGCCGAGGCGAGCGAGCTGATGGAGCAGATCACCTGCGCCGACACCCTGATCGATTTTCTGACGCTGCCCGGTTACGAGCGGCTCTGAATCCGGGCCCCGGAAGGGACTCGTCCATAACAAATCAATGGAAACGTGAAATCAATGAAAGAGGGAACTGATATGGCACTGACCCGTGAGCAACAGATCCAGGCTATCGAGAAAGACTGGGCAGAAAACCCCCGCTGGAAAGGGATCAAACGCGGCTACAGCGCCGAAGACGTGGTGAACCTGCGTGGCAGCCTGCAGCCGGCACACACCCTGGCCCAGCGCGGCGCCGACAAGCTGTGGGAGTTGATCCACGGCGGCGCCAAGAAAGGCTACGTCAACTGCCTCGGCGCCCTGACCGGTGGCCAGGCGGTGCAACAGGCCAAGGCAGGCATAGAGGCCATCTACCTCTCCGGCTGGCAGGTGGCGGCGGACAACAACCTCTCCTCCACCATGTACCCGGATCAGTCCCTTTACCCGGCCAACTCGGTACCGTCCGTGGTGGATCGCATCAACAACTCCTTCGCCCGTGCCGACCAGATCCAGTGGGCCAACAAGGTGGGTCCGCAGGATGCCGGTTTCATCGACTACTTCCTGCCGATAGTGGCGGATGCCGAAGCCGGTTTCGGCGGCGTGCTGAACGCCTTCGAACTGATGAAGGGGATGATTGAAGCGGGCGCCGCCGGCGTGCACTTCGAAGATCAGCTGGCCTCGGTGAAGAAATGCGGCCACATGGGCGGCAAGGTACTGGTCCCCACCCAGGAAGCGGTACAAAAGTTGGTCGCCGCCCGTTTGGCAGCCGACGTCTGCGGCACCACAACCCTGGTGATTGCCCGTACCGACGCCAACGCGGCCGACCTGCTGACCACGGACGCCGATCCCTACGATGCTGGCTTCCTGACCGGGGAGCGCACCGCCGAGGGCTTCTACAAGGTACAAGCCGGTATCGAGCAGGCCATCTCCCGCGGCCTGGCCTACGCCCCTTACGCCGACATGGTGTGGTGTGAAACCGCCAAGCCGGACTTGGACGAGGCGCGCCAATTCGCCGAAGCCATCAAGGCGCAGTACCCGGACACCATACTGGCCTACAACTGCTCCCCCAGCTTCAACTGGAAGAAGAACCTGGACGATGCCACCATAGCCCGCTTCCAGCAGGAGTTGTCAGACATGGGTTACAAGTACCAGTTCATCACCCTCGCGGGCATCCACAACATGTGGTTCCACATGTACGAGCTGGCCTACCAGTACGCCCGTGGCGAAGGGATGAAGCACTACGTCGAGATGGTGCAGCAGCCGGAATTTGCCGCCGCCGAGCGTGGCTACACCTTCGTGGCACACCAGCAGGAAGTCGGTACCGGTTACTTCGACAAGGTGACCACCGTCATTCAGGGTGGCCAATCTTCAGTGACAGCCCTGACCGGATCCACCGAAGAAGATCAGTTCCACTAATCACCCCATGACGCGAGCCACCTCGCTCGAACAAAAACCCCGGCCTGATGCCGGGGTTTCTTTTTGCTCGCCACTCAAGGATGTGGCGCAGACAGGCAATCACCATTGTCTCAGAGTTCGAGTATCTCTTTGACAAAGGGAATGGTGAGCTTGCGCTTGGCGCGAAAGGAGGCGTTGTCGAGCTGATTGAGGGTGGTGAGCAGGGTGCGCATGTCGCGGGACAAACGGTTGAGCAGGAAGCGGCCCACGTCTATGGGCAGTTTGAAGCCCCGCAGCTCGGCACGCAGCTGCAGGGCACTGAGCTTGCCTTCGTCATCGAGCTCGTCGAGATGGAAACTCACTCCCCAGTCGAGGCGGGAGGCGAGATCCGGCAGTTGCAGCCCCAGCTTGCGCGGCGCGCTGCAGCCGGTGACCACCAGTGTCCCCTCCCCCTTCTCCCGCCAGCGATTGTAGAAGTCGAACAGGGCCCGCTCCCAGAGCCCATTGCCGGCGATGGCTTCCAGGCTGTCGAGACAGACCAGGGGCAGGCTTTCGAGGGCGTCGAGCATGCTGGGATCCAGCTGTTCGAACTGATCCAGGGAGAGATAGGCGGCGGCGGCGTCGCGGGCATTGACCTCGGCGCAGGTGGCGTGCAGCAGGTGGGAGCGTCCGGAGCCCTTGGCTCCCCAGAAATAGAGGAAAGGAGCGCCCTGACCGATGGCCGCATTCTTGAGGGCGGTGATCAGATGGGCGTTGTTGCCGGGATAGAAACTGACGAAGGTTTCATCATCCGGTAATTGTACGGCTAAAGACAGTTGGGCCGGTTGCTTCACTCGTTGGGCTTTGACTGTGATATTTGCGGGCAAGTGTATCACCAGAGCGGCAGATAGAGAACCGCCCGGGTCATGCCGGGCGGTCTGGAACTTCCCCTGGGATCAGGGCTGCGACCATTGGTAACGCAGACCGCTCTCATTGTCTTCGATCTGGTGCAGGCGGCTCTCCAGTTGCAGGCCCCTTACCAGCTCGGCCTTGTCCCCCTGCAGCGACAGGTTGAAGGTGACCTTGTCCCCCTCCAGCTTGCCGATCGCCACCTTGGTGACGCTCGCCATGCCCTGCAACATCTTCTGTATCTGGATCATGCCGTCGATGCCGGACAACCCTTCCACCACCAGGGTCTGGCTGGAGACGACCCCGGACAGGCGAGTGCCGTACTGCTGTACCAGCCAGCCCGCCAGGGCATCGGCCATGCCCTGCGCCACCTCGGCCTGGGTACCTGAGCCGGCCCCCTTGGTCAGCTCGGTCAGCTCTGCGCCGCCCGAAGCTCCCGGCTTGGCGCCATAGAGCCCCCAGTCGATGCTCCACTTCTCCCCTTCCGGCGTCAGCTTGCCCAGCACCACCATCTCGGCGCCATAGCGCTCGCTCGCCTTGAGGATGGGGTCGGCAAAACGGCCCCAGACATCGGTGGCACTGACCGCCATGTTGTCATCGAGGTCCATCAGCGGGATGCTGACCGGCAACCCCATGGCCTGGGCCTGACCACGCAGGGCGGCGGACCAGCCGTCGCTGGACTGATCAGGCAGTATGCGACGCTCCCCTTCATCTATTACCAGCCAGATCGCCATTTGCGGGCGGACGGGTCCGAGCAGGGGGAACTTGCTCTGGCCTACCAGGGCATTGACCTTGGCCACGTTGAAATCGGCCTTGAGAAACTTGACCGGCCCCACATCCTGATAGCCGTAGTGCTGCACATAGTCACCGGGAGTCGCCAGCGCCTTGACCACCTCGGGCTGGGTGAGGATGTCGCGCCTGCCGGTCACCTTGACGAGCACCTCCCCCAGTGCCTGGGACTGGGCGGCCGTCATGTCGCCGCTGGTTGGCGCCTTGCCCTGATAGAGGTCGGTCACCTGGGCAGCCGACACCATGAGTGGCAGACAGCAGAGGAGAGTCGCTAAGCGTTTCAGCATAAAGAAGATTCTCGAAATGGGGGATGCTGCTTATGGTAGCGGCAAGGCGCGTATGGCAGCAAGCAGGAGGGCGGGATAAACGACGGAGCCGGCAAGTTGCCGGCTCCGTTTGCGCTCAGAGAGAGCGGCTATGACGTCAGGGGTTACTTGGTGCCGAAGATCTTGTCACCGGCATCCCCCAGACCCGGGACTATGTAGCCCTTCTCGTTCAGCCCCTGGTCGATGGAGGCGCAGAACAGCTCCACGTCGGGGTGAGCGGCTTCCAGCGCCTTGATCCCTTCCGGGGCGGCAACCAGCACCAGCACCTTGATGGACTGGCAGCCCTTCTTCTTCAGCAGATCTATGGTGGCTATCATGGAGCCGCCGGTGGCCAGCATGGGGTCGATGACCAGGGCCAGACGCTCTTCGATGTTGCTGACGATCTTCTCGAAATAGGGAACCGGCTGCAGGGTCTCTTCATCGCGATAGATGCCAACCACGCTGACACGGGCACTCGGCATGTGCTCGAGCACGCCATCCATCATGCCAAGACCGGCGCGCAGTATGGGCACGACTGTGACCTTCTTGCCCTTGATCTGGTCAACTTCCACTGGCCCGTTCCAACCATCGATGGTAACTTTCTCGGTTTCGAAGTCAGAGGTCGCTTCGTAGGTCAACAGACTGCCCACTTCCTTGGCCAGTTCACGGAAACGCTTGGTGCTGATGTCGCCTTCGCGCATCAGGCCGATCTTGTGCTTGACCAGGGGGTGTTTGACTTCAACGACTTTCATTATTATCTCCTCGAACCGGCGCCAAAAAATCGCGGAATCATACAACAAAAGCCACGGCTTGTAGAGCTTTTCCACGTAAAAACGCGCAAACGATTTTCTTTCTGCTTTTACCCGCCCACTGGTAGAATACGCCCCGAATTTTACCCTCCACTTCTCTATATGACGGGGAATACGCGTGACTGACAAAACCTCACTGAGCTACAAGGATGCTGGCGTAGATATCGATGCCGGCAATGCACTGGTTGAACGTATCAAGGGCGTGTCAAAGCGCACTCGTCGTCCTGAAGTCCTTGGTGGTCTTGGCGGCTTTGGGGCCCTGTGTCAAATCCCTGCTGGCTACAAGGAGCCGGTACTGGTATCCGGTACCGACGGTGTGGGCACCAAGCTGCGTCTGGCCATCGACCTGAAGAAGCACGACACTGTGGGCATCGATCTGGTGGCCATGTGCGTCAATGACCTCATAGTGCAAGGCGCCGAACCCCTGTTCTTCCTCGACTACTATGCCACCGGCAAGCTGGATGTGGACACCGCCGCCGCCGTGGTCACCGGCATAGGTGCAGGCTGCGAGCAGTCCGGTTGCGCCCTGGTGGGCGGCGAGACCGCCGAGATGCCAGGCATGTATGAAGGGGAAGACTACGACATCGCCGGTTTCTGTGTCGGTGTGGTGGAGAAGAGCGAAATCATCGACGGCAGCAAGGTCGGCGAAGGGGATGCCCTGATCGCCCTGGCCGCGAGCGGCCCCCACTCCAACGGTTTCTCCCTGGTGCGCAAGATCCTGGAAGTCTCCCAGGCCGACGTGCATCAGCCGCTGGGTGAGACTACCCTGGCCAACGCCCTGCTGGAGCCAACCCGTATCTACGTCAAGCCGGTGCTTAAGCTCATCAAGGAGTGCGAGATCCACGCCCTGTCCCACATCACAGGTGGCGGCTTCTGGGAGAACATCCCCCGCGTGCTGCCCGCCAATACCCAGGCGGTGATCGACGAGCAGAGCTGGCAGTGGCCGGCGGTGTTCAGCTGGCTGCAGCAGGCCGGCAACGTCACCCGCCACGAGATGTACCGCACCTTCAACTGCGGCGTCGGCATGATCATCGCCCTGCCGGCGGATCAGCTGGAGAAGGCACTGACCCTGCTCAAGGCCGAAGGCGAGAATGCCTGGCACATAGGCCATATCGCCAAGGCGGCCGATGGCGAAGAACAAGTCATCATAAAATGACCTCCCCTATGAAACGGATCCTAGTGCTGATCTCCGGCAACGGCAGCAACCTGCAGACCCTTCTCGACCACTGCGCCAGCGGCAAGATTGCCGGTGACGTGGTCGGCGTCATCAGCAACAGGGCCGATGCCTATGGGCTGGTACGCGCCAAGGAAGCCGGGGTGGCCACCGCCATCCTGGCCCAGCAGCAGTTTGCCAGCCGAGCCGAGTATGACGCCGCCCTGCTGGCGCTGATGGCGGACTATCAGCCGGATCTGGTGGTACTGGCCGGCTTTATGCGGATCCTGAGTGCCGATCTGGTGCGTCACTTCGCGGGAAGGATGATCAACATCCACCCCTCGTTGCTGCCGAAATACCAGGGCCTGCACACCCACCAGCGCGCCATCGAGGCGGGGGACAGCGAGCACGGTGCCAGCGTCCACTTCGTGACCGAAGAGCTGGACGGCGGCCCGGTGATCCTGCAGGCTCGCGTCCCCATCTTCGAAGGGGACAGTGCCGACGAGGTGGCGGCCCGTGTTCAGGCCCAGGAACACAGCATCTACCCCCTGGTGGTGCAGTGGTTCTGCGAGGGACGGCTCAAGATGCAGGAGGGCGCAGCCCTCTTGGATGGCGCCGAACTCGGCCCCGCGGGCTATGCCAGCGAGTAACCGCTACTCGCTGCATGCAAAATGTAACAAGGGAGGCTTTGGCCTCCCTTGTCATTTCTACCTATTGCTGCTGTCACGTCCGATGACGCCGCTACGCGGCCAATCGGCCCTACACCGGGTTGTCGATATCGATAAAGGTGACCTCCAGGCCATGTACTGTGGCAAGCCACTCCCCCAGCGCCTTGACGCCGTAGCGCTCGGTGGCGTGGTGGCCGGCGGCGTAGAAGTGCATCCCCATCTCCCGGGCGGTGTGTATGGTCTGCTCCGAGGCTTCCCCCGAGATGAAGGCATCTATGCCCTGCTCGGCCGCCTGATTGATGTAGCTCTGGCCACCGCCGGTGCACCAGGCCACCGAGCTGATGAGCTCGGGGCCGCTGTCGCCGCAGTGGAGTGGCTCGCGGCCGAGGCGCTCGGCAATCAGCCTGGCGAAGTCGCTGCCGCTCATGGGGGTTTCCAGCTTGCCCACCATGGCCACGCTCTTGCTGTTCCAGGGCTCCAGGCCGCGGCGCACCTTGATGCCGAGCAGCCTGGCGAGCTGGGCGTTGTTGCCCACCTCGGGGTGCACGTCCAGCGGCAGGTGGTAGGCGAAGAGGTTGATGTCGTGGGTCAGCAGGGTCTTGAGACGGCGCTGCTTCATGCCGGTGATCTGGGGCGGTTCCCCGCTCCAGAAGTAGCCGTGATGGACCAGGATGGCATCGGCATCCAGGGCCACGGCCGCATCGATCAGGGCCTGGCTGGCGGTGACACCGGTGACCACCCGGCGGATGCGCTCGCGCCCCTCCACCTGCAGCCCGTTGGGACAGTAGTCCTTGATGGCGTGAGGCTCGAGCAGGTGATTGAGCACGGTTTCCAGTTTGCGATGAGAGATCATAGGAGTCCCTTGTAAAGGCGCTGCTCCCCCTTGTCTGCGATCAGACTCTTGTCTGCAGTGACAACGGGGCCCAGGCTCATGATGCCGAGGGCCCCATGATAATCGAGCCGGGCCGGCAAGGCCATGACACCGGCAACAGGGGCTAGGCGGGCAGCTCTATGCCGGCGTCACGCATCTGGGCCAGCTTGTAGCGCAGGGTGCGCGGGCTGATGCCGAGCTTGTCGGCCACCTCCTTGCGGCTGCCGTTGCACTCCTGCAAGGTGTCCAGGATGATCTGGTGCTCCTGCTGCTTGAGCTCGCCCCCCAGTCCCTCCCCCGACAGACGCTCGAGAGGGCGCACCAGCTCCTCGTCCGTCTCCTCCAAGATCAGATGTTCGCAGCCGATGAGCCCGCCTGGGCAGAGGATCAGGGCCCGCTGCACCACGTTGTCCAGCTCGCGCACGTTGCCGGGCCAGGGGTGGGCCAGCAGGCGCTCGCGCGCCTCATCGGCCAGCTGCGGCGTCGGCAGCCCCTGCTGACTGGCATGGAGCGCCAGCAGGTGCTCCGCCAGCGGCAGTATGTCGCCGGGCCGCTCCCAGAGGGAGGTCCAGCGCAGGGGGAAGACGTTGAGACGGTAGTAGAGATCCTCGCGAAACAGGCCATCCTGCACCGCTCTTTTCAAATCCCGGTTGCTGGTGGCGATGACCCGCACATCCAGCGGGATCATCTTGCGGCTGCCGAGCCGCTCCACCTCTTTCTCCTGCAATACCCGCAGCAGCTTGGCCTGCAGCCCCAGATCCATCTCGGTGATCTCGTCGAGCAGCAGGGTGCCCCCCTGGGCCTGCTCGAACTTGCCCGGGCACCCCTGCACAGCGCCGGTGAAGGCCCCCTTCTCGTAGCCGAACAGGGTCGCCTCCAGCATGTTTTCCGGGATGGCGGCGCAGTTGATGGCGACGAAGGCCTGCTCGGCGCGGCTGGAGTGGTCGTGGATGTAGCGAGCCAGCACCTCTTTGCCCGTCCCGCTCGGGCCTGTCACCATGACGGTGGCCTCGCTTCTGGCCACCCGGGTTGCCAGCTGGAACAGCTCGGCGGTCTTGGGATCCCCGTACACCACGGCGCGCTTCTCCACCTTCTGGGCCGGCACATAGCGGCTGACCTGGTTGAGCAGCACCTCGGGGGAGAAGGGCTTGGCCAGATAGTCGATGGCCCCTTCCCGCATGGCGCGCACGGCCCCGTCGATGTTGGCGTAGGCCGTCATCAGGAGTACAGGCACCTGGGGATATTGCTGGCGGATGTTGGCCAGCAGGGTGAGGCCGTCCATGCCTCCCATCTGAATGTCGGAGATCACCATATCAAAGCGCTGGCGGGAGAGCGCCAGCAGGGCCCGCTCGCCGCTGTCCACCTCGCGGCACTCGTAACCGCCGAGCAGCAGGGTATCCACCAGCGCCTCGCGCAGACCGTTGTCGTCTTCCACCACCAGAATGCGGGCCTGGGTCATGCCACACCTCCAACAACCGGCCCGCAGGCCTTGCACCACAGGGACAAGATGGGATTCATGCTACACCTCCAAGCTGCACCGCTTGCTGATGCAGGGGGAACGACAGGGTAAAACAGGTCCCTTCTCCGGGGACCGAGGCCACGCTGACCTCCCCCTGATGGGCACGCACCACGGATTGCACCACGGCAAGCCCGAGGCCTGTGCCCTGGGAGCGGGTGGTGAAGAAGGGTTCGAAGATCTGGCTGAGCAACTGGGCAGGCATCCCCTTGCCATTGTCGAGGACGCGCATCTCCACCCGGTTGCCGCTGCGCACCGCGCTCACCAAGAGCGAATCGGCCCCGGCCTGTCTGGCGTTGGCGATCAGGTTGTTGATGGCACCGGCCAGGGCGCTGCTGTTGGCGAGCAGGCAGAGATCCGGCTCAGGCGCCTCCATGTGCAGCGCGCAGCCCTGCTGCTGGCAGAAGGCCTCGGCACCGGCCTGCACCTCCGCCAGCAGCCCCTGTACCGAGACCGGGGCCACCACCTGGTTGTCGCCGTTGCGGGCAAACAGCAGTATGTCGTTGATCTGCTTCTCGAGATCCTGCAGCCGGGCCATCAATTTTTGCTGGAACTGGGTGCGGGATTCCGGTTTCAGGGTGCGATTCGCGAGGTTTGCCGCATAGAGCATGGCGGCGGAGAGGGGGGTGCGGATCTGGTGTGCCAGGGAGGCCGCCATGTTGCCAAGGGCCGACAACCGTTTCATGTGGTTGACCCTGTCCTGCAACTGGCGCGTCTCGGTGAGATCCGTGATGAACACCAGCTGGCCGGGCTGATCCGGCAGCGGCTGGGTGGAGAGTTGCACCCGGCGCCCATCGCGCAGGGAGATCTCGTGACCGTCGTCTTCCCTGGGCTGGAAGCAGCGGGCGATGATCTGGCGCCAGGCCTGCCCCTCCAGCGGCTCCCCCAGCAGGGTCAGGGCGGCCGGGTTGGCGCGGGTGATCCGCCCCTCCCCATCGAGCAGCAGCACGCCGGTCGGCAGTGCCGTGAAGATGGCATAAAGCTGACTCACTTCGTGTGACTGGAGCGGATTGTCCTGCTGCGAGATTGTCATAAAGCTGACCTCAAACTGGCGATTGGGTCAGCTTATTCAATTTCCATGCCAGTAAATTACTGGTTATATATCAATACCTTGACTCTGGCCGTCAAAGCATTGACCTCAGTTGTCCTTGCTCATGCCGTATTTTTTCATCTTCTCAACCAGGGTGGTGCGGCGCATGCTCAGCAGGTCGGCGGCCCGGGCCACCACCCCGTCCTGGGATTCCAGGGCCTGACGGATCAGCTCCACCTCGAGATCCGCCAGCATCTCCTTGAGATTGAGCCCCTCCTGGGGCAACTGCATGGGCAGCGGCGCGGCCAGGCCGGGATCCAGCACGGGAGGCGTCTGGAACACGGCGGCCAGGGCATCCCGCTCGTCCATCTCGGTGAGCCGCTCGTCCCTGGGCTCGCTTGGCAGCAGACGGTAGCGACCTGGCAAGTCCGCCACGTCGATGATCTGGTTCGGGTAGAGGATCAGCAACCGCTCGATGAGGTTCGACAGCTCCCGCACGTTGCCAGGCCAGGGGTACTGCATCAGGGATTCCATGGCCCGCTGGGTCAGGCGGATGATCCCCCTGTGCTGCTCCGCATGGCGGTTGAGCAGCTCCTGCAGCAGCAGGGGGATGTCGTCGCAGCGCTCGCGCAGGGGCGGCGTCTCTATGGGGAAGACGTTGAGGCGATAGTAGAGATCCTCGCGAAAACCCTGGGTACGGATCATCGCCTCCAGATCCCTGTGGGTCGCCGCTATGATACGCACATCGGCCTGGATGGGCTTGCCGCCCCCTACCCTGTCGAACAATCGCTCCTGCAGCACCCGCAGCAGCTTGACCTGCATCGGCAGCGGCATGTCGCCGATCTCGTCGAGGAACAAGGTGCCCCCCTGGGCCAGCTCGAAGCGGCCGCGACGGGCGGCGATGGCGCCGGTGAAGGCCCCCTTCTCGTGGCCGAACAGCTCGCTCTCCAGGAGCTCCGCCGGAATGGCGCCGCAGTTGATGGGCACGAAGGGGCCCGAGCTGCGGGCAGAGAGTTCGTGGATGGCGCGGGCCACCACCTCCTTGCCGGTCCCAGATTCCCCCAGGATCAGCACGTTGGCGTCTGTCTGTGCCACCTGGCCTATGAGGCGGCGCACCTCCTGGATCCCCCGCCCCTTGCCCACCAGCAGTCGCAACAGGGTCTGGCCCTTGTCGTGCACCTGCTGACGGGGATGGAGGGAGATGAAGGCCTGACAGAAGTGCAGGTGACGTGTCAGGGACTCATAGGTATAGGGCTCGTCGCTGCCGCCGATGAAGTTGCTGTTGGGGTGATCGGCCTGCATCAGGGAGAGGAAGGGGATGCGGGGGAAGGCGGCCAGCAGCTCACCGAGGGAGCGCTCCAGCAGCTTGCCCGTCAGTATCCCTTGCAGCGGGCCGGAGGATTCGATGGCCACATCGAGATCGGCTTCCACCACCTCCTGCCAGGGGATCCCCATGAAGGAGAGCACGGTTCCCAGTTGCTGACGCCGCTGTTCATCGGCATCAACGATCAACACCCCCATAGCCATCATAATTTATCTTCCTTACACACCTGACGCCAACTTATTGTTTTTTAAGTGCTTATGATATTGAGCTATGCACTGTGTTGCAGAGGGCACAAAGTGCCAAAATTCTGGCGGTTTGTCAAAACTTGTCGCGATCAGCGCGGTCCGACCGGGATGGGGATCACACTCAGACAGCCTCTGTCGGCCAGACGCCCTGGGACGGAGTGGAACGCGGTGCAGGAGGTGCAAGGCGCCGGCCACTGCCGGCGCCAGAGAGGGGCTCAGTGCCTGGCCTGCTCCTGGGGGGCGGCGTAACGGCACTCGGGGAAACGGCTGCAGGCCAGGAACAGGCGGCCGGCATGAGGACCCTTTTTCGCTTCCCGGGCCACCAGGGGCGCCGCGCAGCGGGGGCAGTGGGGCGCCGAGGCGGAGGCGTCCTCCTCTTCCTCATCCGGGCCGATGAAGGGGTTGTCCATCAGCACCGGCTCCTGCTCGTCAAGCTGGGGCGGCTCGGCCTGTGGCGCCCTGGGCATGCGCCCCCCGTGGTGGGAGGCACTCAAGTCCACCCCATCGAGCAGCAAGGGGTTGAAGGTCGGCTCGCGGCGCTCCCCCGGCAACAGATCCTCCACCGGAAGGCTCGTCTTGACCAGCAGGGGCAGCAACTGCTCGCGCAGCTCCTCGACCTGGTAGTGGCTGCTGGCCGGGATCTGCAGCAGCGGCAGGCCGGCACTGTCACAGGCGGACTTCAGCAAGAGATCCCGCACCTTGCGTTTCTGGTGGCGATGGGCACTGTCATCGAGTTCGACGGCGCAGAGGAAGGAGAGATCCGTCGGGTGGCAGAGCAGATAGTCAAAGCGCTTGGCGCTGATCATGTCGAACGCCTGCTGCCACTTGCCCTTGCCCAGGCGCGCCTGGGGGGTCAGCACATCCGCCACCCTGACCTTGGCAAAGACCCGGGCCTGGTCGCCGACCGCCAAGTCCAGCACCCCGAGGAAGGCGCGCTCCGCCGGACTGAACAGGGTCTCCTGCAGCTCATAGGGCTCGGCCTTGCCCCTCTTGCTCCTGCGCCAGAGGATCACCAGCAGGAGCAGCACCAACAACACGGATCCCGATACGACAAGGCTATTCATAAACACATACCCCGTTCACAAGACATATCCAGTTCATCAAACACGAAGGGGCAACACTCTACCACGGGGGAACCCCGGCAGGCAGAGCTGAAATCACCGCTGCTCCGGCATTCGCGTTTTTTCACTAAATTTGCGTGGGGCGGGCTTCATATGGCCTGTCGCAGCAGGCACAATGCTAGAGCCTATGGACGTTTCGGCGCACAGAGTCGCAGCCAGACGTCAACCGACCCCAGGCAGTCCCATTCAAGGAGAGCAGGATGCAAAAGCAATTGGTCGTCACCGTGATCGGCGCAGACAAGCCCGGCATAGTCGAGAGCCTGGCCGACACCATCACCCGGCAGCAGGGCAACTGGCTGGCCAGCTCCATGAGCGAACTGGCGGGGCAGTTTGCCGGCATCCTGCACGTCGCCGTGCCGGACGAACACTACCGCAGCCTGTGCGAGGCACTGGTGATGCTGCCGGGTCTCACCGTGAGCTTCGCCGAAGGCCAGCTCAGCCCCGAGCCCGCCCATCAGCTGATGCTGAGCGTCACCGGCAACGACAGGCCCGGCATAGTCCACGAGGTGGCCAGCATATTGCGTCAGCTCAACATCAACGTCGCCGACCTCACCACGGGGTGCGAGCCAGCCCCCCACTCCGGGGCCCCGCTCTTCTATGCCCATGCCCTGGTGGCCCTGCCGCCCCAGCTCGAACTCGACGATCTGATCACGGCGCTGGAGTCCCTCTCCGACGATCTGGTGGTCGACATCGATCACGATCTGACCGAATAACGCGGGTTGTCATAAATTTGTCATGGTTTGACGCCATAACTTCCGCGCAGACGCAACCTGAGTACAGAGGCACCAGATGAGCACCGACAAGCAGTATGAAGAGAAAGAGCTTAGCTGGCTCTCATTCAATGAACGGGTGTTGCAAGAGGCGATGGACAAGACGGTCCCCCTCATCGAGCGGGTCCGTTTTCTGGGGATCTTCTCCTCCAACCAGGATGAGTTCTTCAAGGTACGGGTCTCGGACGTCAAGCGCCGCATCCTCATCAACGAGGTGCACGGTGGCGATGACGAGGCCAAGGTGTTGCTGCGCGCCATCCAGCAGAAGGTGATGGCGCTCGGCGAGGCGTTTGACAACACCTACAAGGAGTTGCTGATCGCCCTGGCCCGCCACAACATCTTCCTGGTCAACGAGAACCAGCTCTCCGAGTCGATCCAGCAGTGGCTGCGGGTCTTCTTCAGGGAGAAGGTGCTGCGCCACATCATCCCCATCCTCCTCAATAAAGAGGTCAACCCGGTCAAGTTCCTCAAAGACGAGCACACCTATCTCGCCATCGAGATGAAGAAGAACGGCCAGGTGATCCAGTACGCCCTGGTGGAGGTGCCGACCGACGATCTACCCCGCTTCTTCCAGCTGCCGCCGGAGGGGACCCGCCGCAAGAAGCAGATCATCATCCTGGACAACGTCATCCGCTTCTGTCTCGACGAGATCTTCAAGGGCTTCTTCGACTACGACGAGATAGCGGCCTATGCGGTCAAGCTGACCCGGGATGCGGAGTACGATCTCTCAGACCAGCTGGACCTGAGCCTGGTGGACAAGATGAGTGATGGCCTCAAGCAGCGCCTCACCGCCATGCCGGTGCGCTTTGTCTACGAGCGGGAGATGCCCGCGGCCATGATTAGCTTCCTGAAACTCAAGCTGCAGATCAGCTCCTACGACGCCATCATGCCGGGCGGGCGCTATCACAACTTCAAGGATTTCATCGGCTTCCCCAACGTGGGCCGGGACTATCTGGAAAACCCCAAGCTGCCGGCCCTCGATTGCCGCGATTTCGACGGTTTCGTCAACGCCTTCGACGCCATCACCAAGCAGGACATACTGCTCTACTACCCCTATCACAAGTTCCACCACTTCACCGAGCTGGTGCGCCAGGCGGCGTTCGATCCGGCGGTGAGCGCCATTCGCATCAATATCTACCGGGTCGCCAAGAAGTCACGGATCATCCACTCCCTCATCGACGCCGCCAACAACGGCAAGAAGGTGACAGTGGTGGTGGAGCTGCGCGCCCGTTTCGACGAGGCGGCCAACATCGACTGGGCCAACATTTTGACCGATGCGGGGGTCAAGGTGGTGTTCGGGGTGCCGAGCCTCAAGATCCACTCCAAGCTCTGCCTCATCACCCGGCATGAGCATGGGGAAGCGGTGCGCTACGCCCATATCGGCACCGGCAACTTCAACGAGAAGACCGCCAAGATCTACACCGACTTCTCCCTGCTGACCCGCCACCCGGACATCACAGCCGAGGTGGAGGGGGTGTTCGAATACATCGAATACCCCTATAAACGCTACAAATTCAACCACCTGCTGGTCTCCCCCATCAACAGCCGCCGCCAGCTCTATCGTCTCATCGACAGCGAGCTGGCCAACGCCAAGGCGGGCCAGCCCAGCGGCATCACGCTCAAGATCAACAACCTGGTGGACAGAGACCTCATCAACCGCCTCTATGCCGCCGGCCAGGCGGGGGTGCCCATCCAGATGATCATCCGCGGCATGTGCGCCCTGCGTCCCGGGGTGCCTGGCCTGAGTGACAACATCCAGGTCATCAGCATCATAGACCGCTTCCTCGAGCACCCCAGGGTGATGGTGTTCCACAACAAGGGCAACCCCCAGCTGTTCATCTCCAGCGCAGACTGGATGAGCCGCAACATCGACGGCCGCATCGAGGTGGGCACCCCCATCTACGACGATCGGCTGAAACAACGCATCCTGGACATCCTCGAACTGCAGCTGAGCGACACCTGCAAGGCGCGCGTCATCGATGCGGACCAGAAGAACGAATACGTGAAGCGGGGCAACCGCCGCAAGATTCGCTCCCAGGTTGCGATTTACGACTATCTCAAACGTATCGAGTCAAACAATGGACAATAGTCTGTACGCCGCTGTCGATCTGGGGTCGAACAGCTTCCACATGGTCATCGCCCGCCTCAACGAGGGGCGGATGCAGATAGTCGATCGCATCAAGGAGCGGGTTCGCCTCGCCGAAGGGATGGATGAACAGCGCCGCATGTCGGCGGAAGCCATGGCCCGGGGGCTCGACTGTCTCGCCCTGTTCGCCGAGCGGCTGACCAACATCAAGCCGGATCAGATCCGCATCGCCGGCACCTACACTCTGCGCCGCGCCAGCAACGCCCGCGACTTCGTGCGCGAGGCGGCCGAGGTTTTGAACCATCCCATCGAGATCATCAGCGGCCAGGAAGAGGCGCGCCTCATCTATCAGGGGGTCGCCCATACCCAGCACATCGAAGGCCAGGTGCTGGTGGTGGACATCGGCGGCGGCAGCACCGAACTCATCATAGGTGAGGGCTTCGAACACAAGGCCCTCACCAGCCGCAAGATGGGCTGCGTCAGCTTCACCCAGAGCTTCTTTGGCAACGGCAAGCTGAGCGAGAAGGCCTTCAACAGCGCAGTGCTGGAGGCGCAGCATCAGCTCGCCCCCATCATCAACCAGTACCGCAAGCTCGGCTGGCAGAGCTGCCTCGGCAGCTCGGGCTCCATTCGCACAGTGCGCGACGTCTTGCAGGGGGAAGAGTGGACAGATGGCGCCATCACGCTGGCGGGACTGGAGCGGCTGAAAGAGGAGATGCTCAGGCACAAGCGGGTCGACCAGCTCAAACTCGCCGGCCTCACCGAGGAGCGCCAGGGGGTCTTTGCCGCCGCCGTGGCCATACTGCTCGGGCTCTTCACCTCATTGCCCATCGATCGGATGGAGTACTCCGACGGCGCCCTGCGCGAGGGGCTGCTCTATGAGTTCGAGGAGCGGCTGCAGCACCACGACATTCGCGAGCGCACCGCCCTGGCCCTCAGCTCCCACTACCACATCGACAAGCGCCAGGCCACCCGGGTGGAGCAGAGCGTGCTGGCCCTGTTTGATGCCCTGAGCGATCCCTGGGAGATGCCCATCGAGCCCTATCGCGCCATCCTCGGCTGGGCGGCGCGGCTGCACGAGATCGGTCTGGCCATCAACTACAGCGGCATCCATCGCCACTCCGCCTACATCCTGCAGAACACGGATCTGCCCGGTTTCAACCAGGACGATCAGGCTCTGCTGGCCGCCCTGGTGCGCTTCCAGCGTAAGGGGCTCAAGCTCTCCGAGCTGCCCGCCCTGCCCAACCACGACGAGCAGACGGTGCTGCGCTGCATCCGCATACTGCGCCTCGCGGTGGCCGCCCACCACAGGCGCCAGGACAACCTGCTGCCAGAGTGGCGAGTGCAGGCCGCCGGGGATCAGCTGGTGGTCACCCTGCCAACCGACTGGTGCGAGGAGAACCGCCTGCTGATCCAGAACCTGGAGAAGGAGCACCGCTATTGCCAGGAGCAGGGCTGGCCCCTGCTGTTCCAGCTCGGGTGATCGTTCACCTCAAACGAAAAAAAGGCAGCCGATGGCTGCCTTTTTGCTTTCTGTCGTTGTCACTGCAGCTCGGGCAGCAGCCACTTGGCGATTTCGAAATAGATGATGAGGCCGGTGCCATCCACCAGGGTGGAGATGAAGGGGGCCGACACCACGGCCGGATCGATGCGCAGCCGACGCAGCACCATGGGGATGATGGAGGCGACCGTCGCGCTCCAGAGTACGATGGCGATGATGGTGAGGGTGACCACCATGCCGATCTCGGGGCCCACTCCCAGGCTCCAGGCCCGCACCCAGGCCGCGATGGCGATGGCCACCGAGATCAGCAGACCGGTGGAGAGCTCCTTCTTCAGCACTGTGCCGAGGTTGCGCAGACTCACCTCCCCCACCGCCATGGCCCGTACTATGGTGGTGGTGATCTGGGTGCCGCTGTTGCCGCCGGTGCCGATGAGCAGGGGGATGAAGAAGGCCAGGGCGATGGCCGCCTCCAGTTGCTCCTCGAAGGCCCGCAGCACTGTGCCCGTATAGGCCTCCGCCACGAACAGGATCAGCAGCCAGCCCACCCGCTTGCGCCACAGCTGCCAGGGAGTGGCCTGCAGATAGAGGGTATCCAGGGGGGATGAGCCCCCCTGCAACTCCGCATCTTCGGTGGATTCGAGCTCCAGGATGTCGGCGGCGTCATCCACGTGGAAGACCCCCACCAGACGCCCCTGATCCTCCACCGGCAGGGTCGAAATGTCGCGATCGATCAGCAGACGGGCGGCCAGCTCCTGATCCGCCCGGGCGTTGATCCGCACCGCCTCCCGCTCCATCAGCTCGCTCACCGGCCGCAGGGGATCGGCGATCAGCAGGGATTTGAGGGAGACGCTGCCGAGCAGGCGCCGCTCGCCGTCGACCACATAGAGGTGCTGAAACAGCTGGGCCTTGTCCCAGGCGTCGTGGATCAGCCGCTTGGCGCTCTCCACCGTGGTCCCCTGGTCGACGGCCAGGTATTCGTGGCGCATGTTGGCACCGACCGACTCGCTCGGCCAGTCCAGCAGGGAGGCGTAGATGGCTTGCGCCTGGGTCGGGAAGCGGGCCAGCAGCCTGGTGCGATCCTGAGAGCCCAGCTTGCGCAAGATGGCCACCATATCGCGCCGGGGAATGGCCTCCTGCAGCACGCCCACTATGCTGCCATGCAGGCGCAGCAGCAGCTGGCCTGCGCTCTCCGCCGACAGGGAGGCGAGCAGGGCGGCCCCTCGCGGCGCAGGCAGGGTATCGAAGACGCAGTTGAGCTCTTCCGGGCGCAGGGTCAGCAGTTGATCGGCACGCTGCACCGGGTCCAGGTTGTGGTCTAGCCAGCCCTGCAGGGCGGCGAGATCGAGCAGTTGATGACGGTTGAGCAGGGTGTGTGTTTTCTTCATCACAGATATCCTCATGTGATTTCAGGCAGGGCCTGAAGGCAACCGGCTCGCACCGGTCGCTGTCGACAAGAAAACAGCAATTTGATTGACGAGTAACAGGCAGGAAATGACGCCGTCCGGCGTGTTTTCATCCCCACGTACCAGCTTTAGCACTGCATAACGTATCCGGCACGCCGGAAGCCACTTGGGTTGACACCTTAATCCGATGAAAACTGTCCTGATCTTGGGCGTCTCTGGACGTCGTGAGATCAGTGGCCTGTGTTTATGCAGGAGCCTCGCCTAACGAGATGCTGCGAAAAATGCGCGCCACCTGGGTGGTGCGGGCGGCATCATCTGTCCGGGGCCTCCCCGAGTCAAGGCCATTGGGCTGCTGGCAACGGGTTGTTACAAATTGGAGGGGAAAGGGGCAGTAGGTAGAGCGGACTCCCCCTGCCCGGGGGAGCCAGCCATCAGCGGATGTAATCGAACAGGGTCAGCTTGCTTATCTTGCCGAAGGCGAGCTGGGAGGCGCTCATGGCAGCGTCCTCCTTGGAGAGCGCCGCAATCACCTCGTACATGTCCGCCTCGGAGACCTTGGCCCGCGCCTGCTGGTTCAGGGTACTGAGCCCGTCGTTCGACCCCATCACCTGCTCCAGGCTGTTCATCCGGCCACCCAGCTCGCCGAGCCCTCTGTCTATCTTGGTCCTGGCGTTGTTCATGTGGGTGGTGGCATCCGCCACCGCCAGCTGGAAGCCGTCAGCCGAGAGGCTGGGGTCGCGCAGGGCAGTGAGGAAATCGGACATGCCGTTGAGCACGCTGTCGTTCTTCGGCTTGTCCAGCACTAAGGTCTGATCCGCCCCCCCTGCCGGCAGGTCCAGGGTCAGCTCCAGTCCGTTGAAGGCTATCTTGTTGCCCGCGCTGTAGTCCCCGTCCTGGATCAGACCACCGCCGCTGTCCCGGATCTCGTACCTGTCCGGCGGTCCCACCTGAGTGCTCACCGTGAACTGGTTGCTGGCAAGAGACGAATCGTAGTTGTTGCGATAGAAGCTCTCGAAGTTCCCCTGATCCCCCACCCCCACCTTGATGTTGGCGCTGGTACCACTGGCGGTGCGCCGGGTCGCCACCATCTCGAACAGATCGAAGCCGGAGTCATTGGCCGGGATCTGCACGGTGGAGGAGACCTGGATGCTGCGCTGCCCGGTGTCCCCCTGGAACACATAGTTGCCGCTCGCATCCTTCACGAAGGGCTGGGTCTTGCTCTGGTTGCCGCCGAAGATGAACTCCCCCTGGGAGTTCTTGCTGTTCATCAGATCGAACATCTGCTTTTGCAGCCCCTCCAGCTCGCTCGCGATGGCGTTGCGCTCCTCCGAACCCATGGCCGAGCTGTTTGCCTTCTGGATCAGGGTCTGGGCGCTCAGCATGGCGTTGTTGAGGGAGGTGAGCACAGTCTCCTCGTGGCCCAGGCTGTTCTCCAGCAGGCTGCCGTTGACGCCGTACTGCTTGAAGAGATCGATCTCCTTGGTCAGCGCCAGCTTCTGGCTCATGCCGGCGGGGTCCTCCCCCGCCCGGGAGAATTTGTCCCCCGAGATCAGCTGCTCATAGGCGGTATTCTGGCGCTCGCTGACCTTGCCCATGGAAGCAAGGTTGCGGTCATAGATCATGTTGGTGGTGATGCGCATGACTTACCTCACGGAAGACAACAGGGTATCGAAGATGGTCTTGGCGGTATTGACTATCTGGGCCGAGGCCGCATAGGACTGCTGGAAGCGGATGAGGTTGGCCGCTTCCTCCTCCAGATTGACCCCGGAGACGCTCTCGAAGATGGCGGTGCTCTGGGTCAGCTTGGCCTCATTGGCCTGCAGCAGCGTCTTGGCCTGGCTGGCCTTGTTGCCCACCCCGGTCACCAGGGCGCTGTAGGCGTCGTTGAAGGTCATCTTGTCGTTGCTGGTGGCGGCGTTGTTGTTCTTGCGCACCAGCTCCTTGTTCTGCAGCTCCGCCAGCGCCAGCCCGTTGCCGTTGTCGGCAAAGCCATCCTTGTTGTAGCTCAGGGTGAAGCTGTCGTTTGCCTCCACCTTGCCGGTGATGCTGAAGTCGTAGCCCGGGGTCAGGGCCGGCACTATGGGCGTCCCCAGCGGCATCTCGAGGGCGGACATCAGGTTCTGCCCCTTGCTGGAGGCAGGAGCCACCCCGAGCAGGTTGTTGTTCTTGTCATAGACCTCGTAGTTGCCGCTGCCGTCGATCTTGATGACCTGGGGAGCGTTCGGGTCCAGGGCATTGGTGCCAAAGCCAGACCCAGTGCCTGTGTTGTAGACACTGTTCACCTTGATCTCGCCCGAGCCCAGGTTCTGGGAATTCTTGTCCGCCTTGATGGGGGATGCCAGGGCAATGTCTTCCGGCCTGGTAGCGGCCTGCTCCATGCCAGCGGCGGCGTGCTTGGTGGGTTGCAACACTATCTTGTCGCCCCCGACCGGGGTGCCGGACAGGTCGATCTCGATGCCGTGCCCCGCCACCTCGAACTTGGCGGGGGGGGTGGTGCCAGTCGCCACCGAGGTCCGCTGGCCTGAGCCGTCGATGGAGAAGACCTCATAACCGGTGGCGCTGTTGAACTGCACTTCGTAATCGAAGGTGGTCACCTCTGAGCCCTTGCCGGGCACGAAGTTCACGCTGGCCGCCCCGTTGCCCTGGTTGCCGGCATAGGGGAGCCCCTGGCTCCCCTTGAGGGAGAAGAGATCACCCCCCAGCTCGTTGTCCAGATCCATGCCGAGGCGGTTCTGCTGGTTCATGGCATCGGCCATGGCGACCGCCAACTGGCCCAGCTCCCGCTTGGCGGGCTCCAGATCGTTGCGCGCCGTGAAGAGGCCGCCGATGGCGCCCCCCAGATCCTTGTCATTGATGTTGGCCTGGTTGGCCCCCAGGGTGAGTTGCAGCCTCGCATCCCGGGAGTCCGGGCTGCCCGGCACCACCTTGAACTGGGCCACGCCGCCGTCCAGCACCAGGGAGTGTCCCGTGCTCATGTTGACCAGCATGCTGCCGTTGGGCTGGGTCACGGTGCGGACTTCCATCTTCTCGGAGAGCTGGCGGATAGCCTCGTCACGCTGATCGAACAGCATCAGGTTCTCCTCCGGCGAGCCCTGGGTGCGGACTATGGCCTGGTTCAGATCGTTGATGCTGTTCAGCAGGCTGTTCACCCTGTCCGTCTCGTCCCCTATGGTGGAGTTGATGGTGTCGCTCTGCTTGTCGAGCTGGGCGGAGAGGGTGTGGAAACGGTCAACCATGCCGCTGAGCTCGCTCAGGGTGGTCTTTCGCCCGCCCACTTCCGCCGGCGATTCGTTGGCGGTGTGGAAGGCCTTGAAGTAGGAGGTGATGGTGGTGCCCACGCTGTTGCTGGCATCCCCCAGCAGGCTGTCGAGCTGGAACAGCTGATCGTAGCGCGAGCCTGCGGCATGGTAGGCGGAGGTATCGCGGCGCACCTCAGCCTGTGCGTAGGCGTTGATGACCCGCTCGCTCACCATGTCGCCCGTGCCCAATCCGACGGAATTGGTGTAGATCAGGGTGCGTTCACGTACATA
Source organism: Aeromonas sp. Marseille-Q5825 (assembly GCF_946892685.1). Classification (NCBI taxonomy): domain Bacteria; kingdom Pseudomonadati; phylum Pseudomonadota; class Gammaproteobacteria; order Aeromonadales; family Aeromonadaceae; genus Aeromonas; species Aeromonas sp. Marseille-Q5825. The sequence goes on from NZ_CAMPOU010000003.1 coordinate 141,753, forward strand.
GCCCTGGCTGTTGACGTTCACTATGTTGTTACTGGTGGTCTGCAGCAGTCGCTGCTGGGCCAATACACCCGAAGTCCCGATTCCAAGCAGATCGCTTGCCATAGCTTACAGCTCCATCTCTGTGTTCCTGGTCGCAGCGTTGCCGGGCATCGAGTAGCCGGCGATGGCATCACTGCGCAACACTTGTTTAAGTTTGCTGGCGTACTGGGGATCGGTGGCATAACCGGCCTGCTGCAGCGCCTCGAAGTAGCGATCCGGGCTGTCCACCTTGGCCAGCGCCCCCTTGTAGCGGGTCCCCGAGGTCAGGAAGTCCACATAGTCGTTGAAGCTCTCTTCAAACGACTCGTAGGAGCGAAACGCCGCCTTCTGGCGCGACGCCACCCCTTGCTCGTACTCCAGGGTGCTCACCACGGCCTTGGGCCCTTCCCAGCGGGGATCGGCCTTGATGCCGAACAGGTTGTGGCTCATCTGCCCTTCCCCATCCTTGATCACCCGCTTGCCCCAGCCGCTCTCAAGGGCGGCCTGGGCCACCAGCACAGCCGGGCTCAGTCCCAGCTTGTCCGCCGCCTTCTTGGCCAACGGCATCAGACGCTCGACAAACTCCTCCGGACTGTCGAACACCTTGGCGCTCTCATCCAGGGCCGAGGCCCGCGGGCTGCTGCCCATGGGAGGCACGGTGCGATGGGGGCGTCTGGGCAGGTTCAACGGAGACTCGGCCCCATTCAGCTCACCCTTCATCTCGCTCTTCATTTCGTTATCAGCAAAATCTTTGCCAACTTTGGAGGCTGCGATCAGATCGTTGGAGGCGCTGGGGGCTTCATAGGGTTTGTAGACCCGCTCGGTGCGCTGGGGCAGCTTGAGAACCCGGCCGTCGTTATGGGTGAAGGTCTTCTCGGGAGAGAACTGCTTGGCCACCATCTCGGCGATGCCAAGACCCCCCTTGCTCGACATATCGGAGACCCGCTGCTCGTCCAGCATCCCCTCGTAGAACTGGGTGTAGCTGCTGTTCATCGGGTTATCCTGGGTCAGCACCGAGTTGGCCTGGCGCATCCCCTTGAACAGGGTCTGGGTGAAGATGGACTCGAACTGGCGGGCCGCCGCCATCAGTGCCTCTTGCTTCCCTTCCTTGCTGTGGCTCATCTGGCGCAGCTTGTCCAGGTTCTGAACGTCCTGCACCATGCCAAGATTGATACCACTCTGGGTGTCGAACTCTGCCATAACCTTCCTCTTTGCCGCCCGTGGCAACCTCTTGCCGCTCAAGAAATGACTGTATTACCTATTGGCTCTCTGGGCTGGCTGCTGCGCCGCCAACCCAGAGACTCGCCGGGACAGCCTGTTACAAGATGACCAGCTGTCCCTGAATGGCGCCCGCCTGCTGCAGGGCCTCCAGGATAGCCATCAGATCCCCCGGGGCTATCCCCACCTGATTCACCGCCCGCACCAGATCGTCCAGGGTCGCCCCCGTGTCGAGCTTGAACATACGCCCCGGATCCTGCTGCACGTTGATGGTGGAGTTGTTGGTGACCGCGGTCTGCCCCCCCGCCAGCGGATTGGGCTGGGAGACCTGCTGGTTCTCGGCTATGGTGACCGTCAGGCCCCCATGGCTGATGGCGGCAGGCCGCAGCTTGACCTCGCTGCCGATGACTATGGTGCCGGTGCGCGAGTTGACGATGATCTTGGCGGACTCGGTGGCCGGATCCACTTCCAGGTTTTCGATGGTCGCGAGGTAGGAGACCCGCTGGCTCGGATCCCGTGGGGCAAACACCTTGATGGAGGTGGCGTCCAGGGCCTGGGCCGTATTCGGACCCACCAGATCGTTGACCACGTCGGCCACCCGGCGGGCCGTGGTGAAGTCGGGCCGGTTCAGGTTGAAGGTGATGGTGTCCCCCTGGGAGAAGGAGTTCGGCACTTCACGCTCCACTGTCGCCCCGTTGGCGATGCGCCCCACTGTCGGGGTATTGACCACCACCTTGGAGCCATCCGCCCCCTCGGCCCCGAGACCACCGACCACCAGGCTGCCTTGGGCCACCGCATAGACGCGGCCGTCCAGCCCCTTGAGGAAGGTCTGGAGCAGGGTGCCGCCCCGCAGACTCTTCGCCTCGCCGATGGCGGAGACGGTGACGTCTATGGTCTGGCCCGGCTTGGAGAAGGGGGGCAGATCGGCGTGAATGGCCACGGGCGCCACGTCCTTGATCTTGGGCTTGATGTTGTCCGGCACCTTGATGCCGAAGTTGTTGAGCATGGTCCTGAAGGTCTGCTCGGTGAAGGCGTTGTTCTTCTCGCCCGTGCCGGGCAGGCCCACCACCAGACCGTAGCCGATCAACTGGTTGCTGCGCACCCCTTCCACCGAGCTGAGATCCTTGATGCGGGAGGCGTGCGCCAGCCCAAGCGGCAAGATACAGCACAGCAGGCCGAGCAAACGGAGTCGGTTCATGACATCTCCTAACTAAACCATTCCGGCTTCGGGTCGCCACTGACGATCCGGAGCCCGAGTATTAAATGGGCCACCAGGGACCGTTGAAGAAGCTGGTCAGCCACCCCTGTTCCTGGGTGTTGGCCAGATCGCCGGTGCCGCCGTAATGGATGCGCGCATTGGCGACCCGCTGGGACGAGACGCTGTTCTCCGAACTCACGTCCTCCGGGCGCACCAGACCGGTGATGCGGATGTATTCGTTGCCGTTGTTGAGCATGATCCACTTCTCGCCGCGCACCAGCAGGTTGCCGTTCGGCAATACCTTGATCACGCTGACCGAGATGTTGCCCTGCAGGCTGTTGCTCTGATCCGCCTTGGCCTGGCCCTTGAACGCACTGCTCTGGCCGATGGAAGCCGACAGATCATAGGCGCCTGCCGTCACCGGCACCCCGCCCAGAGTGACGGGTTCCAGCTCCATCTTGTTGTTCTTGCCGCTCTGGGTATTGGCCTTCTTCGACGCCGAGGTCGATTCCGCCAGCTCTATGGTGATGATGTCACCCACCCGGTGGGCCTTGATGTCCGAGTAGATGCCGTTGACCTGTTCGGGCTGGAAGATGGCCCCGGTCGGGCGCACCGACACCGGCTCCGACTCGCCATACACGGGGGCAAATTCGGGGTCGTCGGGTCTGGCGGTATTGGGAGTGCTGGTACAGCCTGCCAGTGTCAGCAGGCCCAGCATCCATAGGGCTTTCATCATGGGCCTCCGCTTATGTTTCAGGATTAGGTGCGCTGGGTCAGGAAGGACATCATCGAGTCTACTGCCGAGATGACCTTGGAGTTCATCTCATAGACGCGCTGGGCCTGAATGAGGTTCACCAGCTCCTCGGTCACGTTGACGTTGGAGGTCTCCAGCATCCCCTGCTTGACGACCCCCAGGCCGTCCGCACCGGCAGTGCCCTGGATGGGGGCGCCGCTCGACTGGGTCTCGAGGAACAAGTTCTCCCCCATGGGTTGCAGGCCGGTCGGGTTGACGAAGTCGGTGGTGTTGATCTGGCCCACCACCTGGGACTGGCCATCCCCCTTGAGCTGGACGGACACCTGGCCATCCTCCCCCACCGTCACGCTCTGGGCGTTCTCGGGGATCTGGATCTCCGGCTGCAGCGGGTAGCCGTTGCCCGGGGTCACTATGGTGCCCTCGTCATTGAGGGTGAACTGGCCGTTGCGGGTGTAGGCCGCGCTGCCGTCCGGTAGCTGGATCTCGAAGTAGCCGCGGCCGCTTATCATCAGATCCAGGGAGTTGTCCGTGGTCTGGACGTTGCCCTGGCTGTGGTTTTTCTGGGTGGCGACCACCTTGGCCCCCGCCCCCAGCATCAGGCCGGAGGGCAGCTCGGTATCCGCCGAAGAGCGACCACCTGGCTGGTTGATATTCTGATAGAGCAGATCCTCGAAGATGGCGCGGGCCTTCTTGTAGCCCACTGTGCTGGCGTTCGCCAGGTTGTTCGAGGTGACCGAAATGTTGGTCTGCTGGGCATCGAGGCCGGTCTTGCTGATCCAGAGTGCAGGATTCATTTCATCTTCCTTAATTAGCGGATCTAGGGTGCAGGGTCATGTCATCTTTTGATGTGCGAATCCAGAGTGCAGAGTTCATGTCATGCTCCTTGATTAGCTGATACGCAGCAGCTGGGTTTGGGCCTCGTCATTCTCCTCGGCGGTCTTCATGATCTTGACCTGAGTTTCGAACTGACGTTGCAAGCGAATAAGGTTGGTCATCTCGTCGACCACGTTGACGTTGCTTCCCTCGAGGGAGCCGGCGATCAGGCCGACCTCGGCAGAGGCTGCCTCCTTCTGGCCATCCTTGCGACGAAACAGGCCATCCTGGCCCTTCTCCACCGCATCGCTCGGGGGATTGACCAGCTTGATGCGCTGGAAATCCTCCGGCAGGTTGGCGGCGGCCCCCTCGGGACGGCCGCTGATGGTGCCATCCCGGTTGATCTCGATCTTCTCCATGGGCAGCGGCAGCACTATGGGCTGACCGGCGTCATCCACCACGTTGAGCCCGGTGGAGGTCTGCAGATTGCCGGTGGCATTGAGCTGCAGATTGCCCATGCGGGTATAGGCCTCTGCCCCATTGGGATCCTGCACCGCAATCCAGCCCTGGCCGTCGACGGCGACGTCAAGATCCCGCCCCGTGGTCTGCAGCAGGCCGTGCTGCAGGTTCTGCCCCGGCCGCTCGGTCATGGCGAACACCCGCGTGGGCAGTCCTTCGCCAAACGCCTGCATGCTGCGCGCCTGCTCGAAGTCAGACTTGAAGCCTATGGTGTTGGCGTTGGCCAGGTTGTTGCCACGCACAGCCAGGCTGTTCATGTTCTCCTTGGCCCCGGACATGGCGATATAAAGCAGGTGATCCATGGGATCCTCCGTCAAACAGATGACTCTCGCAGGACAACTGCAAATTGAGTGCCAAGAGGAATGGAAAGGGTGAAACAGCGGAGGAAAAAACGCCGCATCGGAAACGACAAGGGGCGCATGAGCGCCCCTTGTCACCGCGAAAAACCTTAGCGGATCTGCAGTATGTTCTGCTGCAGTGAGCTGTTCACTTCCAGCGAACGGGAGTTCGCCTGGAAGTTGCGCTGGGCGGTGATGAGGTCCACCAGCTCAGTGGTCAGATCCACGTTGGACTGCTCCAGAGCAGACGACTTGATGGAGCCGAAGGTGCCGGAGTTCGGGGTGCCCGGCAGGGCATCACCGGAGAGCAGGGACTGGCGCCAGGAGGTGTCCCCCACCTGGGTCAGCCCCTGGGAGTTGGCGAACTTGGCCATGGCCACCATGGCCACCTTGACGGTGGTGGCGTTGCTGTAGGTCGCCGAGACTATGCCGTCAGCTGTGATTTCGACCTTGGTCAGCCGGCCGACGGTGGAGCCATCCTGGGTCAATTTGTTGACCTCGAACGGCGAGGCGTACTGAGTCACTGTACCGAGCTTGAGCTCGATCTCCTGGGTGCCATCGGCGCCATTGTTGATGATGCCGGCGCCCGGGGTGCCCAGCGGCTCTGTCTTGATGATGGCCGGCGTGGTGGGGGTCTGCATCTTGCCGGAGGCATCGAAGGTGACGCGGGCGCTCAGGGGGGCCTGGCTCAGGCCGGTGGCCATGGTGGTGGCGGCACCACCCACGACGTCGATGGGCTTGTCCCCTTCATACATATACATGCGCCAGGCCGTCGGGCTCGCAGGCTGGGTCAGGTTCGCGGGATCCGCCTCCTTGACGAAGTACTGGGTGATGGTGTGCGGCTCCCCCAGGGAGTCGTAGACCACCACAGAGGTGGAGGAGGAGTAGGTGCTCGAATCCTTGGGGTCGAACTTGGAGGCATCGGCGGCGCCATTGCCCGCCGCCAGCGGCGAGGCGGTGGACGGCAGGTTGAAGCTGGCCTCTATCTGCGAGGTCTGGACCGGCTCACCGGCCTTGTCCGGGATCTGGATGGGCTTGGTCGCGTTGATGCTCACCGCCTTGGGAGTGCCATCAGAGTTGATCTCGTACCCCTGCAGGTAACCGCCGGAGTTGCTGACCATGTAGCTGCTCTCGTTGAGCTTGAAGGCACCGGAGCGGGTGTAGCTGCGATCCAGGTTGGTCAGGCCATCGGAAGTCACGAAGAAGCCGTTGCCCTGGATGGCGAGATCCAGCGCGTTGTTGGTGAATTGCAGCGCCCCCTGGTGGAACTGCTGCGCCACCGCCCCCGTCGCCACCCCGTTGCCGACCTGGGTCTTGGCGTTGACGAAGATGGAGTTGGCGTAGACGTCGGCGAACTCGGCGCGGGACTCCTTGAAGCCGGTGGTGTTGACGTTGGCAATGTTGTTCGCGGTGACGTTCAGGTCTTTTTGAGCCGCATTGATGCCGCTGAGGGCATTGTTGAATGACATGTCTTTCTCCTTAGATCACTGCGTTAGGGGTCGGCGTCGGTGTCGCAGTCGACTTGCCGGTCGTCCCGCCAATTTCCAATACGTCGGTCAGATAGATGCCACCCAGTCCCTTGAGCTTGAGGGTGCTGGGGTTGGTGCTGGTGCCCAGGGTGACGCTCTCCACCTTGGCATAGGTCAGGGCCGGCACGCTCTCGGACTTGCCATTGACGGTGGCGTGCGCCTCTATCGAATACTTGCCGCTCTTGGCCAGGTTGCCGTCCTTGTCCTTGCCATCCCACTCGAAGGCCACATTCCCCTTCTGGTCCCCTTCGATGGAGAACTCCTTGATCACCTGACCGCTCTCGTCCTTCACCGTCACCTTGACGTTGCTGCCACCGTCCCCGGTGGCGATGACGCCGGAGAGGGTGCTCCCCTTCTCCAGATAACCGGTGTTGGAGGGTATGAGCACGTTCTGACCCACCAGGGCCGAGGCCTGCAGCGCCTGGCTGGAGGTCATCAGGCTGTTGAGGCTCTCCATCTGGGTGGAGAGGCTGCTGATCCCCTGGGACGTCGACATCGAGGTCATCTGGGAGAGCATCTGGGCGTTATCCACCGGCTTGAACGGATCCTGGTAGGAGAGCTGCATGGTCAGCAGCTTCAGGAAAGACTCCTGATCCAGCTCCTTCTTCTGGGTCGGGGTGTTGGTGGTATTGGTCTGGGCGGACGACGTCCGGTTGACCCCCAGCAGGCTGTCATAGGTATCTGCCACTTATGATTCCCCCTCTGTCCGGGTTTGCCGGGCGCCGTTCAGGTCGAACCCATGGTCGCGGTCATGCAGACCGTCACTGATCTCTCTCATCCGGGTTCACCTCTATCAGGACTTGCCGAGGCCGAGCGTCTGCTGCAGCATCTTCTTGGCCGCATCCGCCACCTGGACGTTGGTCTGGTAACTGCGGGAGGCGGCTATCATGTCCGCCATCTCCTCCACCATGTTGACGTTGGGCTTGAAGATGAAGCCATCCTTGTCCGCCATGGGGTGGTTCGGGTTGTACTCCTTGAGCAGCGGCGCATCACTCTCGACTATGCCCTTCACATCCACCCCTACCGAGGCCTGCTTGTCTGACATGGCCTGATCCAGCTGGGCGGCAAAGACTGGCCGCCTGGCATGGTAAGTTTTTTCCACGCTGGAGCTGACGCTGTCGGCGTTGGCCATGTTGCTGGCCACCGTATTGAGACGGACGGACTGCGCGCTCATGGCAGAGCCTGCAATGTCAAAGACCTTGAACAAACTCATTACTGATCTCCTTTCAACGCCTTGAGCAGGCCGCTTATCTTGCCATTCATGAATTCGAGGGAGGCCTGGTACTCGAGGCTGTTGCGCAGAAACTCGCTGCGCTCCTGCTGCACATCCACGGTATTGCCGTCACCTGTATCCGGTTGCAGGGGGTTGCGATACTGGGTCGACCCGGGGGCATCCATCTGCAAGGCGAAATGCTTCTCGCTGGTGGTGGACAGCCCGAACCCTTGCTGGCTCTGGGCATCCTGCAACGCCTGGGAGAAGTTGATGTCACGGGCCTTGAAGCCCGGCGTATCCGCGTTGGCGATGTTGCTCGATAACACCTCCGCACGCTTGGCGCGAACGCTCAGCGTGTACTGGTGAACACCGAATGCCTTGTCGAATGAAATTGCCATAACGCACCTCCTGCTTCACGAATGTTTAGCAAGAGGTGTGCCAAAGAGGGACGAGGGGGGAGTTATTTGACCTTGTAGACGATGCCGGGGTTGCAGCGGATCATCTCGAACTTGTCGGTGAGGCCCGCCAGGGACTCCGAGGCCCCCAGCATCAGATAGCCGCCAGGATTGAGGCTGCTGGCAAACTGGTTGAGGATCTTGGACTTCACCTCTGGCGCAAAGTAGATGAGCACGTTGCGGCAGAAGATGATGTCAAACTTGCCGAGCAGGCTGTAGCTCTCCAGCAGGTTCAGGGGCCGGAAGCTGGTCAATTTTCTGACACGCTCCGATACCCGCATCTTGTTGTCGCCACAGGGCTCAAAGAACAGCCGCTTGCGCTCGGGTGACAGGCCGCGAGCCAGTGCCAGGCTGTCGTAGACCCCTTCCTTGCACTGGTTGAGCATGGTGCTGGAGATGTCGGTCCCCACTATCTGCACCCCGCCCGGCAAGGTGCCGGGACGTTTGACCTGCTGCTCCAGCGCCGTCATGGCGATGGAGTAAGGCTCCTGCCCGGAGGAGGAGGCCGCAGACCAGATCTTGATGGGACGACCACTCTTGCCGAGCTCGGGGAAAATCTTGTCACTCAGCAGCTGGAACGGGTAGGTATCGCGAAACCACAGGGTTTCATTGGTGGTCATGGCATCGACCACGGCCATCTTGAGCTCCCGTTCACGCACGTTCATCGCCCGGGTCACCAGTTCAGACAGACTCTCGATACCAAACTGAGTCATCAAGGGCGACAGACGGCTCTTGACCAGATACTGTTTGTTGTCACCCAGCACTATGCCGCTCTGCTGCGCCAGAAAATTGCTGAATTGCCTGTATAAGTCGTCCGAAAGTGTCTTCATGCAGTTGTTCTTCTTTATTAGAGAGCGCCTTGTACGGCCTTGGCCAATTCATCAGGCTGGAATTTGGCAATGAAGTTGTTCGCACCAACTTTCTGCACCATGGCCTGATTGAACACCCCACTGAGGGATGTGTGCAGGATAACATGCAAATCCTTGAGGTTGGGATTGTTGCGGATCTCGGCGGTGAAGGTGTAGCCATCCATCTCCGGCATCTCGATGTCGGAGATGACCAGGGCAATCTGATCGAGGATGGGGCCCTGCTTGGCCATCTCCAGCAGCATGTTGAGGGCCTCCCGTCCATCCTTGGCCAGCACGCACTGCACCCCTATGGCCTCCAGCGCCCGCTGTACCTGCTTGCGCGCCACCGAAGAGTCGTCGGCGACCAGCACAGGACGGCCGTGGGGATTGCGCTCCACGCTGGCTTCCACCAGCTCGGCACTCACCTCGGTGGAGACCGGCGAGATCTCGTTGAGAATGCGCTCCACATCCAGGATCTCCACCAGCTCGCCATCCACCTCGGTCACCGCCGTCATGTAGTTGATGCGACCGGCGCCCTTGGGGGGCGGCAGTATGGACTCCCAGTTCATGTTGATGATGCGCTCGACCGAATGGACCAGGAACCCCTGAACGGATCTGTTGTATTCGGAGATGATGATGAAGCACTTGGAGATGTCCTGGATGGGGCGCTTGCCCATCGCCATGCTGAGATCGATCACCGAGATGGTCTGGCCGCGAATGTGCGCCACACCGCGAATGCAGGAGTTGAGCTTGGGCATGACGGTCAAGGGAGGGCACTGCAGCACCTCACGTACCTTGAATACGTTGATGCCAAATCTTTGACGTCCGTTGAGACGAAACAGCAGCAGCTCCAACCGGTTTTGTCCCACCAGCTGGGTCCGTTGGTTGACCGAGTCCAGAATACTCGCCATAAACACTCCCTAAAAAAACGCTTGGCACTGATCGTGCATGTTGTGTGTGCATGCACATTGGCTTGCATCAGACTATCGATGTCTCGACAACCGAAATCTGCAGCAAGCATAGTTAACTGCGATGGTGTACGTGAACAACTTATCGACCGGTAAGCAAAAATGATTAATAGACTTTTCCTCATCTTACTGCCGTTTTGCAGCCTCTCTCACGCCATGGCATCCGAGGTGACCGACTATCTGCAGGAGCAGGCACAGACGTTCGTCCTCGACCAGTTGGATGTCCCCCTCGATGCCCAGGCCGAGGTGACCGCCGGTACCATAGATGAGCGCCTCCCCCTGAACCACTGCGAAGAGGGGCTGACTATATCTCTCCCGGCCAAGATGGAGATCCGCCGCAACACCACCGTCTACCTCAAGTGCGAGGGAGACAAACCCTGGGATCTCTACCTCCCGGTGCGGGTCAGCATCCAGAAACCCTATGTCACAGTCGCGGCTCCCGTGGCCAAGGGGGACATACTGAGCGAGTCCATGCTGACCCTGGCCTACCAGGATCAGACCCTGATCCGCGGTGACTACCTCACCGACCCGGCCTCCCTCATCGGGGTGCGCAGCAAGCGTGAACTCAAGCCGGGCCAGCCAATCAGGCTCACCCAGGTCTGCGTGGTCTGCAAGGGGGACCAGGTCACCCTGAGTGCGGAAAACAGCAGCATGCAGATCAAAACCATGGCCCGAGCCTTGCAAGATGGCAGCTTCGGAGACATGATCAGGCTCGTCAACATTCGTTCGGGCAGAGCGGTGCAGGGCCAGGTGAGTGCCGTCGGCTCTGTGGTGGTCACATTCTGACTGTTTTATTAATGCAGCAATATTTTTCTAAAGTTCTGACCGCCGTCACCGATAAACAGGTAAGCGAACAGTAAAGCAGACGAAGGTAAACCGTATGGCTATCAACAATATCAACAACTTGGCAAACAGCCGGTTGCAAAACAGTGGGACCAGTCAAGGTGTAGCCACCAAGTCCGCGACCTCTGCCGAGAGCAATCGCGCGGCGACCGTCAAGACCGACTCTGTCTCCTTGACCAGTGAGGCGCAGCAATTGCAACAGATGCAGAAGACCCTCAACACCGCCTCCACCGGTAACGAGAGCCGCGTCGAAAGCCTGAAGAAGGCCGTGGCAAGTGGTGAATACAAGGTCAACAGCGAAGCCGTGGCCAGGAAGATGTTCAGCTTCGAAGCGGATCTGGACAAACGGCTGGGATGATGGACCTGCCTTCGCTGCTGCACGCCCAGGACGACAACCTCTCCCAGATGCAAGGTTTGCTGGCAGAGGAATTTGACCTGCTCAAGGCACACCGGGCCCTGGCCTTGCCGGCGCTGGCCGAGCGCAAGCAGCAACTGCTTGAGGCCATCGAGACCCTGGACAAGAGATTGGCCGAGCTGCCCGATCTGCAGCAACAACTCGGCGCCTTCCCGACCCAGTTGCAGGCCCTGCAAGCCAAGCTGGAAGCCTGTCAGGAGCAGAACAACCTTAACGGTCGGCTGCTCGAGCTCAGCATCATCTCCAATCGCCGCCTGGCGAGCTTTCTCAGCAAGTTGCGAGACAGCAACTCCCTGACCTATGACGCCAAGGGCAATACCCGCTCCGGTACCCGCTCCCTGGGGATCAAGGCCTAATTCTCTCTCCTTCCTTCTCTTGATACCCTGCCGTCAGAGCACCAGTTCCATCAGCCTTGCCCCATCGCGGCAAGCATGAATGCTCATGACGCCATCCTCATACCGGCCATAGCTGGCCGCCCATTCTCCCCTCGGAAAGCAGATGGAACCCGGGTTCACCAGCACCAGCTCCCCTCCCTGCCGCGCTTCTCGTCGCAATATGGGCAGGTGGGTATGGCCGCTGATGAAGAGGCTGCCCGCCGGCAGAGGCACCGCCTCGGGATCATAGAGATGTCCATGGCTGACGAACCAGCGCCGCCCGTCCACCAGCAGCTGGTTGTAGGGGGCCGTGATGGGGAAGTGCAGCAGCATCTGATCCACCTCGGAATCGCAGTTGCCCCGCACCGCCATGATCCGGGGGGCCAGCTGGTTGAGCCGCGCCGCCACGGCGGCAGGATCATAACCCGCCGGCACCGGATTGCGCGGGCCGTGGTTGAGCAGATCCCCAAGCAACAGATAGTGATCCGGCTGCCAGGGTGCAAGCTGCGCCAGCACCTGCTCCAGGGCGGTCAGGCTGCCGTGCAGATCGGAAATGATGGCTATCTTCATCGCACACTCCTCATGGCTGGCTGAAGTAGAGATCCTTGGTGGCGATGGCCCCCTTCAGGTTGCTGCTCGGCAAGCCGCGCAGGGCGGGGTCCACCAGCCTCATCTGGTTGTAGTGATAGACGGGGATGACAGGCATCTCCTCCATCAGCAGCTGTTCGGCCTTGCGGTAGAGCCCGGTTCGGGCGGCGCCATCCAGGGTGTCCGCAGCCTGTTGCAGCAGGCCGTCGAAGGCCGGATTGCAGTAGCCGCTCTCGTTCTGGGGATCCTGACAGCGGAAACTGCCCAGCATGGACGAGGGCTCCACATAGTCACCAAACAAGAAGGAGCGGGCCAGCATGAAGTCGCCGCTGTCCTTGGCCACCTGATAGGCATTCCACTCCATGTTGTCGAGGCTGACCTCCACCCCCAGCGGCTTCCACATGGCCGCGACCGCCAGGGCCAGCTTCTTGTGGTTCTCCGAGGTGTTGTAGGTCAGTGTCAGCTTGAGGGGGTGGGCACTGTTGTAGCCCGCCTCCGTCAGCAGGGCGGCAGCCCTGGCCAGACGGGTCGGCATGTCCTCCAGGGCCAGCGCCGAACCCAGCTCTTCGTAATCCGGCATGCCGGGCAGCAGGGACCAGGCCGGCCGCTCCCCTTGGCCGCTCACCTTCTCGGTCAGCAGGCGGCGATCCATGGCCATGGAGAGCGCCTGACGCACCCGCACATCCTGCAGCTCGGGGCGGCGCAGGTTGAAGGTATAGAGGTAGGTGCCCAGCAGCGGCAGACCCCAGATCCGCTCCGGGGTCTCTTCCATGGTCTTCTGGTAATACTCCAGCGCCACCTTGTTGGTGAGCTGGATCTCCCCCGCCTCGTAGCGCAACCGCTCCGCGTGCTGGGAAGCCAGGGGCAGATAGGTCACCCGCTGGATCCGGGTGTGGGCATCATCCCAGTACTGGGGGTTGCGCTCGGCTTCGATACGCTCGTTCGGCACCCAGTTCACCAGCCGGTAGGGGCCGTTGCTGACCAGCTTGCCAGGCTGGGTCCACTGCTTGCCAAACTGGGTGATGGCCCGCTCGTTGACCGGCACGAAGGGGCGCTGGCTGATGAGCTGCAGGAAGTAGGGTACGGGCCGCTCCAGGGTCACCTTGAGGATCTGATCGCTCTCGGCCTCCACCCCCAGGGCATCGAGATCGAGGGCTCCGGCATAGATGGACTGGGCGTTGTTGATGCCGGTCGCCAGCATGAGACCGGCGGAGGGCGAGGCCTGCGCCGGGCTCAGCAGACGCCGCCAGGCGTAGACGAAATCCCGGGCGGTGAGCGGCTCGCCGTTGGACCACTTGAGCTGCGGACGCAGGAAGAAGCGCCACACCAGGCCATCCTCACGCGTCTCCCAGCGCTGGGCCTGAGCCGGCACTATCCTGCCCTGCCCATCCTCGCTGACCAGCCCCTCGAACAAGTCCACCAGCACCACCTCCCCCGGGAAACCGGAGCGGATCTGGGCAGGGTCGAGGGATTCGGGTTCGGCGCCGTTGCCCTTGACCAGGGTCTGCCTGTCAGAGAGCGCAGGCTGCTGCACCACTGTGGTCGCCTGCAACGGCGGCGCCAGCATCAGTCCGAGCAGCAAGGGAGAGAGCCAGCGACGGGCTGGCCGGGCGGCGAAACGGTAAAGCATGACATCAACCTCGTTCAATTCACTTTATTTCAAGAAGGGGAAGGCCGGCGGCGCGCCTTAAAACGAATGCATGATGCCGCGCTTGTTATCCCCGAAGACGCCCCGTATTGTATCGGGCTTGCCCGGCAGATGGAGTCTTTCGGGCTATTTTTTTCAGGGGATTTTTCCCAAATATCAGCCATGGGTGCGCAAGATCGCCTGAGGGCCCCCTCGACTCGCCTCGCATGAAGGTCAGTCAGGCCGCCATGGCGCTCGATACTGGCATCAGCCCGGCTGATTTTTACCGTTTCAGGGGTCTTTATGGGGTATGAGTGGCTGGCGCTGGCTGCCGCCAGTTTATGGGCAGTCGCAGCCCTGATTTCCGTCAAACCGGCGCGCCATCTGGGGGCCTTTGCCTACAGCCGCTGGCGGATGTTTCTGGTCAGCCTGATGCTGGCCAGCGCCAGCCTGGTCACGGGCGGCTGGCAGACACTCACCGAGAGCGCCCTGCCCCTGCTGGCGTTGTCGGGGCTCATCGGCATCTTCGTCGGTGACACCGCCCTGTTCGCCTGCATGAACCGGCTGGGGCCCAGGCGCAGTGGCTTGCTGTTCTCCTGCCATGCGCTCTTCTCCGCCCTGCTCGGGCTCTGGCTGTTTGGGGAACAACTCGGTGGCTGGCGTCTGGTGGGGGCCTTGCTGGTGCTGGCCGGGGTCATGCTCGCCATCCTGTTCGGCCGCCGTGGCAACCCGCAGCAGGCCCAACAGCACAACGAGTGGGAGCAGGTGCGCGGCCACCTCGCCGTCGGCATCGCGCTTGGCCTGACCGCGGCCCTGTGTCAGAGCCTGGGGGCCATCATCGCCAAGCCGGTGATGATGGCTGGCAACGTGGACGCGGTGAGCGCCTCCGGCATCCGCATGGGGAGCGCCCTGCTGGCGCACTGTGCCTTGCGGGTGCTGCGGGTGCCGCTCGCCATGCCGCACAACCCCATCAACCGCCAGGTGCTGGGCATGATAGGCATCAACGGTTTCCTGGCGATGGCGCTCGGAATGACGCTCATCCTGGTTGCCCTGCGCCAGGGGGACGTGGGCATGGTGGCCATCCTATCCTCCACCACCCCGGTCATACTGCTGCCCCTGCTGTGGTGGCACTCAGGGATGCGCCCTGCCCTGCCCGCCTGGGCCGGTGCCCTGCTGGCCACCCTGGGCACGGCCATGGTGTTGGGAGCGGGGTAAGTCGGGGGTTGATGTTGGGCTTAGCTTCGCGCCAACCTACGCCCAATCCTCAGGATCGTCCGAACAGGCTTCGCTATTCGAATCTACAAAATTCAATTGGTTCTGCAGGTTCGATTAGCCGCGTCGCGGCGTCATCGGACGCGGTAACATCATTGCGAACGTTCGCCGTCGGATGGCGTGATTAGAACTGGGCCACTTCCTCGGCGGTCAGCTCCCGGTATTCCCCCAGTGCCAGCTCGTCGTCCAGGCCGAGCGCCCCGATCCGCTCCCGATGCAGCCCTATCACCTTGTTGCCGATGGCGGCAAACATCCGCTTCACCTGATGGTACTTGCCCTCGTGAATGGTCAGCCTGGCCTCGCACTCCCCCAGGATCTCCAGCTGGGCGGGGCGGGTCTTGTCGGTCTCGTTGCGCAGGTAGACGCCATCTTCAAACAGCGAGATGGCCTCTTCGCTCACGGGGTCGGCCAGCCAGACGTGATAGGTCTTGGCACACTCGTGGCGCGGCGAGGTGATGCGGTGGGACCACTTGCCATCGTCGGTGATCAGCACCAGGCCTGTGGTGTCAAGATCGAGCCGGCCCACCACGTGCAGCTTGCCCATGGCGGGCTCATCCAGCAGGTGGAAGACGGTGGCGTGATCGGGGTCCTCGTTGGAGCAGACGTAGCCTTCCGGCTTGTGCAGCATGAAGTAGCGATTCTGCTGATTCAGGGTCAAGGTCACGCCATCAAACTCGATCAGGCTCTGCTCATTGATGTGGAAGGCGGGCTGCTTGACCAGGATACCGTCCACCATCACCTCCCCCTGACGGATCAGCTTGCCCGCCTGGGAACGGGTCAAATCGGAGCAATCGCAAAGAAATTTATCGAGCCGCATGCACAAAACCTCGGAATCCAACGTTATCAAGGGGCGTCATTATATAGGCCGGCCCCCACAACGCCAGCACTAAGGGAGAAGTTAGGCAGATGGCGCCTGACGCCATGATGTGCCAGTGATAGACTGCCGACAGAGCGCCGACACCACGCATAATAATAATCCCAGGAAGCCACCATGAAGCCGACTCAGCCTCATCCCGTCATCCCCGTCAACCAGTTGCAACCTGGCATGTACGTGCTAGCCATCGCCAGCCAGACCGGTGCCATGGAGATAGCCCAGACGGGGCTGGTGACCAACCGTCAGCAGGTGGATGCGCTGATCCGGCGCGGCGTGCTGACGGTGAGGGTGGATCTCGCCCGCAGCAAGCTGCCCGGGATAGAGCAGGTCGTCTCCCCGAGCCCGGCCCACAGCGCCGGCTCGGCGCGTCCCGCAGGCAGTGGCGAAGGGCGCGAGCTCAAGATCCGCCGTCTCTATCAGGAGGCGCGCGAGCTGCAGGGCAAGTTCATTCGCCACCTCAAGGCCGGGGAACCCATCGACATCACCCCGCTGGCGGCGGTCGCCGAGGAGATGGTGGACACCATGTTCACCCATGGCGACGCCATGCTCTGTCTGGCGCGGATCCGGGCCAAGGATGCCTACCTGATGGAACACTCCATGAACGTGGCCATACTGCTCGCCAACTTCGGCCGTTATCTCGGGCTTGAGCGCAACGTGCTCAAGGAGCTGACCCTGGGCGGCCTGCTCCACGACGTGGGCAAGATCATGACCCCGGACGAGGTGCTCAACAAGCCGGGCAAGCTGACCGACGAGGAGTTTGGCGTGATGCGCCAGCACGTGGTGCACAGCTACGACATCCTCAGCAATACCGCCGGCATCACCCCCACCATGCTGGAGGTGGCCGCCAACCACCACGAGCGCCTCGATGGCACCGGCTATCCCCAGCGGCTCAAGGGGGAACAGCTCTCCCTCTATACCCGCATGAGCGGCATCGTCGATGTCTACGACGCGGTGACGGCAGACAGGGTCTACAAGCAGGGGATGCAGCCGACCCAGGCGTTTCGCATCCTGCTCAAAGGCATCGATCAGCACTTTGATGCCGAGCTGGTCACCAAGTTCATCAAGTGCATGGGGGTCTATCCGGTGGGCACCCTGGTGCAGCTCTCCAACCAGCGGCTGGCGGTCGTGATGCAACGCAACGAACAGCAGCCTCTCAAGCCGGTGGTCAAGGTGATCTATCACGCCACCCAGCGCCACTACCTAGAAGTGCAGTGGCTGGATCTCGCCAGAAATGGGGGGCAGGAGAGCATAGAGAACACGGTCGATCCCAAGGAGTTTGGCATCAACCTGGCCAACTTCGTCTAGCGAGCCTGGGACTCAGGTGCCTGCTCGCGGCAATAGCGGAGGAGGAACTCCTCATCCAGCGGGGAGAGATCGAAGCGGACGCAGGCCTCTTCGATGGCCCGGATGTCGTGTTCATGGTGTTCGCTGAGCCAGCGTACGGCGCGGCGCAGATCCTCACCATGGGGCAGCAGGGTATGGTCGCTCATGGTACACCTCCAGTCAGCCATAGAAACCCGCCCGTCACATCGAGCGCTCTCCTACTAGCTTAGTCCTCCCCCGACATGCCGCCCTCTCCTCCCGAACCACCCGGCGCGATCGCACGCCACCCCGCTTGCGGCTTGACGCCGACCACCCCATCGAGGGTATGCTCGTTGCCTTCCGGCGCCATCTCATGGCTCTGCTTCTCACACAAGGACGCTGTATGCAAGCCAAGGACAAGTGTCTGGCTGCCCTGGTCATTCTCTGCTGGGGACTCAACTTCGTGGCGATCAAATGGGGGCTGGAGGGCATACCGCCGCTGCTGCTGGGAGCGCTGCGCTTCGTCGGCGTTGTCTTCCCCGCCATCTTGCTGGTGCCCAGACCCGCCATGCCCTGGCGCTGGCTGCTGGCCTATGGCGGTGCCATCAGCCTGGGGCAGTTTGCCTTCCTGTTCTGCGCCATGAAGTTCGGCATGCCGGCGGGCATGGCCTCCCTGGTGCTGCAATCCCAGGTGGTGTTCACCCTGCTGTTCGCCATGATCTGGCTGGGGGAGCGCTGGCAGCCCCACCACTGGGTGGCGCTGCCGCTGGCGGGGGCCGGCCTCTATCTCATCGCCACCAACGGCGAGGGCAACCTGACCCTGCTCGGCTTCGTGCTGACCCTGTGCGCCGCCGCCTGCTGGGGCCTTGGCAACGTCATCAATCGCCAGATTGGGCTGCGCTATCAGACCTCATTACCCAGCCTCATCGCCTGGGGCGGCCTGGTGCCCATACTGCCCTTCTTCGCGCTCTCCTGGCTGTTCGAGGGGCCCGATGTCATTACCACCAGCCTGCTCAACTTCAGTTGGCAGGGGCTCTTGTGCGTGCTCTATCTGTCCCTGGTCGCCACCTGGCTTGGCTACGGCCTCTGGGGGCGGCTGCTGATGCGCTATCCAGTGGCCCAGGTGGCGCCACTCTCCCTGCTGGTGCCCTGCGTCGGCATGGTGGCGGCCGCCCTGCTGCTCGATGAGCACCCCACGACCCTGCAGTGGCTGGGCTCGGGCCTGGTGCTGCTCGGCTTCGTGGTCCATCTGCTGGGCGGAAAAATGAGGCTGTTCAAGGCACAAGCCGAACATTGACCTCGATGGGGAAACTTCCCATGATGGATCAGGCCCTCACGGGCCTCACAACTTGACCCCGGCAGGACGCCAACCATCAGGAGAGCAAGGACATGCTGCACAGTTCACCCTCGGTCATCCCCACTTTGCCGCGTGTCATGCGGGTCGCGGCCGTGATGCTCCCCCTCTGCTGGAGCGCCTTCGGCTGGAGTGTCACCCTGCCGGCGGATCTCAAGTGGGAGAGCAACGACACAGACCCCGTCTATGCCGATCCACAGGCCAAACGGGGCGGCACCTTCCGTGACTTCATGTCGAGCTTCCCGCTCACCTTGCGCAAGTACGGGCCCGACTCCAACGGCAGCTTCGCCGGTTACGTTCGTGAAACCAATCTGCCCCTGCTCGCCACCCATCCGGTGACCGGCAATCCCATCCCCATGCTGGCCAACCAGTGGGCTTTCGGCGCCGATCACAAGACCCTCTATTTTCGCCTAAATCCCAAGGCGCGCTGGTCAGACGGCCAGCCCGTCACCGCCGATGACTGGCTCTTTACCCTCAAGATGATGCGCAGCAAGGAGATAAGCGACCCCTGGTACAACAACTACTACAGCACCCAGATAAGCGAGGTGACTAGGTTCGATGATCACACCCTCGCCATCACCAGCGGCACCGAGAAGAGCCGGGAGGATTTGCTGGAATCCCTGCCGTTCAGCCCGGAGCCGAGCCATGCCATCCAGCTCACGGCCAACTGGGTCAAGGAGTACAACTGGAAGGTGCTGCCGGTCACCGGTGCCTACCAGATTGGCGAGCTGAAGAAGGGCAAGTCGGTCACCTTCAACCGGGTCAAGGATTGGTGGGGTGACGGGGAGCGCTACTTCCAGCACCGCTTCAACCCGGACCGGATAGAGATCAAGGTGCTCAGGGATCAGAACATCGCCTGGCAGCACTTCCTGCGTGGCGATCTCGACAGCTTCCCGCTGGTCATGCCCAACTGGTGGCACGACAAGAGCAAGACAGCCGAATTCGAGAAGGGCTATATCGAGCGGCTCTGGTTCTACAACCAGACCCCGCAGTCCCCCATGGGGCTTTACCTCAACACAGCAGACCCGCTGCTCAAGGATCTCAATGTGCGGCTCGGCATCCAGTACGCCCTCGCCCTCGACAAGATGATCGCCACCCTGCTGCGGGGAGACTACCAGCGCCTCAACAGCTACGGCTCGGGCCAGGGGGCCTTCACCAACACCGACATCAAGGCACGCCCCTTCGATCCCAAGATCGCGCGAGACTACTTCGCCAAGGCGGGCTTCACCAAGACGGGGCCGGATGGCATCTTGCAAAACGACAGGGGCCAGCCCCTCTCCCTTAGCATCACCTACACCACGGCGGAGCATGCCCAGCGCCTGACCCTGCTGCGGGAAGAGGCGAAGAAGGCGGGTCTCAATCTGGAGCTGAACCTGATGGATGCCTCCGCCGGCTTCAAATCCATGCTGGAGAAGAAGCATCAGAGCGCCTGGATGGCCTGGAGCAGTGGCCGTTACCCCGCCTACTGGGAGCACTTCCACAAGGTCAACGCCAACAAGCCCCAGACCAACAACATCATGAACCTCGATGACGACGCCATCTCGGCCCTGGTGGAGCAATACGACAAGGCCTTCGACTTCGGCAAGAAGGCCGAACTCTCACGCCAAATCCAGCAGCGACTCTATGAGCTGGCCAGCTTCGTCCCTGCCTATCAGGTCCCCTATACCCGGGCAGGCGCCTGGCGCTGGATAAAACTGCCCAAGATTCCGGCAACCCCCCAGAGCGATCTGCTTTACTGGCCCCTGGATGGCGCCAACTCGGGCTACAGCTTCGGTGGCCTGCTCTGGATTGACGAGGAGCTGAAAGCGGAGACCAAAGCCGCCATCAAGCAGGGCAAGACCTTCCCTCCCGTCACCCTGATCGACACCCGCTATCAAAAGCCCTGAGCCCTCTCCACGCTCTGGCTCGACACAAACAAAAGACCCCGCACTGTGGCGGGGTCTTTTTTGTGGCAGCAGCGCCTGGGCGGGACTTAGCCGCGCTTGGCCTGCTTTTGCGCGATGGCGTCGGCCACGTCGGCCGGATCCAGCACTATGCCTTCCTGCTCCGGGGTCGGGAACACGGCCACGCAGAGCTCGTCCTGCTCCATGCCGTCGACCCAGCGATCCAGCCACACCTTGAGGGTGATGGACTGCGGCTTGCAATCTGCCCACTCGCCTTCGGCCCACGCCTTGGCGTATTCCGGATGCGGCCAGACCGGGATGCAGTCTTCGTCTTCGGTGGTCAGCATCATGACGCCGTGCTCGTCGGTCAGAACAAACAGCTCTTCGTGCTCGACCAGCTTGCTGATGAAGTGATCAAAGCGGTAGTCGGCGTTCAGTTGCAGCGCGGCATTGCGCTCGGTGTCGCTAAGTTCATAGCTCATTGGTCAAGTCTCTCATTCAATAAAGGGCGACATGTTCACATCTTGCTGGCGCCTTGTCCAGCAAGAGTGCTCAGTCACTCCTGTTTCGGCTATCTCAGCCCAGCACCGGGGTCACCAGGGTGATCTCCGCCGTCTCGCAGAAACGCTGGCGCAGCCAGTAGGCGGACTCCACCTCCACGAAGCAGAGCTGATCCCGACCGGCCCAAGCCCCTGCCATGATCTGCTCGAAGCGTCTCTGCTGCTGCTGCTCCCAGGCGACCGCCAGCTTGGAGCCATGGGCTTCATCCACCACCCCACGGCGCAGCTCGAACAGGTTATCGGTGATCGGGCTGTTGATCTTGCCAGGGCTGTGCCAGTACATCAGCAGGTTGTCCAGCATCTCTTCGTCGTAACTCGCCAGCGCGTCCAGCTCGGGAGTCTCATCCTGGCCGCCAGCCCCGAAATCGCACCACCCCGCCGCCAGAGGGGCCAGACTCTGGACCACGCTCCCCTTGGCATGCTGGCGCAGGGCGGCGACATCCGCCCCCTTGATGGATGGCAGCCAGAGATCCCCCTGATGCTCATCGAGCAAGGGGAGCAACAAGGAAGGTGCATAAACAGGAAAGCGGGGACCTAGGGTGTGCAGCAGAGATACCAGTGTGACAGTGATCATGAGACGCGCCTTGAGCTGGAAGACCTGGGTTCATACCTGGCCAGGGGGATAAAAGAGAGGCTATTCTACCATGTTTGCCGGCACGCGGACTCTGCTCGTCCAACCAGCCGTGGCGTGACGCTTCCGGCCAAAAAAGCAGCGTTCGGGCAACCCCGGCCCAGACAAAGCCCAATACTTTGAGCCAGCGCCCACTAAAGTCAAACCGGGAATGCTAGTTTGCATACATCTTTAGCGTAAGGAGTGCATCCATGAGTGGGATCGACCAGGTTTCTGACGATTTTGTGAATGAGCTGAAAATACTGGCATGCTTTGATCCGGCAAACATGAGTCTGGGGATCAAGTTACGCAGCGACATGTCTGAAGAGTTGTGCCTCGCGGCGCAACGCCTGCATCAACAAGGCATGATCAGTGCCGTCGATGGCGGCTATCTGACCCCCTTCGGCATGACCATGCTGGAGCATCTTCAACACCTGCTGGTGGCACTCAAGCCGAATTGAGTTCCTGCGGCGCCCAGAGCGAGAAGTTGAGCAATTCCCAGCGCTTTCCCTGCCGCAGCAGACAAGCAAACAACAAAGGACCTTCGGGTCCTTTTACCTTGCCATCGATCAACCACTCCCCCGCCCGCTTCGGGACAGGCTGCACCTTGATCTCCTCGGGCTGCTCAGCCTTGCCCAAACGGACCTGCACGAATTGCTGGCACACTGTCACGGCCTCGTTTGCCGCGGGATCCGGCACGGGAGTATTGGCAAGCGCCACGGTCAACAAGAGTGATGGGAGCATGATGATGGTCATTGGCAAAGGTGACTTATGAATATGCCATAAAACAAAAAGCCGTGGCACCAGAGGTACCACGGCTTTCTTAAATTCTGTAAGAATTACAGAGCAGTTACGTTCTCAGCCTGCGGGCCTTTCTGACCTTGGGTCACGGAGAACTGTACGCGCTGACCTTCAGCCAGGGTACGGAAACCGTTACCGCTGATAGCGCTGAAGTGAACGAAAACGTCCGGGCCGTTTTCTTGCTGGATGAAGCCAAAACCTTTGGTTTCGTTGAAAAACTTAACGGTACCGGTGATCATGTTAGACATATCTTTAACCTGTATTCAAAATAATTACTTATGCTTTTCAGCGGATAAAGCTCAAAAACGGGATTAACTTATGAACAACAGGAAAAGATGCAAAACATCATATTCATTGACATAACTAACGCCCTTTCAAGCTGGTTTAGATTATACGTGCCTTTGTCGATTACGCAACCAAATTTGCACCCTGCCAGGGGCAGGGTGCAATCACTTACGCATCCGCCGCTTCCAGTGCCTGAACCAGGGCTTTGAGGAAGCGCGCCGCCTCCCCGCCGGTACAGGCTCTGTGGTCAAATGTCATCGACAAGGGCAGTGCCCGGACCGGTCGTGCCTCCCCATGGATGAAGACCACTTTTTCGAACAGCTTGCCCGCCCCTATGATGGCCACCTGGGGTGGCGTGACGATAGGACTGGCAAAACGGCCTGCGATGGCGCCAAAGTTGGTGAGGGTGATGGTCGCCCCCTGCAGCATCTCCCGCGGCACGGCGCGCGCCTTCACATCGGCGATCATCCGATCCAGCCCGTGCCGAATGTCCGCCCTCTCCCGCTCGGCCACGTTCTCCATCACCGGCACATAGAGCCCGTGTTTGGAGTCAACCGCGATGGCCACATTGACCTCCTTGAACAGCCGTCTCGACAGGGTATCCCCGTCAAACCAGGCATTCATGGAGGGCTCGGCGCGACACGCCACCCCGATGGCCTTGATGAGACGCACCGTCACGTCTTCGTCTGCCCGCCAGTGACGCAGGTCCACCTCGTCGGTGATGCTGACCGGCACCACAGTCTGATGGGAGTGTTCCATCGCCTTGGCCATGGCCCGGCGCGAGCCCTTGAGGAACTCGTTGCCGCTGCTCTGCAACGCTTCGAAGGCGCCCTGCACATCCTGCTCGGTCACCATGCCGGCACTGCCAGTGCCTTTGAGCCTGTCGATGTCCAGCCCCAGCTTTTGCGCCAACAGACGCACCGCCGGCATGGCCTGCACCAGGGCGCCACCGGGCGCCATGGCACCCACTACGAAGTGATCCTCGATGTGCTGTTGATGGGCGCTGACCTTGCCCACCACGGTGCCGTCGTCCTCCCCCCCCTCGAACTCCACCAGGGGAGCGCCGATGTGGAGTATGTCTCCCTCCTGGCCGCACAGCCTGGCGATCACCCCCGCCACCGGCGAGGGCACATCCACCAGTGCCTTGGCAGTTTCCACCGACAGCAGCACCTGATCGACACTCACGGTGTCGCCGGCACTGACCTTCCATTCGACTATCTCGGCCTCGGCCAAGCCTTCGCCCAGATCCGGTAATTTGAAAAATTTCATGACCAGTTCTCCATCCGCGGGAACATCACCAAAGATTGACCGACTTCATGGCTCTTCCTTGCTCGGGCGCCTGGGCGCCAACCGTTGAAAAACGTCATAGCCACTTGTTCTCCATCAGTTGGTGAGCCGCATCCGCGATATCCTGCTCGGTGATGAGGTAATACTCCTCGTTGCGATAGTAGGGAACGGCGGCATCCACCCCGGTGAGCCTTCTTGGCGGCGCCTTGAGGGAGGTCAACGCCTCCTCGGTGACCCGCGCCACGATTTCGGCACCGACCCCGAAGCTGCCACAGGCCTCGTGCACCACCAGCAGACGCCCGGTCTTGCGCACCGAGGTCAGGATACTCTCCATGTCCAGCGGCTTGATGGTAGCGAGATCCAGCACCTCGCACTGGATATCCTGCTCCGCCAGCAGTGCGGCGGCTCTCATCACCTCCTGGATGCAGGCCCCCCACGCGACCACGGTGAGATCCCGTCCGGGCCTCAGGGTGAAGCAGACATCCAGCGGCAGGCCGACGCCGTCATCCACCACATCCGATTTCATGGAGCGATAGATGCGATCCGGCTCGAAGAACATAACCGGATCCGGATCCCGAATGGCCGAGAGCAGCAGGCCATATGCCCGTCTCGGGCTGGAGGGGATGACCACCCTCAGACCCGGGATATGGGCAAACAGGGCTTCGACGCTCTCGCTGTGGTGCTCGGGCGAATGGATGCCGGCGCCATAGGGGGAGCGGTAGACGATGGGACAGGAGAGCCGGCCACGGGTGCGGTTGCGCATCCGCGCCGCCTGGCAGATGATCTGCTCCATGCCGGGGAAGATGAAGCCCTGGAACTGGAACTCGGCCACGGGTTTAAGTCCCTGGGTCGCCATGCCGACCGCCACCCCGGCGATCAACCCCTCCGCCAGCGGCGTGTCTATCACCCGCTTGAAGCCGAACTTGTCGCGCAGGCCCACGGTGGCGCGAAACACACCGCCGTTGACCCCCACATCCTCACCCAGCACCACCACGTCGGGGTCGTGCTCCATCTCGTGATGCAGCGCCAGATTGATCGCTTCGAGCAACGTTATTTCACTCATGCAGCCTCCCCAGACCCAGAACCATCTCGTGATGCATTGTCAGGTGAATCGCATCGCGCAGTGTCATGTCACTCATGGTGTGTCTCCCCGCCGCGCTGCTGCATGCCCTTGGCGATGATGCGCTGACGCTGGGCACGGTACTCCCTCGGCAGCTCTGCAAACTGGTAATCGAGCAGGGTTTCCGGCGCCTGGGGTGCCATGCCTTCATAGGCGGCCACGGCACGCTCGACCTCCCGGCTCGCCTCCGCCAGCAACGCCTGCTCCTGATGCTCGTCCCACCAGCCCTGATCGGCCATGAACTGGCGTAGCCGCTTGACCGGCTCCTTGGCCCAGGCGGCTTCCACCTCGGCGGCCTCGCGATAGCGGGTCGCATCGTCGGCAGTGGTGTGATCCCCGAGCCGGTAGCTGACGGCTTCGATAAGCGTCGGCCCCTTGCCGCTGCGGGCCCGCTCCATGGCGGCGCGGGTCGCCTCATAGACGGCCACCACGTCGTTGCCATCGACCTGCAGGCTGCGCACTCCGGCCCCTATCCCCTTCTGGGCCAGAGTAGGCGCGCTCGACTGCAGCTTGCGCGGCACCGAGATGGCCCACTGGTTGTTGTTGATGATCATCACCATGGGGAGGTGCCAGACACCGGCGCAGTTGAGCCCCTCGAGAAAATCTCCCTTGGAAGTGCCGCCATCGCCTATGGTCACCACGGCGACCCTGGGCTGGTTGCGCAGCTTGAAGGCGGCCGCTATGCCGGCGGCATGGGTGATCTGGGTGGCGATGGGGACGCAGATGGGCAAGTCTTCCGACAACTCGCCATCGGCCTTGTAGAAGACACTGCCTCGTTCATCTCCGCCCCAATATTGCAGGTTCTGCTCCATGGGCACGCCCCGCACATAGAGGGTGGGCATGTCCCTGTAATAGGGCACATAGACATCCTCCGGCCGCATGGCGAGACCGACCCCGATTCCCACCGCCTCAGCCCCCAGATGGGAGGGAAAGGTGCCGAGCTTGCCGGTTCGCTGCAGTGCTATCGCTTTCTTGTCGTAACTGCGCACCATCACCATGTTGCGGTAGAAGGTGTGCAGCATCGCCTTGTCCAGCCAGGTCGGCAGTGTCGCGACCGGGCGCCCCTCCTCATCGAGGTAACGAAGGAAGGGGATGTCGACATGGGTCATAACTGGCTCCTTGCCGTTGTCAGCGTCACCACCATGAGGTGACCCTTAGAATGTAAATAAGATGTTAAGCAAAGGACAAGGTGATTCAGTCAGGTAAGACCAGTAGAAACTTCTTTAATTTCAGAAAGAAGATGAGATTTTCGGCGAGCAGAAACGAAGAAGGGAGCCCTTTCGGGCTCCCTGTCAGGGCGAGTTCGGGATCACGTCCATCTTGGCCACGCCGCCTGGGGCGCAGGGTTGACGTGAAAATATAGGCTCAGATCACTCCCACAGACGGGTCGGCACCACCAGCAGCATGGTCCGCTGGCCGATGGCCACGTTGGCATTGGGGAAGACCACCGCCTCCCGCGCTTTCTCTACCCTGTACTGCCGATCCCCGTCTTCCGCCAGCACAAACCCCTGGGGAAATTCGGTGAAATTGTCCACATCGCTGGCAAACAGGAAACGAAACGCGGCCGTTTGCTTGTTAATCACCCGATCGATGGCAAAAATCGTGAAGTCATCTGCCCGCCAGGGCTCGAGCACCACCTCATCCTGAGTCACCAGCTCCTGCAACGCCTGACGCGCCTCGATGAAGCGGGTCATGTCGTTCTCGCCAAAGGGGCGCACCTTGCCGAGCTCCACCGTGAAGGCATGGGCGCCATGCTGGTGCGAGCTGTAATAGCTGAAGGTGGTGGTCGGGCCGCTCGAGAGCAGTATGGTGCGCACCCCGCAGGCCCCGAGGAACTGCACCTGCTCCTTGCAGTGCGGCCGCTCGTGAGGAAAGGGGTAGACCGCAAACTTCTCGTGGCGGGAGCCGCGAATGGCGGTGTGCAGATCGTAGTGATAACGGGGCCGGGCGGGATCGGCGAAGAAGCGGCTCACATACTGCTCCAGGCGCATGGCGCGAATGCGCTCCCTGTTGCACAGCCCCTCCCCCTTGCTGTGGGCTCCAGAGAAGAGCCGGTTCATGTTCTCCTCCACCTCGCGCGCCCCCTGATTCATGGCGGCCGGGTTGCCAAAGAGGAAGAGCACCCGGTGGCGGGCCTGAAGCTCCCCGCCGAGCAGCCGGGTCAGCAGCTGGTTGCAGATCTCGATGGGGGCTGTCTCGTTACCGTGAATGCCGCAGGAGAGCACTATGTCCTTGCGCCCGCCAGGAGACTCACCCACGGGCTCCAGGCAGAGCACGCCGGTGTCCCACACGCTCACCCGGGTGCCGTTGGCCAGGTCGAAGGCAAAGGGCTCGAGCTGCCACTCGTGGCGGCGGGTCAGGGCCAAAAAGTCATGCTGGGGAATCATCCATCTCACCCTCTTGTCTGGAATGCTATGGCCGGATTATACGCAAGGCAGGCGGGCTTAAAATCAATTTTTAAACAAATTCAAACAGTAAGGATACAAAGTTGGCGAGGGATGATGACAACTCATGCCGCAGGGGGCAAACAGAAGGAAAAACAGACAAGGGGAAATGACAGGAAGCGGCAACAGGGAAAAAGTCAGGCCCGTTTGAGGGCGAACAACATCAGGCAGAGCAGTTCAGATCAGCAAGAAAACGAGGCATCCATGCCCGGTATATCAACCACGCCAGAACGGCTTGGTGGTCTCTTGATAGCGGTCAGCTTCGTTCAGACCAATGTCCTTGAGCAGGTAGGCGGGCAGCTCGGAGAGCTGGCGACGGCTGCGGCTGCGTTCCAGCCAGGTCAGGACGGTCATCTTGACGCGAGCAACCAGATTCGATTCGCTGGAATCCTGGTAACCGGCTTCGGTATAAGTCATGTTGGCCATGATATGGCTCCTCTCTCTAGTTCTGCGCAAGGCTCGGATTTGATGCGCAAAGCTTAGTCAGGACGAGGAGGTGCCTCAATTGACGAATTTTGATACATGAGATTAGTAAAAGTAATGGCTGATCTCGCCATGGGGCAAAATACAAATTATTGATTTATATGTGAAATATTAGCCAGAGATTCCCCCTCCCAGCCGTGCAGCATTTTCTCCTGCCCCATCGGCTTCTAACTATGCAGTTTCCCACGTTAGCTATGCAGAGCCCGAGTTCGAGACAGGACGCTGCCACCCCTGCCGCACCGCCAATTGTTAACCATTGGATCACTTAAAGATCGTTATTTAACAGGATGATACAGACAGGCAACTCCCGAAAGGCGGCCACGGCAGCCGCCCTTGCACCGCGCTTGAAAGGCGACACTTGGCGCCTTCCCGTCATGCTGGTATGGTTATTTATACAGTGGTTTAATCATGCCCCCTGATCGCCACCTTTAGGGCGACGGATTGGGGAAACACACAGGATATGCCGATGGACACCTTTACCCCCACCGCCGCCCTGCGTCAACAGATGGACGCGCTGGAAGACGCCCTTGCCCGTCTCGCCAGACTGCTCGGCCAGCTCGAGTTGCTGGAGGCCCATGTCTATCCCCTGCCCGCCGTGCCGCAGGGGGAAGAGCATGACCCTATCGAGGCCATCGAGGTAGGTTATCTCTCGGGCGAGGCGGCACTGGCCGCGGCCGTGACGGCCTTTCAGGATCACAGCGCCCGCCCCGGCTGCTCCACCAAGGCGACTCACCGCCTGCCTGGCTGGTTGCGCTTCCCCGCCGCCAGCGCCCCCTTGCTGCACCCGCTGCTCGACGAGATCAACGGCCACAAGCTCGCCTTCAAGGCCCTGGTGCAGGCCGCCGGCGGGCGAGACGAGAAGTTCGAGCTGGTGCACAGCGCACTGCCCGGGGTCATCACCCTGCAGGTCTATCGCAAGCTGACCCTGCTCACCGGAGAGCTGCATTCCCTCGGTTTCACCTGGGCCGACAAGCAGAGCATCAGCCGGCTCAGCCGCGAGCAGGTGCTGGAGATGCTGGAGCGCAGCCGCCGCTATGTACCGGCGCTCTCCAGCAACGAGGAGTGGAGCAAGATGGTGGATCAGGAGGTGTATGACATTCGCCGCCTGCCGGCGGATGCGCAGCTGCGGATCCGCCGACCGGTCAAGACCCACCCCATGATCAACCTGCTCTGGCTGGACAGGGAGCCGCGCAAGCAGCAGCTCAAGGCGAGCCTGCCCCTGCTGCTCTGCTCGGACAACCCGCCCAGCGTCACCCACCTCGGCCACTATCCGCCCAAGCTGCGCCAGGCGCGGCGGGATCGCAAGATTGGCGGCGAGGCCATCATAGAGCGGCTGCACCTCTATCGCTATCAGGGCTAGCGCCTCTTAATCAGACCCATGAGAGGGGCCCCAGACGCGGGCAATGAGCCCCTGAAACAGAGAAGGGGGATGGTCACCAGGACCATCCCCCTCTCGCACCCAGGCAGGCAGCACCGCTCCTAGCTCATCAGCAGGGCGCGCAGGCTCTCCACGTCCAGGCCACGCACCTCGGACTGGCCGCTCAGCAGGCCATCGGCCAGGGCCCGCTTCTCGTCGTGCAGCGCCACTATCTTCTCCTCCACCGTCTGCTCGCACACCAGTCGATAGACTGTCACCGGCTGGGTCTGGCCCATGCGGTGCGCCCGATCGCTCGCCTGATCCTCCACCGCCGGGTTCCACCAGGGATCCAGGTGCAACACTGTATCGGCCTGGGTCAGGTTGAGGCCTGTGCCCCCCGCCTTGAGGCTGATGAGGAACAGAGGAACCGGTTCATGACGAAAACGCAGTATGGACTCCTGGCGGGACTTGGCGGAGCAGCCCCCGTCCAGATAGCAGTAGTCCCATTTTTTGAGCTCGATGCGGGCTCGCAACAGGCTCAGCAGATCGACGAACTGGCTGAACACCAGCACCCGGTGGCCGCCATCTATGGCTTCCTCCAGGAGCGCCATGGCCTCGTCCAGCTTGCTGCTGGTCTGGGACCACTCCGGCATCACCAGCTCGGGGGAGCAGCAGAGCCGCCGCAAGCGGGTCAGGCCGCTCAGCACGTGCATCAGGGCGCGGCCATCGGCGCTTTGCACCTGCTGCACCACCTCGCGCCTGGTCGCCTCGTAGAGCTGACGCTCTTCGGGGGAGAGGCTGATATGGTGGATGATCTCGGTCTTGTCCGGCAGCTCGGTCAGCACCTGCTGCTTGAGGCGGCGCAGGATGAAGGGGCTGATCACCGCCCGCAGCAGCGCCATGTGCTGGGGATCCTTCACCGCCTTGCCGAAGCGGCGCTTGAACTCGCCGAGGCTGCCGAGCAGGCCCGGGTTGATGAAGGTGAACAGGCTCCACAGCTCCCCCAGGTGGTTCTCGATGGGGGTGCCGGAGAGGGCCAGGCGAAAATCCCCCTCGAGCTGGAACAGCAGCTTGGCACGCTGGGTGCCGGCATTCTTGATCTGCTGCGCCTCGTCCAGCACCATGCTCGCCCAGCGGCGGGACTTGAGGGACTGGGCCAGGCTGCCGAGCATGCCGTAGTTGACCAGGATGATCTGGCCCGCCTTGGCCTCCTGGATCAGGGTCTCCCGCTCGGCGGGATTCTCGAACACCACCACCTCCAGCTCGGGGGCGAACCGGGTCACCTCCTCCTGCCAGTTGGTGACCACGGACTTGGGCACCACCACCAGGGCTGGGCCGAGGTGCTGGCGCATGCGCAGCACCATGAGCGCCTGCAGCGTCTTGCCAAGGCCCATGTCATCGGCGAGACAGGCGCCAAAGCCATGGTGGGCCAGGGTCGCCATCCAGCGCACCCCGTCCTTCTGATAGTCCCGCAGAGCCGTCAAGAGCTCGGGGGCACACTCCACCTCCTGCTGCCACTCCTGCTGCAGGGAGTGCCAGGCATCATCCCCGGCCGTGGTCACCGCCGACAGCAGGCGAGCCAGGGGGTAGGCCAGCTTGTTGTTGATGCGCTGCTCGGTGTCCAGCATGGCCCCCAGCATGGTGAGGCGCTCCACCAGCTTGTCGCTCAGCATCAGGCTGGTCTTCTCGTCGAGCTGAACGGTGCGCTGACCCGGGGTCAGCTGGCGCAGGATGAGGCGCAAGTCGAGGATCTGGTGTTCGTCCAGCGCCAGTGCCCCCTCCACCTGGAACCAGTCCTGGCGACGCTCGATGCGCAGGCTCAGGGCCGCCTCGTCGAGGCTCTTGAGACGGGCGCTGTCCTGATGCCAGTGAACGACCACTCCGGCGTCCACCAGCTCGGGCAGCGCATTGACCAGGGTCAGTGCCTGCTCACCGTCCAGCTTCCATTCGTTGCCCGGCAGACCTATGGGCAGCTGGTTGCGCAGCAACTGGGCCTCGGCCTTCTCGGCAGCCAGATCCCGTTGCCAGTAGTGATAGTCCCTGACGCCCTGGCGCACTATGGCCTCCCCCTTGCCAAGGGGCAATGGCGGCAGCTCCCCCTCCCGGGTCACCAGCTGGACCAGCAGCTGACCATCCTGCCAGTCCAGCTGGACCGAGGGCACTCCGGGCCAGGGGGTCAACTCGGCATTGCCACTGAGCCCCTCGACCTGGCTGTGCCAGGGCAGCTCGGGAATGGCGTCCAGGGTGCGTTGCAGCTCGGCGAGCCCGTCCGCTGGCAGCAGCGGAATGGATTCCAGCGCAGGCAGTCTGTCCAGCAGGGCCTGCGGGGTCAGGATGAGCTGCCAAAGATCCTGGGCCAGCGGCACTATGTGCGCCCCTCGCGCCGCAGCGGCCGGGCTCAAGACGGCGCTCATGCCCTGCTCGGTGGCGACCACCTGCAGCAAGGGGGCGCTGATGGCCAGTTGCAGCTTCTGCCCCTTGGCGTTGAACAGGCGCGGATGGCTGGCCAGAGGGGCCCAGGCGTCCCGCGGCAGCTTGCTCATGCCCCGTGGCAGGGTGCGCACCAGAGCCCAGTCCGCCTCGTCTAGCAGGGCGGCATACTGGGTGGAGAGCAGGGCAGGATCGACCCGGCGCCCGGCGGTCCACTCCCCCTTGGTGCTCTGCTTCTGGATCTTGCACTCGAGCTCGGGCCCTTCCGCATGGAGCAACCATACCAGCCGCTCCTGCGCCTTGCGCACGCCGCTGGAGCGCCCCAGCCCCTGCAGCCAGTTGAGCCAGCTGGCCGAGGCGGGGGTCTTGTCCTCATCCTCTACGTCGCTGGCCGCCTCGGGGGCTGGGGTGGCACGCAGTTGCTGCAACGGGGGACGCTCGGCCCCCTCTCCCAGCAAGAGGCGCAACAGATCCTGGCAGAAGGCCATCAGGCGATGACGGGGCTCGGCCTCCAGCACATGGGAGAGATCCCACTTGTGCAGTATGGCCACCTGGGGGCTCTGCTCGCCGTGGCGCGCGAGGGCGCAGAGATCCAGCCAGAGGTAGCCCCAGTGGAGCTCCTCCAGCGGCAGTTGCAGGGTATCGAACAGGCCTATCGCCTGACCGTGGCGATCACCGGCCCACTGTCCCAGCAGATCCGAAAGCAGGGGGAAATGGTTGCCAAGGCTGCGCTGCCACTTCTTGCGCTGCTCGCTGGCGAGCACGGGATCGGCCTGCTGCAGCCAGCCAAGCCAGAGCAGGGCGCTGAACATCCTGGGCCAGGGCTCTTGCGCCGCCGCGGCCTGCCACTGTCCCAGCGCGCCGAGTAGCCGCTCCGCCAGGGGCTGTTCATCCCCCCGCTCGGCCAGTTGTTGCAGGGCCGGCCAGTGAGTGGTCACCTCGCCGGCCAGCGGGCCGCAGAGCCACTCCCACTCGCTGGCCAGCGCCTCGAGCCGGCTTGCCAGCGCAGGGGCGCAGGCCGCGGTCACGGACGCCAGCGGCCAGTGCGCTTCAGGCTCGGCGTCGAGCAGGGTCTGCAGGGCTAAGTGTTCCAGCAACAGTTGTTGCCAGGCGAGGCTTGAGCCCGGCAGCAGGCGGTGGGCATCGGGCAGGTCCAGCAGGCTCAAGAGATCCGCGCTCTGGTAGTAAGCGGGGATCTGCCCCGCCTCCCCCAGGCAGAGTTCGCGCACCACCCCTTGCGCCATCTCCTGACCCGTGACCGAGGGGACCCGGGTCCAGTCCGGCATGGGGCAGGCCCCTCCCCGCACCGCCAGGATCAGGGTCAGGGTGCCCTCCGCCGTCAGGCTCCACTGCTGCTCGTTGCGCAGCCGTATCAGTCCCTGTTGTTGCAACTGGTTCAGCGCGTCCGTCAGCGCCTGCCCGGGCGAGCGCTGCGCGTACAGCGTCTCTTGCAAATAACGGGTACTGGCGGCGCGCTGCAGTTGCAGCTCGCTGAGCAGGGCATGGCAATCCGAAGAGAGGGTGAAGGCTGACATCAGAACTCGCGGGCAGGTGCAAAGGCGGAATTTTAACGGGAAAGCGGCGGCGGCTCGACCCTTAACCGCGAATTAGTACAAAAAAAGCGGCCAGGCTCATAAAAGCGGGGACAGGGGGCCGGCGGACCATCCTCTGCGAGGCGCTCTGCGGGCGGCCAACGGGGCATGAAAAAAGGCGCCGCAGCGCCTCTTGATGGGGTAAGCAAACTCGCTGGATTCAGCCTTCCAGGTGCGCCAGACGGGCCTCAAGGGCCTGCAACTGCGACTTGAGGCGCTCAACCTCCTCTTCCAGCTGGCTCAGGCGATCGGCGGCAGGAGAGGCATAGCTGCTGGCGGGGGCGGCCTCGGCCAGGGCTTCCAGATCGATTTCGCCACCAAACAGGTGGGCATAGCGGGATTCCCGCTTGCCCGGCTCCCGGGGCAGCTTGACCACATAGGGGCCCCGCTCGACCAGCGCGGCCAGCACCGCATCCACCTCGGTCACATCGTCGAAGCTGCACAGCCGGTTGGTGCGCGAGCGCAGCTCCCCCGGGGTCTGGGGGCCCCGCAGCAAGAGCTCGCAGATAATGCCGAGCTCCTGGGCGCTGAACTTCAGTTCACCGAACTCGGTGTTGCAGAAACGGTGCTGATAGCGGGGCACCCGGGCATTGAAGCCGGCGGTGTTGACCACCAGACGGCGGCGGATCAGTTCGTCGATGACGGCGCGGATATCCAGCTCGGCGAGCTCGAGCACGGGTTCGCGGTTGCTCTTCTGGTTGCAGGCATTGACCAGTGCATTGAGAGAGAGAGGGTACTGATCCGGCGTGCAGATCTCTTTCTCTATCAGGCAGCCGATCACGCGAGCCTCTAATGGGCCTAGTACTATCTCCATTTCATACTCCCTTGCCAAACAAGACGTTAAGACGGTTATCTTAGCCAAGGCGCTCTCGCCGTCCAGCACTGAACCGCATTTTTGCGAGCCGATGAAACCCTTGATGAAACATCGTACAATCCGGCCGCAACCAGGGGGCTAGCCCCCGGACATCATACCGCCAGGCAGCCCCCTAGACGGACTTGTCGACCCGGGTATCGGTTCCCGTGGTCAGGATGCGCACCTTGTCCCCCTTGTTGAACGTGAGCGCGGGATCCTGATCCTGCACGACGTTGAGCAGTTTTCCCGCCTCGGTCTTGATCAGCAACTCGACCGTCTGCTTGCCCTGCACGCTCTGCTGGTTGCCCTGACGGCGACGGGAAGCCTCGGCCCCCGCCACTGCCCCCACTGTGGTCGCGACTGTCTGACCCGAGCCACCACCAAATTGGCTGCCGACGGCCGCCCCCAGGGCCGCGGCCCCTATGGTGCGAAGTGGCCGGGTTCCGCCCTGCTGGGGCGCCGCCTCTTGGGTCAGGATGCGGCTCTCTTGCACGGTGCCGTATTCCACCTGGGCGCTGGTGCCTGCTAGGGCCGGTGTGCCCATCAGAATGAGCAGGCTGGTAACCATGAATGCAATCTTCTTCACTATGTCGACTCCGATGACGACTGAGACCCGATGGCGCCGGCACCGCACCTGCGCGGCCCCGCCATCCCCATTCGGGAGACTACACCGCCGATCCTGACTGTGAGCTTGCCTGAGGTGGAAATGATCACGGCCGCAAGGCGGCCGTGATGGGAGAAGGGAAAGCGGTGCCCGGCCCGCTCATGAGGAGGGCTTGGGCTCCAGGGTAGCGGCGACCGAATTGGCCGCCGAGGCGGTGAGCAAGGGCTCACCCGGATAGAGCATCAGCGCCTGGGTGCGCAGGCGGTCGGCCTCCTCGGTCCGCCCCAGCGCATTGAGGGCAATCACCATGTTGGCGTAGATGTTGGCCCTGGGGGTATGACGCACGAACGCCTGCCCCCAGTCGAGATAGGCTTCCAGCTCTGACTTGTTGTTGGCCTGCAAGCCCACCATCAGGCGCACCGCGTTGACGTCGAACTCCACCCGGGTCAGCCAGGCCATGGGGTTGACGATGTCGAGCAGCAACGCAGGATGCTTGTAGCCGCCGCGCTCATACTTGGTCACCACCCAGGCGGTATGCAGAGCCGTCAGCATGAAGGGGACGACGATCAGGGGAATGCCAATGGCCAGGAAACGCAGCAAGAGCCAGGGGCGGTAGACATACTCCCGCCAGTTGGCGTGGCCAGCCGTTCCCCCCTCCTCCACTTCCGCATCCAGCACATGGATGAGCAGCAGCAGCGCCCACCACAGGGCGATGGCGTGGTAGAAGGGATACTCGGTCTGGGTGTGCAGCAGTATGGGGATCACCAGCGCCAGCAAGGCTGCCCCCTTCACCCAGCCAGCCCTACCCAGTCGCCACAGCAGAGCCCCGCCCATCAGCGCCATGCCGAGCATGGGGGCAAGCCCACCTTCCACCGCCCAGTAGAGAAACTCGTTGTGGGGGTGATCCAGGTTGTACTCGATCTGCACCATGGCGGGATTGAGCGCCTTGTCCGCCATGTAATGCTGGAGGAACACGGACTCGAAACTGCCATAGCCCCAGCCGGTCCAGGGCGCCTCGGCAATCAACTTGGCGGCATAGGGCCAGTAGATGGATCTCATGCCGCCGGACTGATATATCTCCAACCCCCGCCTGGCCCCCGCCATCCAGTACTGGGATGCCAGCCCGAGCGCTATGCCCAGCCCAATCAACCCCAACACCCGGCCCAGCTGCCGCTGGCGATAGAGCTGCGGCGCGAGCAGGAGCAAGGCCAACAGCCCGCCAAGCTGCCCCACCCGCGACTGCAGCACCACCAACAGCAGGCTGGCTGCCAGGATCACGCCATAGCGCAGTCCCCGCAGCCAGCCGTTGGCCAGCCCCCGCAGCTCCAGCCAGATCGCCAAGGCAAGCCCGGTCGCCATAAAGCTCGCCATCACGTTGGGTTGCTGGAAGATGCCGTAAGGGCGATTGGTCCGGGTGTCGTAGCCTATCCAGTTGCCCGGTACCAGCAGGTAGTACTGTACCAGGCCGAGCAGCGCCTCTATGGCTACCGCCCCCAGCAGCAGGTAGAGCAAGCGAGCCCGCATCTGACGGTCCAGTCGCCATTGATAGAGACAAGCGAGAAACAGCAGACCGGCAAACAGCCCCAACAGGCGGGGGATGGCATAGTCCTTGAGCTCGAAGCCCGGATAGGCCATGGGCAACAACAGCAGCAAAGCCCCCAGCCACAGGACCGTCAGCAAAGGCGAGACCACCAGCCGCTGGCAGAGAGTGACCTGCCACAGTCCCAGCGCCATCACCAGGCTCGCGAATATCCAGCCCCAGGCGTTGAAGGGCAGATAGAGCCCGGCCCCGCCCGGGTTGTGCATGAAAAAGTGCATGCCCAGCAGCCAGTACAAGACCGATGTTCCCCAAAAAACCTTATGAACCAAACTGCACTCTCTTCCCATCTATGCCTCATCATGCATAAAAAAGCCGTGACAGTGAAAACACTATCACGGCTCATCAGACTAGCGAATCAATACCGAGAAAGGATTTACAACGGCAGGCGTTCAGTCATGTCATACAAGGTATGACTACGGCTGAGCATTTGCCCCCCATCTCTTGTCAGAGGAACCCACCCAATGGTTCCTTTGGATGTGGTGGGGCGAATCAACATGAGATCAAAGGGAATCGTGATGTAAATGCCTTTGGTGAAACTGCCTTCCCCATACTCTTCGGCCGAAACATCCGTCAAAGTTGCGTATGCACCCATCACAATCCCGGAGTCAAAGCGCTTGGAGAAATCAAAAGTGGCACCCAGGTCACCAGCCAGATAGCGTCCGACAGCTACCTTGGCGGTGACATTGTCCATGAAAGGCAACTGCCAATAGCCAGTCAGGTGACCTGTTGCGACATCGTAGTCAGCCATCTTCAGGGTATTGTTCCAATCACGCTGCTTGACCCAGTTAGTATCCAGCCCCAGAGCCCATGACTGACCGAAAGGACGATAAAGCACCTCTCCCCCGACCCCGGCGTACATCATTTCCAGATATCCACCGTATGCCTGGCCATACCACTCCTGACCAAATTGCTCCATATGGGTTAACTGGAGATTATTCAGCAGGACATTGGACGAGTCGACATACTCTCTCACCCAGGTTCGCACTCTCGGCAGTGCATCAGTGTCTGCTGGTGGTGTCTTGTAATTAAATTTGTCGTAGTTATTAGCGATGTTAAAGAACAACGTACCCTGTAACCAGTCTTTATCAGTAAGGCGCAGCTCACTGTTGGCATTGATACCGATCTGATACATATAAAATGATTCAGGACCCCCGAAAGATTGGGTCAGAGTCGGATCAAATGAATAAGAGAACCACTCTGGTTCAGATTGGTAGCGAACATCCCCCTGAACCGCGTCTGGCACTTTTTGATGATCTTTTGCCACTATCTCCTGCCCAAGGATCTGGGGCTGGTTAGCCTTTCGCACAGAATCAAGATCAATCACTGTCTCTTGCAGCTGGAAGTCACGCTGGCGTTCGATAACTCTCAATTCGTCGATAGTCTCAGGCAGATGGTTAACCGCAACCAAAGCCGTACGGTCGAGAGTTTCTTGCTGGTCTCTGTATTTATGCTGTTGTCCCAGCAAGGTTACAGTATTATGTTCACTATAAAGTGATGCCGAATTCCAACCAGCATTGCTTTCAAACTGCCCCGCCATTGCTGACCAATCGACCTTAGAGGTATCAGCTGGGACCTTATTCTCTGAATATACAGGGCGTGGTTCATCCAAATGATTCTGGCGTAGATCATTAAAATTGGTACGAAGAGTGACACCCCACATCAGAGTGTTTCCTCTCTGATAACTAAGATGGGTGTCCATGTAATCAAACAGGCGATAAACAGCACCTATATTGATGGGTGATGAATGATCTATTTTCCCAGCAAATTCATTACTATAATCATTACCATCATATTCCAATTTTAACCGGAGTGGCTGCCAAGGCGTTTGGTATTCCACACCACCAAACAATGCAGCATTGCCATGAAACATATTCCCAGTTTCAAACTTACCACCACCACTGGAATAACTATCATCGCGGGAGCACCAATCATCCTTCCACTTGCAAAAAGGATTAGTAATATTTCCGCTTTCTCCCATATTCCCCCAGCCCATGCCAAGGGTGAAGTCAAACGGGCCAACACGCTTGGTGCCAACAACATACTCGCTGTCAAACAACCCCGTTCCCATCAGGTCACGGAATCCCAGAGAAATATTCGGAATCCAGGTAGATTCTTCCAGCAACCTGACTTTGACATCCATTCCTTTGTCTTTGTAAGTCTGGTCACCACTGAAATCGGGGTTTGCACTATAGAGGCGGGTTCTCACATCGGTATAACGCAGAGTGGCCTCAAGCCAGTCGAACGGCTGCACTGACATGGACCAGCGACGGTACTGATCATCATCAAAATAATTGACACTGAATTCACCCGTCTTAGCCATTCTGGCGGTTGGCATTTGCAACAGGCCAACTCCGCCGAAGTCACTTTGTGATGGTCCCAACGGCTCAAAAATGTCAGCATCGGCGTGGGTTGCAAAGGATACCAGCAGGGCAATCAGTGAGAGTCTTGGGTAGGTCATTTGGGCATCCGATTCGCTAACAACGTCAACATGCGTTTATTCAAGTCTTGATACTGCTCAGGCAGCACACTTGGCGCAAAACCGACAAACAGGGTCGCTCCCGGCATGGCTTCGACATGGCGTTCATTCCAGATAGCAACGGGGATCCACTCAGGTTTTCCACTGGGTGCAATCAGATAAGCACCGGTGTCATCACTCCCCGACAAGAGATCCAGCTTCTTCCAATACTCTCGTAACCCTGCAGCAGGCAAAACGGGGCCTTCGCCGGGGTGACCGATCAAACCGGCCAGATAAATTTGCGGGCGACGAGGGGCCAGATAGAGCTGATAATCCCCTTGCAATACGGGGTTGACACCTGAAGGTACCAGGCTGATATCCGGATCCACAGGCAATTCGAAACGACCCGTCAAATGCAATTGCTGTAACTGTTGATGCAACTGTAAAGCGGAATGGGCGAGTTCATCTTCATCATGCTGTTGCCAGTACGTTGCCAACAAGGTGAGATCTTTCAGCAAGGCTTGCTGTTGATACTCAATATCCTTTTGACGCGCAGGCGTAGATATATGCGTGACAGGCCAATAGTTATCGTACTGTGTGACCACGGGGTCTAACAATGCCTCACTCAACAGCATGGACTGGGGATGAGTCATTGTTGCTGTCGGTTGACCTTGCCACCAAATAGACACGGACACATCAGCCATAACGGGGGAAGGCCCCAAGGTGGCGAGCAATATGCTATATATTATTTTCATGATGAATAGGGCTTAAGGAATGTCATTTCTATCATTGGCAAGGAAGGGCCTAATTGCTGCTGGAATTTACGAACTTGACCTGTCTGCTCATCAATCCAGAAATGATTCAGCCATCGCTCTTCATTCGGGGCTGTAACGACGTGTTCTTCTACAATCGTCGTCTTATAGGGACGATCCATAATATTCAGGACCTCATGACCCGCCTGAGTGTAATGCATGCTCAAGGGATAGCCACTGGTGTATTGCTTCGACCACTCAGCTACGCTATACCACACCATTGATGGCGTCTTATCTACACGAGAGGTCTTCAATGGATCCTTATCCAGACTCCCCAGATAGCGCAAGTCATTTGGCAAACCCACTGTTTTAATCAAGCGCCCATGTTGGGTCACGAACATAGCACCATCGGCACTCATCCATGACATGCGCGGGCCATTGACATAAGCCAACACGACCAAGGCCTGGGGTAAATCCCCCACCTTGATATAGGCACTCGCATAGGGCAACGCTCTCAATTCGGATGAGGTCAGTACAATATCATCAGGCTTGTTAAACACATAACCCAAGGTTTCGATTGTCTGATGGGTCGAGGTGCTGCATCCAGCCAATAAAAAAGTGGCTGACAATGCCAATAATCGGGAGGGG
The DNA here is from genome assembly GCF_946892685.1 of Aeromonas sp. Marseille-Q5825. Taxonomy (NCBI): domain Bacteria; kingdom Pseudomonadati; phylum Pseudomonadota; class Gammaproteobacteria; order Aeromonadales; family Aeromonadaceae; genus Aeromonas; species Aeromonas sp. Marseille-Q5825. The sequence continues at coordinate 182,037 of NZ_CAMPOU010000003.1, forward strand.
AAATAAGATAAATGCTGTGCCACGTACAATAAACCATCCATGAGGGATAAGAAGAAAAACAAGGCTGCTCAAACTGAGCAGCCTTGTTGAATGTTATCGGGTTGACGTGGTGGTGCTGGTATTATCGTTGCGGTTATTTGACTCAGACACGGCAACAACAGCCACCAGTGCGGCAGCAGCGCCAACGACGATGGTAGTGGTAGCCACACCAGCAGCAGCACCGGCCGCGCCAGTACCAGCAGCTCCGCCAGCAGCTTCCTCTACAGCCATGGCATTAGCAGAAACAGCCAGCAGGGCGGCCAAAACAAACGCAGTCTTCTTCATACTATCTTCCTTTTTGTTGACATAGCTAAAACATAATACTGAGAAGGTGAAAACTCCCAGCCTTATCTAGTATTACTCAAAGGAGGCATCAATTGAACCTTCAATTTCGCCTCACTGACTATTACCAATCCCTTATCTATTATCTGCGGCCGGATCAAGCTTTGGTTTTATCACCATAGCTATATTGATAATATCCGTAATTACCGTAATAACTGCTGGCTTTCTTTTCTACCGCATTGAGCAGAATGCCCTTGATCACCACGCCATTTTGCTCGAAGCGACGAATCGCCACTTCCACCTCTTTCACCGCTGTCTTGGCAAAACGCGCCACCAGCAAGGAGGCCCCCACATGCTGGCCGACGATGGCCGCATCGGTGACCGCCAGGATCGGCGGAGAGTCAACGATAACAAAGTCATAATGCTCGCTGGCCCAATCCAGCAAGGCCTTGAAACGAGGGTGCATCAGCAGTTCAGATGGGTTGGGCGGCACGGCGCCACGACAGACAAAATCGAGCCCATCAAAGCCGGTCTTGCTGATCACCTGCATCATCTCGGTCTGACCAGCCAGATAGGCGCTCAAGCCCGCCCCCATCTCCTGTCCCATGACTTTTTGCATATATCCCTTGCGCAAGTCAGCATCGATGACCAGCACCTTTTTGCCCCCCATGGCCAGGGTGGCGGCAAAGTTGGTAGACACAAAGGTTTTGCCTAGGCCGGGACCAGGACCAGAGATCATCACTATGTTGTTTTTGGCCTCCATCATGGCGAAATGGAGACTGGTACGCAGGCTGCGCAGCGACTCCATCGCCAAGTCTGCCGGATTACGGGCAGCCAGCAAGGCTTCATTGAGTGGCATCGCATGGCGCCGTTTCTTCTTCTGTTGCTGCTCTATCTTGGCCTGATCCTCTGAATAGGGGATCGTGGCATAGACGGACAGCCCCATCTCTTCCAACTGCTCGGGGCTCTCGACACCGCGGTGGAATGCTGCACGCACCAGGATGAGGCCCACAGACAGCATGCCCCCAAGCAGAGTGGCCAGTACCACGATCAGCGGCTTCTTCGGCTTGACTGCCCGGGTTTCGACTGCAGCATCGTCGATGATCCGCACATTGCCGATGGTGCCCGCCTTCATGATATTGAGCTCCTGCTGCTTGTTGAGCAGCTGGACGAAGATCTCCTGACCGACTTGCACATCACGGGTCAGACGCAAAATCTCCTGTTGGGTTTTTGGCAGACGCTTGATCGACTTGTTGATCACATTTTTGGTATTCATCAAGGTCTGGCGCTTTTCCATCAGAGCGATGTAAGCGGGGTGCTGGCGGGTATAGAGTTGCTGCAACTCGGCTTCACGGAAGGTCAACTCATTGAGCTGCTTCTCGAGGCCCACCATGGTATCCAGTGCGGCTTTAGCTTCCAGCGACAGATCGACCGACTCATTCTGCTGGCGATATACATTCAACAGCTCTTCAGAACGATTCAGCTCATCTTTGACCTGAGGCAGATGAGTCTGCAAGAAATCCAGGCTCTTCTGGGCCTCTTCGGTCTTGCGCACCACGTTCTGCTGCAGGTAGTTCTGGCTGATGTTGTCGAGCACCGCACGAATGCGGCCCTTGTCTTCCCCTTCCAGCGCCAGCGAGATGATCCCGGTACTTTTGCCCTTTTCACTGACCTGAAGAGCACGCTGCAGCTCTGCGATCACATCCAGTACCGGCTGCTTGACTAGCATGAATACTTGCCCCTCATCGGCAGCCACATCAGACAGCAACAGGGTCACATCATCTTTCTCAAGCAGCTTACCTACTTGCCCTTCCAGCACCCGCCCTTCAATTTCGAGGGTAAAGTGTTTGTCTGCGTCAACCGTCAGCGTTAGCGGCGTCCCCACCAACTCCGGCGCCACCTCAAAACGGCTCACCGCCATCTTGGGATAGGGATGCCCCATCAGCCGCGACAGGCCACGGCCAACCAGCGGGAAGAAGTCGGGTGTCACTACGGTATCGAGATGAAGCTCTTGTACCGTACGGCCAAGCACCATACGAGAAGTCAGTAGCTCAATCTCGGCGGCAGCATCAGGCTGTTCACCGCCCAATACATCAGCCATATCCCCGAGCAGCGCAGCACCACTGGCTTTTTTCTCCACCTGCAGTAAGGCGTTCGCCTTGAAGACTGGGGTCGCCAACAGGGCATACGCAACGCCAAGTACCATAAACAGAGCGGTGATAGTCACAATCCACCAACGGCCATCGATCAGGTAGCCCAGCAGGCGCCCCAGATCGATCTCGTCATTCTCCACCGCGGCACTGCTCTGCCGGGACGAAACAGAAGAAGTCGTCATTAAACACAATCCATTTTTATTGTCAGATAGAACCTGAACACAGACCCAGACTGCAGCTGTTGTTACAGTTTTTTCGCCCACCCATCGGCACTACGCACCAATAGCTGGTAAACATGTTCATAAGCTTCCCGGCTAAGACGATAGGGATCGGGCACTTCGCTCTCCCCCTGCCAGTGGCCAAACAGCATGGTTTTGCCACGGGCCCCCGGGTCAATGGCCGTGACGGCAGAAATATGCCCTTTCTCCATCACCAGGATCAGATCGGCATCCTGACAGAGTGCGCGGGTCAGTTGGCGCGCCGAGTGTCCATCAAGGGAGAGACCATGCTGCTGTGCCACCTCGCTCGCGACCTTGTCGGCTGGTTTATCAACCAAGGCACTGACCCCGGCAGAACTGATATCACGGTCGGGTAAACGCTCGCGCAGCAGGCGCTCACCTGTCGGGGAGCGGCATATATTACCCACACACACGACTAGAATCTTCTCAAACATATTGCTGTCGCTCTTTCATCTTCCACCCGGCACCAGAGTACACCGAGTCAACACCACACAGAGATTTACCAGTTGCGAACCCGCAGCATGCCTTCGGTCAGCTCGTTAAAGCCGTTGATGGAGGGCACCAGTTGACTCAACACGCGATTCCAACGCGTCACCGGGGCCGTGGTGACGTAGACCACATCGTATGGTTGCAACGCAAACTCGGTCCCCATCACCAGCGCGGTGGCATCACTCAGGTCAAGCTGATAAATGGTGGCTTTCTCTTGCGCTTTCGCGGCGGGGCGCAATACGAAGATGCCGGTTGCATTGGCTGCATTCTGGTTAAGGCCCTCGGCACTGCTCAGCGCTTCGGTCAGGCTCATCCCCTCACGACCAATAGTCAGGGTCGATGCCTTGTTGACCTCACCCATCACAAAAACTTTCTGGGCATCGTTGCGCGGCACATAAAGCATGTCGCCGTCACGCATCAACTGATTGTGAGAGAGATCCCCATACTGCAGCAGATCCTGCATGGAGAGCGGGAACTCCTTGCCCTGGCGGGTCAACACCACATGGTGCCAATCCGCAGTGGGGGTCAGTCCACCAGCCAGATTAAAGGCATCGAGCAGGGTCATCGGCACATTGGTGATGGGCTGAGCACCCGGCTTGGTCACCTCACCGGAGATATAAACCTTCTGGGAGCGGAAAGCAGCAATGCTCACATCCACCTGCGGGCTCTCGATATACTGGGCCAGACGCTTGGCGATATCGGTACGGATCTCCGCGACAGTTTTACCCACCACGGCCACCTTGCCGATATAGGGGTAGAAGATGGTGCCATCGGCATGCACCCAGTTGCCCGCTTCGCTGGCACTGCGGTAAGAACCGGCCGGAATGGTCAACTCGGGGTGATCCCACACGGTGACATTGAGGATGTCACCCACACCAATCCGGTACTCGTAACGGCTGATCTCGCTATTGAGCTCGGGGTTGGCCTTGCCCACCACCGGCGCCTTGCGTAGCTGGCTGATCAACGCCGGTGTAACCGGATAGACATCTGCCAGCTGATCAACATCAACGGAACCTGTAGCCACCTCGGTTTTGCCACTGGTGGAAAGATTGGTACCGGGCACCACAGTGCATGCACTGAGCAGGGCCACGGCCGACAACAGGGGAATGAGCTGAATCCTTTTCACTACCACACCTTATTAAGATTGCCATCAAGAACTGAACGGAAAAATCGCCGTATGATAGCGGATTTTATAAAAACTAGAGAGCATTTTCTCTCAGATTAAACTCTCTAACTCACATCAATTAAATATATGCCTAGCTTCTATGCATACAGCTAAAGTAACATGAGGAATATCAAAAACAGACGCAAACATAGCTAACTAAAAATGCTATCAATACGACTATCACTTTTTTTATTTATAGGTATTCCATCGGCACTCAAATTATATTTAGATAGCATGTCAATATATTTTTCTATCACGACTCGCTCATCAAACTTGTGAAGTACTAAATTTCTGCCTGCCATCCCCATGTCAACGCGTTCTTGTGTAGATTGGTTAATAATCAGCTCCATAGCTGCGGCAAGTGAATCCCGATTTTTGACTTTGCATAAGAATCCGGTCTTGCCATGAATAACAACATCTTTGCAGCCAGGTGCATCAGAAACGATAAGCGGTTTGGCCATCGCAGCAGCTTCTAACATCGTTCTCGGAATACCTTCTCGATAAGATGGCAACACCACACAATCAACATTGGCAATAACAGTTCTTACGTCATCTGTTGTTCCCAAATACTCAACAATTCCTTCTGATTCCCATACGCTTATTTGTTCACGACTGATAAGACTGGGGTTAGGAACATCGCAAGCACCGAGCAATTGAAAATGTGTCTTTGGATATTTACTTTTAATCACTCTCGCAGCTTCAATATATTCTCCGATTCCTTTATCCCACAACATTCTTGCAATCAGCAGAAATGTTGTGGGATTGTTACCTGACGAAGAGGATATGGGTGAAAAATGTGATACGTTTACACCTTCGCCATGCAGTAGTTTAGCTTTATTCTCACTAACCAAGCTATACGCTAAAAATGCTTGACGATCATCTTCATTTAAAAACCATACTTCTTTAGGGTAACGGAATGCCATTTTATAGAGCTGCCGTGCAATTTTGGCAATAAAATTGTCATTGACAAATGTATACCCTAAGCCAGTCGTAATCGCCAACGATGGTATTCCGGCCATTTTAGCAGCCAAAGAACCATAAATATTTGGTTTGATTGTGTAATGAATAATAAAATCTGGATTTAGCTTACGATAGTAACGATACAATAAAGTCACTAACTTTATATCGTCGAAAGGATTGACACCTTTGGCAGACATGGGCAGATCAATAACATCACAGCCCATGTCTTTAAGATTACCAGAAAATTTATCATTAGGGGCGACTACCGATATATTATACCCATCACTGAGTAATCGCTTTAATAAACCATAGCGAAAATTAAAAACAGACCATGCGGTATTGGCCGCGATGACTATATGATTTTTATTCACAGATACCTCTGAAAATCTAGATTTGGCGTCAACACTACTGATACAAATATATCCAACTCTCCGCCTGAGCATTCAACGAATAACATGTGACTATTCTATCTCTCGCTGCAACACCTATCATTTCAATCTCATTACTGCTCATCTGCAGCACTTTTTTAATTCCATCTGCCAACGCAAGATGATCTCTTGGAGGCACCAAAATACCACATTCTCCAACAACCTCTTTGACGCCACCACAATCAGTTGCAACCACAACCCGCTGACATGCCATGGCTTCGGCAACCACTAAACCAAATCCCTCCCAGGCAGATGAGAGAACAAAGAGATCTGCCGCACTCATCCAATCGTGTACATTCCGCTGCAGCCCCAAAAAATGTACTCGTGCGCTTAATCCTAATTGAGCAGTCAGTTCTTCAATCTTTGCTTGCTCTTCACCAATGCCAATAATCGCCAAATGCGCAGGATTTACATCGTGAGGCAACTGGCGAAAAGCAGCTAATAAGTTGGGATAATCCTTAGCCTCGGAAAAACGGCCCACCGCCAAGATAAGTGGCGTGTTCTCAGCCAGTTGTAATTGTGTTCGTAAACTAGAACGACTTATCGGATTAAAAGTAAAACGCTCACTATCAATACCATTTGGCATTGCTACCATTTTCTTTGCTGGTACCGCACCTTTGACAATAAAAGCATCAACAGCTTCTTGACTAACATTAGTGCTGAGATCACACACCCCATCAGTTACGCGATACGCCAACATGCGGCCACGCCCCCCCTCGTTCGAACTGTGGGCAGTACAAATTAGTTTTCGCATGTGGGTGCTGATACGTAGTAAACGAGTGAAAATGTTGGCGTGAACCATATGGCTGTGTACCACATCGGGCTTAAATTGCTTGATTAACTGCCGCGCTTGCCAATAGGCTTTAATAAATCCAAATGGGGTTTTAGCCATATTGAGCTCTGCGACGTCAATCTTGGCAGATAGCGGGCGGTTAACCGTTTCACCGGTCATCGAGATTAAAAATACTTCATGGCCTTTAGCGACAAATTGATCGGCTAAATCACACACTTGCCGTTCAGCCCCGCCCATGCCAAGACCGGTAATGATGAGGGTGATCTTCATTGTTGATAATGAGCCTTACATTTAGTGCTTAAAAAAAAGACAACCATCATAATAAAAATATAGATGGCAGAAACGAACAAGACATTAAAACCATTTCTTGGAGAAAATAGTAATATAGGAAATATTGCGATAATAAAGATTCTTGCTTTAATATTGGATAATGATTTTAGTTCTATCTTCCTTAATCCAAAACCTAATAAAAATGAACAGAATAAGAAAATGATGAATATCTTACCCGATAATATATATAACTCACCTATTATGGAGCTCCCCAAACCTGCGCCATTGAAAAACATAGCCGGATTGGCACTATGTGAGATAAATGTTGTAATACTTGAGTTGTAAAAAGGCTCATTGGGGGAAAACAATAGAAAAACTCTAGACGCCATTGGTATAAATGATTGCAATAAAGACTGAACTGGATACTCCAGATCTGCAAAACTAATATAGCCAACAACTGAGAGAGACACCCCTTGAGAATATATGAAATGCAAAAAAGAATTCAACATGTCACTATCGGCAGTTACATCATTAGCACGAGCTGAATATTGAAAAACAAGGGTCATACAAAAATAGCAAAACAACCCTAACAATAGTAATTTGACAAAATTAATTTTATTTTCACCAGTTAAGTAATAGACATACACCAATGTAAGTAGTGATGTTACTAACCCTCCCCTTGCTCCTGTCAATCCACTCAAAATTGCCATAATTAAATAAATCAGGAAATATTTTTTATTGTTATTTTCAACAAGTACCAATACTGAAAAACTGAAAAAATAGATTAAACCAATTATGCTAGATGAACTACCACCATCTATTTTTTCTTGATATAACGATAAATAACCACCACTAAAAGTGGATATGATCGCTTTAATTGTTGAAATTCCATTTATAAAGCATGACAATAAAAACATAACCTTTAAAAATAAGATTGCCTTAGCTGATATATGAAATTCAATTTTCTTATTATAGCTATTTCGTTGAAAAGGAGTTACATAACCAAGTGTAATAAACAACAAAAATGAATTAACCAATAACACAAGCATAACTTGGTCTTGCGGGCTTGGCGAAAATGATGTCATCCAAGTAACTTGCAACAATTCAGTTAACGAGTTAACCAAGTTTTCTTTCATACCCAACATTGATGAAAAAACAACCGCCACAAAACGCCCAAAAATAAAAAAGATAAATGAAATATAAAAAAATGTTATTACCGAGTTTATTTTTACACCATTAATTTTGCACAAAAGAAAAACAAACACTAGCGTTGTCAACGACAAAACCGACACATAAACATGTGTTATATTTTCACCAATAAATAACGAAGCATAAATATAAATAAAAAAAATGAACGTTAGGGTAAATGAAATTCCTTTTCGAGTATAACTATGCTTATACTGATTTTTTATTGCATACATACCACACTCACATTGACAAGAGTTTAATCCAACGCTCTGTTATTACAGGCAAAGAAAAGTCTTTTGAATTCTCAATTGACTTCGAGCTGAATTCATACCAATCAGCCTTAATGGCCATATTTATCCCTTCAGATAAAGAAATAATATTACCAGCTTCGCACAACCATCCAGTTTCTCCATGTTTAATAATTTCAGCTGGGCCAGTATCACAATCAAAAGAAACAATTGGTAAGCCATACGCTTGCGCTTCGATCAATACTAATGGTAAACCTTCGAATCTCGAGCTCATCACAAAAAATGAGGCTTGCTGATAATGCTCTGCAATATTGCTTGTTTTTGGTACAAGTTCTGTACTGGATTCAATATTTAGTTTGCATCGTAGTTGTTCGAGCAAGGTTTTGTCTTCCCCGTCGCCAACAATGCGCAAGCGCCAATCAGAGTGCTGCGGAACAACTTGTGCCCACGCTTGCAGCAATAAGTCAAACCCTTTGATATTAGTCAAACGACCAGCAGCCAAAAATAGCTTTTCTTTATGGGGATTAATTGCTGAAGGCAGTTCGATAGTGACAGGGTTTGGAATTGCGGTGATATTTGCTTTGCTGATGGTGTTAGCAAGCCAGAACTCTCTATCTCGTTCGGTTAAGGTTATAACATCATCGGCAAACAGTGCTGCGACTTTTCGTGCTAATCGACGAGCGAATTTACCTAAATCATTATGATAAAAAAAATGTTCCCAACAAATATGACGAATATTAAGCCCTATTACCGCTGGTAATGCATAGAGAGCCAACATCGAATCAACATCAACTAAAATATCGATTTTATGCTGCTGTAAGTAGCGGCGTAACTTTACAATAGCTGTTGGAAATCGCAGCATACCACGACCGATCTTTGTATACAGCTGACTTACCTGAATACCTTCGGCTAATTCAAAAAACGGTCTATCACCACATTGTAAACTCAGCATATGGACTTGATAACCATGGCACTGCAACTCGCTAGCAATAACTGATGAAACACGTTCAGTTCCTCCAGCTTGATTGAGATTCCCCACAAAAAAACAGATTTTTTTCATTTATCCCTTCTATCTAATTATTTAAAGCATAAATCAGATCAACTATGAGAACTTGGCATTAACATGAATTTCAGTTTTATTATGTAAAACATAAAGATGGAAGCCAAACCATATAATTTTATGTTTGCCATCATCATACAAAACTTAAAATGAGGTGGAATTTCTGCGGATAAAACATAAGGGTTGGCGTCTGGAAATAGTTGCCAAGTTTGCATACTCACGGACTTCCATTCACCATATATTAAAAATACCTTCTGCTTTATTTTGAATACCATCAAATCATGAGCATAAAAATCATTATCAGTAGCAGAGGTTAAAAAGTCACTGACGTAGTTCACCGTTGACAAAATGTCCTTTCGCTTAGATGAACTCATGCCTTTTGTAATGGAATTCGTATTCTGCTGATTGTAATTATATAAGTATTGCTCAACATGGATGATTTTATTAGAAAGATGGAAGCATTTCATTACGTAAATAAAATCCTCCAGATAATTAATTCCATCGATAAATGGGTGTTTGATCTTCATGATAATTTCACGGCTGATTAATTTATTCCATGTATAACCGCGTTGTTTATCACACAGCAGCTGCTTTAAACATGCATAACCTGTTTGCTCAGCTGGCATATGAATATGCTCTAGTTTATTAGCATATACAGCCGCATAATCACACACCACCACATCGGCGCTTTCTTCGATGGCTTTGGTGTACATGGCTTCTAGCCAGTTAAGTTCTACCCAATCGTCACTGTCGAGATGTATTACATAATCACCCGTAGCAAGCTCCATCCCTTGAGCGCGAGTTGCTGCAACACCACGATTCTCTCTGCTGATTAAGGTCACCAGCCCTTGCCGAGCGGGGTAACGCGATATTACTTGTTTGATGATATTCAGGGAGGTATCTTTGGAGCCATCATCGATGATAATAAACTGCACATCATCGAGGGTTTGTTCCATCAAGCTGATAATAGCGCGCTCGACATACAGTTCGGTGTTATACACTGGCACGATTACAGAAACTTTTGGTACAAAACTGTTGGGCGCTTGAACGTCGAGAACTAGGCTATGCGTCATGCTGTTATTCATCTTTTTATCTAGCTTTTAATGCTTGTTTTAAAAACGTCGCAGCAAATTGCTGTTTTTCGGCCTTTAGCTGATTTACCTTGGCGAAATCAATGGGTTGATTAATAAGCTCCACGCTTAAATCGGTTGGACTAAAAACCAACCGTTTCTCTAAACAAAACATCTTTAATACCGAGGTAAAACGCGCTAAGCCACGACCATGGTTTCCAATAGCGATAAAAGGTTTATTGAAAATAATCGAAAATACCACACCGTGGAATGAGTCAGTCACCACATACTCAGCATCCATAAATCCACGCAGCCATTGGGTGACAGGCGGGTACACGCAGTTTTGCTCTGGCATCACGGTAAAAGATGTTAATCCACGCTCGCTGGCCACTGCATTAATTATTTGCTGTTTTTCAGGAGCCTTATCGAGCACATACACCATCATATTGCCCTTGCTCGCGGGGGTATTATCTTGCACGACCAGTTGGCAATAAGCTTCTTTTTCTAACAATAAAGTTGGGTCAATCACATGCTCGACGGTTGTCCCAAAGTACTGTTGGCATAAATTTACCGCACTATCCTCGCGCACGCCAACAGCATCAAAGCGTTGCAATAACCGAGCATACTCCGCCAGTTGCTCAGCAGTAAATTCACCACAATTATCAATCCCGAACGAGGCAGCATAAGCAATGCGCTTGGCTGTTTCATTTTCACCTAAAAATGATAGAAAGAAAGCTGATATCCCAGGCGAAAAGGCTGGTCGCCAAACTTGATCACTCCCAACGATATAAGCATCAAAATGATAATTTTTTATATAATCTAACTCTGAAATAGAATATATATCTTGAGTCGTGCGAATATGCTCTGCTGTAAACCTGTTAGTATGCTGGCCAATCTCGCGTTTCTGCTCATCAGTTATTGGCAGTACACTACCAATTGGGCGTCGTAGAATATACTTCCTCACGACATTACCAATAACACTCTTAATACCAAGATAGGGTAGTTTATACTGCCAACCAAAATTCACGGTCAGCACATCATGGCCACTATTTTTTAAATGGTGCTGTAAAGCAAATGCTTGTAGTAAACCACCGTAGTTATTGTGTAAAGGTTGAGTTAAAATAGCAATTTTCATTTCGGTCACTTCAATAATTAATTTAAATTTTCACTAAAACTTCATTTAGTTCACGTCGTTGTGAAAGTGTTACTCTAAATTTATCTTTAGCGATACCTATTGGTATAACACAAATGATTTTTTCAGACTCAGAAATATCAACAATTCCAGTAAGCAGTTTTTCTTCTTGGATCAACTTTCCCCAGTTAGCAGGACAGTTTGCAATTTTATAGAAATGAAGAGCGTACAGCATATTCATCAAAAACATTCCACCATCAATATATAATTGATTTCGCTCACCTACTGTATAAAAATAATTACGATCAACTGTTAGCAGCAGCACTTGATTTATATTTTCGGTATATCCAGTCAAGCCACCTTGAATGGCTAATAATTTATCAATTCGCTCTTTATCTTCAAGTAAGTAAACTTTACATGCCTGGCGATTACACACCGATGGAGTATTAAGAGCTAAAGAGATAGATTGCTCAATCAGTGCGGCAGGGACTAACTCACCGGTGTATTCCCGAACACTTTTTCTGGAATTAGAAAAACATAAAAAGTCTGCTGAAACAGATGAATAAAAATCATCTCGTTGATAATCTATTGCGCCTTTAAATTCTTCCGAGTAATAATTTCCTAAAATATCTTTATATTCTATATATTGCGCTTGCGTGTAATAATCACTAATATCAACTCTCATTCTCTGATGCAACTCATAATATTCACACATAACTTGGTAAGCAACGCGAATTTGTGAGCGATTTACATTTTCTTTAATCAAATTCAAGGAAAGGCTTGGATGTAAATTTTGTATGCGTTGCTGTGCAAATCGTGGTTTAGTCTTACTAAATAACAGACCTTTTTCAACTGAATGATAATCAAGAATTAATTGACACTCTACTTTGTGAAGACCATGCTGATTGAAAACTGTCGAATGTTTCAAATACAGATTAAAGTCATTGATAAAATTGGACAACAACAGTCGAAAATTTCTAACGTCAGATATTTTTTTTATTCCATTAGAACCAATCAATTTTTTTATTATATATTTTATTTTGCTTTTCAAGCTACACTCCATTACTACCATATTAAAATATTTTGCGAATATGCTCTTTTACAAATTCACGTTCAAACTTTTCAAGACCGAATACATATATAAAAGTTAGTGTGACTATTACAATAACGGACGACATAAAAATGAAGTTTATAATGACATTATCGACATTCAACTCAACATATTTAAGAGTCAGGAGCGTTGATGCTAAAACAAGAGATATTCGACCGATGACTTTAATTAAAAATCCAGCCACATCGAGCTCTATCAAATTTCTTAAAAGTACAAATCTAAATAATAGTGCAATTATCGATGTACATATCGACACATAAAAAACCGAGTGTGCATGGAATCCATTGTTTAATAGTAAATACGACACGGGTAAGTTTACCAATAAAATACTGCCTACAATAGCCTGATAACGCCTGATATTACCTGTTGCTTGTACTGATGCCATCAGACTTCCCGACAAACTTGTTATTAGAGCATCAATCAAAATTAGTTGACAAAATAATACCGCATGCTCCGGAGGGTTAACCAACCACAGCGTTAACACAGTGTGTGTCTGCAACATTATTGGCAATGCCAGTGTATACAATAAGAAAAATGTATACTTTGACCCGCACATTATCAGCTGGTGCATATACGCATAATTACCACAAGCGTAAGACTTCACAATTTGCGGATTAATTGAAATCTGTAAACTACTGACAAAACCAGTGATAGCACTGTTAACCTGAAACGCAATAGCTCGAGCAGCATTAACAGCGGATCCAAAAAACAAATTAAGTAATATGTTTATTCCTTGGTTTGTTGCTACTGCGGCTAAATTACCAAACAAGTTCCAGCCTGTATAGTTAAGCAAGGTTTTAAATAGCACGGTATCCCAATACAATGAGAATCGTGCAACTGTAAATTTTCGATGAGCATAGGTATAATAGCAGCCAAACGTCAGCAGACTTACCGCTGTCATTAACAACGCATAAAACTGCAATCGGTCACCATCATGTGATACTAGTAAAAACACAACAACTAATTTAAGTAATACATCAACAATGCTGATATAAGCAAAAGCACTCATCTTTTCATATGCTATGATTGCGGCATTATATGGAACACTAATAACAGTACAACAAAATGAAAAAAGAGCACAATGAAACACTACATTTGCAGCAATGATTCGATCTACAGGAATGACCAGCTGAGTGTTTATCAACCACAAACCCAGAGTCTCGGCTATAACTACTATAATAAATATTATTAAGATATGAATATTTACACTCATCTTAAAAACATTAGCAAGCTGGTTTCTATCACCTTTGCCTAGCTCGAATGACAAAAACCGTTGAGTAGCTGAAGACATGGCCCCACTCAAAAAGGCCATCATGGTTACGACACCACCAACGACATTGTAAATACCGAAGTCCTCTACACCGAGAACGTTAAGCACCACTCTAGACGTATATAGTGTGACAACCAATGTGAGTATCATTCTAAAGTAGAGAAACAATGAGTTTTTAACTATACGGCTGTTTTTCTTTTGATTATCCATTAATAAAATTTTCCTTACGCCACACGAATGACCTGCATAAGCTGGCGAAGTTCTATGTTTCTCCGTTAATCTGCTTTCAGATGGATTAACTTCTTTTGGCTCGGGCAGAATCAGAGGATGGAGCTTTTATCCCTTTTACCCAGCGCCCCAACTTCCACGCATATGTCAGACAAAGCGAATAAGCCACAAACAGCAACAGATAGAGCCCCATCATCAGCCACTCTGGCAATTTGGCCTGTTCGGCCAGAATACCAAAGAACACCACACCGAGGTTGGCAACGACAATCAGCAATAGGGATTCGCGAGGAGTAAAACCGGCGTGCAGCAGAATATGATGCAGATGATTGCGATCCGGACGCAGAGGGGATTGGCCTTTGCGAATACGGCGGATCATGATGCCCACCATATCCATCAGTGGCAGGCCGATCAACCAGAGTGCGGTGACAGGGCGAAACGCCGGTTTCAGTTCGTGATGCTGTGAACCAAACAGCACCAGGTAGCCGATGATAAAGCCGAGGAACATGGAGCCGGCATCACCCAGGAAAATCTTGCGTTTAAAAGGAGGAATATTGAGATTGACCAGCAGATAGGGCACCAGGGCAATGGTGATGACCAGGCAGAGCTGAGCCATATCAGGCATGGTGTTGGCAAACAGGATAGAGAGCCCGACCAGCGAGATGCCGGCCATGCTGCCAGCCAGACCATCAATACCGTCCATCATGTTATAAGCATTGATGGCGGCGCAGACCGCCACAATGGCGACCAGCAGATCCACAAATGGAATGGTGAGATTACCAACCCCCAGCACATCACCAAACTGATGCAAGCTGATATCGGTCGAGAGGCAGAGCACCAGTATCAGGAGGGCTTGCAGGCTAAGCCGGATCCAGGGGGAGATATCCTTGGCATCATCAATAGCGCCAATCACCATCATGCAACCGGCACAGCTCAGCATGATGATGATCGAACTTTGCAAGGGAATCGTGAAGAAGACGCTGAGGTAAACCCCCAGGCACACCGCGATACCGCCAATCAGAGGGACTGCACCGACATGCTGTTTACGCTGATTAGGTAGATCAACGAGTTGTAATTTAGCTGACAATGGGCGCAAGCAGGCGATAGCCAGCGCGGTCCCAAAGAACGCAACCAGACCGGACGTTTCCATTTTTTTCATCCCTAGAAATTATCAGGTTCGCCTCTTGGCACGACCTGCTTTTAATTTTCCTGACGGCAGCCAGCATTTATTTAATGACAAATTTGACCGTAACAACCCAGAAAGAAACCGACTCAAAAAACAATAAATTGGCTACCGCCCCTGAGTTACAGCTCCCAGTGCGCTCGCAGTCCATATATTGTTAATTTTGCCAAATATTTATGACGGTTTTTGTTCCTGTACACCTTGACAAGCGAGACGGCAAGGCGCTCGTTATGCTTGTCCATCGTTATAACCATGATCATTCAGGCCCTATTCAGCACAAGAAGATACAGGATTAATTTTGAATTGGCGGGCGTGATTCTACCTGCGGTTTGCTCAAAATGGTAGCCAATCTGGCCTACTCAGGACTCAGGCGGTCAAAAAGCAACCAATCGGCTCATATACGAAAAACGCCCAATGATGGGCGCCTAAAAAGTGGGTCAGTGATTCGCAAGAGAAAAATCTATGCTGTGTGTGGGGAGTGGTACAACATTGTCACTTGAAAGACCGCGCTGTTTGGCCAGCCAGACCAGGTCACAGATGCCGTCCGTTGGCTCAAATGCGGCAGGCGCATGCATTAAGATCTCTCGTACTTGCTGCTGATCAAAATGGTGACAAGCCTCATCCAGCGAGGTCAACAAGGAACGCAAACGCTCCCATGGCAGCCAGCTCTCTTGTGCCACCATGACCCTGGGATGTTCGGTTCCTCTGGCATCATCACCAATCAGTAACTCTTCATAGAGCTTTTCACCCGGCCGCAGACCGGTCACTTCGATGGCAATATCGCCATCTGGTCGCTGCTCATCACGCAGAGTCAGCCCGCTGAGCCGGATCATCCGTTTAGCCAACTCCATGATCCGTACCGGTTGTCCCATATCGAGCACAAACACGTCTCCCCCTTTCCCCATGGCTCCCGCCTGGATTACCAGCTGGGCAGCCTCTGGAATCGTCATGAAGTAACGAATGATGTCGGGATGCGTCAGGGTTATCGGCCCACCTTTATCAATCTGCTGTCTAAACAACGGAACCACTGAACCGGAAGATCCGAGTACATTGCCAAAGCGAACCATACAAAAACGGGTGTTATGCTTCTCACGGGTCAAAGCTTGCAATACCAGCTCGGCTAGGCGCTTGCTGGCCCCCATGGTATTAGTCGGTCGTACCGCCTTATCGGTGGAGATTAGTACGAAGGTCTCTACCCCTGCCTCAATGGCAGCCTGAGCTGCGTAAAGAGTTCCAAAGACATTGTTGCGGACACCTTCGATGATGTTGAACTCGACCAGCGGCACATGTTTGTATGCTGCGGCGTGGTAGACAGTCTGGATGTGAAAGCTCTGCATCACAGTCTTGAGACGATGCTGGCGCTGTACTGACCCCAATAAAGGAACTAGTTCAGTTTCAATATCTTCACGCTGACACTGCTCGCGCAAGTCTTTATGTAAGATATAGAGGGCGTATTCAGATAGCTCGAACAATACCAATGTAGATGGCCTACACCGCAGGATCTGGCGGCACAACTCAGATCCAATAGAACCCCCAGCACCAGTCACCATGACCGCCTTGGCCGTTATATTCGCCTCCATCAATCTGGTTACGGGTTCTACTGGATCTCTGCCCAAAAGATCGTCTATGGAGACCTCCTTGAGTTGATCGATACGTGCAGAACCATTGACCAAATCTGCCATACCAGGGATAGACAATACTTCACAAGAGAGGGGTTCAAGTGCATTGATCACTTCCTGACGACGAGCCCTGGTGCTGCTCGGCATGGCCAGCAAGATCTTCTGTACCCCATGGTGGTCAATCAGGGTTGGCAGCTGAGCACTGTGATAAACGGTACAGCCCTGGATCACGCACCCCTGTTTGGCGGGATCGTCATCAATAAAGGCAACGGGATAAAACTCATTGCCTTGCAACAAGGCCATTTGCAGCTGTCGGCCAGAAGAGCCCGCGCCGTAGATCAACACCTGAGTACGAGCCAAACGGGTGGTATTAAGGAGCGCTCGGAAAAATAGCCGAACACCACCGACCAGCAGCACCAGAAAGGAGAGATAGATAACCGATACCGTTCTGGGCAGGAAGATATCGAAATAAAACGCAGAGATAACGAAGAAGCAGGTTGAAAGAAATGCCCCTAGTGAGATTGTCCATAACACCCGAAAGCTGACATATCGCAACACAGCGCGATACAGCCCCAGCCGCACAAACACACTGATACTAACGATAATAATTGCGCCGAGCAGTGCCCAGTGATGGGGGCTATCGATTGGCCAGTTATGTTCAAGCCGGATCCAGTACGCACCCCAATAGGTCATGGTGATCAGGATCATATCAACGGTGACAGATACGGCACGCTTGCTGGCACGTGAGAGGGAGCCCAGGCAAGTCAGTAGCCAGCTTCCACCGGGTAAAAGCTCATTTCTCATTCTGGAACTCCTGCATTCAGGTGATACGCAAGAAACGCTAACGGCAAGTAGGCAATAACCAGACCGATCACACCATCGAGCTGGCCCAATACAATCATGACAGCGATCGGTGCAAGCCAGAGGCAATTTATAAGAAGCACAGCCAATGTCACGTTTCGATGGCTCTGCCAACGCCTCGCCGCATACTGAAATGCATGGGTCCGATGAGCCTCGCTCAAACGACACTTCAGACGATAGCGATTCAGCAAAGTCCAGGTCGCATCAACCACAAATACCCCGAGCATGACGAGCCATGCCCACAGGAATTGAGGTGCAGAAGCGGCATCCAGCAGCATCAGGGAAGCCAACATCAAGCCAAGAAAACCACTGCCACCATCCCCCATAAAGATCCTGGCGGGCGGAAAATTCCAGCACAAGAAGCCCGCCGCCGAAATCCCCAGTAGCAGGATCAAGCTGGCAGACGACCACTCCCCCCCAACCAGATAATGAAATAACGCCATGAACAGGCAGACGACAACGGCCTCGCCTGCCGCCAAGCCATCGATGCCATCCATAAAGTTGTACAGGTTGATAAACCAGATCACCCCCAGCCAGGCCAGTAGATAACCGAACCAGGCGAGATCTAACTGCCAGCCAAAGAAAGTCAGCGCTGGCAAACCATCAACCGCAGATACCACCAAGGCTGCCGCCATGCTCTGCACAATCAGGCGGGTTCGGGGCTTGAGAGAGATGTGGTCATCGATAAAACCAACCAGTGCAATGCCCAGCGCCGCAGCCCATATCAATGCGAAGCTGCTCTGGGATATGCCGGAGGACAGTGGGATCAGGGTGACAAACAACGGGGCTGCCAGCAGAAAGGTCGCCACGATAGCCATTCCACCGCCTCTCGGGGTAGGCACCTGATGCGAACTGCGATGATTGGGTTGGTCAAGCAAGCGGGTCTGGGCGTAGCGCCTGAGCAGGCCGGTCATGGTGATTGAAAGAAAAAGACAAAACATCAACAACAAAACAAATGCCAGCATCAAGACGACTCACTATGGGAAGATGCCATCAGAGATAGGGTCTGAGAGAGCGAATAGGGTGCCGACCATTGTAATCGGCTCTGAGCCTTACCGGTATCCATTTCCAGAGAGCCATAAATCCGTTGTAGCTTGGCATCAATCCCCAAACAGCGTCCAAGCCCTCTTATCACTCCTGGTGGGAGATAAAACAACCGACAGGCAACCCCTTCTGTTTCTGCAATCGCCGCCAATAACTGCGACGTCGACACTGCGACCGGATCTGCGACCAGAAAGACCTGGTTCACTGCAGCAGGGTGCGCCATTGCATGGGCAATGAAGTCACACAGATTAGGCAACGCCAACAAACTGCGCGCATTGTTCAAACGGGCAAAAGGGAGTGGGATCCCTTTGCACACCCACGTCATCATGCTGGCAAAGTTAGCCTTCACCCCTTCCCCGTAAATAAGAGGAGGACGAATGATGGTTACCGCCATACCACACTCTTTCGCGAGTGCCATCAGCCCCTGCTCCGCCTCATACTTCGAGCGTCCATAGGGATCTTCTGGCGGACTCTGCACATTCTCATCAAATGGCTTGCCTGGCTCGGTCTGCTCGCCATTCACTTTGATCGAGCTAATAAAGATGAAGCGCTTCACCCCTGCCTCAGCAGCCTGCCGAGCAAGCGTGAGGGTGCCCTCAGTATTCACCGCTCGAAAAGCCGCCAGGGGATCTGTCGCGGTATCTGACATCACATGCACCCTAGCTGCACAGTGAACAACCACATCCACTTGTTGCAATTGGGCTGTCCAGTTTGCATCTGCAGTCAAAGAGGGAGCCTGAACCTGGTACGAAGCAAGCGGGTGA
Organism: Aeromonas sp. Marseille-Q5825; assembly: GCF_946892685.1. Classification (NCBI taxonomy): domain Bacteria; kingdom Pseudomonadati; phylum Pseudomonadota; class Gammaproteobacteria; order Aeromonadales; family Aeromonadaceae; genus Aeromonas; species Aeromonas sp. Marseille-Q5825. Next base: position 201,630 of record NZ_CAMPOU010000003.1, read on the forward strand.
CTTCGCACCGCACCTTTCACATTAGCCCCCAGACTAAGCAGGTGTTCACAGACCGCCTTGCCTACAAATCCGCTGGCACCTGTAACCAATACTGTACTTTTGATATCTGCCATTACCACCAACGCCAGCCGTGAATATTGAAGAAAGTCACCATGGAACGCCCAAACATCCAGATATGGCGCCAGCCTTTGCGCGATGCATGACCACCGTGATGGACAACCTTCACCTGAGGGACATAGGCAATCCGGCTGATCTTTCCTGCCCGCAAACTGATGTCAAAATCTTCAAAATAGAGGAAAAAGCGAGGGTCAAACCCTCCGAGCTTTTGCAGAACATCTGTACGAAACAACATAAAACAACCACTGACAATGGTTGGGTCCCACAGCACATCATGATTGTTGAGCTGATCTACCATTTCATATTTTGCCAGGCGCGCCTGGAATAACTTCTTCACACTCGCAGGAGCAAAACCACGCAGCAATAAATCAAATACGGTTGGATAGCGTTTGCAAAGCCGTTGTACCTCACCATCTTCCCATGTAGCAAAAGGCGTCAATAATCCGCAATCCGGATGTTGCTCCATAAATTCAAGCGCTTTTTTAAGCGCATTTGGTGCGACTTCTAGATCGGGATTCAGTATTAGATGGTACTTGGAATTTGTCAGCAAAGCTCGATTATGGCCAGCCCCGAAACCAGGATTTAATGGGTCAATGATCAGCTCACTATCACCTCCAAAATACTTAACTATATAATCAAATTGAATTGAGGAGTCTTGGGCAGGAGAATGATCAATAAGTGACAACAGGGCATGTATTTTAACACCAGAAATGCCATCAACTGCTTGTTTAAGCTTCTTTAGAGTCAGGGATAACATCGACATATTAGCACAGTACGTTACGATGCTAATAGATACGTCAGGCCTTGTCACATTATATCCCCCAAGAAATGCGAGTGCTTTTCATCAATAACTCACCATCTAGCATGCAGAGAGTCATGGCTTGGTGATCACAACAATACCATCAAAATTTACTCTCTTGTATGTGTGCAAGCAAGATTCAAATGCATTTATTACATCACTATGTGAATGATGTGCATATAGAACAACATGGCCGTCATTAATATAAGAGCATACCTTATTTACATCATTTACATTAGAAAGCATATCGATATTTACTTCATCAGATGCATAGTTTTCAAGGTAGTACCTATAATATGCTTCATTCGGGCTCCAGGTCGCATAGATTTTGTAACCTTTACCACTATATTTTTCTGATATAAATTTTGCGGCCTCTTTATATTGCTCGTTAGCATACACGTTCGCTTGAGTTCCTGCCGAGGGAGAAACAAATACGATGAGTGATGCTATCACCAAAATAAAAAATTTGTTATCAGACAGCGATAATGTTGCATTAAGTATAAGATAGACACACCAAGGTATAATGAATATAAAATGTCTAGGATGGAGTATTCCTGATTTTTTACAAACAAAAGCTAACACACATATTGAAACAGCAATACATATAGCAACTTGAGTTTCAGAAGTTTTTCGTTTGAAAAGAAAGTAAATTGCTGACAACAGAATTAATATGGAACTTAATCCAAAGTAACCATAAATCATATGCAACATTGACTGCAGTGCTTGTAGATATGATATTTGGGACCACGCGACCCCACCACTCGCGGTAAAAAGCAGGCTGTGATATGAGAGGAATATCCAACTAAAAACAAATGGAATTGGTATTAGAGGGAGTGCATAGCGTCTTTCCTTGAGATCACTGTAAGCAACAAAAACATATACAGCGCCAATAAAAACAGCCATGTAGTAATGTGTCAAAAATGAGATAGTGGCAAGAACATAAAAAGTAAAACGCCACATAGACTCATTACTACCAGCTTCTTTTATCTTATAAAAAACTAAAAGACATAATAAAGATAACATCAAGAAAAATATATAACTTCTCGCTTGTGTTGCATAATTTTGAGTCACAGGGTGCCACAGCATAACTAATGTAGTTACGGTAATCAAAATTCCAAGCGGATAATTTTTACGCCGCCAGCAAGATACGAATATGGTAATGGACGTCAGTGCAATGACGAAAATATTAAAACCACGTAGAGAGATCTCACTATCACCGAATAAAGAAGCCCATCCCTTTAAGGAGATATCATACATAGGAGGGTGCTGCTCTCCTGCTTTGACAGTCAAAAAGCTATCATCCATTTTAATCTGCATGACTGTTTTTCTTTCAAACTGACTATCTAAAATAGGATGGTAACGGACTACGGCCGCAGTGAACAATTCGTCAGACCAAAAACCTCTTTCATCAAGGGTCGGGATAACTTTCCAGATAGCACATAATGCTATCAGAAAATAAAAGGAAAGTTCCAATACTTTCCCAAAATTTGAACAACGCTTCATTATTAATTTTATCCGATTAGGGTTTTCAATTTACTTTCTTTAATTGTTTAAGAAAATTTAAGAATAACTTTATTATACTTTTATATACAGATTTTTATTGTGAGTCTGGAGTCAAAAAATAAAACCAGAGCTTTCAAACATACTAATTTACCAACCTGACACTATATTAAAAGTTATTCTCAATGACTTATTGTCAGGAGATGATAATTTAGTGAACATACTATTCCTCACTTTATTATTAATGGTCGCACGGCTACTTCAGATAAATTTTTAGCGTGAAGATTTACTCTCTGATAATGAACCGCATGACCAACCTTTATTATCGAAACAACCAATATAATTATAATTTTTGATTTTGTTAAATATGGTTTAAACCCATATCACTTAATAATTTCATGAATTGGTTTTCGACTCAACAAGCGCTTGATTGCTCTCTGCAATTTAAATGGAATAAAACGTGCGAATGAACTGACAATAGGCATGTTTCTAACTTTCCATAGATACTGTAAAAGTTGTTCTTTTCTTGATAACAGCACAGTACTAGGAGCAAGATTTAGCTTTTCATTCCACTTCTTGACCAATATAGAACCATCAGCAGGCGTCAAGACTGCCAAACCACTCAGGTATTTATCTTGATAGAAGATATCATCTCGCTCTATTTCATCACAAACTTCAGCTGAAACAAGGAAATTGCTTAGCTTGGCGCCCTGGGCATACGTACGCCAAAATGCTGCACAATCAATAGGTTTGATATTCCAGGGTAATAATAAAGAGTGATTTCTAGTTTCGATACGCTCGACAAAAGCACCAATATTCGGACAGACAACAGGGTATTCATGCTCAAGCGCAATTGAGAGTGTATAGCTGTATGTCTCAGGCCATAACGCAGGGAACCAGACAACATGAGGCTTAATACTATGAAGTTTTTCTTCAAGTTGATCCAGTCTATATGCACCATGGCTCACAACACCACGTAAAGGACGATAACCATAGCCTAGTAGATGAAACTCTATGTTATCTGGATCACACAGCAAAGCGACTTGTTCTAGTAGATCAGCTCCTTTTTCCCGACTCAAAGCACCAAGGATTAGTACACGAAGCGGATCACCCGGTTTATGACTCTGTTTAGGTTCAGAGTAGCAATAAGCATCTGGATGGTATGTCACAATTGCCTTGCTGGATAGCTCACTTTTATTCCCATATAGCCTACTAAATCGCTGATATACATCTTTACTGGGATAAATAATCCGCTCAGCTCGAGAAAGTAAAGGATATATACCACTGCGCCATTCCTCACCTGAGACACTGATCTGTGCTGCATCTCTACAGACATCATCATGATTTTGATTATCCTCACTCACAAATTGCCCATAACGGTCTGTAAGCGTTGGATTACCATTTAGCATATAGTAATCATGAATCGTCACGTCATAGGATACGCCTAGCGAACTAGGTAGTAACCAAGTTCGTGGTGGCAGCCCCATGCTGTGATGGAAGTGTACTCGACCAACTCTTAGATCTCGTAATAAACTCACTAATAATTCATATTCTGTGTGAACATTGAATACGAATGCATCACTCTTATCACCGTCCAAAGCGCTCAAATAAAGATTAACATATCCTTCTCGGCTCCCGGGGGTTAGGCGAAGAAACCATGCCTTTTCCAAATAATAAGATGCAAGCTCAGAAACATGTTGAGCTACTCCACCACCGAGGTGATGCGCGACAGCTAAGATAACTGGGAGGCCTGCCTCGGCTATGTATTTTATCTTAGCCATCAACCTAGCTTGTCTCGCCGGATCTTGTGCAATAAATGCCATGACATCGTGGGTATAATTAGGGTGTAGTGTGTTAAGTAACTCTAATGCACGAGCTTTTCTTGGGTCCCCTTCCTCCAGAAAACTGACACCGCCTTTGTGATAGGCAAACACATTTAATTGATGATAATTCTTCCACCCCAACTTGTGCGCGCGCTGGCACCAGTCATTTTCCTCACCATAACCTTTACCGAAGGTTTGCTCATCAAAATAACCAACCGAGTCCAAGCAATCTCTACGGATATACATGCAAAATCCGACGCCTGTAGGTACTTCAACGAGCTCGCGTTCAAGAGGAAGATTAGAGAAAAGGCGATCTAGCACATTAACATCCAAACCACAATACAGTTCATTATCCTGACAAAAATGAGGAAAGCTACATATTGTAGCATTATTGGAAAATGGAGTTAAGCTTGCAACCCGATCATGACTATATGCTGCTTTTCGCATTCTATTAAGCCAATCCAGATTAGAAACCTCTACATCGCTGTTAAGTAACAGTACGTCTCTATCTTTATTCAGGCTCATGCCATAGTTTACTGTACCGACAAAACCTTTATTAACCTCATTTTCATGTAACTCGAAGCCTAAATTACCAGATTCTTGTCTAAGCCAATTCGTTAACTCTGGCTCGGGTGAGCAATCATTAATGACTATAAGCTGAGCCCACGGTGGAATACTAGACAGCAACGAGAATATACACTCTTTGGTTTCATCAAGTCCACGATACACAGGTATAATAACGTCAAGATTTCTTATTAACATAAATTTACTCATAAATTCAAATAAAACGGCTTATATAAAAATTTAAAATTCTGTTGTTACGTATCTTGTTTAAAAGCTCATCACTCTCTTTGATTTTTTTATCACGTAAACGTAACTCATCAAGAGTGTCAGAATATTTTTTTGAAAGAGTATTGAATTGCTCTGTTATCTGCTCAACTACCTGAGTTACATGCCCGTGTGCCTCACCTTCTTCAACTAGCCGCCTATTAACGTCCGTGAGTTCTTGTGATAGCATATTTACCTGATCAGTGAGAGCTTGCAGTCTCTCGTTACGATGCACTCTAAGTTCATTACTTGCCCATACCTGAGCAATCAGTTTTGTTTGAAGATCGTCAAAATCATTCTCTTTTGGTAAAGTCATATCATCATCTCTCATATAACAATCCAAATGATATTCAATGATAGCTTTCTCACCTGGCTCACCTAGACGAAAACGCAGATAACGGGGGGACAACTGACATGCTCGAGGAACTAAATAAGCAAAAAGATAGAATGCCAAGCGTCTGACTAAAGATACAGAATGAGGTGATTCTTTTGCCAGATGACATAATGAGCTCTCACCGAAGATTGTCACCGGAACCCCTAGAAATAGAGCTTCTAGCGCAACACTAGAATTGATAGTCATTATTTTTTTACAACGAGCAACAAACTCTAGACTGGTTGGCGATTCATCGATTGGCATTCTTCCTTCACGTAGCGTAAAAAGGCTACCTGGATGAGGACGAATCAACAGGCTTGATGTAGCTGTTTGGCTGCGAGCAGCAAGTATAATGGACTGGTTATCCATTCCATTACCAAATGCAACTAAATTGGAATCATCTTCAACCTGAAGTGCTATTCCAATCTCAGACGTTTTCCCCGGCAAATGTTTAATAAAGCTAGGATCTTTCAAAAAAAACATAAGAAGATCATTTAACTTTATTCCATTTAGAGACCAATCCCTAAATTCACGTTCACGATTTTCAGCTTCAGAATTTCCATTGACGCCCTGAAAATCAACGTAAGCTGTATCACGATATATATGTCCACGCAGGGGGCCTAACTCCTGATGAATTACAGGAATACCAAGTCGTTGACAAACTGCGGAAAGTGATGGGACATTTAAAAATGTAATCACAGCTTCAATCTTATTTGGCGCAGAACATAACATCTCATGAAGTTCTTCTTCATAAGCAATATCACGCTCACATAAGAAATGACGAAAAACGGCTAAAGGGTTACTGTTATGAATACGCAACCATTCGTCAAAACGCCCTGTATCTAACCAAGCATAATGATGCTGTGGAGGCTGTGTATTTTTTGGTAATATATAATCAAGCCTTGTTGCAGCATCATCTGTGCACTCCCAGCGGTCTTCCCATTGCTCAATAGGACGCACATAGTCGCGCCCTGTAATGAACATACAAGATTCAGTAGCCCATTCACACAGTAGGCGATAATAACACCACAGATATGGTGCTGGTACGGACCTAAAAGGGTAAGCAGGTAAAAAGGCAGCTAACATTGTTAATACCGATGAGTTCAGGCCAGAACAGTAATTGGAGCATGTACAACACCGCCCAATTCTCGGGGAGACCAGAACTTGACCGCTCGCATTGGTCGGCGCTGATCAAGTTCTTCACGCATTCCTCCTCTGAGGGAGGCCAAGCCACAGTGCAGCAAATAATCACCACTATTGATTGGTAAAGTAACTTGATAAGTCACTATTTGGCGACCTGGTTTCAAAGTGAGAGAATGGCCGGCAGCAATATTGTTATCACCCCATATATCACCACCTTGAGTCCGACTCAAAGAAAGTCCGAGCACTACATCTTCAATAACCTCACACGCCAAGAGCTCAAAGCGCAGTGTTAAAGTCTCCCCAGATTTAACTAAAGGTTCTTCATGATAAGGTGTACCGTCACTTTTTAATATTGTCAGGCTAGTTATAATAGCGCGGGCAGAACCAAATCGTTTTTCGCCCAACACCATATTTGCTTCATTTTTTTGCATCTCAAGTAAGAGCGATTGCGATGGACATTCTCCGTCATTTTCACTGGCTACTGATGCAGATGTCTCTGCTTTTTCTTCCGACAATATCATCCCTTTTTCATACGCCATGACAGCTGCTAAGACATCAGTGGTATCACCAATCAGGCGCCCTCCTTCCATAACCAGGCATCTATCGGCATACTCTAGAATACTACCAGTCGAGTGCGTCACCATTAGAATAGTCACCCCCTTAGCTTTAAGGGCTTCCATTCGCTTGAAACATTTATACTGAAAACCTATATCCCCAACAGCAAGTGCTTCATCTACGATCAAAATCTCAGGGTCGATACATGCTTGTACTGCAAATGCAAGACGGACATACATACCACTAGAATAAGTTTTAACCGGTTGTTCCATAAAATCGCCGATGTCCGCAAAACGTGCGATTTCTTCAAACTTAGCATCAATATCTGCCTTACTTAACCCTAATACACTGGCATTGAGATACACATTATCACGACCACTGAATTCAGGATTAAAACCAGCCCCTAGCTCGAGTAATGCTGCAATACGCCCATTAACACTGATTTCACCATGAGAAGGATTTAGGGTGCCGCATATCAGTTGTAGCAATGTAGACTTTCCGGCTCCGTTATGACCAATGATACCAACGGTTTCCCCTTTCTTTATCGTGAAGTCAATTGATTGCAGAGCCCAAAACTCACGAAAGTACTGCTTAGAGGCACGTCGAAATAAACGTAACACACGCGGAATAATAAACTGTTTGAGTCGATCGACAGGTTGCCCATACACTTGGTAGCATTTGCTCAGCCCATGTACTTCAATTGCTACTTTGTCAGAGCACATCAGCAAACCCCTTACGCGTTTTCTGGAACAAGGCAAATCCTGCATACATAACTACCGTTGCGACAATTAATGTCGTGCCATATAATTCCCAAGAAGGCATTTTCCCCCAGTAAAGCACATCACGTACTTGTGCAATAACAGGAGTAAGTGGGTTGATGTTCAACCAGTGGCGGTACTCTTCAGGCAATGCTTCAATCGGATAAAATATAGGAGAGAGGAACATCAGTATGGTACTGATAACTCCTACCAATTGAGAAAGGTCACGTAAGTAAACTCCCATTGCTGCAAGTGCCCATGAAATACCCATTATTAAAAAAATGAGCGGGATAATTACTATAGGAAAAAGTAGTACAGTAATGGGAGGTGTACCAATAACAATGGCATAGAAAGTAAGCCATACCATGAAGCTAATAAACATATTTATCATAGCACTGCCCAATGCAACCCAAGGCAGTATATCGAGTGGAAATACCACTTTCTTGACATAGTTGACATTTTCAATAATCAATCGTGGAGCACGATTGAAACACTCTGAAAATAGATTAAAAACCATTAGACCAGCAAAAAGTACCAATGCAAATTCACTACGAGAGTCACTACCACCACTCCAGCGAGCTTTGAATACCACACTAAATATGAATGTGTAAACAGCTAGCATGAACAGTGGAGTAAATAAAGCCCACAAATTTCCAAACAGTGAACCACGATACCTCGCTGCAACTTCGCGACGCACTAACGTTATAATCAGATGGCGATTATTTAATATCGATAAGATACGGATGGGGGAAATACTACTATCTCGGTTCATAATTACCCTTGAAAAAAACTAAAATAAGTCCCGCACCATACAGCTAGAACATCTATATATATTTATTTACACTGATGCAAAATTAAAAAATGTCAGCCTTGGAAAATGAAAAGGCATTCTCATCTTTTTTTGACAGAATAGGTTCATCTAATGGCCAATTAATGTTCAAGTCTGGGTCTTTCCAGAATATACTTCTGTCACTTTGTGGATGATAATAATTAGTCGTTTTATATAAAAACTCCGCCGTCTCGCTCAGAGTTACAAAACCGTGGGCAAACCCTTCCGGGATCCACAACTGCCGCTTGTTTTCACCTGACAGATGCACACCTACCCATTGACCAAAGGTTGGTGAGGTTTTGCGGATATCTACCGCAACATCGAACACATCACCGGCCACACAACGCACCAGCTTTCCTTGGGCATGAGGCAACAACTGATAGTGCAAACCACGTAATACCCCTTTCGAAGATTTAGAGTGATTGTCCTGCACAAAGTTAACCGGATATCCTACCGCCTCTTCAAACAACTTGTGATTGAAGCTCTCAAAGAAAAAACCACGCTCATCACCGAATACCTTGGGCTCAAAAATAAGCACGTCAGGAATTGCTGTTTTGATTACATTCATCTGTTTATCCACATTTAATTCGGTCTTTAGAGAGGGAGTATCTTCCCTCCCCATATCACATCAGGCTTTAGCAACCATTCTTAACAAATATTGGCCATAAGCATTCTTCGCCAACGGCGCTGCAAGCTCACGTATCTGGTCAGCACTGATAAACTTTTGGCGATAGGCGATCTCTTCCGGACACGCCACCTTCAACCCCTGACGCGTCTCGATGGTCTGAATAAAGTTACTCGCTTCAATCATGCTTTCATGAGTACCGGTATCAAGCCAGGCATAGCCACGCCCCATCATGGCCACCGACAGATTGCCGTGCTCCAGGTAAATACGGTTCACATCGGTGATTTCGAGCTCACCACGCGGTGACGGCTTCAGGCTCTTGGCAATCTCGACAACTCTGTTGTCGTAGAAATAGAGGCCGGTGACCGCATAGTTGCTCTTGGGCTCCAATGGCTTCTCTTCCAGCGAAATAGCTGTTCCCTTACTATCAAACTCCACCACCCCATAACGCTCAGGATCATGAACGTGGTAAGCAAAGACCGTAGCACCGCTCTCTTTGGCCGCTGCCGCCTCCAGCTGTTTCTGTAGGTCATGGCCGTAGAAGATATTGTCACCCAGCACCAACGCACAAGGATCTGCACCGATGAACTCCTCACCCAGAATAAAGGCTTGTGCCAACCCGTCCGGGCTTGGCTGCACCTTGTATTGCAGCTTCAGGCCCCACTGACTGCCATCACCCAACAATTGCTCAAAGCGAGGAGTATCTTGCGGCGTGCTGATGATCAAAATATCCCGAATACCCGCCAGCATCAGGGTGCTGAGCGGGTAGTAAATCATCGGCTTGTCATAGATAGGCAGCAGTTGCTTGCTCACCGCCATCGTCACAGGATAGAGGCGGGTGCCTGAACCACCGGCCAGAATAATGCCTTTACGTTTGGTCATGATGCTTGTGTTTCTTATTCACGAATTGCAAAAGAAAAGGGTGGCTTGCGGCCACACCTTTTAAGTTTTATCCCTGCTAGCCAAGGATGCATTCAATACACCCCTTGTTAGCCATTTACTTACCCAGGATCTCAGCCAACATCCGCTCCACACCGACTGTCCATTCCGGCAGTACCAGATCGAAGGTACGCTGGAATTTACTGGTATCAAGACGAGAGTTATGAGGACGTTTGGCAGGGGTCGGGAAGGCGCTGGTCGAAACGGCATTGACCTGAGTCACTGCCAACTCGACACCGGCGTCCCGTGCCTTGGCAAAGACCAACAGGGCATAGTCAAACCAGGTGGTGGTGCCCGAGGCGATCAGATGGTAAAGCCCAGCAACCTCAGGTTTATTCTGCGCCACGCGGATCGCATGAGCTGTACAATCTGCCAGCAGTTCGGCACCGGTCGGAGCGCCAAACTGGTCATTGATGACAGACATTTCGCTGCGCTCCTTGGCAAAGCGCAACATGGTCTTGGCGAAGTTGGCGCCACGAGCGGCATACACCCAGCTGGTGCGGAAGATAAGATGGCGAGAGCAAAGCGCAGCAGCATGTTCCCCAGCCAGCTTGGTCTCCCCATAGACGTTGAGCGGTGCAGTCTCATCGCTCTCGACCCAGGGGCGCTCGCCACTGCCATCGAATACGTAATCGGTGGAGTAGTGGACCAGCCAGGCACCCAGCGCTTCGGCTTCTTTGGCAATCGCGGCCACGCTGGTGGCGTTGAGCTGCTCGGCGAATTCCCGCTCGCTCTCTGCCTTGTCGACGGCGGTGTGGGCCGCTGCATTGACAATCACATCCGGCTTGAGCAGGCGCACCGTTTCCGCCACGCCGGCCGGGTTGCTGAAATCACCGCAATAATCGGTGGAATCGAAGTCGACTGCGGTGACTCGGCCCAACGGGGCGAGTGAGCGCTGCAACTCCCAGCCTACCTGGCCATTCTTGCCGAACAACAGGATATGCATCAGGCACGCTCCCCGTAGTTCTGCTCGATCCAGGATTGATAGGCGCCGCTCTTGACGTTACCGACCCACTGCTGATTTTCCAGGTACCACTGCACTGTCTTGCGGATACCTGATTCAAAGGTTTCTTGCGGCTGCCAATCCAGCTCGGCGCTCATCTTGCTGGCGTCGATGGCATAACGACGGTCGTGACCTGGGCGGTCAGTCACATAGGTGATTTGATCACGATAGGAGCCGGCTTTTGGCACCATCTCATCGAGCAGATCGCAGATGGTGTGCACCACCTCCAGGTTCTGCTTCTCGTTGTGCCCACCGATGTTGTAGGTCTCGCCCATCACGCCAGTGGTGACCACGGTATAGAGTGCACGGGCATGATCTTCCACATAGAGCCAGTCACGGATCTGATCGCCCTTGCCATAGACAGGCAGCGGTTTGCCATCCAGGGCGTTGAGGATCACCAGCGGGATCAGTTTCTCGGGGAAGTGATAGGGACCGTAGTTGTTGGAGCAGTTGGTGACCACGGTCGGCAAGCCGTAGGTACGACGCCAGGCGCGCACCAGATGGTCGCTGGAGGCCTTGGACACAGAGTAGGGGCTGCTCGGGGCATAAGGGGTCGTTTCGGTAAAGAGCGGCAATGCCTCACCGGGAGCCACTTCATCGGGATGGGGCAGGTCGCCATACACTTCGTCGGTGGAGATATGGTGGAAGCGGAATGCCGCTTTGCGTGTCTCGTCCAGGTCGTTCCAGTATGCACGGGCGGCTTCCAGCAGCATGTAGGTGCCGACGATATTGGTTTCGATGAAATCGGCAGGTCCAGTGATGGAACGATCGACGTGGCTCTCTGCCGCCAGATGCATCACGGCATCCGGCTGGTGCAGGGCAAACACTCGATCCAGCTCGGCGCGGTTGCAGATATCCACCTGCTCGAACGCATAGCGAGCGCTGGCTGAAACCTCTGCCAAGGACTCCAGATTACCTGCATAGGTCAGCTTGTCGAGGTTGACCACTGAGTCTTGGGTATGCTGGATGATATGGCGAACAACCGCCGAGCCGATAAAGCCGGCACCGCCGGTTACAAGGATCTTCATTGAAAGGTTCCCGATTGCAATCTAATGAAAAGGAAAGATGTTTGGTAAAAGTCTGCTGCTGTGTATCACTCTGTTTTTTCTTCATAAAGTAAAGTGATTGCACTGAAATTACGAATGCTTGAACACACTCTGGGTCACTCGTGTGGGCATGCGAACTATCTGTCTGTTGCCTGTCTGCACTAAGAAGGATCTTCAAGACGAGAGGATTAACGGCGATGAACCAACGCAAGATTGAAATGGATAAATGATCACGCTACCGCCCTTGAGTTACAGCTCCCAATACGCTGCTTCTAACCTGATTGTGCGCGCTGTTGGTCATCATATCCTCCAGCTTCTTGTTTTACTTGATGCCTGACAATGGCGTCACATCACATTGCTCACCAGGTATTCCTGGCGCCTGTATTGCCCACATTTTGGGCAGTTAACCCGATTTTGGGCCAGATTCTATCTCGTTTGGCCTGTGGATGAACAGTCAAAACATCACAGGCTACATACCCGCTATGGATTCATTAATATCTTTGTAGTTATTGTTAACTCTCTACCAAAGAACCCCAATCCCAACAATGAGAGACATTGCCTTACCTGGCCGTTGCTCTTGTAGAAGAGAAAAGTCACTTGTTTTCAAAACCTTACAAACGATGTGAGTGGACGCGACATCAGAGCCAAGATTGTGTTGCCAGGCATGGCCTCCACGCTGTAAACCGCCTAAAGCATAAGGATTTCTCGGCCCCGGCCCGTGCGATAGGAACGGTCGCAACCCTTGGTGCTGAAGTGCTGGGTGAGCCCAAGGTTGCCGTTAGCTTTGGTTGAGGGGTCATGAATCCGCCTGGTCACGGAGTGAGGCGGAGCGATGATAATAAAGGCAGGCACGATTCAGTCCCGATACAGGGGGGTTATGTAGGATCCTCGTTGACTCTCCCCCTTAGACACCCTCTAATTGACAGCCTGGACCCTTATCATCATGCATCTTATGAAAATCCTACTGGTCGAAGACGACAAGCTGCTCAATCATCACCTCACCACGCTGTTGACCGAGGCCCAGAATCAAGTCCACAGCACTGACAGTGCCCAGGTGGCGCTGCACTATGCGGCCGACTACCCCATCGACGTTGGCATCATCGATCTGGGCCTGCCGGACATGGACGGCCTGCAGCTCATCAGCCGGCTGCGCGAACAGCAGATCCCCTTCCCCATCATAGTCCTGACGGCCCGGGGCAACTGGCAAGACAAGGTGGAGGGTCTGGAGGCCGGCGCCGACGACTATCTGGTCAAGCCGTTCCAGAAAGACGAGCTGCTGGCCCGCCTCAATGCCCTGGTTCGCCGCAGCGCCGGTTTCATCTCCCCCCGGGTGAAGGCGGGTGACTACGAGCTGGATCTCTCCCGCAAGGAGCTCACCGTCGCCGGCGAAGTCACTGTGCTCACCAGTTTCGAGTATCTGATCCTGGAATACCTGATGCGCAACGCCCGCCAGGTGGTTTCCAAGCAGCAGCTGCTGGATCAACTCTATGGTGATGGCGAAGGGGATCCGAACACCATAGAGGTGATGGTGAGCCGACTGCGCAAGAAGCTGGATCCGGAAGGGGTCATCTCACCCATCTCCACCATCCGCCGTCAGGGTTACATCTTCAACCTCTCCTGCAGCTGATGCCCCGTTTCATGCTGCACCCCATGCAACTGATCCGCCGCTCGCTGCACCTCAAGCTGATGCTGAGCGCCATGCTGGTCATCGCGCTCATCATGACCTTCTCCGTCTATATCCTCTATCTTGGTCACGCCGAGGAGCAGGCGCAGAAGGCCAGCATCCGCATGCAGGAGAATCTCTCCAAGCTCTTCTCCTCCAAGCAGCCCGATCCCCATGCCATCACGGATCTCGGCAACATCACCCCGGATGCCATCGACCCCAATCTCGACACCCTGATCTGCCGCTCCGACGGTGAGCTGAGCTGGTCCAGCCTGCACATGCCCGAGGTGATCACCATGAAGGGGACCATCTGCCGGGATCTGATGAAATACCTTGGCGGCCTGGATCAGGACTATTTCTTCAAGCTGCACACCATCAAGAACGGCGAGAGCTACTTCATCTACAGCCTGCGCTTCCTGCGCAACCACGGCGACGGCCCCACCACCTACTACGTGGTCATGGTCGATTCCGCCAAGCGTTACCAGGCCCAGACCCGGGAGTATCTCTACCGCTGCATTCGTCAGGCACTGCTCTCTTATTGCCTGCTCGGGGCCCTGCTGCTGCTCACCAGCTTCTGGAGTCTCTCCTCCCTGCGCACCATGGCGCGGCAGATTGACGAGATCCGCGCAGGCTCCCGGGAGTCGCTCTCCAACGACTACGAGCGGGAGCTGACACCGCTGACCGAGTCGGTCAACCAGTTGCTGGAGAACGAACGCCAGCAGACTCAGCGTTATCAGCACGCCCTGAACGATCTGGCCCACAGCCTGAAAACCCGGCTGGCGCTCATCCAGATCACCGCCCAGGAGCTCAAGCTCGGCCACGATATCCATGACAACATCAGTGAACAGATCACCACCATGGATCAGATCATCCAGTACCAGCTGCGCCGGGCCGTCACCGGACGAAAACGCCTTGCCAGCAAGGGTACCGAGCCTGTGCCCCTCATAGAGAAGCTGCTGGCCAGCCTCACCAAGGTCTACCGCCACAAGAAGCTGCAGACCGTCTTCCAGTTTGATGACGACGTCTTCTTTCACGGTGAACAGGGCGATCTGATGGAACTGATGGGCAACCTGCTCGACAACGCCTGCAAGTTCGCCATCAGCGAGATCCAGGTGCGGGTCAACCGCCAGGGCAGCGGCCTGCTCATCGTGGTGGAAGACGACGGCCCGGGCATAGACCCCGGCAAATCGCAGCAGATCTTCCAGCGCGGTGTGCGGGCAGACAGCTCCCCCGGCCAGGGGATAGGGCTAGCGGTGGTGACCGAAATCGTGCACAGCTATGGCGGCAAGATCCGGGTTGACGAGTCACCACTCGGCGGCGCCAGGTTCCATATCACCCTCCCCTGACACCCCAGACCCCAGACCCCAGACCCCAGACCCCAGACCCCAGATATGGGGCCGAATACCAGAGGTGATTTCCAGACCCATTTGGTCTCAAAAATTCATATTTATCATCTGGCTGCATTAGAAACTAAACCAAGGTTGTGGCATAACTTAACACCATTAACTAACGCACGGATGCGATAGCCATGGTCAACAAGCCTGCCAACCCGTTCTTCAAACCCCAACAGCAGATGCTGGCGTTGGAGCCGCGCATTCTGTTTGATGGCGCCGCCGCCGTCGCCGCCGAGCATCAGAACCAGGATACCCAGGCCACCCCGGCTGACGCCCCGGATCATGGGGCGCCCACGCAGATGGCCCAGCCTCGCCAACTGCTGGTCATCGATTCCCGCATCGAGCAGGCCAGCCAGCTGACCAAGAACCTCGACAGCCATGTCAGCCTGCTGCTCATCGACAAGCAGACCGACGCCCTGGCCGCCATCGGCGCCAAACTGGCAGAGCTGGGTCAGGTTGATGCCGTCCAGATCCTCTCCCACGGCGCGGCCGGCCAGTTCACCCTCGGCAACCGTACCCTGACGGCCGACAACCTGGCCAGCGTCAGCCAGCAGTTGCAAGGCTGGCAATCTCACCTGAGCGAGCAAGCCGACATCCAGCTGTATGGCTGCCGGGTCGGTGCCGGGGAGTCGGGACGAGCGCTGGTCAGTGCCCTCGCCAAGTGGACCGGCGCCGATGTGGCGGCATCCAGCGATGATACCGGCGCCAGCAGCAAGGGGGGGAACTGGGAGCTGGAGGTGAGCAAGGGCCTCATCAGTCAACCCCTTTCACTCGATCGGGCGGCGATGCAGAGTTACGATCGGCTGCTCGCCAACGCCGACCCCAGCAGCAGCCTGCCCCTTGGCAGCGCCAATGTCCTGCTGGGCGAGCAGTTCGAATTCACTGTCACCGTCAGCAACGAGGCGAGCCAGACCGGCTATGCCCCCTATCTGGATCTCTACCTGCCCGGCACCGGCAAGGACGGAGACGATGGGGTCAGCTTCATCAAGGCCAGCTATCTGGGCCAGGCACTCAAGACCCACAGCGTGGTGTTCGACGCTTCTGGCAATGCCACCCATCCCCTTGCGGTCGATGACAGCGGCAACCCCCTCGTCATCCGGGCGGCTGACGTCGGCCTGCGTGCCGGTGATACCCTGGTGGTCGTCGAGATCCCCTTTGGCAGCGTCAATCAGGGTCAACCGGATATTCCTATCCAGATCACCGCCCAGTTGAGCAATCTGGCCGACACCAGCTACTCGGCGGCGTCGCCGGATCTGACCATCGGCATTCGCAGCGGTTTCCAGTATGGCAATGACGCCCTCAACAACCCTCTCGACGATCCCAGCCTGGTCGAGGGGGACTTGCACAGTTTTGTGGTCAAACCGACCGTCATCCGCTTCGAGCACAGCCTCGACATGCCCGAAGGCGAAACGGCGACCGGCCCCAACTTCAACCACACCCTGGTCCTGACGGCCATCCCGGCCGATGGCCAGACCCTGAACAACGTCGTCATCAGCCAGACCCTGCCCGCCACCATCCAGGTCACCGCCATCACCCCGGGGCAGAATGGCATCCTCACCTCGGTCACCCTCTCGGATGGTCGTGTCCTCACCAACCCGGCACTCATCACGGCGGCCATCAACAGCGACAGCCTCTTCATCCAGGCCTTTACCGTGACCTACAGCAGCCTCGCCGCCGCCACCGATACCCTGGTCAAGTTCTACGTACCCGAGGCCGATGCCAACGGTCAGCAGGTGATCAACCCCAACAGTGGGGATGCGGTACAGATCACGATCGCGGCCCCCACCGCCAGCGGTGAGTGGACCCCGCTCGACAGCCGGGATCTGACGCCTCCCGCCACCAGCATCGACTTCGCCGGCCAGGGTGACCCCATCGGCTTCACCGCCCGCTCCATCGCCCTGCAAAAAGAGGTCAGCCTCGCCATCGACGGCGGCAAGGCCGGGATCTCGCCGGGCGATACCCTGGGTTACAGCATCAAGATGACCCTCTCCGACTACTTCGCCTTCGGCAAGAATCTGTTTGGCGAGGGTCAGTTTGTCGTCACCGATACCCTGGGGGACGGTCAGACCCTGACCGGCACCCCCACCCTGACCCTGACGCGCAATGGCGCGAACGAGACCATTGCCCTGGTCTACACCACGACGGTCAATGCCGACGGCTCCACCAGCATCAGCTTCGACATCGGCCAGTCCCTGGCCAACGCCTTCCCCTTGCTGAGCTGGCTTGCCGGGGATCTCGCCTTCGATGACGACCAGCAAGGGGCCACCCTGGCGCTGCTGAGCTACAGCGCCCTGATCAGCCAGAGCTACACCCCGCCGGCCGGCAACCCCCAGAGCGAGATCAACGAAGGGGATGCCATCGGCAACAGCGCCAGCGTCACCGCCAGCGTCCTTGAAAATGGCACCAACCTGACCGGCGGTACCGAGTCAGACAGCTCCCAGACCACGACGCGCATCCCCACCAGCCAGGTCGAGATCGCACTGACCAACATCAACGGGGTCGGCAGCCCGGGGGGGGCCATCGAGCTGCGCCCGGGGGATCAGGTGACCTTCCGGCTCAGTTACGATCTGGTCACCGGAGACTACGAACAGTTCAAGCTGACGGCTTACCTGCCCTTGCCGCTGTTCGATCTGACGGGCATCAACTGGAGCGAAGGAAGCGGCGTCGGCCAGTGGCACGTCGGCAGCGGTGACACCAACCTCGGCAATCTGGTCAGCATCAGCAATGGCCCCGGCAACTCCCTCGTCTTCGATTTCGGCAGCTATGCCACCAACGCATTGGGGGGCAGCCGCATCGAGGTGGAGTTCACCCTCAGGGTCGGCGATCAACCCTTCGCCGATCAGCGCACCCTGGACGTGCTGGCGCAATCGAGCCAGGTGACCACCCTCAACAAGACCCAGCTCAGCAGCTCTGACGTCACCGTCATCACCTCCATCGCCGAGCCGGATCTCGCCATCGGCCACGGGGTCGTCTCATCGAGCAACGGCACAGTGACCGGCACCACCGGCAGCTGGCAGGCACCGGGCAGCGGCGGGGTCCCCTTCACCGGCCCGATCACCGACATAAATGCGGTGAATGGCAGCGTCACCGACATAGATGGCGCTGATAGGCTGCGCCTGGCGACGGCCATCGAGAACCGGGGCGGTGGCGGGGCCTTCGATGTGGTCACCAGCATCACCCTGCCCGCCGGCCTCTCTTTCCTGAACGGCTCGCTGGCGGCGGCCAACCTGCAGATCTATCGGGGCGATGGCACCCCGCTGGTGCTGGGGACCGACTACCAGGTGAGCGGCAACACCATCAGCTTCCTGGATGCCGGCAATGTGGCGACCTTGTTGCCGGGACGGGATGGCACTGCGGCGGCCAATGGGGGCAGCAATCTCATCGTCATCACCTATGAGGTGGAGGTCGCCACCGACATCCGGGCCAGCAGCACGCTGGAGACCAGCGCCATCCTCAGCAATTACGCCAGCGTCAACAACGGGCAAGACTTCACCCCCGTCGATCTGACCGACAAGGGGAACGCGCAGATCGCCGCCCCGACCCTCACCATCGACTTCAGCAATGGCGATGCCGCCTCCGCCTCCAGTGCAGGCCACACCTCGGGGGCCAATCTGGTGATTGGCGAGAGCATGGGCTATGACATCCGGGTGACCCTGCCGGAGGGGAGCACCCAGCAGCTCAACATCAGCGATCTCATTCCCCCCGGCTTCAGGCTCGACACCAGCTTCAACGGCGGCAAGGGTTATGAGCTCATCACCACCGGCTTTGCCGGCAGCATCAGCGAGCCCACCCTGGGGGGCGCCGGGGTCGGCACCAATGGCGCTGATGCCCTCTTCAGCTTCAGCGCAAGCGGCGCCAACGCCGACAACAATGAGGGCAACAACAGCTTCACCCTGCGGCTGCGGCTGGTCGCCGACAATGTCGCGTCCAACCAGGCCGGCACCGGCCTCAGCAATGGCGCTACCCTGCACTACCTGGATCCCGACGGTGACGCCGCCGGCGGCAGCGCCCTGACGCGAGAGGTCACCACGGCCCCCGCTCCCTCTGCCTTCATCCAGGAGCCGGTGCTCACCATAGCCCAGAACCTCATCACGACCCCGCCGCCCTACGGCTTTGAAGAAGGGGATGCGGTCAGCTTCAACATAGTGATCAGCAACAACGGCCCCCTCGACGCCTTCGACATCCGGCTAAGCGATCTGCTGCCCGGCCAGCTGAGTGGCTACAACCTGGTGTCGGTCATCTATGATGGCGTCGATGTCAGCAGCCAGTTCGAACTGGTAGGCAATCAGTTGCAGACCAGGGCCGATGCCAACCTGGATATCGCCGTGGGCAAGCAGCTGACCCTGGTGCTAAGCGGAGTGGTCAATGCCAGCGCCACCAACTTCGCCCAGTTGACCAACCAGGCCGAGGTAGAGTGGACCAGCCTGAACGGCAACCTCGGCACCGCGGCCGATCCCGCCGGTGAACGCACCGGTGCCGACGGCCTGCCCGCCAGCCAGGTGCTCAACGACTACCGCGCCATCAATCAGTCACTGATCCCCATCGCCAGCGGCATCCTCATCTCCCGGGTCGGCGGCGTGGATGACACCGGGGGCGGTGCCACCGATGCCAGCCATGAGCAGGTCACTGTCGGCGAGATCATCCGCTACAAGGTGGTGGCCCTGATCCCCGAGGGGGAGAACGACAACTATGAACTGAGGGTCAGCCTGCCCAAGGGACTGAGCTTCCTCGACAAGGGGCAGGTGCGTCTCGCCCTCATCTCCAGCGGAGGGCTGACCAGCAGCCTGAGCGGTAGTGCCATCACGGGCGCCGACGTGGCAGGCAACGAGACCAGCAGCGCCGCCCAGGCCATCTCTTCGACCCTGGCCAATGGCTTGCAGGGCCTGCTCGACGCGGCCCAAATCGAGATAGTGACCGACGCCAATGGCAACCAGACCATCATCTTCCGGCTGGGGGATATCTCCAACCTGGATGCGGACGGCGACCTCGAGGGCATTGCCATCGAGTTCAACGTGCGGGTCGACAACAGTGCGGGCAATCAGGCCGGCGCCCAGCTCGGGGTCTTTGCCAGGGATTATGTGGGCGCGGATCCGGACAATCTGATCCAGCGCGGGGCCAGCCAGACCCTCTATCAGGACATCATAGAGCCCAGCCTGGGTGGCCTGGACAAGACGGTGATCGCCTTCGACCCCAGGGCCATCGACAGCAACACCGGCCGCGCCCAGGTCCAGATAAGCTTCGCGCAGTCCGGGGGCCTGGCCGCTTTCGAGCCGCGCCTGACCGACGGTTTCCCCGGCGGCAGCAACTATGCGCTGACCAGCCTGACCATCACCCTGGGGGGGACCCTCTATACCTACGACAGTGGCGACAGTGCCAACAACTATGGCCTGCCGCCGGGCGTCACCGTCATGGTCACCCAGGGCGACAGCTTCGCGGTCGACTTCTCCCGGCTCGATGGCGGCGCAGAGGTGACCCTGGTCTATAGCGTCGATCTGCCCAATGGCGCCACCATTGCCGGCACCGACGCCACCCTGACCTGGTCCAGCCTGCCGGAAGACTTCAGCGGCTGGGGCGGCTCCACCGTCGGCACGGACGGCAGCGCCAGCGGCGAGCGCACCGGCCAGGATGGCCAGGGCAACACCCTCAACAACTATGTGCTCGCCAACACAGCCGGGCTTGGCCTCGTCAGCGGCACCCTGTGGAACGACACCGCCAGTGCCACCGCCAGCACCCAGCCGGATGGGCCCGGGCTCGCGGGCCAGACGGTCACCCTGGTCTGGGGCGGGCTGGATGGGGACCTCGCCACCGCCGGGGACAACCAGAGCTTCACCACCACCACGGATGGCAGTGGCCGCTTCTCCTTTGGCATCTTGCCGGCGGGCGTCTATCGACTCGATGGGCCGGCGGGGAGCACCATCACGGACGCAGGCTATGGCACCTTGCAGGTTCGCATCGACAGCGATGGCGGCACCCTGGGGCAGATCGGGCTAGTGCTCACCGAGGCCGGCATCGACGCCGGCCAGTTCGAAGCCGGTGCCAACATCGGCTATGTGGAGCTCAACGATGCGCCCACCCTGGGCAACACGACCCCGGCCCAGAGCGTGGATGAAGATCAGGATCTCCAGCTGGTCGGGCTCTCGGTGGCCGACATGGACGCGGGCAGCGGTACTCTCACCCTCACCCTGACGGTGACCCAGGGCGTGCTCTCCCTGGGGAGCGCAACCGGCCTGAGCGTGGTCACCAACAACGGCGGTGGCCAGCTGGTCTTGACCGGCAATCTGGCCGCCCTCAATGCCGCCCTGCTGACCCTCAATTACCGTGGCAACCAGGATTACAACGGCAGCGACACCCTCTCGGTGCTGATCAACGACAACGGCCAACTGGGTGACAAGCTCAACGGCGACGGCATTCCCGGCAATGCCGAGGATGCCCTGACGGCCACCACCAGCGTCCTCATCACCCTCAACCCGGTCGACGATGCCCCCGTCGCCCAGAACGACACCACCACGGCGCGGGAAGCGGGCGGTACCGCCAACAACCTGCCCGGCACCTCGCCCCAGGGCAATCTGCTGCGCAATGACACCGACGTGGACATCGCCACCAACAGCGACATCCTGCACCTTGGCCAGGTGACCAGCACGGCCACCGGCAACAGTGCCACCACCAATTCGGTCGATGTCGAGGCCAGCATTACCGGCAAGTACGGCACCCTCTATGTGTTGCTCGGGGGTGGCTATCGCTACGTCCTCGACAACGACAACCCCGATGTGGAGAGGCTGCGCCTTGGCAGTGACACCCTGACCGAGCAGTTCGACTATCAGGTGATCGATGACGAGGGCGTCAGCAATCAGGCCAGTCTCATCATCACCATCCAGGGCGCCAACGACGCCCCCTTGGGCAGCGACGATGCAGGCAGCGCCACCGAGCAGGGGGTCGGCCAGGCCGGCACGGATGCCATCGGCAATGTGCTCACCAACGACACCGACATCGATGCGGGAGACGGCAAGGGGGTCAGCAAGCTCGCCCTGGGACCGGACACCAACCTCAGCCAGATAACCGATGTGCCCGGCGGCAGCACCAGCGCCAATGGTGCCGTCATTGTCGGGCTCTACGGCACCCTGACCCTGGGGGCCGACGGCAGCTATCGCTACCTGGTGGACAACAGCAATGCCGCCGTCCAGGCCCTGAGGCAGGGGGACACCCTCACCGAGACCTTCAGCTACAGGGTCACGGATCTGGGCAACCTCCACGACATCGCCGCCCTGGTGATCACCATCAACGGCAGTAATGATGCCCCTGTGGCGGTGGATGACACGGGCACCGCCGTCGAGGCCGGGGGACTCGGCAACACCACCCTCGGCAGCAATGCCACCGGCAACGTGCTCGCCAACGACGGCGACCCCGACGCCGGCAACCCCGATGAAACCCGGCATGTCGCCACTGTCCGCACCGGCACCACAGGGGGCACGGGCACTGCTGGTACCCTGGGCTCCCAGTTGCGGGGCGACTATGGCTGGCTGCTGCTCAATGGGGATGGCAGCTACACCTATGTGATCGACAACGACCTGGCGGCGGTGCAGGCCCTGCGTCTGGCGACCGATACTCTGGCCGACCGCTTTACCTACTCCCTGGTGGATGCCGCCGGCGCCAGCAGCCTGGCCACCATCACCATCACCATCCAGGGGGCCAATGATACCCCCACCGCCGTCCCGGATGCGGCCATCGCCATCGAAGGCATCGATCAGGCAAGCGGCACCAATCCAGGCGGCAACGTCCTCACCAACGACACGGATCCCGATCGCAACGGGGAGCAGTTCACCGTCACCGGCGTCAGCTTCGGGGCCACCAGCGGCACCGTCGGCAGTGCAATAAGCGGCCTCTATGGCACCCTCACCCTCAACGCCGACGGCAGCTACACCTATGTACTGGACAATGCCAATGCCACGGTGCAACGACTGCTGCCCGGCGAGAACCTGGTCGAAGCATTTGACTATCAGATGCGCGACCTTGGCGGCCTCGTCAGTGCCCAGACCCTGACCATCACCATCCAGGGGCGCAACGACACCCCGCTGGCGGTGGCCGACACTGGCACCGCCGTCGAGGCGGGGGGGGCCAACAACACCACCCTCGGCAGCAACGCCACCGGCAACGTGCTCGGCAACGACACGGATCCCGAATCGGGCAACCCCGACGAGCGCAAGACGGTCAGTGCTGTGCGGACAGGCACCGGCACCGCCGGCACTCTCGGCAGCCAGCTGAGAGGCAACTATGGCTGGCTCACCCTCAACGGGGATGGCAGCTACACCTATGTGGTCGACAACAGCCTGGCGGCGGTTCAGGCCCTGCGCCTGAGCAGCCATACCCTGACCGACAGCTTCGGCTACACCATGCAGGATGCCAATGGCGCGACCAGCCAGGCCAGCGTCACCATCACCATCCAGGGAGCCAACGATGCCCCCGTCGCCACGGCCGATACCGCCACCGCCATCGAGGCCGGCGGCCTGAACAACGGCCTACTGGGGACAGATCCCACCGGCAACCTGCTCACCAACGATACTGATCCGGATCGCAACGGGGAGCAGCTCACCGTCACCGGGGTCAGCACAGGCGCCACCAGCGGCATCATTGGCAGCGGGCTCAACGGTCTCTATGGCACCCTCACCCTCAACGCCGACGGCAGCTACCGCTATGTGCTGGACAATGCCAATGCCGCAGTGCAGCGACTGCTGCCGGGGGAAACCCTCACCGAGCAGTTCGATTACCAGATAACGGATCTCGGGGGCCTCGTCAGTGCCCAGACCCTGACCATCAGCATCCAGGGGCGCAATGACACCCCGGTGGCAGTCGCCGACAACGGCACCGCCGTCGAGGCGGGGGGCGTCAACAACAGCACCCTGGGCAGCAACGCCACCGGCAACGTGCTCGGCAACGACACGGATCCCGAATCGGGCAACCCCAACGAGCGCAAGACGGTCAGCACAGTGCGGACCGGCGCTGGCACAGCCGGCACTCTCGGCAGCCAGCTGAGGGGCAACTATGGCTGGCTCACCCTCAACGGGGATGGCAGCTACACCTATGTGATCGACAACAGCCTGGCCGCGGTCCAGGCCCTGCGAACCAGTGCCGACACACTGACCGACAGCTTCGGTTACGGCATGACGGACGCCAACGGTGCCAGCAGCTCAGCCACCCTGACCATTCGTATCCAGGGGGCCAACGACACCCCCGTGGCCAGCAACGACATCGGGATCGCCGTCGCCGACAATGGTGCAGGCAATGTGGTCAATCCCAACGGCAACCTGCTGGGCAACGATACCGACATCGACAGCGGCGACAGCCTTATCCTCAGCGGTGGGCGAGCGGGAACTGAAGCCGCAGGCGGCACGCTGGCCGCCGTCACCCAGGTCCTTCCCCTCACCCTGACCGGGCTCTATGGCACCCTCACCCTGTATCAGGATGGCCGTTACCAATATGCCCTCGATACCGGCAATGCCACCGTTCAGGGGCTGGGGCCCCTGCAGACCCTGAACGACCACTTCACCTACCAGGCGCAAGATCTGGCGGGCGCGGTCGATCTTGCCCAGCTCACCATCCTCATACGGGGGCGCAACGATGCCCCGGTCGCCAACCCGGATCAGGCCCAGGTGATCGAGGCGGGCGGACTCAATAACGGGCAACCCGGCCTGGATCCCGGCGGCAATGTGCTCGGCAATGACAGCGATCTGGAGGGCGATGCCCTGACGGTGACGGGCGTTCAGCATGCCGATGGTCAGAGTGCCGCCCTGGGGACTGTGCTGCAGGGGCGCTATGGTGAGCTGGTGATGAATGCCGATGGCAGCTGGCACTACCGTCTGGACAACAGCCTCGCCGAGGTGCAGGCCCTGCGCGGGCCTGACCAGACCCTGACCGAGCTCTTCAACTACCAGATCGCGGATCTCTGGGGCGCCGCCAGCGCCAGCACGCTCACCCTGACCATTCGCGGCAGCAACGACACGCCGATTGCCGTGGATGACAAGGCCAATGCCATCGAAGCCGGCGGCATTGACAACACGGCGGCGGGGCTGGATCCCGTCGGCAATGTGCTGGACAACGACAGCGACGTGGACAGCCAGGCCAACGGCGAGACCAGGACAGTGCTCACCGTCAGCGACACGCTCGGCAACAGCGTCAATGCGGGTCAGGTTTTGCAGGGACGCTATGGCCAGCTCATCCTCAATGCCGATGGCAGCTACCAGTACCTGATTGACAATGACAACCCCGAGGTCGAGGCGCTGCGACTGGCCAGCCAGACCCTCACCGAGGTGTTCAGCTACCGCATGCGCGATCAGGGGGGAGCCCTCTCCGAGGCACGCCTGACCGTCGTCATCCAGGGGGCCAACGACAACCCGGTCGCCCAGGATGACAGCGCGGTGGCAAACGATCAGGTGCAGGCCCCCCATGCCTCGGGCCAGGTGTTGCCCAACGATGGTGACGTCGATGGCGATGATCCCCTGCGCGTCACCGGGGTGCGCAGCGGCACCGAGGACGGCAGCGGCAATGGGGGCACCCTCGGCCAGCCGCTCGCCGGGCGCTACGGCTGGCTGACCCTCAACCAGGATGGCAGCTATAGCTACACCATAGATCTGACCAACCCGGAAGTGCTGGCCGCCGCCGGCCTCGGCCAGGTGCTGCAGGATGTGTTTACCTACACCCTGGGGGATGGCAGCGGGGCCACCGATCAGGCCCAGCTGGTGATCCACCTGGACATCTCAGCCCCCTATGTGCCCCCGCCCGACACCAGAGGCGCCGGCCCCCATGATCTCGATCAGGGGACAATGGGGGATCTGGGTACGCAGCTCCCCGACCTGACCCCGGCCATCTTCGTCACCCCAGTGGTGCAGAACATCAACCGGCTGCTCGGCGCCAGTTCAGAGCGCACCGACGGCAGCCTGCTGTTCTTCGGCCTGACCCCGGAGATCCACAGCCAGAGCATAGGCCAGGGCCTGGGCCAGCTGGAGGGGACCTTCGTCAGCCAGAGCGTGCAGGAGAGCTGGCTGGCCCAGGAACAGGATCTGGCCAGCTTCCTCGGTCGTCACGGCCGGGTCAGCCTCAGCGCCGACGGCCTGCTCAGCGATGAGTCTGTGTTTGCCATGACGCCACAGGATATGCGGCCCCATGGCACCCCCGATCCCGCTGGCAAGGCCAGCAGTTTTACCAGGCAATTGCAGGATGCGGCAGGCCGCGCCATGACAGGCACTGCGCGCACCGCCACCCTTGCCACCAAATCAGGCACTTGATTCTAAGGACAGATGATGCCCAGACTCGCTCCCCGCCCCTTGACCCTGACTTCCAGCCTGCTGCTCTGTGCCTGCAGCACCCTGCCACCCGAGACCTACACGGAGCAGGACAAGACAGACCGGATCCGCTTCGATCGTCAGCTGATGTACGATCAGCAAGAGCCCGTGATCCACCCCCTCACCTTCTATGAAGCGGCGGCCAGGGCCCTCAAATACAACCTGGACTATCGCCTCAAACTGATGGAGGGCGCGCTCGCGGCGGATCTGCGGGATCTCTCCAGCCATGAGATGCTGCCCCAGCTGGTCGCCTCCGCCGGGCTGGCCGGACGCAGCAACGACTCAGGTGGTACCTCGATCGGGATCGAGGACGGTGAGGAGAGCCTGCGCGCCTCCACCTCCCAGGAGCGCTACCGCGATCTGAGCGGTCTGGGGCTAAGCTGGAGTCTGCTCGATTTCGGCGTCGCCTATTACCGCAATCAGCAGAAGGGGGATCAGGTGCTGATGGCCGAAGAGCGCCGTCGCAAGGTGGCCCAGAACGTGCTGCAAGATGTGCGCAGCGCCTACTGGCGTGCCCTGGGGGCCCAGCGCCTGCTGCCCGAGGTCGACAAGCTGCTGGCCAGAACCCGGGTGGCCCTCGACTCTGCCCGCCAGGCCGAGACGCAAGGCTTGTTGCCGCGCCAGCAGGCGCTGGCCTACCAGCGCGCCCTCATCGATTCCGTTTCCCTGCTCAATCAGCGCCGCCAGGATCTCGAGTTCGCCCGGGCCGAACTCGCCGCCCTCATCTCCCTGCCCTCCGGCAGCAAGATGGTGCTGGCCGATGATACCCCCGAACCCCAGTTGCCGACCCTGGCCCAGAGCATCGACAACCTGGAGCTGATGGCGCTGGAAAACCGCCCCGAGATCATGGAGGAGTGGTATCGCAAGCGCGCCAACCAGCAGGACATCAAGATAGCCAAGGCCGAACTCTGGCCCAACGTGAGCCTGAACTGGGGCTACAACTACGACTCCAACCAGTACCTGTACAACAACCACTGGTCCGAGACAGGGTTGCAGGTCTCCATCAACCTGCTCAAGTTCCTGCGGCTGCCCGCCATCCAGAACCTGGAGGTCTCCCAGAAGGTCACGGATGATGCCAGACGTGTCGCCCTCTCCATGGCCGTGCTGACCCAGGTCAGGGTCGGGGTGCTGCGCTACAACCTGGCCGCCCAGGAAGTGGCCTTCGCCGACGAGAGCCTGCGTGTTGATCAGAGCTTGCTCCACTATGCCCAGGCCGCCCGTACCAGCGATCAGGGGTCCGAGCTCGAGGTCATCCGCACCGAAGGGCGCTACCTGCTCTCCCGCTATCAGCGCGAGGCCGCCTACTCCCAGGCCCAGGCCGCCTGGGGCCGGCTCTACAACTCGGTCGGCCTGGACGTGCAGCCAGAGGCCATCGCCCAGCACGACGTCCAGACCCTGGCGAAAGCCATCGAGCAAACCATCAAGAAACAGGAGAACCAGGCCTTGCTGACTTCCAATGGCGGAGTGCCCTATGTCCTTCCCAACTAACACCAGCCCCTGGTGGCTTCTGCTGGTGCCGCTGACCGCGCAGGCCAGCCCCGCCCTGGCTCCGGCCACAGGCACCTTGCAGGACGATCCCAATGCCATTCGCATCCTGCTGACCGCCAGCCTGGAGACGACCCTCTCCAGCCAGATGAGCGGCACCCTGGGCAAACTGCAAGCCAGTCTCGGCCAGCCCGTCAAGCAGGGGGCCCTGCTCGCCCGTTTCGACTGTCGGGAAGGCGAGGCCCAGGCCCGCGTCGCCCAGGCGGAGTTGCAGATGGCCCGCCAGGATCTCGCCGCCAAACGCAACCTGCGCAAGCTCGATGCGGTGGGCGATCTCGAGGTGGCCATCGCCGCCACCGGGGTACAAAAAGCCGAGGGCGCCCATGCCCTGGCCCAGGCGCGCACCAGCTACTGCGACGTGCGGGCCCCCTTCGCGGGTCGCATCGCCCAGGTGCAGGCCAAGCCCTATCAGACCATGACCGCCGGCACCCCCCTGTTCGATCTGGTCAGTGACGGCCCCCTCAAGGTCCGCCTCAACGTCCCCTCCCGGCTGCTGTCCGGGCTGCAACAGGGGCAGGCCCTCGAGATCAACGTGCTGGAGACGGGCAAGCCCTACCAGGCCAGGATCAGCCACATCAATGCCCGGGTCGACGCCGTGGCCCAGACAGTCGAGCTGGAGGCCAGACTGGACGCCCCTTATCCCGAACTGGTCGCGGGCATGAGTGGCGTGGCCCGCATTCTGGAGTCCCATGACTGAATCGCTCCCGCCGCCTCAACTGCTGCTGGCCTTGCATGCCCTGCGTGACCGGGCCCTGGCCGCCCGAAGTCTCAATGCCCTCGCCTTCTCCATGGCCAACGATCTCTATCAATTGCTGCCGTTTCATCAGGCGCTGGTGTTTGCCCGCCATGGCCAGTCCCAGGAGCTGCTCTGCGTCTCCGGACTGGCCAGGCCCAGCGAAGACTCCCCCTATCTCATCTGGCTCGGCAGGATGAGCCGCTGGCTCGATACCCAGATCTCGGGTCATGACCCCGTCTGGCTGGCGCGCGAGACCCTCTCCCTGCCGGAGGATCTGGCCGAAGGCTGGGCCGAGTGGTGGCCGGAGGGGGTGTTCTGCGTCCCCATCCAGCGCGACGATGGCGAGCGGCTTGGCCTGTTCTGCCTGCTGCGCGAGAGCGAGCCTCCCGCCCCCCTGCTGCCCCTGCTGCAAGGTCTCTGGCAGACCTGGGCCTATTGCTGGCACAGCCTGACCCACAAGCCGCCCCTGCTCGGTTGGCGGCCCAGTCGGCGCCAGCTCATCCTGCTGGCCCTGGCCGCCGGCGTCATGCTGCTCATCCCCATACGCCAGAGCGCCCTGGCGCCGGCCGAAGTGGTCTCCCGCACCAGCCTGGTGATCAGCAGCCCCCTCGCCGGGGTCATAGAGCAGATGGCGGTGCGCCCGAATCAGACGGTGGCCGCGGGGGCTCCCCTGTTTCGCCTGGACGAGACCACGCTGCGCAACCGGGCTGAGGTGCTGACCCAGGAGGTGGCCGTGGCCGATGCCGAACTGCTCGCCGCCAGCCAGCGCGCCTTCGACAATCCCCAGAGTCGGCGCGAGCTGACCCTGCTCACCGGCCGGGCCCAGCAAAAGCGTGCCGAACTGGCGGGGGTCGAGCTGCAACTGTCCCGCAGCCAGGTGACGGCCCCCCGGGACGGGGTCGCCGTGTTCAGCGATGCCAACGACTGGCTCGGCAAACCTGTGGTGACCGGGGAGCGCATCATGCAGCTCGCCGATCCCCACCAGCCCGCCATGCGCATCTTGCTGCCGGTGGCCGATGCCATCGCCCTCGAACCCGGGGCCGACGTCACCCTGTTCCTGAGCGCCTATCCCCTGGATCCCCTGCGCGGCAAGATCCTGGAGACCAGCTATCAGGCCCAGCCGGGGGCCGACGGCGTGGTCGCCTACCGGCTGCTCGCCACCATAGAGTCGCCGCCCTCCCATGCCCGTCTCGGCCTGCACGGCACCGCCAAGCTCTATGGCGAGCGCGTGCTGCTCGGCTACTACCTGCTGCGCCGTCCCCTGGCGGCCCTGCGCGCCTGGAGCGGCCTCTGATGCTGGATCCCGCCGACCTGCCCCTGCCGAGCCTGCGCGATGATCTGCGACTCTGCCCGGCGGACAGAACCGCCAACGGCGAGCCGGCCTGGCTCATTCAGGACATGGTGATCAACCGCTTCTACCGCATCGGCTGGTTCGAGTTCGAGTGTCTGGTACGCTGGGCCGGGCAGACGCCCCGCCGCCTGCAGCAGGCGCTGCAGCACGAGACGGCCCTGCATCCCGAGGTGGAGCAGATCCTCGCCTTCAGCCAGTTTCTCGAGCGCCATCAGCTGGTGCGTCCCAGCCCCCAGGCAGTGGACAGGCTGCGCCAGGCGAGCGAAGGCCGGGCCTGGCTGAAGGGACAGTGGTGGTTGCATCACTACTTGTTTTTCCGCGTCCCCCTGCTGCGCCCCCAGGGCCATCTCCAGCGGCTGGCGGCACGGCTTGACTGGCTGTTCAATCCCCTCACCGCCTGGCTGGTGGCGGGGGCCAGCCTGCTCGGCATACTGCTGACCCTGCAGCAGTGGGACAGCTTCACTCACGCCGTGGTGGAGTCCTTCTCCCTCGACGGCCTGCTGAGCTTCGCCCTCGCCCTGATCCTGGCCAAGACGCTCCATGAGCTGGGCCATGCCCTGGTCGCCACCCGGCTCGGGGTGCGGGTGGCCCACATGGGGATCGCCTTCGTGGTGCTCTGGCCCATGCTCTACACGGATACCAGCGAGAGCTGGAAGCTGGCCCGCTCCCGCCAGCGGCTCGCCATCGCCAGCGCCGGCATACTGACCGAGCTGGCCCTGGCCGGGCTGGCAACCCTGGGCTGGGCCCTGTGTGCGGAAGGGGCGCTGCGCAACGGCCTGCTCTACCTCGCCACCACCAGCTGGATCCTCTCCCTCGCCCTCAATGCCAGCCCCTTCATGCGCTTCGATGGCTACTTCATCGTCTCGGATCTGCTCAACTTCCCGAACCTGCACGAGCGGGCCTCGGCCCTGGCCAGGGTGGCCCTGCGCCGTTCCCTGCTCGGCCTGATGGAGCCCTGGCCCGAGCCCTTTGCGGTGCGCCAGCGCCGGGCGCTCATCGGCTTTGCCATCCTGACCTGGCTCTATCGCCTGGTGCTGTTCCTCGGCATCGCGGTCGCCGTCTACTTTCTGTTCTTCAAACTGCTGGGGATACTCCTGTTCATGGTCGAAATCGGCTGGTTCATCCTTCTTCCCGTCTGGCGGGAGCTGACCCATTGGTGGCGGGCCCGCGCCAGGGTGACCCGTCCACGCCGGGTCGGGCTCGCGCTGGGGCTGCTCACCCTGCTCATCCTGCTGGCCCTGCCATGGCACAGCCAAATCAAGGGAGTCGGGGTCGCGCGGGCGGAGCGCCAGCTGCAGGTGTTCACCCC
This sequence comes from Aeromonas sp. Marseille-Q5825, assembly GCF_946892685.1. Lineage (NCBI taxonomy): Bacteria > Pseudomonadati > Pseudomonadota > Gammaproteobacteria > Aeromonadales > Aeromonadaceae > Aeromonas > Aeromonas sp. Marseille-Q5825. Next base: position 233,299 of record NZ_CAMPOU010000003.1, read on the forward strand.
CTTCCCCGCCCGCCTGGAGAGCCTGCGGGCCGCCGGGCCCGTCAAGGCGGGGGAATCCCTGCTGCAACTGGTGGATCCCGATCTCGACTGGAAGGTGCAGGGCAACACCCAGAGCATCCAGACCTATGGCGCGCGCCTGGGCGGCATGCTGGATGACCCCTTCGGGCTCAGTGAACAGATAGCGACCCGGGAGCGGCTCAGGGTGCAGTACAGGGAGGCGAATGCGACACGGGCTGAGATAGACAGGCTCAGGCTGGCGGCCCCCTTCAGCGGCCTCTGGCTGGATGTGGATCCCGAGCAGCGGCCCGGCCAGTGGCTCAACAGCCAGCACCCCATAGGCGTCCTGATCGATCCCGGCCAGTGGCAGGTCGATGCCTATGTGGCGGCGGATGAGATAGCGCGTCTGCGGGTCGGCGATCCGGTACGCTTCTATCCGGACGGCGCCCTTTCGCCCCTCCATGGCACCCTGGTCGATCTGGGCACCACCCGGGTCGCCAAGCTCAAGCACCCCATGTTGAGCGCCCGCTTCGGGGGCCCCATCACCACCAGCCAACAAGGGGAGGAGCTGCAACCAACCCATCCCCTGTTCCTGGTGCGGATCCGGCTGGATGAGGCCCCGGCCACCCTGCGGGAGACCCGCGGCACCCTGGTGCTGGAGGGGAGCCGACGCAGCCTGCTGGCCGAGGGGAGCACCTGGCTGCTCGCCGTGCTGCTGCGGGAAAGCGGCTTCTAGGCCCCATGGATGAAATGGCGGACATAAAAAAACCGGCCGCAAGGGCCGGTGAAACAGTTCAGGCTTGTCAGGTGACAATTCGCACCCAGCGGATGAAGACAGCTTCCAATTCCCTGTGAAACCCTGCCCTCTTGAGTACGTGATCTCACTCTACGCCAGGGTCACTGAATCGGGACTGAACCATTTGTGCATTCTTTATCCGCCTCAGAGGCGTATCCCGAGGGACTGGCGCAGATAGGCACCCGCTCCCAGCAGGCCGGGGCCCTCATGGGTGATGAGGAACACCGGAATGTCCTTCAGATAAGGCTTGAAGCGCCCCTTGTCCTCGAAGGCGACCCGAAAACCGGAGCCGATGAAGAACTCCTGGAAGCGGGGCACTATGCCGCCGGCGATGTAGACGCCGCCGAAGGTGCCCAGGTTGAGCGCCAGGTTGCCGGCAAAACGGCCCATGAGCACGCAGAACAGGCTCAGGGTACGGCGGCAATCCAGGCAGTCACCCGCCAACGCCCGCTCGGTGATGTCTTTGGGGGCAAAGGGCTCGGGTTCACGGCCGTCGGATTTGACCAGGCCGCGATAGAGATTGACCAATCCCGGGCCCGACAGGAAACGCTCGGCCGACACATGGCCCAACTCGCCACGCATCACCTGCAGCACGGCATCTTCCTCTTCCGTGTTGGCGGCGAAATCCACGTGACCGCCCTCCCCCGGCAGACTGAGCCACTGCTCGCCCGCCTGCACCAGGTGCGCCACCCCAAGGCCGGTACCTGCGCCATAGATGGCGATGGGCTTGCCGGCCACGGGGGCGGCCCCCCCGAGCTGGATGCGATCCGCCTCAGCCAGCACCGGGACGGCCATGGAAACGGCGGTGAAATCGTTGATCACCTGCAGGCGATCCAGGCCGAGGTTGGCCTGCATCTCGCGGATGGAGAACTCCCAGCTGTGGTTGGTCATGGCGACCCAGTCGCCGTTGATGGGACAGGCGATGGCAATGCAGGCTTCGCCCACCTTGACGCCATGCTCCTCCAGATAGAGGCGCACCACGGCCTCGAGGCTGGGGTGGGCAAGCCCGGAATAGGTCTTTGCCTGGGAAATGGCGCCAGTCGCCAACTCGCAGAGGGCCAGCCGGGCATTGGTACCGCCTACGTCGCCCACCAGCGCATGGGTATGCTGCATAACAAACTCCTTCGTTACCGACTCGGGGCGGCCCTTACCGTCCCGACATTGTTATTTGGTTGCAATACTACCCGAGCCCCTTCCCTTGCGGCGCGTCGGATGAATGCAACTGTGCGCCCGCTCACAGTGTTGTTGCTTTGCAACATTTGTAAGCGTTTTCAAGGGTCGGATGGAAGTTTGTAACCAAAAGCACGAAATAATTAGACATGAGTCATACTTTGTGGGGACGAGATTAGTTCCGATAAGCGCTTGTCTTGTATAGTCATCAAGTAGATTGGAAACCTGCTTGAGCTGTGAATTTAGTGCACAGACACTGAAGTTAAATTACAAAAATGCCTGGTGGTAATGATGAATACCCTCGATAAAATTACGAACAATTTGGAAAGTTTCAGTAAATCAGAGCGTAAGGTGGCTGAAGTGATCCTGGCGTCGCCCCAGACCGCCATTCACTCCAGCATTGCCACCCTCGCCAAGCTGGCCGATGTCAGCGAACCGACCGTCAATCGCTTCTGCCGTCGTCTCGATACCAAGGGCTTCCCCGACTTCAAGCTGCACCTGGCCCAGAGCCTGGCCAACGGCACCCCTTATGTGAACCGCCACGTGGAAGCGGAAGACGGGCCCGACACCTATACCGCCAAGATCTTCGAATCCACCATGGCCTGTCTCGATGCCGCCAAGAACAGCCTGGACATCTCCGCCATCAACCGCTGCGTCGATATCCTGACCCAGTCCAAGAAGATCAGCTTCTTCGGCCTGGGCGCCTCTTCCGCCGTGGCCCGCGATGCCCAGAACAAATTCTTCCGCTTCAACATTCCCGTGGTGAGCTTCGACGACATCGTCATGATGCGCATGAGCTGCATCAACAGCAGCGAAGGGGATGTGGTGGTGCTGATCTCCCACACCGGCCGCACCAAGGCGCTGGTGGAAATCGCGGCCCTGGCCCGTGAAAACGATGCCACCGTCATCGGCATGACCGCCAAGGATTCCCCCCTGGCCCGGGAGTGCAACCTGGTGCTCTCCATGGACGTGCCGGAAGACACCGACGTCTATATGCCGATGGCGTCGCGCATCGCCCAGCTGGCCCTGGTGGACGTGCTGGCAACCGGCTTTACTCTGCGCCGTGGCATGAAATTTCGCGAAAACCTGAAGAAAGTCAAAGAAGGTTTGCGCGAATCCCGCTTTGATACCCCGCATAATTCCTGAATCATTCGGGGGTCCGCCCCCGACTGTCTATGCCACCGGGCTTGGTGTAGTATCGTAATTTAATAACACAAGGCCACCCAGATGGCCTGCAAGCAGGCGCCATGCCACATGCTTGACGGGGCAGTATTTCAAGTCATATCAACTTCACATTGGAGTCTTTCATGCCAAGACGTACAAAGATTGTAACCACACTCGGTCCGGCGACCGATCGCGACGGCATCCTCGAGGGGATCATTCGCGCCGGTGCCGACATGGTGCGGATGAACTTCTCTCACGGCACTCCTGAAGATCATATCCTGCGCGCCAACCAGGTGCGTGAAATCGCCGCCAAGCTGGGCCGTCATGTGGCCATCATGGGGGACCTACAAGGCCCCAAGATCCGCGTTTCCACCTTCAAGGATGGCAAGATCTACCTCGCCATCGGTGACAAGTTCATTCTCGATGCCGCCCTCGGCAAAGGTGAAGGCTGCCAGGAGCAGGTCGGCATCGACTACAAGAGTCTGCCAAACGACGTGGTGGCCGGCGACATCCTGCTGCTGGACGATGGCCGCGTGCAACTGAAAGTCGAGCAGGTCGAAGGCACCCGCATTCACACCACAGTCACAGTGGCCGGGCCTCTCTCAAACAACAAGGGCATCAACAAGAAAGGGGGCGGTCTCTCCGCACCGGCCCTGACCGAGAAGGACAAGGAAGACATCAAGACCGCCGCCCGCATGAACGTGGATTACCTGGCCGTCTCCTTCCCCCGCAGTGGCGATGATCTGCGCTACGCCCGCGAACTGGCCCGCGAAGCCGGCTCCAACGCCAAGATAGTGGCCAAGGTCGAGCGCGCCGAAACCGTCGCCAGCGACGAGGCGATGGAAGACATCATTCTCGGCTCCGATGCCGTCATGGTGGCCCGTGGCGATCTCGGCGTCGAGATCGGCGATCCCGAGCTGGTGGGCGTACAGAAGAAGCTTATTCGTCACTCCCGTCGTCTGAACCGCGTGGTCATCACAGCGACCCAGATGATGGAGTCCATGATCAACGCCCCGCTGCCGACCCGCGCCGAGGTAATGGACGTGGCCAACGCCGTGCTGGACGGCACCGATGCTGTGATGCTCTCCGCCGAGACCGCCGCCGGCCAGTTCCCTATAGAGACGGTCACCTCCATGGCCAGCGTCTGCGTGGGTGCCGAGAAGCACCCTAGCCTGAACGTCTCCAACCACCGCATGAGCTACACCTTCACCTCGGTGGAAGAGGCCGTGGCCATGTCCACCATGTATGCCGCCAACCACCTGGAAGGGGTCAAGGCGATAGTGGCACTGACCGAGTCCGGCACCACACCGCTGCTGATGTCCCGCATCAGCTCCGGCCTGCCGATCTTCGCCATGTCCCCCCACAACAAGACCCTGGCCTGGACCAACCTCTACCGCGGTGTCACCCCTGTGCTGTTCGACGGCGACGAGAGCAAGCCGGTCTACGAGGTGTGCCGCGAGGCGCTGGACGTGCTCAAGGCCAAGGGCCTGGTCCAGAGCGGCGACATGGTGCTGCTGACCCACGGCGACAAGATGGAAACCGTGGGCAGTACCAACACCTGCAAGGTGATGATGGTCGAGTAATCCCTCGCTTGGACATCGACAACAACGGCTCCCGCGGGAGCCGTTTTTTATGGCGCCAGACCAGGTTCAGCCACGAAACAGCTCCACCTTGTCCCCATCCTGCAGGCTGCCGGCGCCGCGTACCACCACCCTGTCCCCCAGCTTGAGGGCGCCGCTCACCGCCACCTGCCGGTTGTCGCCAAACAGCACAGTCACCGGTACCCGGTTCACGGTCAGCGCCTCGCCGCGCTGCTCCACCTGATAGACCACGCTCCCCTCGGTGCCGAGCACCAGGGCATCCCGCGGCAGCAACATGGTCTGCTGCTCCCCGAGCGGCAGCGCCACCCGCACCGGCGAGCCAATGATGAAGCGGCCCGGCTCTGGCCTGAGGCGCAGCTCGATGAGGCGCGACTTGGGATCGGCGCTCGCCGCCCGCTGGTAATAGACGGCGTGGCCGCTGAGCTGATCCCCCTCGACCCGCAACCTGGCCTTAGCTTCCAGCTGGCTGGCCCAGACGATGGGTGCCCGCAGCCGGATGTCCGGCTGATCCGGGTTGACCAGCTCCAGCGCCCGCTCGCCCGCGTCCACATGCTCCCCCGGCTGGATGAAGTGCTCGTTCACCACCCCATCGAAGGGGGCGAAGATGTGGGTTCTTTGCAACTGTGCCTCGATCTGGCGAACCTGTACCAGGGCCAGCTGCTCCGCCAGCTCGGCCTGCTCCACCTCATAGCGCGCCTTGTCGTACTGGCTCTGGGAGGCACTCTTCTGCTGGTGCAGCCGCTCGAGGCGCTGGAACTCGGCGCGAGCATAACGCAGCTTACTCTCCTCCCTCCCCTGCTCGGCCCGGGACTGCTCGAGGGAGAGGTGCAGGGTGGCGGCGTCCAGGCGCAGCAGCTCGTCCCCCGCCTTCACCCGGCTGCCGAACTCGGCAATCCACTCCACCCGACCGCTCACCTCGGTGCTGAGGGCCGCCTGCTGGCGGCTCGCCACCGTGCCGCTGACCCAGATGCTGGCCCCCGCCTCCCCCTGGGTCACGGCCGCCAGTGTCACCACCTTTGCCCCGGCAGGCCCTGCTGCCAGCAGGGCCAGGGTCATCATCATCCTTGTGAACATCTGCATCATCGATAGGCTCCTTCTCAGGCCCGCTGCCGGATGGCGTGGGGTGCGTCGACCCGCTCACCCAGCCGCAGGAAGGCGGGTAACAGGATCAGGGTAAACAGGGTGCTGCAACTCATGCCGCCGACGATGACGGTGGCGAGCCCGCGGTAGATTTCGCTGCCCTCGCTCGGGCTCAGCATCAGCGGCAGCATGCCGAAGATGCTGGTGAGGCTGGTCATGGCGATGGGCCTCATCCGGCTTTGCAGGGCATCGGCCACCGCCGACTGGCGGCTCATCCCTTCCCGCTCGGCCATGCGGGTCTGGTGCACCAGCAGGATGGCGTTGTTGACCACCAGCCCCAGCAGGATCACGAAGCCGATAATGGTGAGCAGGTCCATCGGCAGCGGCACCAGCAGGCCGCTCAGGTGCAGCGCCAGCACGCCGCCCACTGTGGCGAGCGGCAGGGTCAGCAGCACCAGCACGGCATCCTTGAGGGAGGCGAAGACCCCCCACAGCAAGATGAGCAGTATCATCACGGCGAACAGGAAGATGCCGCCGAGGTTGTCCAGCGCCTGCTGCAGGCTGTCGGCATTGCCGGCAACCCTGAGCTCGCCCCCGACCGGCAGCAGCGGCCGGATGGCGGCAAAGCTCTTGGTCTGCAGGGTCTCCAGCACCTGCTCCATGCTCATCCCCTCAGGGGGGGTGATCTGCAGGCTGATGCTGCGCCGCCCGTCGGCCCGAAAGATGCTCTCAGGCCCGAGGCCGGGCTCCACCCGCAGCAGCTCGCCAAGGGGGACTATGCGCCCGGACGGAGTCGCGAGCGGCACCGCCTTCAGCTCGTCCGGGTTGGCGGAGGCCTGGCCCATCAGCAGGATGTCGAGCCGCTCCTCCCCGTCGAAATACTCGCCGACCCGCAGGCCATCGCCGAAGGTCTGGATGATGGCGGGCAAGGGGCTGCGATCCCAACCCACCTCGGCAAGACGCCTGTCCTGGGGCACCAGCCGCAGTTCGGGGGCGGTGAAGTCGAGCCCGGGCTCAGGCCTTATCTGGGCCCCCGGCAAGTCCCGCTGCACCATGGCCATACTCTCTCTGGCCGCCTGATAGAGCGCCGGCAGCTCGCCCCCCTGGATCAGCAACGAGATGCCGTTCTCGCTGTCGAAGCCGCCAAAGAGCGACCCCTGACCGCCGAAGACCCGGGTATCGGGTATGCCCACCAACAGCTGTTTCATCAGGAGCTGCTCCAGCGCCTTGATCCGGGTCTCGTCCCTGGGGCGCACCCCGATCTGGGCGCCGCCCGGGTAGCGCAATATGTAGTAGTTCTTGAGGGTCGGCTCCTGCTCCCCCTTCATGTAGGGATCCAGCCTGGCAATGAGCGTGTCTATCACCTCCTCCCGCTGGGCCTTGAGGTTGACCCCTGGGGTGAAGCTCATCCACACATCGATGGCATCCCGCTTCACGTCCGGCAGGTAGTTCATCTTGGGCAGCAGCAGCCAGCTGGCCAGCACGGGCCCGCTCATCATCAATACGATGAGGGTCCAGCGCCGGGGGGCAGTGCCGGTCCAGCGGATAACATGGCGGGTGGTGCGCCGCCAGAGCCCGTCATAGGGATCGACCAGCCGCTCGCGCCCCATCCAGCGCGCCGCCACGGCGGGCAGCACGGTAACGGCGACCACCATGGAGACGGTGACGGCGCAGGCGATGGTGAGCGCGAGATCCGCAAACAGCTGCCCCTCCACATCGTTGAGCAAGAGTACCGGCAGGAAGATGGCGACAGTGGTGAGGGTGGAAGCCACCAGGGCTGTCCACACCCGGCTGGTGCCTTCCAGCGCCGCCTCGGCCTTGCTCAGATCCCCCCGCTCATGGCGCCGGTAGATGCTCTCCAGCACGACGATGGCTGCATCCAGCACCATGCCGACGGCGAAGGCGATCCCCGCCAGGGAGATGATGTTCAGCGTCCTGCCCATCACCTTGAGCAGGCAGAAGGTGAGCATGATGCTGATGGGGATGGCGATCGCTATCATCAGGGTCGCCTTGAGCTGGCGCAGGAAGACCCAGAGGATGGCGCAGGAGAGCAGCACTCCCAGCCCCAGGTTGGCGGTCACCATGCCCACCGCCCGGTTGATGTAGAGGGAGGCGTCGAACGACTGCTCCATGTGCAGACCGACCGGCTCCAGCACCTCGCGGTTGAGCTCCTCCACCTTGAGCTTGATCCCCTCCAGCGCCGCCAGGGCATTGGCCCCGCTCTCCTTGAAGATCTGCGCCGCTATGGCGGTGTTGCCGTTCTGGATGCGCAGCACAGGGTTCTCCTCCCGGGCCACCCTGACTTCCGCCACATCCCGCAGATAGATGGGCAGGCCGTCGCGCCAGTCCACCACCTTGTCCCCCAGGGTGGCCACGTCGTAGCGACCGGCGAAGCGCAGCTTGTACTCCCAGCGGCCTATATCGAGGGTGCCGGCCGACACGTCCCAGCCAGTGGTTGCCCGGCTGGCGAGCACGGGTATCTCCACCCCCAGTTCGGCGGCGCGATAGGGGTCGAAGCGGATCTGGATCTGACGCTCGTTGATCCCCTCCACCTCCACGGTCGACACCCCGGGGATGCGCTCAAGCTCCGGCTTGACCCTCGCCTCGATCAGCGCCTGGTGATCGTCTATCGCCCCCTTGGCACCCGGCAGTTGCTGGATGAAGAAGAAGGTCAGGGTGTCGTTGCTGCTGTAGTTGTTGACGTAGGGGCCGCCGATCTTGTCCGGCAGGCCGGAGACCCGGTTCAGGCGCGAGATGACGTCGAGCTGGGCCCGCTGCATGTCGGTGCCGAGGGCAAACTCCATGTCGATCTCGGTAAAGCCGGGATAGCTGTTGCTGGTGAGGTTTTTCAGCCCCTGCACCCCCTGCATCTCCTGCTCTATGGGGTCGGTGATTTCCGACTCCATCTCCTGGGGCGAGGCCGAGCGCCAGTCCACCGAGATGTTGAGGTGAGGACGATCGATGTCGGGAAACAGCTGGACAGGCAGTCCCCGGATGCTGAGCAGGCCCAGCAAAAAAATGAGCACGACCGAGACCGCCACCCAGATGGGGCGTTCGATCGCCGTTTTGGCGAGGTTCATTCACTCTTCCTGAGTTGTTGTTATCGGCCATTCCGCTGGCCTTGCTTCCTGCCCCAAGGGTGGGGGCCATTGCATTTAACTGGAATTAATCGAGGTTGTAAATGCCTGGTTAACAAACAAAAAAACCGGCCACATGGGCCGGTTGTCAGTTCACTCTCGGGGTCAGGCGGCGTGCACAACCGGGTTCGGTTGAGACAGACCTTCCAGCTCGCCCGGGGCGAAGTTGTCCACCTGAATGGCCTCGTAGCGCAGGGCATCGGCGGCCAGCAGCTTGTCCGCCTCCTCCTTGCCGAGGATGGACTGGGACAGGGCCGCGGCCACCAGCTCCGGCAGGGCCATCTTGCGGGGCAACTTGCCCTCTTTCTGGGCCTGCACCAGCTTCTTCTCGATGGGCTGCACCGCCACCATGGCCTGGAAGGCGCGCTCCATCAGACCGACCGGATCAGCGTCATCCTTGCCCACGTAGCAGAGTGCAGTCAGACGATCGCGGAACTCGCCCGGGGTCATCATGGCCAGACAGATGGCGTGGCAACGCTCGTCTGCCGGCATCTTGTAGCCCACGCCAAACGGGAAGACCACGCGTTTGAGCACGGCGCCTACCACCTTGTTCGGGAAGTTCTGGAAGAAGCCCTCGAACGCCTTGCCGATGAGGTAGAGGTTGCGCTCTACCGCGTACTGCACGAACGGCAGATCCGAGACCATGCGGCCCTGATCCTCGTAGTGCTTGAGGGTGGCGGAAGCCAGGTAGAGGTGGCTCAGCACGTCGCCCAAACGGGCGGAGATCATCTCCTTGCGCTTGAGATCGCCACCCAGCATCAGCATGGAGACGTCGGCGCACAGGGCCAGCCCTTTACTCATGCGAGAAAGCTGCTTGTAGTAGCGGGCGGTTTCGCCAGCCACAGGGGCATTGTTGAACTGACCCAGGGTCAGCCCCTGGAACAGGGCGCCGAAGAAGTTGCCGGTACCGAAGGCGATGTGCTTCATCAGCAGGGCATCAAACTTCTCCAGGCCACGCTCCACATCGGTGTCGGCGGCGGCTTCCAGCTCGGCAAACACGTAAGGGTGGCAGCGAGTGGCCCCCTGCCCGAAGATCATCAGGTTGCGGGTCAGGATATTGGCCCCTTCCACCGTGATGGCGACCGGAATGCCCATGTAGGCGTAGCCGGTGTAGTTTTTCGGGCCGAGCTGAATGGCGCGACCGGCGTGGATGTCCATGGAGTCATCCATGATCTGGCGCGCCATTTCGGTCATGTGGTACTTGGAAATTGCGGTGACAATGGCCGGGGCTTGACCCAAGTCCAGGGAACCTGCGGTCATGCGACGGGCCCCTTCCAGCTGATAGGTGAGGCCGCCGATGCGGGCCAGCGCTTCCTGCACCCCTTCAAACTTGCCGATGGACATGCCGAACTGCTTGCGCACGTAGGAGTAGGCCCCCACGGTACGGCTCGCCATGTGACCGCAGGCGGTGCCGAGGGCAGGCAGCGAGATGCCGCGACCGGCGGAGAGGCACTCCACCAGCATGCGCCAGCCACGGCCGGCATAATCCGGGCCACCGATGATCCAGTCGAGCGGAATGAACACATCCTTGCCGAAGGTCGGGCCGTTCAGGAACGCCAGACCCATGGGGTAGTGGCGATCGCCCACGCGCACGCCCGGGTGGCTGGTGGGGATGAGGGCGCAGGTGATGCCGAGCTCTTCCTTGTCACCCAGCAGTTTCTCCGGGTCATAGAGCTTGAACGCCAGCCCCAGCACTGTGGCGCGGGGCGCCAGGGTGATGTAGCGCTTGTTCCAGTTCAGGCGAATACCCAGCACCTCTTCACCCTTGTACATGCCCTTGCAGACGATCCCCTTGTCCGGGATGGCGCCCGCGTCCGAGCCCGCTTCCGGACCGGTCAGGGCGAAGCAGGGCACTTCCTTGCCGTTGGCCAGCCCCGGCAGCCAGAAGTCCTTCTGGGCCTGGGTACCGTAGTGCATCAGCAGCTCGCCCGGGCCGAGGGAGTTCGGCACCATGACGGTGACCGCCACGCTCAGGCTCTTGGTGGCAATGCGGGTGACTATGGTGGAGTTGGCAATCGCCGAGAACTCGCGACCGCCATAGGATTTCGGAATGATCAGGGAGAAGAAGCCTTCCTTCTTCAGATAGTCCCAGACCGGCTCTGGCAGGTCTTTGGTTTCGTTGACGATCTTGAAGTCGTCCACCATGGCGAGCAGGGTCTCGACCTGATTGTCGATGAAGGCCTGCTCCTCGGCGCTCAGTTCGGCCTTGCCGTAACCGTGCAGTTTCTTCCAATCCGGGTTGCCGCGAAACAGCTCGCCATCCCACCAGACGGAGCCGGCTTCCATGGCCTCCCGCTCGGTGGCCGACAAGGGCGGCAGTATCTTCTTGAAGATGCCGAACACAGGACGGGTCACCACCTTTTTACGGATGGCGGGCACGCCGAGCACCACGGCTATCGCCAGCACCAGCAGGACAAGCAATGTGATCATACCGAAGTTCCTTCTATTTCACTGTTTCCGTTGATTATTGTTAGGTGTTACACGGCCAGGGAGAGCCTGGTCGACTCCACGGGCGCCCCGACACCGGACGCCAGATAAGGAATAACGTTGCGCACCAGCCCTTCCACATCGAGCTGCTGGCCAAAATCGGCCTGGGCGATGTCACGCAGGGCATCGGCGGAAGCCATGGTGAACACCACTGTGCCCAGGGTGAAGTGCAGGCGCCAGAAGAGATCCGCCGGCGACAGGGCCGGGTTGGCCTTGGAAATCGCCTGGGTGATCCCGTGCAGGGTCGCCCCGTAGTGGGTGGTGATGAAGCGACGCAGGTGGCCCTGGCTGTCGATGTAGCCGCGCCCCAGCAACTGCATGAAGAGCGCAGGGCCGTTGGCCCGCACCGCCACCAGCTTCATCAGGGGGTCGACGAAACTTTCGAACACCTGCAGCAGGGTCAGCTGCTCCTGCGCCATCAAGGTCTGCAGACGAGCATCCAGCTCAGGCATGAAGATACTCAGGTAACGATCGAGCACCGCCTGGATCAGCTCCTTTTTGGAGCCGAAGTGGTAGTTGACCGAGGCCAGGTTCACATCGGCCTCGCTGGTGATCAGACGCAACGAGGTATCGGCGAATCCCCGCTCGGCAAACAGCACCTCGGCGGCGTCGAGAATACGGTTTTTGGTATCGATTTTACTCACTGGACACCTCACTTAAACGAATGTTTAAAAAGTACGTTTCACGCCCAGTCATGTCAAGAGAATGTGAACAGGTGTTGGCGAAATGTTTTCAACCAAAAAAGCGGGAACAAGATGGGAACTTAGCGGCCAGGCAGGACTCTATATCTATGCCACTGCAATTAAACATTAAGTCTCGCCCAACTTGCGCCATGCTAGTTGGGCATTTTTTTATCCGGATGGCGGCGAGAATTGCGGGCGAAAAAAAACCGTCGCAGGGGCGACGGTGGGGAAAAGTGAGTCGAATCATCCAGTTTCGACTCATCGATGAGAGTTCAGGCTTGCATCGATGGGGCTATGCTCGCAGACAAAGATGGTCAGACTTTGTCAGTCCTGGCGTAATTTGTGACAAAGTATGGCAGGCCGCCACATGGCCCGACTCCGCCAATCTTGCTATGCTGGCGCCTCATGCCAGAGGGGAGAAAAGATGAAGTACCAGGTCGATACCCACACGCACACCGTCGCCAGCACCCACGCCTACAGCACCATCCACGATTACCTGCCCATTGCCAAGGCCAAGGGGATCAAGCTCTTTGCCACCACGGATCATGGTCCCGACATGGCCGATGCGCCCCACTTCTGGCATTTCGTCAACCTGCACGTCCTGCCACGGGTGGTGGACGGGGTCGGCATACTGCGCGGCATCGAGGCCAACATCAAGAACATAGACGGCGAAATAGACTTCCCCGAGCGCTACGAGTCGCGCCTTGACATGATCATGGCCGGCTTCCATGAGCCCGTGTTCCCCCCCTGCGATCAGGCAACCCATACCCAGGCCATGATCAACGCCATCCGAAGCGGCCGGGTCGACATGATAAGCCACCCGGGCAACCCCGCCTTCCCCATCGACATCCAGGCCGTGGTCAGGGCCGCCGCCGAGTACAGGGTGGCGCTGGAGATCAACAACTCCTCCTTCAGTCACTCCCGTCCGGGCAGTGAAGGCAACTGCCGCGCCATTGTCGAGGCGGCGAGGGATCTGGGTGCTTACCTCACCTTCGGCTCAGACTCCCACGTGGCCTTCAGCCTGGGGGATTTTGACCACTGCCACCGGCTGGTGACCGAGGCTGGCTTCCCCGAGGAGCGGATCCTGGCACGCACCCCCCGCGCCCTGCTCGCGTTTCTCGAGAGCCGTGGTCGCGCCCACATTCCGGAATTTGTCGATCTCTGAAGTGTGCCTGTAACTCCATGAGCAGGCTCATAAAAGCAGTCCTGGCTCATTGACTTGCCAGCACATTTTCGGGAATCTAGGGACAAGCCGGTGTAGCTCAGTTGGTAGAGCAGCGCATTCGTAATGCGAAGGTCGCAGGTTCGACTCCTGTTTCCGGCACCAGGTAAAACAAAGGGTTAGCTTCATCCAGACGCTAACCCTTTGTGCTTTTTGTGATGTGGGCCCCCGCCAGGGACCCTGCTTGTCCCGCGAGCGCCCAGCCCATTTCTTTCATATACCGGCGATGTCCGGTTCTTCCATTCTGCCCCTTGCACGCCAGCCGGGAGGCTCAGCAGTCAAGGCATGAGCCCCAGGCGAATGGTCCCAAGATGGCGGCACCTGGCCGGGCTTTGGCCGCTCGGGCACCTCTTACCGCACGGCATAGATCTGGTCGAACACCCCGCCCTCCTTGAAGTGGGTGCTCTGGATAACAGGCCACTCGCCAAAGGTCTTCACCACGTTCAGGAAGGTAGCGTTCGGGAAACGATCGGCAAATTCGGCGAGGATAGCCGGGCTTCGCGGGCGCAGGTAGTTGTTGGCGGCGATGCGCTGGCCTTCGTCAGACCACAGGTAAGTCAGGTAGGCCTCAGCCTCCTTGCGGGTGCCCTGCTTGTCGACCACCTTGTCGACGACCGCCACCGGGAGCTCGGCCACGGCGGTGACGCTGGGGTAGACAACCTCGAAGCTGCCACGACCGAACTCGCGGGCTATCATCTCGGCTTCGTTCTCGAAGGTGATCAGCACGTCGCCTATGCGGTTCTGGATGAAGGTGGTGGTGGCCGCGCGGCCACCGGTGTCGAGCACGGGGACTTGCTTGAACAGCTTGCCGACGAACGCCCTGGCCGCCTGCTCGTCGCCCCCCTGCTCCAGTACATAGCCCCAGGCCGACAGGTAGGTGTAGCGGCCGTTCCCCGAGGTCTTGGGGTTGGGCACTATCACTTGTACCCCCTCCTTGAGCAGATCAGGCCAGTCCTTCAGCCCCTTGGGGTTGCCCTTGCGCACGATGAACACAGTGGCCGAGGTGAAGGGCGCGCTGTTGTCCGGCAGGCGGGCCGCCCACTCTTTCGGGACCAGGCCGCCATGCTCGGCCAGGGCGTTGATGTCGGTGGCCATGTTCATGGTGATGACATCGGCGGGCAGGCCGTCGATGACTGCCCGCGCCTGCTTGCTCGAGCCGCCGTGGGACATATTGATCTGCAGCGGCTCGCCGCCTTCCGCCTGCCAGTGTTTCTGGAAGGCGGCGTTGTAGTCCTTGTAGAAGTCACGCATCACGTCGTAAGAGGCGTTGAGCAGGGTGGCGGCCTGGGCCAGCGGGGCCAGGGCCAGTCCTGCGGCGAACAGGGTGGCGGGCAGGAGTCGTTTCATTGCACGTCCTTGGAATGAGAGTCGAGTGACCAACTATAAGATCCCCCCATTTATTCTTTGAAAGAATAATTAGTGCGTAGCTTATGCGATTAATAGCATCCCCTCGGCCGGACTCAGCGAACGAACCGGATGCTGACTGCGAGCCGGTCGCCGGTTTTCTCTGGCCGGTGATGACGGTAAGGGCTGGTGCACATCCTAGAAGGCGCTTGTGCAGGCTTGCTCCCGGTCTGGGCGGGTTTCTCCCCGCAACCAGGCTGGGCTTTGCATGGTCAATCGCACCTAAAAAAGCAGGGCGAACCGGATGGTTCGCCCTGTGACTGTCACGCTGTCAGCGAGAGAGACTAGCCCTGCCCTTCAAAGGCCGCCGGGGCCTCCTTGGGTGCCTGCCAGCCGCCACCGACCGCCTTGTAGAGGGCGACCTGGTTGCTGAGCTGGGCCAGGCGGGTGCTGATCAGCCCCTGTCTGGCGCTGAACAGAGATCGCTGGGCATCCAGCCTCGTCAGATAGCTATCCACCCCTTGCTCGTAGCGGAACTCCGCCAGCTTGAAGTAGGTCTGGTTGGCATCCACCAGATCCTGCTGGGCCTGCAGCTGCTGCTGGTAGTCCGCCTGGGCGCCGAGGGTATCCGCGACCTCCTTGAAGGCGGTCTGGATGCTCTTCTCGTAGCTCGCCACCGCCTGCTTGGTGCCGACCTCGGCCACGTCCAAATCTGCCACCCGCTTACCACCGTCGAAGATGGGCAGGTTTATCTGGGGCATGAAGGTCCAGGTGCCGGTGCCGCCGTCAAACAGCCCGCTCAGCTGGTTGCTGGCGGTACCCGCCGTCGCGGTGAGCGAGATGGTCGGGAAGAAGGCGGCACGGGCCGCGCCTATATTGGCGTTGGCCGCCTTCAGGCTGTGCTCCGCCGCCAGTATGTCGGGCCGCTGTTGCAGCAGGCTGGAGGGGGCCCCCACCGGGATGGCCGCCAGTTGCACCTCGGCCAGGGTCGCCGGTTGCCCCTCCAGCACCGGCACTTCTGTGCCGAGCAGCAGGGCCAGACCGTTTCTGTCCTGTTTCACCTGACGCTGGTATTGCGCCTGGCTGACCCGGGCATTCTCAAGCGCCGTGCGCCCCTGCGCCAGCTCCATCTCGGAGGCCGCTCCCAGCCGGTACTTGTGCTGGGTCAGGGCATAGCTCTCCTGCTCGGTCGCGAGCGTCGCCTGGCTCAGCGCCAGCAGCTCCTGATCCGCCAGCAGGGTGAGGTAGGCATTCGCCACCGAGGCGATCAGCGCTATCTGGGTGCTGCGCTGGGTCTCGATTTGCGCCAGGTAGTTCTCCAGCGCCTGATCTTTCAGGCTCTGGATCCGGCCAAACAGGTCCAGCTCATAGGCGGTGATGCCGATGTCGGCGCCGTACTGGCTGCTGATGCCCCCCTGCCCCGTGCTGCTGAGATCGTCGGATCCCTGCTGACGGGTGCCGGAGCCGCTGGCGGCCAGGGTCGGCAACTGGGCCGCCCGCTGGATCCGGTATCTGGCCTCATAGGCCTCGACGTTGAGGGCCGCGAGCCGCAGATCCCGGTTGTTCTCAAGGGCAGTGTCGATCAGCTTTTGCAGCGCCGGATCGAGGAACTGTTGCTGCCAGGGGGCCAGCGCCCCCTGGGTGGCGAGATTCTCTTGCCAGGAGGCGCCTTGCGGCACCTCGGGGCGTTGGTAATCGGGGGCCATGGAGCAGGCCCCCAGCAGCAGCGTCACACTCAGGGCGACCAGGGTCTTAGTCATGTTGGGTCTCCTTGGTCAGCGCGGCGCGCTCCTCGGCTGAACTCTGCTTGGTGAAGTAACGCATCACCAGCACGAAGAAGAGCGGCACGAAGAAGATGGCGAGCACTGTGGCCGTGATCATCCCCCCCATGACGCCGGTGCCGATGGCGTTGCGGCTGCTGGCGCCGGCACCAGTGCTTATCACCAGCGGCAAGACGCCGAGGATGAAGGCGAGGGAGGTCATCAGGATCGGACGCAGACGCTGACGGGAGGCTTCCACCACCGCATCGCCGAGCTTCATCCCCTTGTCATGGAGCTCCTTGGCGAACTCCACGATCAGGATGGCGTTCTTGGCCGAGAGCCCGATAGTGGTGAGCAGGCCCACCTGGAAGTAGACGTCATTCTCCAGGCCCCGCAGGGTGGCCGCCAGTATGGCGCCCAGTACCCCGAGCGGCACCACCAGCATGACAGAGAACGGTATGCTCCAGCTCTCGTACAGCGCCGCCAGACAGAGGAAGACCACCAAGAGCGAGATGGCGTAGAGCGCCGGCGCCTGGGAGCCTGCCTGACGCTCCTGGAAGGAGAGCCCCGTCCACTCTATGCCGATACCTTCCGGCAGCTGTTTCACCATCTGCTCTATGGCCGCCATGGCGTCACCGGTACTCTTGCCGGGGGCCGCTTCACCGACTATCTCCATGGCGGAGACGCCGTTGTAGCGCTCCAGGCGCGGCGAGCCGAAGCTCCACTCGGTGCTGGCGAAGGCGGAGAAGGGCACCATCTGGCCCGCGCTGTTGCGCACGTACCACAGCTTCAGATCCTCCGGGTTCATCCGGAAGGGGGCATCCGCCTGCAGGTAGACCTTCTTGACCCGGCCTCTGTCGACGAAGTCGTTCACGTAAGAAGAGCCCCAGGCCGCCGACAGCGTGTTGTTGATGTCGCTGATGGAGAGCCCCTGAGCCAGCGCCTTCTCGTAATCTATCTTGATGTCGAGCTGGGGGGTGTCTTCCATCCCGTTCGGGCGCACCCGCACCAGGTTGGGATCCTGCGCCGCCATGCCGAGCAACTGGTTACGGGCCTGCATCAGCTTCTCGTGACCCAGACCACCGCGGTCCTGCAGGAAGAAGTCGAAGCCGGTGGCCGTGCCGAGTTCCGGGATGGGAGGCAGGTTGAAGGCGAAGACCTGCGCCTCCTTGATGCTGAACAGATAGCCCATGGCGCGGCCTATGATGGCATTGGCACTGCGCTCCTCGCCTTTACGCTCGCTCCAGTCCTTCAACTTGATGAAGGCCATGCCGCTGTTCTGGCCGCTACCGGCGAAGCTGAAGCCCGCCACCGTCAGCACCGAGTCGACGTTGTCCTTCTCGTTCTTGAGGAAGTAGTCGCGCATGTCGGCCAGCACCACCTCGGTACGCTCCTTGGTGGCCCCCACCGGCAGTTGCACCATGGACATGATGACCCCCTGATCCTCTTCCGGCAGGAAGGAGGTAGGCAGGCGCATGAAGAGCACCGCCAGCACCGCCAGCATGGCCAGATAGATGATGCTGTAACGGGTCCCCTGCTTGATCACCTTGCGCACGCCGTTCTGGTAGCGGTTGGCATTGGTGTCGAAGAAGCGGTTGAACCAGCCGAAGAAGCCGCGCTGGGCACCGAACTCCCCGTGTTTCATGGGTTTGAGCAGGGTGGCACAGAGCGCCGGGGTCAGGATCAGGGCCACCAGCACAGAGAGCACCATGGCCGAGACTATGGTGAGGGAGAACTGGCGATAGATGGCGCCGGTCGAGCCGCCGAAGAAGGCCATGGGCACGAACACCGCCGACAGCACCAGGGCTATGCCCACCAGGGCGCCGGTGATCTGGGTCATGGACTTGCGGGTCGCTTCAAGCGGGGAGAGCCCCTCCTCGCTCATCAGCCGCTCCACGTTCTCCACCACGACGATGGCGTCATCCACCAGCAAGCCGATGGCGAGTACCAGACCGAACATGGTCAGGGTGTTGATGGAGAAGCCGAAGGCCGCCATGACCCCGAAGGTACCGAGCAGCACCACGGGCACCGCTATGGTCGGGATCAGGGTCGCCCGGAAGTTCTGCAGGAACAGATACATGACGCAGAACACCAGGAAGATGGCCTCGATCAGCGTCTGCACCACCTCCTCGATGGAGATCTTCACAAAGGGCGTAGTGTCGTAGGGGTAGACGATCTTCATGTTGGCCGGGAAGTAGCCCGACAGCTCATCGAGCTTGCCGCGCACCTCGTCCGCGGTATCCAGGGCATTGGCCCCGGTGGCCAGCTTGATCGCCAGCGCCGCCGTGGCCTGACCGTTGTAGAGTGCGGAGGCATCGTAGCTTTCGCCGGCGAGCTCGACCCGGGCTACGTCCTTGAGCAGCACCTTGGAGCCATCCTGGTTCACCCGCAGCAGTATGTTGTTGAACTCCTCCGGGGTGGAGAGACGGGTCTGCCCCATGATGGTGGCGGTGAACTGCTGATCGTTCACCGCAGGGGTGCCCCCCAGCTTGCCGAAGGCCACCTGGGCGTTCTGGGCCTGGATGGCGGCCTGCACGTCTCCCGGGGTCATCTGTACCCGGTTGAGCTTGTGGGGATCCAGCCAGACACGCATGGAGTACTGGCTGCCGAACAAGGTGATGTCACCCACCCCATCCAGCCGGCTCAGTGGCTCCTTGATGTTGGAGACCACGTAATCGGCGAGATCGTCGTTGGTCATGCTGCCATCGGTGGAGATGAAGGCGGCCACCATCAGGAAGCTGCTGGAGGTCTTCTGAACCCGCACACCCTGCTGTTGCACCTCTTGGGGCAAGAGCGACATGGCCTGCTGCAACTTGTTCTGCACCTGCACCTGGGCGATGTCGGGATCCGTGCCCGGCTTGAAGGTGAGGGTCACGCTGACGTTGCCGGACGAATCGGACTGGGCAGACATGTAGAGCAGGTGATCCAGCCCGGTCATGTTCTGCTCGATGATCTGGGTCACCGAGTCTTCCACCGTCTTGGCGGACGCCCCCGGGTAGCTGGCGGAAATGCCAACGGCCGGCGGGGCTATGGTCGGGTACTGGGCGACCGGCAGGCCTATGATGGCCATGGCCCCGGCCAGCATGATCACCAGGGCGATTACCCAGGCGAAAATGGGTCTGTCTATGAAAAATCGTGCCATGAGGCGACTACTCCATCCTACTGCTTGGTGACCTGGGTCTGATCGGCTTGTGCTGTCGTGGTGTTGCTGGCGCGCTCAGCGGGCGCCACCAAGGCACCGGGTTTGACCTTCTGCAGACCAGCCACTATCACCTTCTCGCCGGCCTTGAGGCCGGACTCCACCACCCAGCTGTCGCCAACCACGCGGCTGAGCTGCACTTCCCGCAGCTCGACCTTGTTGTCCGCGGTCACCACCATGACGGTGGCACCGCCTTTGGGGGTGCGGGTCACGGCGGTCTGCGGCACCAGCAGGCCTTGCGGGCGCTCGCCCTCTTGCAGGGTGGCGCGCATGAACATGCCGGGCAGCAGCAGATCATGGGGATTCGGGACCAGGACCCGCAGGGTCACCATGCCGGTGGTCTCGTCCACTGTCACGTCGGAGAACTGCAATGAGCCCTCTTCGCTGTACTGGCTGCCATCTTCCAGCTGGAAGCGCACCTTGGCGCCCTTGCTCTCGTCCTGGACGAGCTTGCCGGCAGCGACCTGGCGCTTGAGGCGCAGCAGATCGGCGGTGGACTGGCGCACGTCCACATACATGGGATCGAGCTGCGAGATGGAGGTGAGGCTGTCGGCCTGCTGGGCGGTGACCAGGGCACCCTCGGTCACCGCGGACTTGCCGATGCGACCGCTGATGGGGGCGGTGATCTTGGTATAGGCCAGGTTGATGTTGGCGCTCTGCAGGGCGGCCTTGGCGGCCCCAATCTCGGCGACCTGCTGTTTCCAGGCCGCGTCGGCGTCGTCATACTCCTGGCGGCTGATGGCTTTCACCTTTACCAGCTCGGCATAACGCTGGGCCTTGAGGCGGGCACTCTGCTCGTTGGCCTGTGCCTTGGCCAGGTTCGCCTTGGCGCTGGCGACGGCGGCCTGATAGACGGCGGGATCGATCTGGTACAACAGCTGGCCGGCCTTGACGTCGCTGCCTTCGGTGAACAGGCGCTTGAGGATGATGCCATTCACCTGGGGACGCACCTCGGCCACCCGCAGGGGGGCGGTGCGGCCGGTGAGCTCGGACATGAGTTGCAGCGGTGCGGCATGGAGAGTGACCACGTCCACGGCGGCAGGCGGCATCTCGCCCGCCCCTTGCCCGGCCTCGCCCTTGTCGCCACAACCAGCCAGCAGGCCGCTTGCCAACAAGGCAAGGCCCACCGAACGTGCGAGAATGTGTTTATGCATGGAGTTTCTGAGCCTCTGTTTCAAACAAAAAAAACCACAAAACCACAGGGTTTATAGGGCCCCTGTTGGTAAAACTGCGAAGATGAGGCAATATACATACATTCATAAATGTATGTAAGTAACTTTTTCCCCTTTTAACAGGTACAGATCCGATGGCCAGAAGAACCAAAGAAGAAGCGCAGCAGACCCGCTGCCACATCATGAGCACGGCCCTGAATCTGTTCTGCCAACAGGGATTGGCGAAGACCAACCTGACCGACATCGCCAAGGCGGCAGACCTGACCCGGGGTGCCATCTACTGGCACTTCAAGAACAAGGAGGAGCTGTTCGTCACCCTGTGGGAGGAGCTGTGCGCCCCCCTCTCCCACCAGCTCGATGCCTGTGTGGATGAGCAGGAGCCGGATCCCCTCGGCAAGCTGCGCCTCTTCCTCAAGGAGGTGATATGCAAGATCAGCACAGAACCCGCCCACCAGCAGATGTTCACCATCATGTTCAATCTGGAGTCGCTGGAAGGAGAGGCCATCTCCCTGCGGGATCACATGCGTCAGCAATCCATCAACTTCTTCCGGGATCTGGAGATCACCCTGGGCAACGCCGTGCGCCTCGGCCACCTGCCCCAAGGGCTGGATCTGCGCCGCGCCACCACGCTGCTGCACTGCACCCTGGATGGCTACATCATCAACTGGCTGCACTTCCCGGAGCGCATCAACCTTGTTCAGGAGGCCGACTTCCTGCTCGACACCCTGTTCGGCCTGCTCGCCAACCCCTCGCCCTCGCTTCTGCGCCGTCCCTGATGGCGCTGGTTGCACGCAGGGCCGGGGAGGATCCTCAGCAGATCTGAACAGAGCGGGGCAAATTTGCTAGAGTAGCCGCCCACCTTAGAGACGAGCCCTATGTCACTGTCACTCTCACCCGCCCAAGGCACCCAAGGCGCTGCCCTGCTGGCGCCGCGCCCCGCCCTCATCGGCCAGGCCCACTCCCCCTTCCTGGCCCGCTTGCAGCCAGGCGCCCATCTGCTGGAAGCCGGCTGCGGCGCGGGGGAGGATCTGCGCCATTTTCGGGAGCTGGGGTTCATGGTCACCGCCTTCGATGCCAGCCTGAGCCAGGCCAGCGCCGCCTCGCGCCTGTGCGGCCAGCCGGTGCGGGTCTGCCGCTTCGAGCAGATGCACAACGTGCTGCCCTATGACGGCATCTGGGCCAGCGGCTCGCTGCCCTGCCTGACCGAGGATGAGCTGGCCCCTTCCCTGATGCACCTCGCCGGCCTGCTCAAACCCCAGGGGCCCCTCTACTGCTCCTTCCCCTATGGCGAGAGTGAACCCGCCAGCCCCTTGCCCCCCTCACAGGAGGAATATCCGCTGCTGACCCGGCTCGATGAGGCCCGGTTGACGCAGCTGATCGCCCCCCTGCCGTTTGAGCTGCATCAGAGCTGGTGCAGCCAGGATGCGGTGCATGGCCGCTGGCTCCATGCCCTGCTGATCCGCGACCCCAATTCCGCCACAATTAATCAATATCGCGGCCGTCGATCCAGACAGGGTGCCCGACGTGATTCAGCATCCAGGTAACAATATTTAACTCTGAGTTAACCAGGTGATGGCAGACAAGATGCGGCATTTGTGTTAAAAAGCGGCATTAAAATCAAGATTAAATAACAAAACAGACACCAACACCTGGATTCCCCCATGAAACTCGTCCTCAATCTGATTGCCGGCATCCTCGCCGGTCTCCTGCTCGGCCTCTACGCCCCGGAATGGGTCGCACGGGTGCTGTTCACGGCCAAGACAGTGATAGGTCAGCTGATCACCTTCACCATTCCGCTCATCATCCTGTTCTTCATCATGAGCGGCATCGCCAGCCTGCCGAAGAACTCCGGCAAGCTGCTCGGCAAGACGGTGGCCCTCTCCTACTGCTCCACCATACTGGCGGGCCTGTTCGCCTTCACGGTGGCGAGCCAGCTGATCCCGCAGCTGACCACGGCCGCCGAGCCCACGGCGCAGGCCGCCATCAAGCTCAGCTCCTACATCAATCTCGAGATACCGCCGCTGTTCGGGGTGATGTCGGCCCTGGCCGCCGCCTTCGTGTTCGGCATCGGCATCAGCGCCACCCAGGCCACCGATCTGCGCCGGGTCGCCGATCAGGGCCGTGACATCATAGACCGCCTGCTGGCCCGCGTGATCATCCCGCTGCTGCCCTTCTACATCGCCGGCGTCTTCGTCGAGATGACGGTGGAAGGCACAGTGTTCGCCACTCTCAAGACCTTCGGCGTGGTGCTGGTGATGGCCATCGTCATGCACTGGCTCTGGCTCTCCGTGCTCTTCATCGGCACCGGGCTGGCGCTGGGCCGCTCCCCCGCCATGCTCATCAAGAACATGCTGCCCGCCTACTTCACCGCACTCGGCACCATGTCCAGCGCCGCCACCATCCCGGTGGCACTGCAGGCCAGCAAGAACAACGGCGTGAGCGACGGCATCGCCAACTTCACAGTGCCCCTGTGCGCCACCATTCACCTCTGCGGCTCCACCATCACCCTGGTAACCTGCGCCACCGCTGTGATGTTCCTCTCCGAGCATCTGGCCATCCCGGGCTATGGCACCATGCTGCCCTTCATCATGATGCTCGGCGTCATCATGATTGCGGCGCCGGGAGCCCCCGGTGGCGGCGTCATGTCGGCGCTCGGCCTGCTCACCTCCATGCTCGGCTTCGGAGAGGCCTCCATCGCCCTGATGATCGCCCTCTACTTGGCCCAGGACAGCTTCGGCACCGCCTGCAACGTCACAGGTGACGGCGTCATCGCCCTCTGGGCCGACCGCTTCGCCCAGGGCGAAGAGACCCTGGCCGCCCCACAGCGGGACGCCGCCTGAGGGCCTGCGCCGCAATAAAAAAACGGGAGCCACTGGCTCCCGTTTTTTTATTGCTGACATTTGAGGTCAACCGCGCCGGCGGATAACCCCCTCCTGCGCTGTGCTCGCCACCAGCACGCCGTCGCGGGTGAAGAACTGACCGCGTACCAGACCACGGCCGCCGCTGGCGCTCGGGCTGTCCACCACATAGAGCAGCCAGTCATCCAGCCGGAACTCCCGGTGGAACCACATGGAGTGATCTATGGTCGCTACCTGCATGTCCGGCTCCCAGTAGGAGACCCCGTGGGGCTGCAGGGCGGTCAACAGGAAGTTGAAATCAGAGGCATAGGCCAGCAGGTAGTTGTGCACCCGCTGGTCATCCGGTATCTGCCCATTGGCCTTGAACCAGACGTGACGCAGGGGCGCCTCTATCGCCGGACGGATGGGGTCAACCAGGGTCACCGGGCGGATTTCGATGGGCTGCTCGCAGAGGATCTTGTCGCGCAGGGTGGCCGGGATCAGCTGCTCGTAGGGACGCACCAGCTCCAGCTCGCTCTTGAGCAGTTCAGGCGGGGTGATCCCCACCGGCATTTGGGCCTGATGTTCGAAGCCGCTGGCCTCCACCTGAAACGAGGCATTGAGGTAGAAGATGGGCTTGCCGCCCTGAATGGCCTTGACCCGGCGGGTGGAGACTGTCTGACCGTCGCGGATATTCTCTACGTCATAAACGATGGGACGAGTCACATCCCCGGGGCGCAGGAAGTAGGAGTGGAAGCTGTGGACCTGGCGATCGGCGGCCACCGTCTGCTTGGCGGCTGACAAGGCCTGCCCCATTACCTGTCCGCCAAACACGGCCCGCAGACCGAGATCCTGGCTCTGGCCCCGAAACAGGCCCTCCTCTATTTTCTCCAGCGCCAGCAGTGCCAGCAGCTCATCCAGTACCTTGCTCATTCTTATCTCCTGTATTCAGTGCGGGAAAGGCTAACAAGCCCGCCCCGCCAGGGCAACCTTGCTGACGCCCATTCTCCCGCAGCCACCCTTTTCCGACCTCCTCCTTCAAAAGGGGGAGGAGAATCGCCACAAACAAAAAGCCCGCACCAGATGGTGCGGGCTTTTGCCTGGCCCGGGCCGACCACGTCATGCCACAGGCATAGGCTTACTTGCTGCCGGTGCCGGAGTTGCGGGTCGAGGCTTGCGGCTTGCGGCGGGCAGTGGTGCTGCGAGCGCGCGGCTCCTTGCCCTGCATATCCTTGTGGCGCTTGACGGCACGACGGATCTGGGCGGCCTGCTTGTGGCGGGTGCTCTTGCCATCCTGCTGCAGGTCGACCTTGGACTCGGTCTCGTTGGGCAGGTTGACCAGGCCGCGCAGGTAGTTCACCTCGGGCAGTTTGAGCTCCTGCCAGCCACCGCGGGGGATGCCGCGATCCAGGGTGACGTCACCGTAGCGGATGCGCATCAGGCGGCTCACCTGCACTTCCTGGGATTCCCACAGGCGGCGCACTTCACGGTTGCGACCCTCGGTCAGGGTGACGTTGAACCACTGGTTCAGCCCTTCACCGCCGGCCGGCTTGATCTTGTTGAACCTGGCCATGCCGTCTTCCAGCTGCACGCCCTTGCGCAGGCGCTGCAGCATGGCTTCGGTGATCTCGCCAAAGACGCGCACCGCGTATTCCCGCTCCACTTCGTGGCTCGGGTGCATCAGCCGGTTGGCCAGCTCGCCGTCTGTGGTGAACAGCAAGAGGCCGGAGGTGTTGACGTCGAGGCGGCCGACCGCAATCCAGCGAGCCCCGTCCATCTTGGGCAGACGATCAAACACGGTGGGACGACCTTCCGGATCGTGGCGGGTACACATCTCCCCTTCGGGCTTGTGATACGCCAGCACGCGGCAGATCTGCTCCTCGGCCGCACGGGTCTTGACCTGGTGACCATCCACCCGGATCACGGCGTTCACTTCGACGCGATCCCCCAGCATGGCGACCTTGCCATCCACGCTGACCCGACCTGCGGTGATCAGGGCCTCCATCTCACGACGGGAGCCTTGACCCGCGCGGGCCAATACTTTTTGCAGTTTTTCACTCATCGGGTTTACCTGATTGTTGATCGCTGCCCGCTGACATAGCGGACAACATTGACTCCTGTGACGCGCCCTCTGGGCATCGCCACCACGTTAATGCGCAAGACGGCCTGCCGCTTATTGACCGTCGCTCCCCTCGCCCAGCATGACCGGCAAGGGGGAGTGCAGCTCGGGATCCAGCTCGGGGAGCTGCTCCAGACTCTGCAGATTGAAATAGTCCAGAAATTCTCGGGTGGTGGCGAGCAGCTCGGGGCGACCCACCACCTCCTTGTGACCTATGCTGCGCACCCAGCCGCGCTCTTTCAGGGTATTCACTATCTGGCTCGATACCGCCACCCCGCGGATGGCTTCTATCTCGGCCCGGGTGATGGGCTGACGATAGGCAATCAGGGTCAGCGTCTCCAACACGGCGCGCGAATAGCGGGGCGCCCGTTCGCTCCACAGATGCGACAGCTCCTCGGCATACTCCTGGCGCGCCTGGAAGCGCCAGCCGGAGGCGACCTCCTTGAGCTCCACCCCCCGCTCACTGTAGTCCTGCCTGAGCTCCGCCAACAGCAACTGCACATAGCGGCTGGTCACCGGATAATCCGCCAGTACGCTGCTTTTCAGCTCGCTGACATTGAGCGGACGACCGGCCACGAACAGCGCCGCCTCGATCAGGGTTTTTAAGCGTTCAGCAGGCAGCGCCATCACGCATCCCTCCCTGAATCAGGGTATAGGGTATTGAGTCGTTCAGTGGGCAGCACCACGGTTGCCCTCCCCGTCCAGACTGCCCGAGGCGAACCGCCACTCAGTGTACCTGCTCATGCTCTCCCCCTTCCCCCTGGCTCGCCAATGCAAAATGGATGGGACCCAGCGGCTCGGCCTGCAGGATCCAGATCAGCTGCTCCTTGCACAGCTCCAGCAGGGCCAGGAAGGTCACCAGTACCCCCATGCGCCCCTCTTCGGCCCGTAGCACCTGCTCCAGCCGCAGGGTCTGGCCCAGGGAGAGCATGGCGAGGATCTCCGCCATCCGCACCCGGGTCGGGATCTGCTCGCGGCGGATCTGGTGATGTTCAAAATGAGTCGCGCGTTTTACCACACTTTGCATGTAAAGGGCGAGCTCAACCAGCGAAACATCGGGGGTCAGCGGCTTCAAGGCGCCAAAATCCGGTGGCAGGGCGGTGGCGATGAAGATCTCCCGCTCCAGCCTCGGCAAGGCGTTGACCCGCTCCGCGCCCAGCTTGTAGCGCTCGTACTCCTGCAGCCGGCGGATCAGGGTGACGCGAGGGTCTTCTCCCTCCTCCTCGTCTTCCAGCTCCGGAGCCTTGGGCAGCAGCAGGCGGGATTTTATCTCCGCGAGCCAGGCCGCCATCAGCAGGTATTCCGCCGCCAGCTCCAGATTAAGCCCCTGCATCAGCTCCACGTACTCCATGTACTGGGCGGTGATCTGCAGGATAGGCAGGTTCAGGATGTCGAGCTGCTGACGCCGGATGAGGTAGAGCAGCAGATCCAGCGGCCCCTCGAAGGTGTCGAGGAACACCTCGAGCGCATCGGGCGGAATAAACAGATCCTGGGGCAGCTCATGGTAGGGCTGCCCCAGCACTTTTGCGATGGGCGAGGGGGCCATAGGCGGGGGAAGCAGGCCCTCCCCCGTCGCACCCGGCGCGATCATCGCCTCGGGTACGGGCTCGGCAGTATCACTCAAACGGCGTCGGATCCCCGGCACCGCGACGGCGCAGCACGGGCTCGTCGTCGGAGAAGTCCACCACAGTGGTGGGCTGCTCGCCCAGATAGCCACCGTTGACCACCAGATCCAGCTGCTTGCCGAGCTTGTCGGCGATCTCTTCGGGATCGAACTCCGCCATCTCGGAGCCCGGCAGGATCAGGGTGGTGGAGAGCAGCGGCTCACCCAGAGCCTCCAGCAGGGCCAGCGCTATGTTGTTGGCGGGCACCCGGATGCCGATAGTCTTCTTCTTCTCGTTCATGAGGCGGCGCGGCACCTCCTTGGTGGCCTTGAAGATGAAGGTGTAGGGGCCTGGGGTGTTGTTCTTCACCAGCCGGAAGGCGGTGTTGTCCACCTTGGCGTAGGTGGAGATCTCCGAGAGATCCCGGCACACCAGGGTGAAGTCGTGGTTCGGATCGATGCGGCGGATGCGGCAGATGCGCTCCAGCGCGTCCTTGTTGCCCATCTGGCAGCCCAGGGCATAGCCGGAGTCGGTGGGATAGACGATGACGCCGCCGTTTTGCAGTATCTGCACCGCCTGACCGATGAGGCGAACCTGGGGATTGTCCGGATGTACGTAAAAATGCTGACTCATATGCTCTTCTCGCGATAGGGGCACACCGGGTGCCCGCTTCATGGTCACGGGCCGCCTGGCCCATGACACTACCTTAACCTGTTTGGCACAGACTCGCCCGTACCAAAGACGCGATCCGACCGGATCGGCCTCCTCCTGTCAGCGGCTGGCCAACAGGCTGGCATGCTGCTCCTGGCTGAGCCCGAAGTGATCGGGGTGGCCGAGCCAGAGTGGCATCCCCTCCTTGGGCAGCCACAGATGGCGGCCCAGCTCGGTCCAGTTGGAGGGGAAATGAAAATCCGATCCCACCGAGATGTAGAGATCGTGATCCTTGGCCCACTGGCCAAGATTGGCCCGCTCCTGGGGGCTCTGCTGGGGCAGGGAGACCTCCATGGCATCGCCACCGGCCGCCTTGAAGGCCACCAGCAGCCGCTTGATCCACTTGGCGGTGAGACCGTAGCGGCTGGGGTGGGCCAGCACCGCCAGCCCGCCCGCGGCGTGAATGGCGGTGATGGCCTCACCCATCTCGGGCCACTCGGCGGGCACATAACCCTTGTTGCCCCGGCTCAGGTACTTCTTGAATACCTTTTGCATGTTGTCGGCCACCCCGCGCGCCACCAGCACCCGGGCAAAATGGGCCCGGGTCACGGCGGCGTCACCGGCCAGGGCCTTGGCCTCTTCATAGGTGCCCGGGATCTGGCACTTCTCCAGACGACGCCCTATTTCCAGGGCGCGCGCCTCGCGGCGGGCCCGCTGACCGGCCAGGAAGGCGACCAGCTGCGGATTTTTTTCATCCACCCCGAGCGCCACTATGTGGATCTCGTGGTGCTCCCAACCGCTGGAGATCTCGACCCCGCTCACCAGTCGCAGCGGCAACTGCTCGGCTTTGATCGTTGCGCGGACTTCATCAAGCCCGTCAAGGGTATCGTGGTCAGTGACCGCTAACACTTCCACCCCTTTCTCGGCGGCGCGGCGCACCAGTTCGGCGGGGCTCAGCACGCCATCCGAGGCCGTGGTATGACAGTGAAGATCGAATCTCATCGGCTTGTTTCGCTCTCATCAGGGGGCCTGCTTGGGAAAAAGAAGGCAAAAAAGCGACTTGACTTGGCCGCGGCTTTATCGTTTTCTGTAGGCACTTCATTGCAAACATCTTTTTACAGGACTCTATCATGCAAACGACTTCCATCCTGACCATCTGGTGGTGGCACACTCCCTGACATGCGGGCGTGTGGTCGTTGCTGTACCTGTAATCTGACAGCAAATTAAGAACCCAAAGAAAAAGCCCGCTGACCCCAGCGGGCTTTTTTATTATCCGGCAAATGGACCTGTGATGAAACCGACAATTCAGACAAGTGCACTGACATGGCGATGGCGAACTCGCTGACGTGACGAAAAACCAATCCCAATTCGAGAGAAACGCCATGAACATCGGTTACACACAACACATGCAAGGGAAGGCATTATGACAGGCAACAAGACCCGGTTACCCCTGGGCGAATTCGATACCATCAGGCTCAATGCCCCTTATGTGACAGATCCCCTGGCGCTCTACACCCAGCTCTGCCAGCACAACCCCAACAACCTGCTGCTGGAATCGGTGGAGATAGACTCCAAGGCCGGCACCCAGAGCCTGCTGCTGGTGGATGCCTGCCTGCGCATCGAGTGCCGTGGCCGCACTGTGCGGGTCCGCGCCCTCACCAGCAACGGCGTCCAGTTGCAGCGCCTGCTCGAGCAGCGTTTACCCGCCGTCATCACCCAGACCCGGGTGGCGGACGAGCTGCAACTCGACTTCCCGGCCTCCGACCGCACCCTTGACGAAGACAGCCGCCTCAAGGGCAGCAGCGTGCTGGACGTGCTGCGCACCCTGCAACAAGAGCTGCAGTGCCAGCAGGGTAAAGAGGCCCTCTTCATGGGAGGCAGCTTCGCCTACGACCTCATCGCTTCCTTTGAAGACTTGCCCGAGGTGCCGGAAGGGAGCAACGACTGCCCCGACTACTGCTTCTATGTGGCCGAGACCCTGATCACCATAGATCACATCAAGCAGAGCACGGCGCTGCTGGCCTGTCTCTTTGGCGGCGAGCAGGACGAGAGCCAGCTCGATGAGCGTTACGCACAGCTGACCGCGCGCCTCGAGGCCTTCAAGCAGGCCTGCCAGCAGCCGCAACCGGGGGCGCAAGGCGCCAAGCCCCTCACCGGTAACCTCCATATCGACAAGAGCGATAAGCAGTTCTGCGCCGAAGTGGAGAAGCTCAAGGGCTTCATTCGCCGTGGCGACATCTTCCAGGTGGTGCCGTCCCGCAGCTTCTCCCTGCCCTGCCCCGACCCGCTGGCCGCCTATCGCCGCCTCAAGCAGACCAACCCCAGCCCCTACATGTTCTATGTGCAGGATGAGGGCTTCACCCTGTTTGGCGCCTCCCCGGAGAGCGCGGTCAAGTTCTGCGCCGCCAGCCGCCAGGTGGAGATGTACCCCATCGCCGGTACCCGCCGCCGTGGCCTCAACCCCGATGGCAGCATCAATCTGGATCTGGACGGCCGCATCGAGCTCGAACTGCGCCAGGACGAGAAAGAGGTGGCCGAGCACCTGATGCTGGTGGATCTGGGTCGCAACGACATCGCCCGCATCTCCGAGCCCGGCACCCGCTACGTGAAGGATCTGCTGAAAGTGGATCGCTACAGCCACGTGATGCACCTGGTCTCCCGGGTGGTGGGCCGCCTGCGCTCGGATCTCGATGCCCTGCACGCCTATCAGGCCTGCATGAACATGGGCACCCTGACCGGCGCCCCCAAGCTGCGGGCCAGCGAGCTTATCCGCATGGTGGAAGGCAAGCGCCGCGGCAGCTACGGCGGCGCCGTGGGCTACCTCAACGGCGCGGGGGAGATGGACACCTGCATCGTCATCCGCTCCGCCTTCGTGAAAGCGGGTCTGGCCCATGTCCAGGCCGGTGCCGGCGTGGTCTATGACTCCAAGCCCCAGGCCGAAGCGGACGAAACCCGCGCCAAGGCGGCCGCCGTGCTGGCCGCCATCGCCGCCAGCCATGGCACCTCCCTGCAAGCCCTGAGCGCCCAGCAGGAGCAACATAAGGACGTGAGCCATGACTAACATCTTCCTGCTCGATAACTTCGATTCGTTCACCTACAACCTGGTGGATCAGTTCCGCACCCTGGGCTATCCGGTGCGCATCTACCGCAACAGCCTGCCGGCGACCCGCATCATGCAGGAGATAGAAGCCTGTGACGGCGATGCCGTGCTGGTGCTCTCCCCGGGACCGGGCGCCCCGCACGAGGCCGGTTGCCTCATCGATCTCATCAAGCTGGCCCGCGGCCGGGTGCCCATCCTCGGCATCTGCCTCGGTCATCAGGCCCTGTGCGAAGCCTACGGCGGCACCGTCGGGGCGGCGGGGGAAATCGTCCACGGCAAGCGCTCGCTGATTGAGCACAACGGCCACGGCGCCTTCGCGGGGCTGCAAAGCCCCTTGCCGGTGGCCCGCTATCACTCCCTGGTGGCGACCTATGTACCCGAAGAGCTGCAGGTGATTGCCCACTATCAGGGCATGCCCATGGCCATAGAGCAACGGGACGAGCGGGTGCTGGGCTTCCAGTTCCACCCGGAATCCATCATGACCTCGGAAGGGGCCCGCCTGCTGACCCAGGCGCTCGCCCACATCACCCGTCCAGAAAGCCACGTGCGGTAAGGAGACCCCATGCATCATCATCTCAACACCCTCTATCAGGGGCAGTCTCTCACCCGCGACGCCGCCCGCGATGCCTTCGGTCAGGTGGTCCGTGGCGAAGTGGATCCCATCGTCCTCGCAAGCTTGTTGACTGCTCTCAAGATCAAGGGGGAGACCCCGGAGGAGATCGCCGGCGCCGCCGAGGCGCTGCTGGCGGAAGCCCGTGATTTCCCGCGCCCGGACTATGCGTTCTGCGACATCGTCGGCACAGGTGGCGATGGCCTCAACACCATCAACGTCTCCACCACCTCGGCCCTGGTGGCCGCCGCTTGCGGCCTCAAGGTGGCCAAGCACGGCAACCGCTCGGTCTCGAGCAAGTCGGGTTCCAGCGATCTGCTGGACAAGATGGGGATCAAGCTCGACATGAGCCCGGCGCAGGCCCGCCGCTGTCTGGACCAGCTCGGCATCTGCTTCCTGTTCGCCCCCCAGTACCACGCCGGGGTGCGCCACGCCATGCCGGTGCGCCAGGCCTTGAAAACCAGGACGCTATTCAACGTCTTGGGGCCGCTTATCAACCCCGCCCGCCCCAGCTACCAGCTGATGGGGGTCTATGCCCCCGAGCTGGTGCGTCCCATCGCAGAAACCCTGCTGGCACTGGGGCTGAAAACCGGTATGGTGGTACACGGCGCCGGGCTGGACGAAGTGGCCATTCACGGTCCGACCCAGGTGGCCGAGATCCGTGACGGCGAAATTCGCGAGTACCTGCTCACCCCGGCCGACTTTGGCCTCGAGACCTACCCGGTCAGCGCCATCCAAGGGGGGGAGCCGGAAGAGAACCGCGCCATCACGGACGCCATACTGGCGGGCGAAGGCACCGCGGCCCACAACGCCGCCATCGCCGCCAACGTGGCGCCGCTCTTGGTGATGGCGGGCAAGGCCTCGGACTTCAAGCAGGCGGCCGCGCAGGTGCTGGCCAAGCTTGCAAGCGGTGAAACCCGCCTGCTCGCCCAGGCACTCGCCACCCTGAGCCATCAGGAGGCATGATGTCAGTCACTACTCACGACAGCCAACAAGGCAGTACCACTCTTAGCAAGGATATCGAGATGCTCGACCCCCTCTCCTCCCCCGATGCCTTCCTGAATCGGGCCTCCATCAACCAGACCATTCTCGGCAAAATCGTGGCCGCCAAGCAGGAGTGGGTCGCGGCCCGCAAGCTGGCCCAGCCCCTGGAAAGCTTCCAGGGCGCCCTGGTGCCAAGCGATCGTGACTTCGAGGGGGACCTGCGTGCAGGCTCCACCCGATTCATTTTGGAGTGCAAGAAAGCCTCCCCCTCCAAGGGGCTGATACGCGACGACTTCAGCCCCGAGGCCATCGCCGACATCTATGGCAACTACGCCACCGCCATCTCTGTGCTGACCGACGAGCAGTTCTTCCAGGGGGATTTTGCCTTCCTGCCCAGGGTGCGCGCCCGGGTCAAGCAGCCGGTGCTGTGCAAGGACTTCATGATTGACCCCTATCAGGTCTATCTGGCCCGCCACTATCAGGCTGACGCCATCTTGCTGATGCTCTCCGTGCTCACCGACGAGGGCTATCGCGCCCTGTTCAAGGTGGCCAGGGAGCTGGGCCTCGGGGTGCTGACCGAGGTGAGCAATGCAGAGGAGCGGGATCGCGCCCTGGCCCTCGGCGCCCCCGTGATTGGCATCAACAACCGGGATCTGCGGGATCTCAGCGTGGATCTCGCCCGCACCAAGCAGCTGGCCAAAGATATTCCGAGCGATCGGGTGGTGATCAGCGAGTCCGGCATCAACCACCGCGCCCAGGTGGCGGATCTGCGCGCCCATGCCAAGGGCTTCCTGGTGGGCTCCTCCCTGATGAGCGAGCCGGATCTGGAGGCGGCGGTACGCAAGCTTGTGCTGGGCCAGAACAAGGTGTGCGGCCTCACCCGCCCCGAAGATGCCGCCGCCGCCCATCAGGCAGGGGCCCTGTTCGGTGGCCTTATCTTCGTGGCGAAAAGCCCGCGCTACGTGGACATCCCCGCCGCCCGCGCCGTCATGGCCGGGGCGCAGCTCTGTTACGTCGGGGTGTTTCGCAATGCCCAGCCCGCCACCATCGCCAAGACGGTGGAGGCCCTGAACCTCGCCGCCGTGCAACTGCACGGGGATGAAGACGCCGCCTATATCCAGACCCTGCGTACTCTGCTGCCCGAGGGTTGCCAGATCTGGAAGGCGGTCGGCGTCACGAGCGGCGAGCCGCTGCCCGCCCTCGACTTCCCGGCGGATCGCCTGCTGCTGGATACAAAAATCGGCAGCCAGAGCGGCGGCACCGGTCAGGCGTTCGACTGGGCCATGCTGGCCAAGCTCGACAAGAGCAAGCTGATGCTGGCGGGGGGGCTCAATCCCGACAACGCCCTGCTGGCCGCCCGGGTGGGTTGCCTCGGCCTTGATTTCAACTCCGGGGTGGAGAGTGCCCCGGGCCAGAAGGATGCGCACAAGATAGCGGCGGCCTTTGGCGCCCTGCGCCAACTGTAAGAGTGCCCTGCGCGCCCTCTGAACATGCACCAAATTAATGAACTGCATTTGCCTATAAGCACAAGGAATAATCTATGACTCTGCTCAACCCGTTTTTCGGTGAATTTCGTCGATGACATGTATGTGCCCCAGCCATACGCCTCAGCCCGCCAAGGCTCATACCTGATCTCAATTGCAGAATGTAAAGGAAGATAACCATGACCCTGCTCAATCCGTTTTTTGGTGAATTTGGTGGCATGTATGTGCCCCAGATCCTGATCCCCGCCCTGCTCCAGCTGGAGAAGGCCTTCGTCGATGCCAAGGATGACCCGGCCTTCGTTGCCGAGTTTGAGGAGCTGCTCACCGAGTATGCCGGTCGCCCGACCCCCCTCACCCTAACCCGCAATCTGACCAAGGGCACCAAGACCCGGCTTTACCTAAAGCGTGAAGATCTGCTGCACGGCGGCGCCCACAAGACCAACCAGGTGCTGGGTCAGGCCCTGCTCGCCAAGCGCATGGGCAAGAGCGAGATCATCGCCGAGACAGGCGCCGGTCAGCATGGCGTCGCCACTGCCCTGGCCTGCGCCCTGCTCGGCCTCAAGTGCCGGGTCTACATGGGTGCCAAGGATTGCGAACGCCAGAAGCCGAACGTGTTTCGCATGAAGTTGATGGGGGCCACAGTGATACCTGTGCACTCCGGCTCATCCACCCTGAAAGATGCCTGCAACGAGGCGCTGCGCGACTGGGCTGCCAACTACGACAGCGCCCACTACCTGCTCGGCACCGCCGCCGGCCCTCACCCCTTCCCCACCATAGTGCGGGAGTTCCAGAAGATGATCGGCGAGGAGGCCAAGGCCCAGTGCTTCGAAAAAGAAGAGCGCTTGCCCGACGCCGTGATCGCTTGCGTCGGCGGCGGATCCAACGCCATCGGCATGTTCGCTGACTTCATTGACAACAAGGAAGTGCGCCTTATCGGGGTCGAACCCGGTGGTCACGGCATCGAGAGCGGCGAGCACGGCGCACCGCTCGGTCACGGCAGCAAGGGGGTCTTCTTTGGCATGCACTCCTACCTGATGCAGGACAACCAGGGCCAAATTCAGGAGTCCTACTCCGTCTCGGCGGGGCTCGACTTTCCCTCCGTCGGCCCCCAGCACGCCCACCTGGCCGCCATCGGCCGGGCCGAGTATGTCTCCATCACCGACAAGGAGGCGCTCGACGCCTTCCAGGAGCTGGCCAAATCCGAGGGGATAATCCCTGCGCTGGAGTCCTCCCACGCCCTGGCCCACGCCCTCAAGATGGCCCGCAGTGAACCTGAGAAAGAGCAGGTGCTGATCGTCAACCTCTCCGGCCGTGGCGACAAGGACATCTTCACCGTTGCCGACATTTTCGAGAAAGAAGGAACCCTGTCATGAATCGCTACGCACAACTCTTCTCCCGGCTGGATGCCGTCAATCAGGGCGCCTTCGTGCCGTTCGTGATGCTGGGTGACCCCACCC
Organism: Aeromonas sp. Marseille-Q5825; assembly: GCF_946892685.1. Taxonomy (NCBI): domain Bacteria; kingdom Pseudomonadati; phylum Pseudomonadota; class Gammaproteobacteria; order Aeromonadales; family Aeromonadaceae; genus Aeromonas; species Aeromonas sp. Marseille-Q5825. The sequence goes on from NZ_CAMPOU010000003.1 coordinate 268,957, forward strand.
CCGAACTCTCCCTGGCCATCGTCGATGCCCTGGTCGAAGGGGGCGCCGATGCGCTCGAATTGGGCATTCCCTTCTCCGATCCGGTAGCGGACGGCCCCACCATTCAGGGGGCGGCCCTGCGCGCCTTTGCCAGCCACACCACCCCGGACGACTGCTTCACCCTGCTCGCCCGCATCCGCGCCAAGTACCCGCAGCTGCCCATTGGCCTGCTGGTCTACGCGAATCTCGTTTATGTGCGCCATATCGACGGCTTCTACGAGAAGTGCCAGCAGGCAGGGGTGGACTCCGTGCTGGTCGCCGACGTGCCGGTGCAGATGTGCGCCCCCTACAAGGCGGCGGCCGACAGGTTCGGCATCGACAGCATCTTTATCGCCCCGCCCAACGGTGACACCGAGACCCTGAAAGCCGTGGCCGAGCTCGGCAGCGGTTACACCTACCTGGTGAGCCGCGCCGGCGTGACCGGTGCCGAGACCAAGGCCGGCATGCCGGTGGATGGCCTGATCAACACCTTGCGCGAGTTCAATGCCCCCCCCGCACTGCTCGGCTTTGGCATCAGCGAACCGACCCAGGTGCGCGAGGCCATCAAGGCCGGCGCCGCCGGTGCCATTTCCGGCTCCGCCGTGGTGAAGATCATCGAGACCCACCACAAGAATCCGGAGCATATGCTCACTCGTCTGAAGGAGTTTGTGGAAGGGATGAAGGCCGCAACCAATAAGTAGGGGCTGGTATAGGGTCAGATGCCGTTGACCATGAGTACGGAAAGGGAGCCTGATAGGCTCCCTTTTGTTATCCGGTGTCAGAGGCTGGCTTCTCTGTAGGTCTGATTAGCGAAGCGTAATCAGACGATCGCGGAGTTGATGTGGTGACGCGGCTTCGCCACGCAGTGGCACACCGTAGGGTGCAATCAGCGCAGCGCATTGCACCGCAAGAAATCGTCTGTTCCACGACGACAGACTCTCGCCGGATTCCCGAACCAGCGGCTGGCCCCTTGATGCGGCTACGCCGCATGGGATGCGAGGACTCCGTCCTCGATGGGGTTTCGCCCGCCCTTCGGGCCTGGGCGAGTGACTTTTCTTTGCGTGGCCAAAGAAAAGTCACCAAAAGAAAGGCCACCCCCGCTTATTCGCCCGACTGATGTCGGGTTCCTTCGGCTCACCCTCTTGTCCAACGGCACGCGCCGATGGGCCGTCCATGGCCCAACGCCACTCGCTCGGCATCCTGCCTCGCGGCCTGGACAAGAGGGCTCGCCTCAGCGAATAAGAGGGGGATCAAAACCGTGCTAACCCGCAGCCCCGTCTAACAGCAGATATGCTCCCTCTCCCCTTGGGAGAGGGCTGGGGTGAGGGGCGTTTTCGCACTTCTGCTCACCCAGCAGCCCACTTAAAACGGCAGTTGCTCACTAATTGATTGAACCAGCTCAGATTTCTATCAACCAGCCCTTCCCATGCCTCGTTCAGGGCCCTTAAGATAGCCAAACGACAATCCATCTTTCGGGAGAACACCATGACAGCGATTGTTGCTATCTCGCGGGTGAAAAGCAGCGAACTGGGGGCTGAAACTCAGGGGCGGTAGCCTTGCCGACGCTTGCTATCACCAACTCCTTCATAGTTTTTCTATACAGGGGTAATGGAAGCGTTAAACAAGGAGGTCAAGCGAATACATTCAAGCATCAGAGACAGACTGGTAATATTTTGATTTAATTTGATTTTTTTCGTGGCAACTATCAGGGCAGAGCGGAGTTATATGGAAGGCTCTGCCATCGGATTAGTGCTGCCTTCTATCTAATCACTGTTAGCACCTAATTAGGAGTTAGTACGAATGTCATCCGTTTTTTTAAGCCATAACTCGAAAGATAAGCCATGGGTAAGAGCATTGGCCGAACGGTTAATGGCTGATGATGTAGTGGTTTGGCTGGATGAAGCTGAAATTAACATTGGTGATTCTTTAATCGATAAAATTGCAGAAGGAATTAAGGAGATGAAATTTGTAGCAGCAATCATTTCCAAAAATTCTGTGGAGTCCAGCTGGGTTCAGAAAGAAATAAGTATTGCTATGTCAAAGGAAGTGGCTGGGCGTAAAGTAACTGTGCTTCCTTTGGTGATCGATGATTGTGAACTGCCTCCTTCACTATCTGACAAGCTATATGCAGATTTCACAAACCCTGATAATTTCGAAGCTTCATATGAAAAATTGCTTAGGGCTATAGGAATAAAAAGGTCTGATAAATCAATACAAGAGCAGAAGAAATCTGCACCTATTAAAACAGAAAGCAAACCAATAGCTACAAATGAAGTACCTCAAGAACCTGAAATAAAAATAATTGGTATTCTAAAAGATCGTACTCGACAAGATAGAGAATACTCAGGACTACAGGATTACTATTTCCAGCTTTCAAAAAGACCGTCGAGAGATTGGATTCACTTCTTCGATGAATCAAGGCGCTTCCCACGGCATTCAATGTGGAGACGAGCCTGGATTGAAAGTGATTGCGTAGTTGTAAAATGTGCGACTGATGAATTGCAGCGCTATCACCTTAAAGATCTTAAGCAAGACGTGGCGAATGCCAATGAGAACTTGGCTCGGGCAATAGAACTGCATAACGCTAGAGAGAAAATTGAAGCGGAGCGTAAAGAAGCCGAACGTATTAAAAGAGACAACTTATTAGATGATTTGGATTTTAGCTAATCCGGTAACGTCAAGTACTAACAAGCGCATGTTGTCGGACTGGTTCTCTGCTTCGCTACAAACCAGCCGCAAATGCGGGCGTTAGACGCTGCACAGCCACCGCAGGGAGCCCTCATGTATTCGCATATTTTTTTTGGTGTCACTGACTTTGAGCGGGCTTTAGTTTTCTATAACTCATTGATGTCTTGCTTGGGCCTAGAAACTCGTTTCTGTGATCGAAATAGGCCTTGGGCCGGCTGGCATAGCGCTGGCGGCACTCAACCCCTCTTCCTCATAGGAAAACCATACAATGAACAGCCGCATAGTTGTGGCAACGGCAGTATGGTGGCTTTTCAAGCAAATAACCGTGCAATAGTTGATGCCGCCCATAAAACAGCACTAATCAACGGTGGTATTTGCGAGGGTAAACCAGGCTTGCGCCCTGAATATCATGAAAACTATTACGGTGCATACTTCAGAGATCCTGATGGCAACAAAATCTGTATTGCTTGTCACGCACCTGAAAGCGAAGCTAATGTCCTAGTAAACAACGTCTAACAATGCGCTCACAGAAATTAGGACCCCCACCTTTATGAGCAAGACGCTGCACAGCCAGCGCACCAAAGGTGGGTGTCCCAGTTTTGGCGTGGGTCTGTAAGCGGAGTCAACCCTGCCTCGGCCACCCCATCCCTCGCCACCTTCCTTTTCTAAAAAAAGTGAACCCCTCTACACTTTTATCTCGCAACCAGCACCAAGACCATAAAAAGTGCACCATCGTACACTTTTGATTGCTGTTTACTCTTGCCATAAGTTAAGGTGTAACAACCTACACTTTTTTCGTGATCATGATGGCAGACGCATCGTTGCAATCCGGCCCGAAAGAACTGGATCCCGCCTCGCTGGGGCTGGCGATCCGCGAGAGGCGCAAAGCCGCCAGGATGACCCAGGAGGTGACGGCCTCACTGTGCGGCATCTCCAAGAAGACCCTGATCAAGATTGAAAAGGGGGGTGATGTCTACCTCTCGACCCTGTTACAGGTGATGAAGGCGCTGGGGCTGAGGTTGCAATTGGTGCAAGAAACGGGCTCACAGGTAGCGAGCGGCAACAGCCAACCAGAGGTCGGTGATGATGAGTGGTTCTGAGCACCATCGGCTTGAGCTTCGGCTGGGTAATCAGCTGATCGGCCATCTCGAATATGACTCCAGCCGGGATGCGTTTCAGCTCGGCTATACACCTGCGTGGCAGGCGCGCGGATTCCCGCTCTCCCCCCCGCTGGCGCTGGATGGCTCGGCCAGCAGCGCCCAAGTCCGGGCGTATCTCGGCAACTTGCTGCCTGAAAATCGCGGTCTGGACCATCTGATTGAGGCGCTCTCCGTTTCGCGCAGCAATCTCTTTGCCCTGATCCACGGCATCGGCCGCGATGTCTCAGGGGCTGTCACCTTTACCCTGCCCGCAGAGCCCGACGTCCCCACCCATTTTCGCCCCATCACCCCGGAAGAGCTGTTGCTGCGCCTCGATCAGCCCGAGATCTGGCCGCTGGAAGTCTGGGATGGTCGCCCCCGCCTCTCGGTTGCGGGCGTGCAGGCCAAGCTCAACCTGCTGCGACTCGAGGGGGCGCTGGGATTTGGCGAGGGCGAACTCTGTTCCACCCACCTCCTCAAGTTCGAGCACCATCCTCATCTGGTGATCAATGAATTTGTGACCATGCGGCTGGCCGCACTGCTGGGCATGCCGGTGGCACAGGTCGAACTGCACAGGGTCGGCCAAGGCGATAAGTCCCACCGAGGCTTGCTGGTGGAACGCTTCGATCGGCGCCTCGATGAGGATGGCGTGAGGGTACGCCGCCGCCACATGATCGATGCCTGTCAGGGGCTGGGGTTTCCCGTCGCCCGAAAATATGAACGCAACTTCGGTGACGGGCGGGATGTGGCCCATATTCGGGAAGGGGTGAGCCTGCCACGGTTGTTCAGTCTCAGCGCCCTCTGTGTCAATCCGGCGCAGGCCAGACTGGACATGCTGCAATGGCTGCTCTTCAACCTCTGCGTCAACAATCACGATGCCCACGGCAAGAACTACAGCTTCTTCGTATCAAAAGCCGGGCTGATGCCCACCCCCTGGTACGATCTGGTCAATGTGGGGCTTTACCCCGAGTTCAACCAGCATCTGGCCATGGCCATCGGCGACGAGTTTGCTCCCGAGGCGGTCAACGCATGGCAGTTGCTGGAGATGGCTGAAGCATGTGAGCTGCCCAAACGCCTGTTGCAACAGACCTTGCACAAGATGGCCAACGACATCCTTCACCATCTGGATGCCGCCATCGCCATGGTTGAGACAGACAATCCCGCCGAGCTGGCTTATCTGGCAGGCTACCGAGATGACGTTGAGCGCCGTTGCCACCATTTTCAGAAGCAGGCGACGCTGTTGCCCGAGCTGCAACTGTAGCCGGGCCTTGCCCACCCCCATGGGACGCAGCCCAGCCTTGAGCCCATGGCGGGCATTGCCTACAATGACCCACTTTTTATCACACTCAGGTCTATAAAATGAGCGACAACAAACCAGCACTGCCCGACCGTCTGGCGGCCAACCCGCGCAGCCCGCACCATGTGGCGGAGTGCTTCCAGCATGAGATCGGCATTCGCGTGAACGGCAAGGAGCGTACCAATGTCGAGGAGTACTGCATCAGCGAAGGCTGGGTGAAGATCCCCTCCCCCAAGGCCAAGGATCGCTACGGCAATGCCATGCTGATCACCGTCAAGGGCACCGTAGAAGCCTTCTACGCCTAAGCCGCCCTGACCGCGTGCCCCCTGCAGGGGCGCGACCTTTATTTCAGAACACCGGCCAAGCGCCGGTGTTCTGCTTTTTGGGGCTGGCCCTGGCCCACAGGCGGCCTCTCTTTCTTTCCCTTCATTTCTCTTCCTTTCGCCTTTTCCCTTCCGCCAGGGCGTGATCTGGTTGGTCCTTGCCGAGGCAAGGGCGGCGCGCAGTCCTCCCAGATGTCGCCACGCCAGCTCCCCTCATGGCGAAGGGCGCGGCTTGCCGGCTTGCCGGCTTGCCAGCGTTGTAGTGCGGCGCCCGCCAGCACCAGCAGAATGCCGAGCAGATCGCTCGCGGCCAGCCGTCCGGCCAGGGCATCGAGCAGTGCTCCCCCCAGCAGTTGCCCCGCGACGATCAGCAGGGCGCAGGCCAGGGCGCCGATCCGGCCTATGGCCCAGCTGCTGATGGCGACGAAGAGCGCCCCCAGCACGCCGCCGAGCAGCAGCCAGGGATCGAGCCCGGCGAGCCGCTCCCAGGGCGCACCCTTGAGGATGAGCAGGGCGCCGAGCAGCCCAAAGCCGAGCAGATGGTTGGCAAGGGAGGCCGTCATGGCGCTACGGGCGCTGGCGAGGCGGCCATTGAGGGTGCGCGACAGACTCACCGCCACGCCGTTCAGCAGTCCCAGCAGGATCAATATGGTCATAGTGTTTCTCCTAGCCGAGTACGATGAACAGGGCGCCAGCCAGCACAAGCAAGGCGGCGAGCAGTCCCAACAGGATCAAGAGGGTCATGGTGTTTCTCCTAACGCAGCACTATGAGCAGGGCGCCGGCCAGCACCAGCAAGGCGGCGAGCGCGTCCTTCCCCGAGGGGCGGCGGCGGGTCAGCCCGAACCAGCCTCTGGCGTCGCACAGGGCGCCAAACAGCAGCTGGCCGAGCAGTAGCAGGGCCAGGGTGCCCGCCATGCCGAGGGGGGAGTTGAGACAGAGGGCCGCCAGCACCACGGTGAGCGCCCCCGGCAGGCCGCCGAGCCAGGCCCAGGGCGGGGCCGCCTCCGGCGTCGGAGATCGGGGGGCGAGACACCACAAGAGCGCGGCCACCAGGGTGCCGACCCCGTGGACCAGCCAGCTCCCGAGCCAGGGGTCGGTGGCGCGGGCCAGGGCGCCGTTCTGGGCGATCATCAGCGCCAGCAGCAGGCCGGCGGTGAAGGCGGCCAGGGCGCCGATAGTCTGGCCAGCTATCTGGCCGAGGGCGAGGCGTCCGGGGCGGCGGTCAATAAGAGGGGGGATCATGGGGTCACTCCTTGGTTGAACAGAGGAGCAGGGTAAATTGTTTTCGATATAGGGATAATCTACCCTTATTGAACAACATTGTTTCCGCATTGAGAACAACATGAACCAGGATGCCTTCGCCCTGCTCCCCGCCTTCGTCGCCGTGGTGGAGGCGGGCACTTTCTCCGGCGCCGCCCGCCAGCTCGGCCTCAGCAAGTCGGTGCTGAGCAAGAAGGTGAGCCAGCTCGAGCAAACCCTCGGTTGCCAGCTTATCTACCGCACCACCCGCTCCCTCGCCCTGACCGAGGCGGGGGAGCGCTACTTCGAGACGGTACGCCATGCGGTGCGCCTGGCAAGCGAAGGGGAAGATGCCATCGGCGCCCTGCAATCGGCGCCGCGCGGCCTGCTGCGGGTGACTGTGCCCATGGTCTATGGTCGGCGCCACATCGCCCCCTTTATCCCCGAATTTCTCGCCCTCTACCCCGAGGTGCAGTTGCAGCTCGAGATGAGCGACGCCCTACAGGATCTGGTGGCCGAGGGGTTCGACGTGGCGGTGCGCATCGGCGAGCTGGAAGATTCGAGCCTGGTCGCCCGCCGCCTCGCCCCCTGTCACAGCACTCTGTGCGCCGCCCCCGCCTACCTGGCGCGGGCCGGCACGCCCCGTACCCCGGCCGATCTCGAGCGCCACAACTGCCTCTTCTACTCCCTGTTTCGCGGCGGCACCCAGTGGCGGCTGCAAGGCCCCGAGGGGGAGGTGGCCATCACCCCGCGGGGCAATTTCGAGGTCAACAACAGCGACGCCATCCACACGGCGCTACTGGCGGGGCTCGGCATAGGCAACATGCCGGACTTTATCGTGGAGCGGGATCTCGCCACCGGTCGGCTGGTGCCCCTGCTGCCAGACCACGCCCTGCCCGAGCACGGCATCTGGTGCCTCTATCCGAAGCGCCGCCACCTGCCCGCCAAGGTGGAGGCCTGGCTGGGGTTTCTCCACGAGCGTCTGGGTCTGCGCTAGGGGGTTACCGGGATAACCGAAGCGGTTCACGTTTTTTTCATCGGGAAAGGAGTAGAGTAGGCAATTACCAAGCACCTGTTTTAATTGAAAAAGGCTCCAGGGGAGCATGCCATGGCATAGCGCCCCTCCCCCTAGGTGGAACGCCATGATGAAGAAAACTGCGATTGCCCTGACCCTGGCCAGCCTGCTGGCGCTGCCGGTGGTCACCGCCTCCGATGCCTGGGCCGCCCCGGTGCGCTCCCTGCAAAAGGAGCAAAATTACGACCAGTACATCAGCAAACGCCAGGTAGTGGATCAGCTACTGGCGGATGCCGCCCGCATCTTCCACTCCCCCGCCCGGGTCTCAGATGCCGGTTTCACCGCCAAGATGCCGAGCAACATGGAGCAGGTCACCGAGCTCCTGCTGCAAGCCCATCAGCTCGAACCCTACCGCACCGATCTGCTCATCTCGGCGGCCAACGCCCAGATCTACAACGGCAACGTGGACAGAGCCATCGCCCTGTTCGAGCAGGCCCTCAGCACTGCGCCGGACGATCTGGATCTCAACACCTATCTGGCCACCTGGCAGCGCTTCAAGGGCGATCAGGCCAAATCCGATGGCTACGTCAAGCGGGTCGGCGAGCTCAATGCCGGTCGGGCCGCCGATCTGCAGCGGCTGTTCGACACCGTCGACCGGGTAATCGCCACCCCCCTCAAGGAGCGCCAGGGGCGGGGCGAGAAGAAGGGGCGACAGGCCATCGTCACCCTGGGCTATGCCCTCAACCCCGATGGCTCCATGCACGAGATCCTGCTGGGGCGCCTCGAGACCACCCGCGCCCTGGCCCAGGCCAACCCGGCGGCCCTCATCATACTGACCGGCGGCGTGCCCCAGAACCGCCAGACCGAGGGCAAGCTGATGGCGGACTGGCTGGCGAAGAAGGGCATAGACAGATCCCGCATCATCGAGGAGAACTACGCCACCAGCACGGTGGAGAACGCCCTCTACAGCGGCTATGTCCTCGCCCGCCACGAGATTGAGTACGCCACCCTGGTGAGCTCGGCGAGCCACGTGCGCCGGGGCCAGACCCTGCTGGAAATCGCCTGCTGGCAGAGCGGCCCGGCCAATATCCGCATCGACAGCGTCGCCTACCCGGACAAGCCCCTCTCGGCCCTGGCCAAGGCGAGCCCGGAGGAACTGCTCGGCATCTACCGCGACGCCCTGCGCACCTATGGCCTCTGGAGTTACCGCTCGGCGCCCCTTATCGAGCGCTGATCCCCTCCCCGACCCAGCAAAAAGCCCGCCGAATGGCGGGCTTTTTCATCATCTGACGGGCTTGGGTGTCACTGGCGGGGTTTCAGCCCTTTAGCTCCAGCCACAATGGTGAAGCCCCCCAAGATCAGACGGGCTTTTTGCTCTGGTGGCCCCTCAGCCCTTGAGCTCCAGCACTGTGGTGAAGCCCCCGAAGATCATCCGGGCGCCATCGAAGGGCATGGTCTGGTGCATGGGGCTGGCCGGATCCATCCTGGGGTCCTGCATCATCTTGGTCATGGCCTCGTCACGCACCGCCTTGCTCGGCCACTCCACCCAGGAGAAGACCACGCTTTCGTCCTCCTTGGCCGCCACCGCGCGGTAAAAGTCGGTCTGCTTGCCGTGGGGCACGTCATCCCCCCAGCACTCCAGCACCCGGGTGGCCCCATATTCGAGAAAGATGGGGTCAAATAGCCCCGCATGGTCGATCAGGGCCTGCTTGTTGACCGTGGGCACGGCGATCACGAATCCGTCCACATATGACATGAGCCTTTCCTCCTGTGATTGAGGATCTCAGCATAGCAGCCGCGCCCCTGGCTGCCCTCAGAGGGCCACCAGCCGCTCCAGATCGCTGCGGGTCAGGCGCTTGCTGTCCACCTTCACGTAGAGAGAGTGCTCCTCAGGCACCAGCAGCACGTCGCTCACCCCGTCGCAGGCGCGGATCCGCTGCTCCAGGGCCGGACTCGCGGCCACCCCTTCCGGCAGCACTATGCGCAGGCTGCTGACGTAGGGGGGCTCGGCCATGGTGAGGCTGACCCCGAACCAGAGCAGAGCCAGGACGGCGCAGCCGCCAAACACCAGGGGGCCGCCCCCCAGGCTGTAGAGCAGGCCCCCCAGGCTGCCGCCGATGGCGACGCCGAGGAACTGGCTGGTGGAGTAGACCCCCATGGCGGTGCCCTTGTAACCCGGCGGGGACTCCTTGCTGATGAGGGATGGCAGCAATGCCTCCATCACGTTGAAGCCGACGAAGAAGAGTTGCAGCCCCAACAGCAGGCCCCACAGCTGCAGGCCTGCCTGCCACAGCACCAGCTCGGCAACCAGCATCACCAGCACGCAGGCCTGGAACACCCGCTTCATCTGGCGGTGCTTCTCGGCATAGATGATGAAAGGCACCACGCTCACGAAGGCGATCAGCATGGTGACCAGATAGGCCTGCCACTGGTGCTCCCGAGCCAGGCCCGCTTGTTCGAGCAGCGGCGGCAGCGCCACAAAGCTCGACATCAGCAGGGTGTGGACGCAGAGGATGCCGAGGTTGAGCTTGAGCAGACGTCCATTGGTGAGCACGGTGCGAAAACCGCCGCGCACCATGGCGGACTCGCGATTTTGCAGGTGGGCAGCCGGGGTCGGCACTACCCAGATCACCATGGCGATGGCCGCCAGCGCCAGCAGGGCGATGAGCCAGAACAGGCCGGATAACCCCACCGCCTGGGTGATGAGGGGGCCAGTCACCATGGCGATGGCGAAGGTGATGCCAAAACTCACCCCGATGAAGGCCATGGCCTTGGTGCGGTTCTGCTCCCGGGTGAGATCAGACAAGAGTGCCATGACGGCGGCGGAGATGGCGCCGCTCCCCTGCAGGGCGCGGCCGACGATGACCCCCCAGATGGAGTCGCTCAGGGCGGCGATGACGCTACCTGCCGCAAACATCAGCAGGCCGCCGACGATAAGGGGCTTGCGGCCGATGCGATCGGAGAGCAGCCCGAAGGGGATCTGGAACAGGGCCTGGGTCATGCCGTAGATGCCGATGGCCAGACCGATCAGCGCCTCCGAGGCGCCCGCCAGGGACATGCCGTAGGTGGTCAGCACCGGCAGGACCATGAACATGCCAAGCATGCGCAACGAGAAGACGGAGCCGAGCGCCCAGGTCGCGCGGCGCTCGCCCCTCGTCATGGTGAAATCATTCATGATGGCCTCGATAGGTCAGAGAGAAGAGACACAAAGGGGCGGATGACAAGGCACGCCACACCCGAAAAAGCCGACAATGCGCCCCGTGGGGCGGGCCACATAATAACAGAGCCGGGAAGGTTCCCGGCTCTGGATTCTATTGATTTTCCTGCGTCATATCACAGTGACTCAAGGCAGCATGCTCACCAGCACGGGTGTTGCGTCCGGCTGGAAGTCCACCGACATCATCACGCTCAGGCAGGTAATGGTGACGATGGAGAACATGAACAACTTGCGGGCCCAGAGGGAGTCATCCACCGCAGCCTTGTAGCCAGACAGCGCCATCCCCAGCCACCAGACGCTCACCGCGGTGGCGACTATCAGGTACTTGTAACCGGCGTAGCCGCCGAGGAACAACATCAGAGTCGGCACCATGAACGCCAGTATGTAGAGGGTGATGTGGTGCTTGGCCACAGATATCCCCTTCACCACCGGCAACACAGGGATGTTGGCGGCCTGGTAATCCTTGAAGCGGAAGATGGCAATCGCATAGGAGTGCGGCATCTGCCACAGGCTGAAGATCGCCAGCAGGATAAGCGCACCCGAGTCGAACTGGCCGCTCACCGCGCAATAGCCGATGACGGGTGGCGCGGCGCCGGAGAGGCTGCCGACCAGGGTGCCATAGACGGAATGACGCTTCATGTAGAGGCTGTAGACCCCCACATAGACCAGGAAGCCCAGCACCGCCAGCAAGGCGGCCAACGGATTGGCCGCAAAGTAGAGCAGTGCAATGCCCGCAACGCCCAGTGCGCTCGCATACCAGAGCGACACACCGGGGGCGATGAGCCCCCTCACCAGGGCGCGGTTCTTGGTGCGCTCCATGATGCAGTCGATGTCCCGGTCGATGTAGTTGTTGAACACACAACCGGAGGCGACCACCAGTGACACCCCCGCCATGGTCAGGATGAACAGGGGCACATCCAGGCTCCCCTTCGAGGCCAGCAGGAAGCCGCCGATAACCGAGATGAGGTTACCGAAGATGATGCCCGGCTTGGTCACTTGCAGGTATTGCTTCATCATCACATCAAGCCGCTCAGTGAACCATCATGTTGATGTTGAGGTTGTACATGATCCACAGGGAACCCACGACCACGATGGCGATGATGAGCACGGTAAAGACCAGTGCCACCAGGTTCCACCGCTCCTCGGAGGAGGTGTTCATGTGCAGGAAGTAGATCAGGTGCACGAAGATCTGCACCACCGCCATGGCCACTACGGTGCCGAGCACCATGGCATGGGAGGCGGAGCCGTCCATCACCATCCAGAACGGGATCGCGGTCAGGATGAGTGACAGCACGAAGCCGGTCATGTAGGACTTGACGCTGCCGTGGCTGGCGCCGTGATTGTCAACGGAATGAGTGCTCATTTACATGACCCCCTTCAGATAGGTTCTGACACTGTCGTGGCTGGCACAGTCAATATTGTCAACAGAATGACTCATTTACATGACCCCCATCAGATAAACCACGGTGAAGACGCAGATCCACACCACGTCCAGGAAGTGCCAGAACAGGCTCAGGCACATCAGGCGCGTGCGGTTGCGCTCGGTCAGCCCCTTCTTGCTGATCAGTACCATCATCACGATGATCCAGATAAGGCCGCTGGTCACGTGGATACCGTGGGTACCGACCAGGGTGAAGAAGGCGGACAGGAAGCCGCTGCGATCCGGGCCCGCATCATTGACGATCAGATGATGGAACTCGTAGATCTCCATGGCGATGAAGCCGGCGCCAAGAATGAAGGTGACCAGCAGCCAGGTGTTGACCGCAGAGACCTTGTTCTTGTTCATGGCCAGCATGCCGAACCCGAAGGTGATGGAGCTCAGCAGCAGCAGCATGGTTTCGGCAAACACGAACGGCAGTTCGAAGATGTCCTTGCCGGTGGGGCCGCCGGCGGTGCCGTTGACCAGGACTGCATAGGTTGCGAACAGGGTCGCAAACAGGATGCAGTCGCTCATCAGGTAGATCCAGAAGCCGAACACCTTGGTGGCGCCGGCATCATGGTGCCCATCCTCATGGGCACCGTGAGAGTGATGTAGAACGTCAGTCGCCATGGAGTTAAGCCACCTTGTTGATATTGTCGAAATGCTGACCTTCGATGCGCTCGATTTCGTCAACCTGTACGTAGTAGTCCACATCGTCGTTGAAGCTGTGGATGATCCAGGTGGCGATCATGCCGACGAAGCCGGCGATGGCCATCCACCAGATGTGCCAGATCATGGCAAAGCCAAACACCACGCTGAAGGCGGCGATGATGACACCGGCACCCGAGTTCTTCGGCATGTGGATGGGGGCGTATTTGGCCGGCTGGCGATAGGCGCTGCCGTCCTCTTTCGCTTCCCAGAAGGCGTCCAGACCCTTCACCTTGGGCTCGATGGCGAAGTTGTAGAAGGGGGGCGGAGAGGAGGTGGCCCACTCCAGGGTACGGCCACCCCAGGGATCACCGGTCCAGTCACGGTTCTTCTCGCGGTCACGGATACTGACCACGACCTGGATCAGCTGGCACAGTACGCCGATGGCGATGAGGCCGGCGCCGCAGGCGGCAACCACCAGCCAGCCGTGGAACTCGGGATCTATGTTCTGGCTGACACGACGGGTCATGCCCATGAAGCCCAGCACGTAGAGCGGCATGAAGGCCACGAAGAAGCCGGTGATCCAGAACCAGAAGGCACGCTTGCCCCAGACGTCATCGAGCTTGAAGCCGAACGCCTTCGGGAACCAGTAGGTGATACCGGCGAAGCAACCGAACACCACGCCGCCGATGATGACGTTGTGGAAGTGGGCGATCAGGAACAGGCTGTTGTGCAGCACGAAGTTGGCGGCCGGCACGGAGAGCAGTACCCCCGTCATGCCACCCACGGTGAAGGTGATGATGAAGCCGACGGTCCACAGCATGGGGGAGCTGAACTCGATGCGACCGCGGTACATGGTGAACAGCCAGTTGAAGATCTTCACCCCGGTCGGGATGGAGATGATCATGGTGGTGATGCCGAAGAAGGCATTCACGTTGGCGCCAGACCCCATGGTGAAGAAGTGGTGCAGCCAGACCACGAAGGAGAGCACTGTGATGGCCACGGTCGCCCACACCAGGGAGGTGTAGCCGAACAGCTTCTTCTTGCAGAAGGTCGCCACGATTTCGGAGAAGATCCCGAACACCGGCAGCACCAGGATATACACCTCGGGGTGACCCCAGGCCCAGATCAGGTTGATGTACATCATCATGTTGCCACCCATGTCATTGGTAAAGAAATGGGTACCCAGGTAGCGGTCTGCGGTCAGCAGGGCGATGGTGACGGTCAGGATCGGGAAGGAGGCGATGATCAGGATGTTGGCGCACAGGGCGGTCCAGGTGAACACCGGCAGACGCATCATGGTCATGCCGGGGGCACGCATCCGGATGATGGTGGCAAAGAAGTTGACACCGGTCAGCAGGGTACCCAGACCGGAGATCTGCAGACTCCAGATCCAGTAATCGACCCCGACCCCCGGACTGAACTCCAGCCCCGACAAGGGCGGATAGGCCAGCCAGCCGGTCTGGGCGAATTCACCGACCCCGAGGGAGACGTTGATCAGCACCACGGCCGCGGCGGTAAACCAGAAGCTCAGGTTGTTCAAGAAGGGGAAGGCGACGTCACGGGCACCGATCTGCAGCGGCACCACTATGTTCATCAGGCCGATCACCAGCGGCATGGCCACGAAGAAGATCATGATGACGCCGTGGGCGGTGAAGATCTGATCGTAGTGGTGCGCGTTCAGGTAGCCTTCGCTACCGGCGGAGGCCATGACCTGCTGACCACGCATCATGACCGCATCGGCGAAGCCGCGCAGCAGCATGACCATGCCCAGGATGAGATACATGATACCGAGGCGCTTGTGATCCACCGAGGTGAACCACTCTTTCCACAGATATTGCCACTTGCCGTAATAAGTGATGAGACCGGCAAGCGCCAGCCCACCCAAGATGATACCGGCTATCGTGACCATGATGATGGGTTCATGGTACGGAACAGCCTCGAGTGTCAATTTTCCAAACATCGATTATTCCTCGGATCCTGCTTTCACACTCTTGTCAGCCATAGACGTGGCCATGTGTCCGGCATGCTCGTCATGACTCATGGCCGCGTGGTCCATGGTCTCTTCGTTCGCAGCGTCATGGTTCATGGCCTTGTGGTCCATGCTCCCTTCTTTTGCAGACTCATGATTCATGGCCTTGTGGTCCATGGCGCCGTCTTTTGCAGCGTCATGCTTCATGGCCTCGTGGTCCATGGCGCCGTCTTTTGCAGCGTCATGGCCGCCATGGGACATGCCGCCCATGAACTTGTTGATCACGTTGACGAACAGCTTGGGATCGGCGCTGGCGAAGTACTCAACCGGGTGGTTTTCGCTCTTCTTGGCCAGGGCATCGAACTCACCCATGGTGCTCAGCATCTTGGGAGACTGTTTCACCTTGGCGACCCAGGCATCGAAACCGGCCTGGTCCTGGGTGGCAATCGCCTTGAACTTCATGCCAGAGAAACCGGCGCCGCTGTAACTGCCGGAGATCCCCTTGTACTGACCCGCCTCGTTGGCAATCAGGTGCAGCTTGGTCTGCATCCCGGCCATGGCGTAGATCTGACCACCCAGCTGGGGGATGAAGAAGGAGTTCATCACAGTGTCTGAGGTCACCCGGAAGTTGATCGGGGTGTTGACCGGGAAGGCCAGCTCGTTGACCGAGGCGATACCCAGCTCCGGATAGACGAACAACCACTTCCAGTCCAGGGAGATCACATCGACCTGGATCGGCTTGACGTCAGATTCCAACGGCTTGTAGGGATCGAGGGAGTGGGAGGTTTTCCAGGTAATCACTGCCAGGATGGCAACAATAATGACGGGCACGGTCCAGACGACCGCTTCAATCTTGTTGGAGTGGGACCAATCCGGGGTGTATTTGGCAGTGGTATTGGATGCTCTGTATTTACGAGCAAATGCCACCGTCATAATAATCACAGGAATCACCACGATTAACATCAACCCGAGTGCGGTCAATATCAGTGACTTCTGCTCCAGACCAACCTGCCCCTTGGGGCTCATCAGAGCCATGTCGCAGCCACTCAGCAAGCCAGCGGTTGCCATCAACAGCAAAGCGCCCAAGCCCCTCTTTACTTCAAAAGGTCTCATGCAATGTCCTCATCGTTTCAAGGCTTATTGGTATAATAAAAATGCCGCATTTTATTGCATCAGACCGGCATGTGAACAACATGAAAAATTAATCCCAAAAATGTTCCAAGGGTGGTGAAAACAGGTGTCAGATGTTAATCGCTTGACAGCGACCAATTTATTAAATTCACAGACCCTCGATTCATCTCCCGTTAATTTATCTCCCCGCCAAAATCGTTCACCAATTAATCAACCAGGCTCATTACCCTTATTTTCAGAGGGAGTAACAGGGCAAAAAAGAGCCATTCAGACCTCCCTTGATGCACAGGTGTCCTCTCCATTCCTTGATCTGGATGCGCATATTCCGAGGGGGAATAAAAAAATAATTAATCAAACGAATGTATGATTAACTTCCCGGGGCCGACAGAAGCGCAGAAGGGGCTGCCCTGTCTGAGACCCGCCATGAAAAAAGGGCCTCGAATAGGCCCATTTAAGACGACAGCCCACCGCAGGGTCTCCCTCAGGGGTGTTTATGCTCCATCCGGGTCGCCACTGCGATGCGGTTCCAGGCGTTGATGGTGACCACCTGCATCAGGCACTGGGCCAGCAGGGTTTCCCCCAGCAGGGCCAGGGCCTGCTGGTAGGTCTCCTCGGTGAGCCCGCTTTCGGCTATCAGAGTCACCTCGTCGGTCAGGGCCAGTACCGCCCGCTCCCGCGCATCGAACAGCGGGGATTCGCGCCAGGCGGACAGCGCCAGCAAGCGCTGGGGGCTGTCCCCATGCTTCATCGCCACCTCGGCGTGCATCTCGATGCAGTAGGCGCAACCGTTGAGCATGGAGGCCCGCAGCTTGATGAGCTCCTTGAGCGACAGCGGAATGTCGGTCCCGCCGAGATAGGACTCGAGGCCCATCATGGCCGAGATGGCGGCGGGCACCTGGCTGGCAAGCTGGATACGTTCTGACATGGCAATACTCCTTGGATGAGCGCCCCATGGGCGATGAGCACATTGTTCACGCTTTCATCCATGGATAGAATACCGCCACAAGCTGCAACAGTTTTGCATTTACCGCAAAGGTGCTCCCATGCTGGATCGCGTCCGTATCCTGGCTCAGGTGGTGGAGTCGGGGAGTTTCTCCCGGGCCGCCCGCGCCCTCAACCTGGCCCCCTCCTCGGTGACCCGCACCATAGATGCGCTGGAGCAACAGCTGGGGATCCCGCTGTTCAAGCGCAGCACCCGCCAGCTGGTGCTGACCGAGCAGGGGGAGTACTTCCTTGCCCGCTCGGTGCGCCTGCTGGAGGAGGCCGATCAGCTGGTGCAATCCCTGCAGCCCCTGCCGGTGGCGCCAGAGGGCCCGCTGCGGGTCTCGGTGTTCGAGAGCTTCGGGACCAGCTGGCTGGCGCCGCGCCTGCCGGCCTTCCTGGCCCGCTACCCCGGGGTGCGGCTCGAGATCGAGCTCGACAACCGGCTGGTGGATCTCGACGCCGAAAACGTGGACCTAGCGGTGCGCGTCGGACGCCCAGTGGACAGCGGTCTCCATAGCCGCCACCTGCTCACCAACCGGACCCTGCTGGTCGCCTCCCCCGCCTATCTGGCCCGCCATGGCGAGCCCGCCCATCCCGATGAGCTGGCGCACCACAACTGCCTGATCCGCGGCCATGGCCGTCAGCGCCAGCACTGGTATTTCCGGCAAGGGGGGCAGCGGCACAGAGTCGCGGTGCGGGGCAACCTCGCCTCGGTCGGCGGCACGCCGCTGCTGTGCGCGGCCGAGGCGGGCTCCGGCATACTGCTGCTGTCGAGCTGGATGGTGCAACAGGGGCTGGACAACGGCACATTGCAACCCCTGCTGTCAGAGTGGCAGGCCTCCCCGTACGAGGATCGGCATGACGAGATCCATGCGGTGTTTAGGGGCGGCCGCTTCTTGAAGCCCCAGACCCGCGCCTTCATCGACTTTCTGATAGAGGTGATGAAGCCCTTGCAGGGGCCGCGCTGATAGCGGCGGCCTCTCCAGGGCTTATGGGAAATGAAAACGCCGGGCAAAGTGCCCGGCGCAGGAAGTGAACGACAGCATCAAGAGAAAGCGGTCAGCGAGCATTACGCCCATCCGGGGTCTGGGCCGCGCCTCTATAGTCCCCATAGGGGAAGACGTTGCGCAGGCGCTGGGCCACGGGCTCCGGGATGGAGCGGGAGAAGACGAGCCTGACCCCGTTGCCATCGCGCTGACCCAGGATGCGCCCTCGCACCGGCTCCTGCTGCAGGATCTGTTTGGCCTGGGCCAGGAAGCGCGGCGGCACCGAGCCTCGCTTCACCTGCACCTTGCCAGGGGCAAGCCGGATCTCGAACAGGGCGCCGCGCCCCAGGGTCATCAACCACCCGATCAGGGCGACTGCCACCAACAACGACAACCAGGCCATCTCTCTCTCCCTTTGCCAGCCTCGATGTGCGTCAGTATATGTGGCGACGGCCAGCGAGGAGTGGGCGGACATCACGTTTTGCCCATCCCCGAGTCAGCAATCCTTCCCCCAGGCCACCAGCGTCTCGCGATAGAGCGCCAGCAGGGCTTGATCCCGCACCGCCACCCCGACCCGCTGGGCCGGGTAGTCCGCCCACTCATCGTGGGGATGGGACTTGCCGTCGAACTTCTGCAGGGTGTGGCCTATGGCGGGGCCATGGTCGATGACCCGCACCGGGCCCTCCCGCAGGGTGAACAGCTCGGGATCGATCACATAGGCGATGGCGGACGGATCGTGCACGTGGCAGCCATTGAGGCCGATGCGCTCGGAATAGAAACGCAGGTAGAAGCGGCTCACCGCCCACAGGAAGCGACCGGGCTCACCGGCATCGTCCCGCAGGGCATCCAGGTAGGCGCTGCTGAAGAAGCTCTGCTGGGTCACATCCAGCCCTATGATCACCAGGGGCCAGGGGGCGGTGAACACCCGATCGGCCGCCTCGGGATCGTCGTGAATGTTGGCCTCGGCATAGGGGGTCACGTTGCCGCGATGGCCGTTGACGCCAAAGGCGCCTCCCATCACCACCACCTGCTTCACCAGCGCGGTGATCTCGGGGGCGGCCTCGAGCGCCAGCGCAAGGTTGGTGAGCGGCCCGATTGTCACCAGGGTGATCTCGCCGGGGTTGGCCTTCAGCGTCTCGACTATGTATTGCCAGGCCGGGCGGGGATCCGGGGTCAGGGTCACCTCCCCCGCCTCCACATCACCCAGTCCGCTCGGGCCGTGTACCACTGTCGTCGGCCCCACGGGCTCGCGCAGCAGCGGCGCGGTGGCGCCCTGGGCTACGTCCGCCTTCATGCCGTATTTCTGCTTGAGCCAGAGGGCGTTGCGGGTCCCGTTCTCTATGGTGGCATTGCCAAACACTGTGGTGATGGCGAGCAAGTCGATGGCGGGGTGGGCTTCGGCAAAGAGTATTGCCATGGCGTCGTCGATACCGGGATCGGTATCCAGAATGATCTTGTGGGTCATGGGGCCTCCATACGGCAGAAGTGCCAGTGTAGCGACCTCGGGCCCGTTTAACAGCGTCAGGATCACAGCCTCGACCTTTGGCCTGCCATCCCCCCGCCGACCGGCGACATCTTGAGCACCTCATCCGGGGGCCCGTCAGGGTCAGGGGCCGCAGTGGCGACATTCTGGGCAGTCGGCCCGCCCCCAGGCCCCCGCGCCTTGTGGGCGGGCCTGCGGGATGGTATCACTTGGCCTCACTCTCCCCACTCCTCGCCGAGGCGCCAACGTGATCACCCTGATTAAAGAGTCTGACCAGCTGAAGATGCCCTGGAAAAACAAGCAGGGCACCACGGCCCAGATCCTGGTCTCCCCCCCGGGATCGAGCCTGGAAAAACTCGACTTTGACTACCGGCTGAGCTCGGCCCCCATCAAGGCGGCGGGCCCCTTCTCCAAGTTTCCCGGCTATCAGCGCATCCTGCTGCCCGTCAGCGGCGCAGGTTTCGTGCTCAACGGCCACCCCTATGCCACCTTCGAGGCGGCCCACTTCAGCGGGGATGACGAGACCCACTGCGAGCTGCTGAAAAAGGAGGTGACGGATCTGGGGCTCATCTACGATCCCGCGCGCATCAGCGCCAACGTGCGGGTGCTCAATGTGCCCTTCCCCCTGACCCTCACCCTGGAGGCGGACAAGACCTACCTCTGCCACCTGCTGAGCGGCCAGCTGACGGTGGCAGGCCAGGCCGTGGCCATCAACGAGACCCTGGTAGTTAAAGGGGAGGAGAGCATCCGCTTCGAGTGCGGGAAAAAGACCACACTAGCCTTCTTTACCCTGCAAGCCCGGTAAGGGAGACACCCGCGTAGGCCCTGGGGTCTGGCTCAACGTTTGGGTGCTCGGCCGCCGCTGTCGAGACAGGCCTGCATGCTGTCGTAGGGAACATAATGCTTGGTGCGGCCGTAGTAGGTGCCACCCTGGGGGTGGCAGATGCCGTTGCGGCTCTTCTTGACCGGGGGCTCTGCCGCCAGCGCCAGGGCGCACACCAGCATCAGGCAACAGCTGACCACCCATTTTACTGCTCTCATCACCTAAATCCGTCCAATCGGCGTTTGGGCTAACAGGCCCGTTTGCGGCTTATTTTATCCTGTTTGCACCGCAACCACCCCTCGCAAGATCACGAAACGCACCATTCATTCAATCGCTTGGCTCATCTGTACCGCGCGATCGACACAAGGTATCCGCATCATAAAAAAAGCCGGGATATCCCGGCTTTTTCCTGTCAGGCCAGCGCGGCTCAACCGACCTTGAAGGCCCCCTTCATCATGGCGAAGTGGCCGGGGAAGGAGCAGAAGAAGGTGAGATCCTTGCCCGCCAGCCCCTCGGTCTTGAAGGTGACGCTGGTGCTCTCGCCGCCCCCCACCAGCTTGGTGTGCGCCAGTATCCTGGCATCGTCCTTGGGCAGGTAGTCGTGATCGGCGCCGGCGCTCATGCCCGCGGTGGCGACGGCCTGATAGTCGGCGGTGCTGGCCAGCACCCAGTTGTGACCCATGTTGGCCACCGGCAGCTTGCCCGTGTGATTGAGGGTGATGGTCACCTCCTTGCAGGTGGCCGGCACGCTCATCTCTTTGAGGTTGAACTGCATGGCGTCATTGCCTTCGATGACCAAGGCGCACTCATCGGCCAGCGCCGGGGCAGCCAGGGAACTCAGCAGCAGCAGGGTTAACACCTTTTTCATCATCTTCTCCTTTGATTGGCGAGGAATGGCAACCCCCTTGTCTGTCGCATCGCACGGCGACACGCAAAGATGCTGTCATGATCGATCTTCATTGTACCCAAATGTCACCGGATGGCAGCGGCTTTTGCTCAAAGCTGCGGACCAGGTCACTCCCGGGGTCCATTGAACTGTGGAACAGATTTGCCGGCGTCACCCCGGCGCGGCTTAATTATTTCCACCCAGACCCGGCGCCCGGGGCTCGTCAATTGCGGCGCCCTTGGCTAAGCTGCTCCCCCGTCGATGACTCCCGCGAGAATGCAAGATGAAGACCCTCTCCCTGGCCCCCCGCGGCCTGCTGCTCTCCCTGATGCTGCTGTTGACCGCCTGTCAGCCGGCGCCGACCCAGACCCGCATCCAGGGCAATACCATGGGCACCTACTATGCGGTGACCCTGAGCGACCCCTTCCCCGGTGGCCAGGCCGCGCTGCAGGAGGAGCTCGATACCTTGCTGGCGCGCATCAACCAGGAGATCTCCACCTATGATCCTGGCTCCCTCATCTCCCGCTTCAATCAGGGCTCAGGCAAGGCTCCCATGGTCATACCGGCCAGCATGGCCAGGATAGTGCAGCAGGGTATGGATGCGGGGCGCCTCACCCAGGGCAAGCTGGACGTCACAGTGGGCCCCCTGGTCAACCTGTGGGGCTTCGGGCCGGACAAGCGCCCGGTCAAGCGGCCCACCGCAGAGCAGATTGCCAAGGCGCGGGAGCGAGTCGGCATCGACAAGCTCAGCCTGACGCCCCAAGGGGAGCATTTCCTGCTCGGCAAGGCGATCCCCGACCTTTATCTGGATCTCTCCACTCTGGGGGAAGGGGCGGCGTCCGACGACATCGCCGCGCTGCTCGAGCGCAAGGGGGTGCACAACTACCTCGTCGAGGTGGCGGGCGCCGTGCGCAGCAAGGGGCACAACGACAAGGGCAACCCCTGGCGGGTGGCCATAGTCGAGCCCTCGGACAGGCCGGGCGCCATCGAGGATGTGGTCATCCCGAACGGTATGGCCCTCAGCACCGCCGGCAGCTATCGCAACTATTACGAGCTTGATGGCCGGCGCTACTCCCACATCATAGATCCCGCCACCGGCGAGCCCGTCACCCACAAGCTGGTCTCCGCCAGCGTCATCACCCCCACGGCGCTCGAGGCCGATGCCCTCGACACCGCCCTCATGGTGATGGGGCCCGAGCAGGCGATGGCCTTTGCCACCGAGCACAAGCTGGCGGTCTATCTCATCGAGAAGACGTCCACGGGTTTTGCGGCGCAGCACACTCCCGAGTTCGCCCCCTACCTGGTACGCAGGCAGCCATGAACGACGAGGCCCCGCAATGCGGGGCTTTTTCATGACGGCGCGCTATTCGATGGGAACGCGATGGGGCGCCGGGGTGACCGCCTGCTTGGGCAGTTGCAGGGTGAGGATGCCGTTCTCGAAGCGTGCGCTGACCTGATCCGGCGCCACCTCCACCGGCAGCTCGACGGTGCGCGACACGCTGCCATAGTAGCGCTCGCTGCGCAGGGAGCGATCTTCCTTGCTCTGGCTGTCGTGCTGGCGAATCTCCGCCTTCAGGGTCACCAGTTTGCCGTGCACATCTATCTGGATGTCCTCCTTGGCCACCCCGGGCAGCTCGGCCTGCAGCAGGTAACCGCCGTCGTTTTCCCTCAGATCCAGCGTGATCCGGCTGGGCAGGGGATCCCCGTGCAGGGGCCGGATGTAGAAGCCGGAGGCCATATCGTGGAACAGGTCATCAAACAGGCTGGTTCGGCTCGGTAGCAAACTCATTTGATTCCTCCTTGTGGTACGGGTGATGGCTGCAGATCGCCGGGATCTGCCTCCCTTCAAGTCTAAAAAGCGGGCCGAACCGTGCCACTGCCATCTCGCGTCCGGTTGACGAAGATCAAGGGCGCGCCATGATTTTTTGCAGGCCGCCTCTTGTCTTGGCGGGAAAAACGGGGCCCCCTTCCCATGTTCAATTGCCTGTCTGCGGACTTTGGTGGCACACTTCTCCCACCAGCCCGCAGCGCCTCGATGCAAGACAGATGCAGACACCGGATCCCGCACCAGAGAAGAAAGCCCAGCCCAAACCCAGGCGCATCCTGCTGGTCAACGAGCAGCGTTCCTTTCAGATGATGATGAAGGCGATGCTGATCAACATCGGCATCAACCGCATCACCTACATCAATTCCGCCGACGAGGCGCGCCGCCGCTGCCAGAAGGAGAGCTTCGACATCTATCTGCTGGACTACGAGCTGGGGGCGGGCGAGAACGGTCGCCAGTTGCTGGAGAGCCTGCGGGACCAGCAGCTGATCCCGCCCCAGAGCGTGGTGATCATGGTCAGCAGCGACAGCTCCCGTGCCATGGTGCTGAGCGCGCTGGAGGCCGAGCCCGACGAATACCTGATGAAGCCCTTCTCTCAGGAGCAGTTCTCGTTTCGCCTGAAGCGCGCCCTCGCCCGCCGCCAGTCCCTGGAGAGCGTCTTCATCGCCCTCACCCAGAACGATCTGCCGGCCCTGGTCGAGGCCTGCGCCAGACAGGCCGATGCGGTGCCGCGCTTTGCCAACTTCTGCCGCTGCCTGCAGGCCGACACCCAGCTCAAGCTCGGCCAGGCCAAGGAGGCGCGCAGCCTGATGCGCCAGCTGCTGGCCGGCCAGGAGAACAGCTGGGCCAGATTGACCCTGGGCAAGGCCTGCTACCGTCTGGCGCTCTATGACGAGGCGGTGAGCCACCTGCAGGCGACGCTCAAGAACACCCCCCTGATGGTGGAGGCCCACCTCTGGCTGGCGGAGTCCCTGCTTTCCCTTGGCAAGGAAGAGCTGGCCCAGCAGGAGCTGCGGCGGGCGGCGGACATCTCCCCCCAGTCGGTGCAGCTCTCCCGCCGGCTGGCAGAGGTGTGCCTGCAGCGCCACGACTACGGCCAGGCCAAGGATGTGCTGCTCGCCCTCATCGATCTGTCGCGCAACTCCATCCACCGCACCCCCCACTATCTGGGGGCCTACATCCAGACCCTGACCCTCTACGCCCTCAACAGCAACGACGGCTATCACATCGCCAACCTGCAAAAGCAGGTGAACTCGGCCCTGTCGCGCATCCGCGATTCCCTGATGATGTCGGAGTTCAACTACCCGGTGTTCGAGCAGATCTGTCAGGCCAGGGTGCGCATCGCCCTGGGGGAGCTGCTCAAGGGCAAGAAGATGCTCTATCGCGCCAACCAGAACTGGCTGGACAAGCCCGAGACCATGCCCCCCGCCCTGCTCGGCGAAACCATACTCGCCCTCTACCAGCTCGGTGAGTTCGAGTACGCCGAGAGCCTGCAATCCCTGCTGGCGGAAGATGAAGACCGGCTGCTCACCACCTGCATCCAGGTGACCCGGGACGACAAGACGGTGCAGGAGCGCCGTCAGCGCTACCAGCAGCTCAACGATCTCGGCATCAAGGCCTACCAGAGCGGGGAGCTGGAGCAGGCCCTCGGCCATTTCCGCGAGGCCCTGCGCCGGGCTCCCGCCAATACCGGCGCCGCCCTCAACAAGATCCAGGTGCTGCTGCAACTGATGCAGAAGAACCGCAAGAGCCCGGAATTCGGCGCCGAGTGCAAGGAGACCCTGGAGGTGCTGGAAGGCATCCCCCTGAATCCCGCCCAGCAGGATCGCTTTCGCAAGCTGCGCCAGGAATTTAACCAGCTCGCCTAGCCAGCGGCGCCTCTCCCTCACCTATGCTGATACAGACTCAGGCAAGGAGGGGCGACAGCATGGCGATGTGCCGATACCTGGTGGCAGATGGCCGCCACTGCAGCGAAGAGGCGGGGGATCACGACCTGTGCCACTGGCACGACCCCCACGCCTCTCACTCATCCCCGGACACCGCTGCGGCGCTGGAGCACTATGTGCGCCAGGGGGGCCTGTGCCACGGGTTGCAACTGGCCCGCGCCGATCTCGCCGGTCTCAACCTGGTGAACAGAGAGGGCCCCCGGGGATTCCTGCTGGAGCAGTGCAACCTCTATCGCGCCAACCTGCGGGGCGCCCACCTCTACGGCATTCGCATCAAGGGCGGCAGCCTGATGAAGGCCGATGTCAGTGACGCCAACCTGCACTGCGCCGAGTTGCACGACGTCAACCTGCTCGGCATCCGCTGGAAGAACACCCGGCTCGACAACCTGGATACCGGCAAACGGCTGATGCAGGACAGGAAGGGGCGAAGCGAGCGGGATCCTGTGCAGGCCCGCGTCTGGTTCAAGGAGGCGGAAGAGACCTACCGGGATCTGCGCAAGGCCTCGGAGGCCCAGGGGATCTTCACCATGTCCGGCCGCTACATCCAGCAGGAGCTCACCATGCGCCGCCTGCAGATGCCGTTCTGGTCCTATCACCGCTTCGCCTCCTGGATAGTGGACTTGTTCTGCGGCTACGGCGAGGCCCCCATGCGGGTGGTGCTCTTCTCCCTGCTGCTCATCTTCATCTGCAGCATCTTCTACTTCTTCTGCGGCCTCAACTTCGCGGGCAACCACCTCATCTACCGCCCGGAGGCGACCCTCGAAGAGAACGCCATCTTCCTGCTCGAATGCCTCTACTACAGCGTGGTGACCTTCACCACCCTGGGTTACGGCGACTTCACCCCGGTCGGCCTCTCGCGGATCTTCGCCGCCTTCGAGGCCTTCACCGGCAGCTTCACCCTGGCGCTGTTTGTGGTGGTGTTTGTCAAGAAGATGACCCGCTAAGCCCGGGGTCGGGGCACAGGGAGGCTGCACGCCCCTCCCCTGGCCCCTCTTGCATCCAGACCGGATTCCTAGTCCAATAGCGACTAATAAAAACGACATGAGCATTCCTGACATGAAGATCATCTCTTTCAATATCAATGGCCTGCGTGCCCGTCTTCATCAGTTGCAAGCCATCATCGACAAGCACCAGCCGGATGTGATCGGCCTGCAGGAGATCAAGGTTCACGACGAGGCCTTCCCGGTGGCGGACGTGGAAGCCATGGGCTATCACGTGGTGTTCCACGGCCAGAAGGGTCACTACGGGGTCGCCATCATGAGCAAGCAGCCGCCCCTCGACGTGCAGAAGGGGTTCCCCACCGATCCCGAGGATGCCCAGCGCCGGATGATCATGGCCAGCTTCAAGCGGGAAGATGGCTCCCTCATCAAGGTGATGAACGGCTATTTCCCGCAAGGGGAGAGCCAGGATCACGAGACCAAGTTCCCGGCCAAGCAGAAGTTCTATGAGGACCTGCAGCACTACCTCGAGACCCACCACACCCCGGACGATCCCCTGGTGCTGATCGGCGATATGAACATCTCCCCCACGGATCTCGACATCGGCATCGGCGAGGCGAACCGCAAGCGCTGGCTGCGGGATGGCAAGTGCTCCTTCCTGCCCATAGAGCGGGAGTGGATGGAGCGCCTCAAGGGGTTCGGGCTGACCGACACCTTCCGCGCCGCCAACCCCACCGAGTGCGAGCGCTTCTCCTGGTTTGACTACCGCTCCAAGGGCTTTGACGAGAACCGGGGCCTGCGCATCGACCTCATCATGGCGTCCAATGCCCTCAAGGACAAAGTGACCGAGACCGGCATCGACTACGAGCTGCGCGGCATCGAGAAACCCTCGGATCACGCCCCTATCTGGGCCTGCTTCGCCTGATCCCGGCGCCAGGCACGCCCTAGCAAAGAGACCCAGCCCCCGCCGATGCGGGGGCTTTTTTGTTCACAGCCCGCCATTTCTTAATCCATATCAACTCTTTGGCAGACGGGGTTTGCCACGCCTTGACCTTCACCTTTCGGCAAGGTTTACATTCGGCTCATCCGTCGCAGGGAAACCGCCCATGTTGTCATCGAGATTGCCCACAGTGCTCATCGCCCGGCTATTGCTGGCGCTGCTGCTCGTCTGCAATCTCACCCTCTGCATCAGCTGGCATGGCGCGGCGGCAAGGGAGGAGGCGACATCCCCATCCCTCGCCATGACCAGTGCCGCCAATCTGCCCGCGGCCATGCAGGGGCTCCCCTGCCACGACGGCGGTGATGGCTACGCTGCCGCCGACCTCAATCAGGACGAGTGCCAGATGCACGGCGGCCTCACCTCGCCAATAGGCGCCGGCCTGCCACTGCTGGCCGCCCTGCTGACCCTGCTCGCTCTGCCCCTGTTGCTGCTGCCCCCCGGGACCACCAGCCAACAGCTGGAAAACTGGCTGCGGGACCCCTTTCTGCGCAGTCGCGGTACCCACCCTCCCTCCTGGCCGCGCCGACACCTGATGCTGTCGGTGCTGCGTCACTAGAACGATCTTCTCCTGTGCATGAGGCAAGGCTCACCTTGCCCCTATCTGCACACCTTGCCTGACCCTGTGACCACTGGCCCCGCCAGCAACAGGGAGCCGTGCGTCCGCTGACTCGTCAGCAGCGCCCCGTTTGCCGCCAGCCCCTTGGTGATGCCTTGTCCATCACCCGCCCGGCGGCCTGCACAAGAGAAGACGTATGATGTCACCAGCCCACTGTTCACCCACCCAGGTTGCCGCCTTAGCGGGCGCCCTCTCCTCCTGCACTTTCTGCATGCAGATCCGCGCCGGAGGCCAGTCATGAACAAGAGAGTCCTGATGTCGGCCCTGCTGCTCGCCCTCGGCGCCGGTGGCGGCTACTGGGCCGCCAAACAGAGCACTGATGGAGCCACCGTCAAAGAGAAGACGCCGCTCTACTGGGTCAACCCCATGGATCCCCGCGACAAGCGCGACGGCCCTGCCAAGGACAACATGGGGATGGACTTTATCCCCGTCTATGAGGAGCAGAAAAACGGCTCGCCCGGTACCGTCACCATCAGCCCCGAGATCCAGCAGAACCTGGGGGTACGGCTGGCCAAAGTCGAAAAGCTGCCCATCCACCAGCAGATCGAGACGGTGGGCTATGTCGGTTATGACGAGGACAGGCTCGAGGCCATCAACGCCCGCATGGCGGGCTGGATCCGCACCCTGGCCATCAAGAGCGAGGGGCAGAAGGTGGCCAAAGGCACCCTGCTCTACGAGATCTACGCCCCGGATCTGGTCAACGCCCAGCATGAGTACCTGCTCGCCCTCAACACCAGCAACCCCCTGCTGCTGCGCGCCGCCGAGGGAAAACTGAAGTCCCTGCAGGTGCCGGCGGATCAGATTGCCGCCCTCAAACGCAGCCGTCGGGTGCGTGAAACCATTGGCATCTATGCCCCCAGCAGCGGCTATGTCTCGGAGCTGAAGGTGCGCGAGGGCCAGTATGTGGAACCCGCCGCCGCCCTGTTCAACATCAGCACCCTCAAGCAGGTGTGGGTCAGTGCCGAGGTGTTCGAGCGCCAGGCTGCCCAGCTGAAGGTGGGGGATCCTGTCACCATGACCCTCGACTACGCCCCCGGCCGCCGCTGGCAGGGCCGGGTGAATTACCTCTACCCGACCCTCGACGCCGCTACTCGTACCCTCAAGGTGCGGCTGCGCTTTGACAACCCGGATGAGTTCTTGAAACCCAATATGTTTGCCAAGGTGACGATTCAGGCGGGCAAGGGAGAGCCGCAGCTGGTGGTACCGAGCGAAGCGGTGATCCGCACCGGCAGTCAGGACAGGCTGGTGCTGGCCCTGGGGGATGGCAACTTCAAGTCGGTCGCCGTCACCCTGGGTCCCCAGTTTGGCGACAAGGTGGCCATCAAGGCGGGAGTCGAAGCGGGGGACAGCATAGTCAGCTCGGCCCAGTTCCTGCTCGATTCGGAATCTGCCATCGACTCGGACTTCCAGCGCATGACGGCGGTGCGCCCGGCCCAGGTGTGGACCCAGGGGACTGTGCAAAGCATGGATCTGGCCAGCCGCACCCTGATGGTGGCCCACCAGCCCATTCCCGAGTGGCAGTGGCCCGCCATGGAGATGGAGTTC
Organism: Aeromonas sp. Marseille-Q5825; assembly: GCF_946892685.1. Classification (NCBI taxonomy): domain Bacteria; kingdom Pseudomonadati; phylum Pseudomonadota; class Gammaproteobacteria; order Aeromonadales; family Aeromonadaceae; genus Aeromonas; species Aeromonas sp. Marseille-Q5825. The sequence continues at coordinate 298,097 of NZ_CAMPOU010000003.1, forward strand.
ACCGTCGCCGAAGGGGTCGATATCAGCAAGCTGGTCGAGGGGCAAAGCCTCCACCTGCAGGTGATGCAGGAGGGGGACGAGTACCACATCACCAGCATCCATCAGGAGAAGGCGCCAGCAACCGACGGCGCAGCCAAGCCAGTGACGGATGAGATGGAAGGCATGGATCCTAGCCAGCACGATATGGGGGCCAAGCCATGATCCCTTCCAGCATTCGCTACGTTGCCAACAAACAGGCTCCGCGCTCAGCGCCATATGAGAAAGGAGCCAGATCATGATCCCTTCGATCTCTTGCCGCTTTACTAGCAACCATGTCCTGCCGTTCACTCCACGCCAAGAGGGAGGAGCAAGATCATGATCCCCTCGATTATTCGCTGGTCAGTGGGTAACCGCTTTCTGGTGCTGCTGTTGACCGTCATGCTCACCGCCTGGGGGCTCTGGTCGGTCAAGCAGACCCCGGTGGACGCCTTGCCGGATCTCTCCGACGTGCAGGTGATCATCAAGACGGCCTACCCGGGGCAGGCGCCCCAGGTGGTGGAGGATCAGGTCACCTACCCGCTCACCACCGCCATGCTGGCGGTGCCGGGGGCGACCACAGTGCGCGGCTACTCCTTCTTCGGTGACTCCTTCGTCTACGTGCTGTTTGACGACAGCACGGATCTCTATTGGGCCCGCGCCCGGGTACTGGAGTATTTAAGTCAGGTGGCCCCGAGTCTCCCCGCCTCCGCCCGCCCCCAGCTCGGCCCCGATGCCACCGGGGTGGGTTGGGTCTATCAGTACGCCCTGGTGGACAGAACCGGCAAGCATGACTTGAGCGAGCTCACCTCCCTGCAGAACTGGTTCCTCAAGTACGAGTTGCAGACGGTAGAGGGGGTCTCCGAAGTTGCCACAGTCGGCGGCATGGTGCGCCAGTATCAGGTACGGGTCGATCCGGACAAGCTGCGTGCCTACGGCATCCCGCTCTCCCTGATCGAGACCGCCATCCAGCAGGGCAACCAGGAGACAGGCGCCTCCGTCATCGAGATGGCGGAAGCGGAGTACATGGTGCGCTCGAATGGCTATCTGAAAAGCGTCGAGGATCTGAAGCAGATCCCGCTCGGCACCACGGTGCGCGGTGCCCCCCTGCTGCTCGGCGATGTGGCGGATGTGGTCACCGGCCCCCAGATGCGGCGCGGCATCGCCGAGCTCAACGGCGAGGGGGAAGTGGTGGGCGGCATCATAGTGATGCGCTACGGCGAGAATGCCCAACATACCATAGACGGGGTCAAGGCACGGCTGGCGGAGCTGAAGAGCAGCCTGCCGGAAGGAGTAGAGATCGTCACCGTCTATGATCGCTCCGACCTTATCCAGCGCGCCATCGACAACCTCTCCGGCAAGCTGCTGGAGGAGTTCGCCGTGGTGGTGCTGGTCTGCCTCGCCTTCCTGTTCCACCTGCGCTCGTCACTGGTGGTGGTCATTACCCTGCCCATCGCCATTCTGGTGGCCTTTATCGTGATGCACCTGCAGGGGATCAACGCCAACATCATGTCGCTCGGGGGCATCGCCATCGCCATCGGCGCCATGGTGGATGGTGCCATAGTGATGATCGAGAACGTCCACAAACACATGGAGCGGGAGGCGCTCACCGACAAGAACCGCTGGCGCATCATCACCGAGGCGAGCATAGAGGTGGGGCCCGCCATCTTCTTCTCCCTGCTGATCATCACAATGAGCTTTTTGCCGGTGTTTGCGCTGGAGGCGCAGGAGGGGCGGATGTTCCACCCGCTCGCCTACACCAAGACCTACGCCATGGCCGCCGCCGCCGCGCTCGCCATCACGCTGGTGCCGGTGATCATGGGGTACTTTATCCGTGGCAAGGTGCTGGCCGAGCAGGCCAATCCCCTCAACCGCGGCTTGAGCCAGGCCTATATTCCGCTGCTAGGTGCCGTGCTGGCGCGCCCGAAAACCACCCTGATGGTGGCCGCCGTGGTCACTGTGGCGGGCTTCTGGCCGCTCAAGTACCTGGGCTCGGAGTTCATACCGCCGCTCGACGAGGGGGACATCATGTACATGCCCACCACAGCAGCCAACATCTCGGTGGGCAAGGCGCGGGAGATCTTGCAGCAGACCGACAAGCTGATCCGCACCCTGCCCGAGGTGCAGAACGTGTTCGGCAAGGCGGGGCGAGCCGAATCGGCCACAGACCCTGCGGATCTGGTGATGATGGAGACCAGCATCCAGCTGAAACCCCGGGATCAGTGGCGCCCCGGCATGACCCCGGAGAAGCTCAAAGAAGAGCTCGACTCCCTCATCCGCTTCCCCGGCCTCACCAACGCCTGGGTACCCCCCATCAAGACCCGCATCGACATGCTGGCCACCGGCATCAAGACCCCGGTCGGCATCAAGATCGCGGGGCCCGATCTCAAGGTGATCCAGCAGCTTGGCCAGCAGCTGGAGCAGATCGTCGGCAAGGTGGAAGGCGCCGCTTCGGTCTACGCCGAGCGGGTGGCGGGCGGTCGCTACGTCAAGGTGGATATCGACCGGCTGAAAGCGGCCCGCTACGGCCTCAACATCGCCGACGTGCAGGCGGTGCTCGCCACCGCAGTGGGCGGCATGGAGGTGGGGCAGACCATAGAGGGGCGCGAGCGCTACCCCATCAACCTGCGCTATCCCCAGAGCTACCGGGACTCGGTGGCCAGCCTCGAGCTGCTGCCGGTGGTGACTCCGAGCGGCGCGCGCATCGCCCTGGCGGACGTGGCCCGGGTCTACATCAGCGACGAAGCTCCCATGCTGCGCAGCGAGAACGCCCGCCTGAACGGCTGGGTCTACGTCGATATTCGCGGCCGCGACATCGGCTCCTTTGTGGCAGAGGCCAAGGCCGAGGTGGACAAGCAGCTGGTGCTGCCGGCGGGTTACGCCCTCACCTGGTCCGGTCAGTACGAATACATGGAGCGGGCCAAGGCGCGTCTCGCCTACGTGGTGCCATTGACCGTCGCCATCATAGTGCTGCTGCTCTATCTGGCGTTTCGCCGCTTCCAGGAGGTGCTGCTCATTCTCACCACACTGCCGCTGGCGGTGGTGGGCGGGATCTGGACCCTCTGGCTGCTCGACTTCAACCTCTCGGTGGCGGTGGGGTGGGCTTTATCGCCCTGGCCGGGGTGGCGGTGGAGACAGGTGTCTTGATGCTGGTCTACCTCAACCACGCCTGGGATGACCTGGTCGCGAGCGGCAAGCCGGACAAGGCGGGCCTGCACCAGGCAGTCATTCACGGCGCCGCCCTGCGCCTGCGCCCCAAGATGATGACTGTGGTGACCATCATAGCCGGCCTCTTGCCCATCATGTGGAGCCAGGGCACCGGCTCCGAGGTGATGCAGCGCATCGCCGCCCCCATGATAGGCGGCATGGTGAGTGCACTGGTGCTGACCCTGCTGGTGCTGCCCGCCGCCTACTACCTGTGGCGCAGCCGAAGCCTTGGCAAGGCCGAAACCCGGCAAGCCGACTGACCCGCATTCACCACCGACTTTGAATAAACAACGAGGAAAAGATCATGAACTACAAGACGCTGACCCTGACCCTGCTGATGGGCCTTGCCACCCACACCGGCCTGCAGGCCGAGGAGATGATGAATCATGATGGCCATGACATGAACCAGATGGGGCAAATGGAAGGCATGAACGAGATGGGCGAGATGGCGATGACCAAGGGGGTCATCAGCCGTATCGACGAGGCCAACGGCAAGGTGGGGATCAAGCACGAGGCCATCGCCAACCTCAAGATGCCCCCCATGACAATGGTGTTCCTGCTGGCGGATCCGGCCCAGCTTCAGGGGCTGAAAGTGGGGGATGCGGTGCGCTTTCACGCCGAGAACCCAGCGGGCAAGCTGACGGTGACGGCCATCCAGAAGCAGTAACGGCTCACCACCACAATAAAAACGGCGGGCACCATGCCCGCCGTTTTTTATCTGCTCTCTCGGCCGGAGTCAGCCGCGAATATGGTCGATAAAGGCGTCGATCTGCTCCCGGGTGCAGGCGGGGTTCATAAAGACCGCCTTCTCCCCTGCGATATAGGAGTACTTGCCGCGGGCGTCGTACTCCGAGTGGGCCACCGCCTCCACCCAGTTGGTGTAGAGTCCCACCTTGCCGCGCTGCTTGAACAGGTTGCGGTGGTATTCGGTGTTGCGGGCCAGCCGCGCCTTGTAGGCCGCATCCGGGCTGCGGGCCAGCTCGAAGGCGAACTCGGCTTCCGGATCCTGCACCCACTCGGGGTTGTAGATCTTGAAGCCCACGCTCGGCCCCTGATTCTCCTGGGCCACCAGCTTGACGTTGCCGAGCTGGCTCAGACGGAAGCGGAAGTAGTTCGCATTTTGCAGGCAGTGGGCCAGCACGGTGCGATAGCCCTCGACCCCCAGGTAGTTGAGGGCCGCGTAGGCGCCGAACAGGCCGCTCGCCCCCCGGGAGCACTCTATGGTGGACTGCAGGTGGGTCTGGCCCTGGATGTCCCGCTCGAAGTAGGAGAAGTTCTCCGGATCGTTCTCCATCGCCTTGAGATCCTCCTGCTCCTTGATCATCACCAGGCTGGAGGTGTAGGGCACATAGCCCCACTTCTGGAAGTCGACAGTAAAGGAGTCGGCGTATTTGAGCTCGGCGAAGCGGGCCACGTTGCGCTCTATCCCCGCCAGGGTGGCGCCGTTGATGGCCAGCGGGTTGGCGGCAAAATCGTAGTCGAGGAAGAAGATCATCGACCAGCCGATGGCGGCATCCACGTGGATGTGGGGCTTGACCGCCACCTCGAACCGCTCGCACAGCCTGTCCCGCAGCTCCACCACAGGTTTGACCTGGTCTACCCCGAAGGTGTCCGTGGTCCCCATGGTGAGCATGATGGTGGGCACCACGTGTTTCAGGGCGAAGCAGGCGGTCAGGGTGCGCTCGAGATCCAGCAGATCGATGTCGTTGTTCTCGCCGACCTGGATGCGGATGGTCTTGTGCTCTATGTCCACCCCGAGCAGGGAGAGGTTGGTGATGTTGGAGTAGTGGCCGCCCTGGGAGTTGATGATGCGGTAATCCTGATAGTGGCCGAGCCCCTTGTGCTTGGCCTCGGGCAGGCTCTTGCGGATACCGAGCAGGTAGCCGTAGAGGTTACAGAAGGTCCCCCCCTGGGTGAAGATGCCGGTGGCGCGGGCCGGATCGTAGCCCGCCAGCAGCGCTATCTGGCGCACCACCTTTTTTTCGAGCTCCTCGGCCACCCCGGCATACTCGGAGTAGACCAGGTTGGGGTTGGCCAGGATGCCGAGCTGGGCGCCGTAGATGGCGGGATCCGCCGACATTGTGATGACGTTCTCGACGCTGGAGGGGTTCTCCCAGTCTTTCGACAGGGCGCCGGCGAACAGCAGCTCCGTCATGGGCTCCCCCGGGGTGCGCATCTGTGCGGGCACCGGCATGGTCTCGCAGAGATCGGCGAGACGGGCGTGGCCATCTGGCCAGGCGTTCAGGCGCGCATCCGGGGCTAGCCCCCTTGCGCGAAACTCGTTGAGGGTGGCAAAGCCGGGCTCACGAAACACCGGCCAGAGATCGGGATTGCGGGAGAAGAAGTTGGCTTTGACGGTGGCGAAACGGGCGGAGAACTCGGGGTGGACGGCGTTGACGCCGTCATCTTTCAGATAGACAAGATCGCTCATGATAAGACCATTAGTACTGCAAATGTGCCCCGGTTATACCCCCGGGGCGGCGCAGGAGACAGCGACAATAACTAATGGCCTGCCCTACTTTTTATCATGACCACGGCAGTCGGGGGCTGGCGGCACCCTGGCGCCGGAGCCCGTGCTCCGTTTCGTGATCCGGGTCATGCCTCTTAGCGCAGGGCCGTCACCAGCCAGGCCTCCAGCTCCGCCAGCTCATGGGCCCTGGCCGGGAAATCCCCCATCAGCGAGTGCAGCAGCGCCGCCATCGCCTCAGGCTTGTAGGGCGCCCCCACCAACCGCTCTGCCAGGGCATCCAGGGGCGCCGGATCCAGGCTGTCGCTGAAGATCTGCGCCCGTCCTATCACCCCCTTATCCACGTCGACATGCAGCTCCACCCCGCCCCAGCCGAAACGCTCGTCCAGCTGATGGCTGAAGGCCGGGGCATGGCCGAAGTTCCACTCCCAGCTGCGTTGGCGGGCGAAGGTCTCGGCGAAGCCGGGCAGGTCCGGCATTTGCTCGGGGGAGATATGCTCGGGCGCTACCCGCTCACCGTAGTAGTGGAAGAAGGCCTCGATGAGGGCGTCATTCACCTGCTGATGATCTATCCCCGGCAGCAGTTCGCAGAGGTTGGCCACCCGGCTGCGCACCGAGGAGATCCCCTTGGCCGCCAGCTTCTTGGGATCGGGGTTGAGGTAGTTCGCGAGTCGACCGAGGTCTGCGTCCAGCAGCAGGGTGCCGTGGTGAAAGCCGCGATCCTGGGTCTCCCGGTAGGCCGAGCCCGACACCTTGCGATCCCCGTCCGCCGTGGCCACCAGCAGATCGTTGCGCCCCGAGGCAAAGGCCGCTATCCCCAGCCGCCTGAGGGCATCCAGCACTATGGCGGTGGAGACGCTCTTGTCATAACCGGGCTTGCCCGCCATGAAGGTGAAGCAGCTGTTGCCGAGATCGTGAAACACGGCCCCGCCCCCGCTGCTGCGCCGCGCCAGGGTCACGCCGTCCTCTTCCATGCGGCGGGTGTTGCACTCCTTCCACGGATTCTGCGCCCGGCCTATCACCACCGTATTGGCGTTGCGCCACAGGAAGAGCACCCGCTGGGCGGGATCCATCTGGCGGAAGATGCACTCCTCCACCGCCAGGTTGAACAGGGGGTCGTGGGAGTCGGAGACGAGCAGGCGTAAGGGAGACATGGGAGGAGACATAGGGGGACCTCATTGGAAAAGGGGGAGATTACCATAACACCCTGCACCCGGGGCGTCGTCCCCTGACATCTGACCCCTGACCGCCTGCCACAGCGGCGGCGCAAAGAGACGCACCAGCGGGCAGCCACTACTTCGTGCTGTTCGCGGCGCACGGCGCTCGCCTAGTCACCCCGCAGGGCGACCACGGGGTCCAGGCGCACCGCCCGCAGGGCGGGGGCGACCCCGGCCAGCAGACCGACCAGGGCGCTGCACCCCAGGGCCAGCAAGAGATAGAGAGGATGGAGGCTGAGCGGCAAGCCGGCCGCCAGCAGCGCGAACAACAGCTTGAGCCCGCCGAGCAGGGCCAGCCCCATGGCTCCCCCCAGCAGTGCCAGCACCACGGCCTCCAGCAGGAACAGCAATAGAATGCGCCGCCGTGGGCAACCCAGCGCCATCAGCAGGCCCACCTCGGGGATCCGCTCCTGCTGGGCGATGCTCATGATGCTGAAGATGCCGACCGCCCCGATCAGCAGCGAGATGATCCCCAGCCCACCGACCGCCAGCTTGATGATGGAGAGTATCTTGTCGAGGCTCGCCAGCATGTCCTGCTGGGAGGTGAGGGTAAAATCCTCGGCGCCGTGGCGAGCGATCAGCACCCGCCGGATCTGGGCGGTGATCTCGGCCTCCGACCGCCCGGCGCCATAGATGACGTCTATCTCCTGCAGCCCCTCCTTGTTGAACAGCGCCTGGGCGTGGGCGGCGGGCAGATAGATCATGTCGTCCAGATCGAAGCCGAGAAATTGCCCCTTGGGGGCCAGCACCCCGGCCACCCGAAAGCGACGATCCCCGGCCCGCAGCAAGCTCCCCGGCGCATCGCCGCCGGGGAACAGCTCAGCCGCCACCTTGGCGCCCAGCACCGCATAGGCGCGGGGCATGGCACTGTCATCTGCGGGCAGAAAACGCCCCTGCACCAGGGTGAGGCGCCAGCCGGAGAGCGCCGCCGAGCCTGTGCCCAGAATGGCGGTGCTGCGGGTCAGCCCGCGGCTGCGCACCTCCCCCTGCCCCTGCACCACAGGGAGCGCCGCTTCGACGCCCTGCAATCTGGCGAGGGCATCGGCATCCTCCAGCAGCAGGGGACGGCTGCTGGAGAGGATGCCGGGCGGGCCGCCGGCGGTCTCGGTCTTGCCCGGGGTCACGGCGATCAGCCGGGTACCGAACTGGGAGAAACTGTCGAGCAGATAGAGCCTGAGCCCCTCGCCTATGCCGGTGAGCAGGGTCACAGAGGCGATTCCGATGGCGATGCCGAGCGCCGACAACAGGCTGCGACTGCGCCCTGCCAGCAAGGCACGCCAAAGCCAGAACAGCAGATCAGCGAGGCGCATCGGCCACCACGCCATTGTCCGCTACGTTGGCCAGTGACTCGCCACTGCCGCACCACAAGGTTGTCTTGCGCCCCATCAGATTCATCAGCCTCAGCTCCATTGTCCGCTGCGCAGACTGGTGACCGGATCCTGCCGTGCCGCCCGGGAGGCGGGCAGCCAGCTGAAGAAGAGCCCGGTCAGCAGGGCCGCCGGTATGGTGCAGAGGGTCGCGAGCCAGGGCACGGCCACCGGGAAGCCGGGCCAGATCAGCGCGGCGAGGGCCACCAGGGCATAGCCCAGCAGGGTGCCGATGAAGGCGCCACCGCCGCTCAGCAGCAGCGCCTCCCACAAAAACAGCTGGCGGATCTGGCGACTGTCGGCCCCCAACGCCTTGAGCAGGCCGATCTCTCCGGTGCGCTGGCGGGTGCTGATGAGCGCCAGATTCATCATCATGATGCCGGAAACCAGCAGGCTGATGGCACCAATGCCGGCAACCGCCAGGGTGAGGGTGGCCAGAATGGTGGAGAAGGTGGCCAGCATGGCGTCGCGCCTTACCAGAGTCACATCGAGCACCCCGTGACGCGCCTGCATCAGTTGCTCCAGCCGCTGCACCAACTGGGGCACCGCCTGCCCTCCCAGCGGCTGGATCAGCAGACGAAACAGCCCCTCGGTATTGAACAGCCCCATGGCGCTGCCCACCGGGATCAGCGCCGCCTCGGCCATGTCCATCCCCAGATTGCTGCTCTGGCTGGTGAAGACCCCCACCACCCGAAAGCGGCGATTGTCAAAGCGCAGCCACTGGCCGAGGGGATCGGCCTGACCGAACAGCTCACGGGCCGCCACTTCCCCGAGCAGGGCCACCGGCCTGTCCTCCCCGGCGTCCCCCGGCAACCAGCGGCCGGAGAGCAACTCAAGTCCGTGGGTATGCCGCAACCCGTTGCTGCTGCCAAGCAACATGGTCTGACGCACCCGGGCCCCCTGCTTGGCCTCGGCAAAGCCCATCACCAGCGGCACCAGCCTGAGCTGGGGTAGATGCTGGCCCAGGTAGTGCATGTCATCCAGGGTGATCTCCCTCAGGCTGTTGCCGGTCACCGGCGGCAGCCCGCCTGTGGTCTCCTTGCGACCCGGAAACATCACCAGCAGATCCTTGCCAAGGGAGCTGAACTGCTCGGCCACATAGCGCCTCGCCCCCTCCCCCAGCGCGGTGAGCAGCAGCACGGACGTGACGCTCAGACTCACCGCCATGATCAATACCAGTGCCCGCGTGCGCTGGCGCAATAGCGCCACGGCGGCGAAGCGGAGGGCATCGGGGCGCCGCATTCAGCCCCCACCGCTGTCGCTGCTGATGCGGCCGTCATCCATCGAGATCCGCCTGCCCGCCCGCTCGCCGAGGCGGGGATCGTGGGTCACCACCATCAGGGTGATCCCCTGCTCCCGGTTGAGCCCCTCGAGCAGGGTGATCACCTCTTCCCCGGAGCGGGAGTCGAGATTGCCGGTGGGCTCGTCCGCCAGGATGAGGCGCGGCGCCATGGCCATGGCCCGGGCTATGGCCACCCGCTGGCGCTGACCACCGGAGAGCTCGGCGGGCCTGTGGTCGGCCCTGTTGTCCAGCCCCAGATCCTCCAGCAGACGCTGGCTGCGGCGATGGCGCTCGGCGGGGAGGACGCCGCACAGCATCAGCGGCAGCTCGACGTTTTCCCGGGCGGTGAGGCGAGCGATAAGGTGAAACGACTGGAACACGAAACCGATGCGATGGCCGCGCAGCTGGGCCAGCGCCGACTCTGACAGGGTGGCAATGTCCTGGCCCCCCAGCCAGTATTGCCCCTCGTCTGGCCTGTCCAGCAGCCCCAGCACGTTGAGCAGGGTCGATTTTCCTGAGCCCGAGGGGCCCATCACCGCCAGATACTCCCCCTCGGCGACCCGAAGAGAAACGTGTTCGAGGGCCGCCACCTCAGTGCCCCCCAAGGTGAATCGGCGGCTGACGGCATCCAGGCGAATGAGATCACTCATCTGCCGGCTCCGTGGCGGCGCTGAAGGGCCCCTCCCCGACTATCTGGCCGGGCTGGGCCGCCAGCCGGTCACCGGCGGCGAGCCCCTCTGCCACCTCAATCCAGTTCCAGTTCTCCACTCCCCAGCGGGGCAGTACCCGCACCAGCTTATCCCCCTCCAGCCGCAGCACGCTGCCATCGTCGGCCCGGCTGCTGGCCGCCACCCGCAGCACATCGGTGGCGCGGGTCACCTCCACCTCGAGATCGGCGCTGTAGCCGATAAGCAGGGGCACGTCGCCGGGCGGGGCTGTGAGTACCGCCTCCACCTCCACGGTGCGGGCCTGTTTCTCCAGCTCCTTCACATAGGGGGCGATGCGGGTGACGGTGGCGGCAAAGTCGCGCCCGGGCATGGCGTCGAGCAAGACCCGGGCAGACTGGCCCACCTTGAGGCGGGCGGCATCCACTTCATCTATGGGGGCTGAGACATAGAGGCAGTTATCGTCGATGAGATCGATGACGGGGGGCATGGCCACTCCTGGGGGTGAGGGGGTCATGTATTCGCCAAGCTTGCTGTTGACCTCGGCCACCACGCCGGCAAAGGGGGCCTGCAGGCGGCGCTCGGCCAGGCGGGCCTCCACCTGGGCGACCAGCGCCTCGTCGACCCGCTCCTGCTGGCGGGAGGCACGGCAGATATAGCGGCGGGTATGGGCCAGGTTCTGGGCCTGCTCGGCCAGGGTGCGGGAGGTGAGGTTCTTGGCGAGCAGGGTGGCCAGCCGCTGGGCCTCCCGCTCGTAGTAGGTGGCCTCGCTGCAGCGCTCCTCGCGCTGGGTCTTGCCGAGGGCCTGCTGGGCGCGGGCGCGGCTGAGATCGGCCCGAATGTCCTCGCTCCAGAGGGTCAGCAGCAGATCCCCCCTGGCCACCCTGTCCCCGGCCTTGACGGCGATCTGCTCCACCACGCCGCCACCGGGCAGACTCAGCCCGGCCCGCTGGCACGACTTGATGGTGCCGGCCCGGGTGTTGACCAGGGTCACCAGCACATCCCCCCGCCCGACCGCCACCAGCTTGACTGGCGTCGCCTGCGGCCACCACCACAATGTCAGGGCCGCTAGCGCCACCCCGGCGCCCGCCGTCCACCACAGCCAGCCTCTCTTCATCGCGCATCCTTTCGCTATCGACCCCCGTCACGACTGACGGGAGAGCAGGGCATCATTTCGCCTTAGCTAGTGACTCCCGTCATCAGCGTCGGGAGAGCAGGGCGTAATAGAGCAAGGGTATCACCACCAGAGTGAGCAAGGTGGAGACCAGGATCCCGAAAATCAGGCTGATGGCCAGTCCGTTGAAGATGGGATCATCGAGGATGAACAGGGCACCTATCATGGCCGCCAGCGCCGTCAGCATGATGGGTTTGGCCCGCACCTGCGCCGCTTCGATCACCGCCTGCTCGAACGCTATTCCGGCGCTGCGCTGCTGCTCGATAAAGTCCACCAGCAGTATGCTGTTGCGCACTATGATCCCGGCCAGCGCTATCATCCCTATCATAGAGGTGGCGGTAAACTGGGCACCCAGCAGGGCGTGGCCCGGCATCACCCCGATAATGGTGAGCGGGATGGGCGCCATTATGATGAGCGGCACCAGATAGGAGCGGAACTGGGCCACCACCAGCAGGTAGATGAGGATCATCCCCACCCCGTAGGCCAGCCCCATGTCGCGGAAAGTCTCGTAGGTTACCTTCCACTCCCCGTCCCACAACAGCGCCACCTCCCCCAGCTTGTCAGGTTGCTGCACGTAATACTGGGGCAGCGCGATGTCGGCACCGGCGGCAAACATGCCGTAAAGCGGGCTGTCGGTATGGCCGCCCATGTCGGCCACCACCATCACCATGGGCCGCATGTTCTTGTGCATGAGGTAGCTGGGGGCCACCTCGTCTTTGCGACTCACCAGCTCGGATACCCGTATGAGCTGCCCGCTCTGGCTGCGCACCTTGAGGGCCAGCACGCCCGCCAGATCCCGCTTGTCGCCGGGAGCCAGTTCGATGCGCACTGGCACCGGATATTTGGCGCCGTTCCCCTGCAGCCAGCTGGCATCCTGATAGCCCACCCCGCCATTGAGGGTGTTCACCAGATCCCCGAGATCGACCCCGAGCAGGGCAGCCTTGCTGCGATCCACCACCAGCCGCCACTGGGGCTGCGGGTCGGTCAGATAGATATCCACGTCCACCAGATCCGCCGTGGCCACAAAACGGGCCTGTACGGCGCGAGCGGCCGCTTCGCGGGTGGCCTGAGTCGGGCCATAGATCTCGGCAACGATAGGTGACCAGACCGGCGGGCCGGGGGGTACTTCCACCACCTTGAGATTGCCCCCTGCCGCACTGGCGATGGCCTGCAGCGGCTCCCGAACCGACTGGGCAATCTGGTGACTGCTGCGATCCCGCTCATGCTTGTCCACCAGATTGACCTGAATATCCCCCACATTGGCGCCGCTGCGGATGAAGTAGTGGCGCACCAGGCCATTGAAGTTGATGGGGGCGGCGGTGCCGGCGTAGATCTGGTAATCCTTCACCTCCCCCACCTTGGCAAGCTCCCGCCCGACCGCCAGCAGGGTGCGCTCGGTCTGCTCCAGGGTCGCCCCCTCCGGCATGTCGAGCACCAGCTGGAATTCCGACTTGTTGTCAAAGGGGAGCATCTTGAGCACCACCCACTGCACCACCGGCATGGCGGCGGCCGCCCCGACCAGCAGCAACACTACCAGCCAGAGTTTGCGTCTGGCCCTCTTGGCGCCGTCACCGATCAGGAAAGGGGTCATCAGCCGGTGAAAGAGGCCTGCCTTGGCCTCGCCGTGGGCAGCATGCACCTCCCCCTTGAGCAAATGGCTCGCCAGCCAGGGTGAGAAGATAAAGGCCACCAGCAGGGAGATGAGCATCCCCATGCTGGCATTGATGGGAATGGGGCTCATGTAGGGGCCCATCAGCCCGCTGACAAAGGCCATCGGCAGCAGGGCCGCGATCACGGTCAGGGTCGCCAGTATGGTCGGCCCGCCCACCTCGTCCACCGCCCCCGGAATCAGATCCTTGAGCGCCCCCTTGCACAAACCGCGATGGCGGTGGATGTTCTCCACCACCACTATGGCGTCATCCACCAGAATGCCGATGGAGAAGATCAGCGCAAACAGCGACACCCGGTTGAGGGTAAAACCCCAGGCCCAGCTGGCAAAGAGGGTCAGCGCCAGGGTGATGACGATGGCCACCCCCACCACCAGCGCCTCGCGCCAGCCCATGCTCACCAGCACCAGCAGCACCACAGCCGTGGTGGCGAAAACCAGCTTGCCGATCAGGGTGTTGGATTTGGTCTCGGCGGTGACGCCGTAGTCCCGGGTCACCGTTACCTCGACCCCAGCCGGGATCAGCCGGTTCTGCAAACTCTCGACCCGCGCCTCCACCCGCTTGGCCACATCGACCGCGTTCTGGCCCGGCTGCTTGCCGATGGCCAGGGTCACCGCCGGATAACTGGCTTGCCCCTGCCCCATCCAGCTGCGCTTGGTCGGGGTCTCCTGACCCAAAGAGACCCTGGCCACATCGCCGAGATAGACAGGCCGGCCATCGTGCAGCCCCACCACCAGTTCTCGGATCTGCTGCTCGCTTTGCAGGAACTGCCCCACCTGCACCTTGATCTCACTGTTGTCCTGCTCGATGGCCTGTGTCGGGCCCACCTGATTGGCGGCCGCAAGGCGCTGGCTCAGCTCGCCCCAGCTGATGCCGTGGGCGCTCAGGGCCGCCGGATCCGGCATCACCCGCAACACGGCGCTCTGACCGCCGAGCGTGTAAATATCGCGGGTACCGGGAATGCGCTTGAGTTCGGTCTCCAGCTCATGGGCGACCCGGGTCAGCTCGGGTGCCCCCAGTTGCTTGCTCCCCTCTTTACTCCATAAGGTCAGACTGACGATGGGGACATCATCGATCCCCCGGGGTTTCACCAGCGGCTGACCGACTCCGATCCCCTGTGGCAGCCAGTCGCGGTTGGAGTCGAGCTGGTTGTTGAGATCGACGATGGCCTGCTCGCGGCTCACCCCCACCTTGAACACCACCACCAGCAGGGCGCCATCGGGCTGGGAGAAGGAGTAGAGGGTATCAATTCCCTTTATCTGGGAGACCACCTGCTCGGCAGGGGTGGTGACGAGGGACTCCACTTCAGCCGGGGTGGCCCCCGGGAAGGGGATATAGACATCGGCGAAGGTGACATCAATCTGCGGCTCCTCCTCCTTGGGGGTCACCAGCACCGCAAACAGACCGAGCAGCAGCCCCACCAGCGCCAGCAGCGGGGTGATGGCCGAGCCCTGAAACAGCGCAGCCAGCCGACCGGCAGGCCCCAGCCTCTCCCTGTTGCCGTTCAGCTCGCTACTCATGGGCCAGCTCCTGCTGCTGCGCCCAGGCATGGGGGGCCAGCTTGTCACCGGCTTGCAGACCGGCCAGGATCTCGCACTGTCCCTCGACGCAATGGCCGACCCGCACCGGCGTCAGGGCCCAGCCAGCGGGCTGCTGCAGATAGACGCCATTGAACTCCCCTTGCCGCAGCAGGGCGCGATCCGGCACCTGCAACACCTGACGCTCACCCTGTTTGAGCCGCACCTTGAGCCACATGCCGGGCAATACCCCGGCGGTTTGCGGCGGCAAGTCGAGACGCAACCTGAAGGCGTGGCTCTGGCTGTCGGCGTAGTTGAAGCGGGTCAGTTTAACCGGGGTAACGGTGTTGCCATCAGGTAGCAGCACCTGCACATCCGAAGGCTGACGAGCGAGCGTCAGGGCGGATTGGGGCAGCTCCACCTCCACCCTCAAGGTGTCGAGGGAGAAGCCCGACAGCAGCGGGGTGCCGGGGGCCACCGTCTCCCCCAGCTCCACCAGCCGTTTGGTCACCACTCCGGCGTAGGGGGCCAGAATGCGGGTATAACCGTAGGCCTCGCGGGCCTGGGTGAGGGCCGCCTCGGCCGCATTTACCTCGGCGCGGGCGGCGCGATCCGTCGCCTGGGCGTTGTCGAGCTGGGCGCGGGTGATCACCCCCTTGGCGATCAGCGCCTGAAAACGGGCGAGCTGGCGCTCGGCCTCCACCTGCTGGGCCTGCGCCCTGGCCAGCCGCGCCTGCGCCCCTGTGACGGCGGCAAACTGCTCTTTGCCGCTGATCTCGAGCAGCGGTTGCCCCGCCTGCACCTGATCGTTCACATCCACCAGCATGCGGGAGACCCGGCCGCTGGTCTGGGCCGCCACCGTCCCCTGATTGATGGCACTGACGGTGCCATCCAGCGTCAGCCAGTCGGTCACCGGCTGTGGCGCTACTGTCAACGGGGCCTGACTCTCCCCTTCTGCAGCCAGGGCGGATGTCATGGCCTGCGATGTCATCACCAACATGGTGATCCCCAGCAACCGGATCTTTTCCATCATCACTCTCCTTCCCTGGCGTAATCAGTCACTTCACCGGCTCAGGCGGTATGGGACTGGCGAGCCTTGTTCCGTGCGCGCACCAGCCCCCGGTCGACCAGCAGGATCCCGGCCACCATGGCCGCTATAAACAACAGTATCATGGGCTGACCGCTGGAAATGAGGCTCAAAGCCGGCCCGGGACAGATGCCCACCAACCCCCAGCCTATGCCAAACAGCGCGGCCCCACCGATCAGACGGCGATCCAGCCTGGGGGCCGGTACGGCGACTATGGGCTCCCCCAACAGACTCCGGCGACGGGGTTTCACCAGCAGAAAATAACCCGGCATAAAGACCAGCAGGGCGCCCCCCATCACGAAGGCGAGGCTGGGATCCCAGACCCCCGCCAGATCGAGAAAACCGGTGACCCGGGCGGGATCCACCATGCCGGAGATGGCCATCCCCAGTCCGAACAGCAGGCCCGCAAGCAAACTTGTCAGCAACTTCATGGCGATCAGCCTCTTACAACAGATGATGAGTAACGAAGACGGTGATAAAGCCCGCCGCCATAAAGGTCAGGGTTGCGACTATGGAGCGCAGGGAGAGCCGCCCCATGCCGCAGATGCCGTGACCACTGGTACAGCCATTGCCAAGACGGGTACCGACGCCCACCAGCAGACCGGCCAGCAGCACGACGGGCCAGCCGGGCAGGGTGGTGAATGCGGGCATGCTGGCCCAGCCCAGGGTCAACGCCAGCCAGGCACCGCCCCCCAGCCCCAGCAGAAACAGCACCCGCCACGGCGCCCGGTGTTGCAAGGCGCCGGCCAGAATGCCGCTGATCCCGGCGACCCTGCCGTTGAACAACATCAGGATCAGGGCCGACAGCCCCGCCAGCATGCCGCCGCCCAAAGAGAGCAGCCATTGGCTTTCCATCATCAAGATTCCTTATTTTCTGAGTGACAAAAATGGGTTTGCAGCGCCGCCAGCACATCGGCGGCCGCCTCGCTCACCAGCGAGTAGTAGATCTGCTGTGAGACCTTGCGCGAACGGATAAGGCCATGGCGCTTTAGCACCGACAACTGCTGGGAGAAGGCCGACTGCCCCAGCTGGCTGTGGGCAAGCAGCTCCCCGACGCCCTTCTCTCCTTCCACCAGCTGACAGAGCACCATCAGGCGTTCGGGATGAGCCAACGCCTTGAGCAGGGCGGCGGCGGCCGTCGCGTGTCCGTTCATCTCGTCGAATGGGCTCATAAGCATAAATTAGCAATTGCTGATATTTAGTCTATTGTATAAATCAACACTAAATTAGCAACTACTAAATAATAGAGGGAAGGGAGAGAGACATGACAGTTGATAACGGAGTCAGAGTGGTCGCGGGCTGCATCTTGCTGCTCTCGCTGCTGCTCACCGCCTGGGTCCACCCGGGCTTCGTCTGGCTGAGCGTCTTTGTCGGGGCCAACCTGATCCAGAGCGCCTTCACCGGCTTCTGCCCCGCCGCCATGATCCTGAGGCGCCTGGGCATGAAATAGCCCCGAGCGGACGATAAAAACGAGGGGGCTCTGGCTCCCTTTTGCTAAAACCTCATTTTGTTTCAATATGTTGCTGCCGGGGGCCCAGGGTTTACCCCGGCGGCCGTATCGGCTACCATGTCGCCTCTAATCAATAGCGGAGACCGTCGGTGGGCAACTCATCAAGTGACAGATCCACGCCGACTCCTGTCGTCGGCACCCAGGTCGCGAGCTAGCCGCAGAGTCCCTCTGCCGCAACTCGCAGCCCTGCGAGAAGCGGAAATCCACTCCCCTCTTCTCTTTTTACACTTGACGTCGGGTGACTCCTGGCCAACTGCCATGGGCGCCTTGCCTGCATAGTTTCTGCTTCCCACAAGGAGGCTGCTATGCGTTTGATATCAACCCAGTCTGTATCGACTCACCCCCTGCTGAACAAGCTGGGCCTTGGCATGTTGCCGCGCTGGCTGCGGGGCAAACGGCGCCAGCACCACTACCGGCTGCAGATCCGCTGCGAGGATCGCGCCGACCTGGATCAGGTGCTGGAGATGGTGAGCCACACCCTGCAACCGGCCGGGCTGTACCCGGTGCAGTCCATGACACCGGGTCGCAGCGGCGGGCGTGAGCTGGTGCTCAACCTCCAGTGCACCCCGCCCCAGCGCCGCTATCTGGTGCAGTTTGTCCATCAGGTCGGGGCAGCTCACCCGGTTCGCTGGGAACTGCGCCCTCGCGGTGGCGATCCCGAGCGCACCTGACAGCACCATACTCTGTCAACCAGCGTTCAGGGGGCCGGCCATGCTGGCCCCCTGAACTGTCAGCGGCGCCCTATGGGGCATGCGCAGGGGACGCCCCGCACGCCTTGTTTCATTTTTTGCTGGCCAGCAGCGCAATCATCGCCGGGTTTTTCAGCCCTCTTGTGCGGCGTTTCATCATGGATTGCGCGCAGCCATCACTCATCAGAAGGAGTACCCCATGAGAATGTGGCAACAATTTGATCTGCTTGCCCTGCTCGACACCCTGGCCAGCCTGCTGCTCGCCTTCGTGCTCGGCAGCCTGGTCGGGCTGGAGCGCCAGTACCGCCAGCGCACCGCCGGTCTTCGCACCAACGTGCTGGTCGCCGTGGGGGCGGCCCTCTTCGTCAACCTGGCCCAGCGCATCTATGACCTGCACGGCGGCAGCTATGGGGTGGTGCACGTGGTGGCCTATATCGTCTCCGGCATCGGCTTTCTCGGCGCCGGTGTCATCATGCGCGAATCGGGCAACATCCGCGGCATCAACACCGCCGCCACCCTCTGGGGCGTGGCGGCGGTGGGGGCGGCCAGCGGCGCCGGCTTCGCCATGGAGGCGGTGCTCGGCGCGCTCTTCGTGCTGGCGGCCAACACCCTGCTGCGCCCCCTGGTCAATCAGATCAACCGTCATCCGGTGGACAACACCGACACCGAGGTGACCTACCGCGTCACGGCGCTCATCCGCCGCACCCACCAGAAAGAGGTGCTCCCCTGGCTGGAGCAGAAGCTGGAGCAGGCCAACTACCCCCTGAGCGAGCTGGATATAGAACCCTTCGGGGAGCAGGACATCGAGATCTCGGCTGTGCTGCTCGCCACCTCCATCGACGGCGACGAGCTGGACGCCCTGATGAAGACGCTGGGGGAGCATCCCCGCATCAAGCAGATCTTCTGGCGTGCCAGCACCACGGATTGAGCCCGCTGCCAGCAGCAAAAAGCCCCGCCAGTATCGGCGGGGCTTTTTCATATGAGACGTGATGGATGACTAGCGGCGGCTGCGCCAGCGCACTCTGGGGAGGATCACCTGGGCGGTCTGTGCGGGGGGATTGCCCGCGATCAGCTGCTGCATCAGCTCGAAGGCGGCCCGGGCCAGGGCCGGACAATCCTGGGCCACGGAGTCGATGCGCATGGGAATGCAGTCGAGCAGATCGTGATCGTCGAAGGTACAGAGCCGCATCCCTGTCTCCATCAGCCCCGCCTCGTTGAGGTAGCGCAGCACCCCCTCCAGCAGGGTAAAAGAGGCGGTGAATAGCCCGCGGGGGGGCGCTCCCAGCTCCTCCACCAGCTCGGCCATCAGCTGATAACCCGAGCGCGGCTGATAGTCGCGATGGCGCACCCGGGCGGCATCCGCCTCAAAGCCGGCGCGATGGAGCCCCAGTTCATAGCCTGCCAGCCGGTGGCGACTGGGGGAGAGATCCAGCAGGCCGCCGAAGTAGTAGATCTCCTCGTCGCAATCGATCGCCATGTCCTGCACCAGCTCGGCGGTCGCCTTGCAGGCGTCCGAAATGACCATGGGCAGGCGCGACTCGCCGATATGGCGGTCGAGCTGCACCACCGGCAGACGGTCGTGAATGCGGGCATAGATGTCGTCGCTGTGACCACTGGAGGCAACAATCAGCCCATCCACCTGACGGCTGATGAGATTGTCCACCACCCGCTGCTCCAGGGTGGGGTCATCCTCGGAGCAGGCGATGAGCAGCTGGATCCCCGCCTCCCGGCAGTGGGCCTCGAGGGCGCGCGCTATGCTGGCGAACCCGAAGTTGGTGAGATCGGGGATCACCAGCCCCCAGGTGTAGCTGCGGGTCTCGCGCAGGGAGCGGGCATGAAAGCTCGGCTGGTAGTGGCACTCATCCGCCACCGCCTGGATCCGCTTGCGGGTATCGTCGGCAATCCTGTACTCCGCACTCTTGCCATTGAGCACCAGACTGGCGGTCGCCTTGGAGACCCCCGCCAGTTCGGCTATCTGGGCAATAGTGATCCGTTTCTTCTTCTCCACCTGGCCTCCCGGCTGACTAGCACCGGGCTATTGTACTAGGCAAGCCGCCAGCGGCCAGTGATCAAGGCAAATTTTGCAGCCATCATCGCCGTTACCCGATGAAAGTTGCGGCTTTTCCCCGGGGAAGTAGCGCGCCGACAGGCTCTGGCGACCCTGATCCACGAAGCACTCCAGGCTGGAGCTGTCGCACAGCACTGTGATCTTGCCTCCAAGCCAGGGGACGGCTCTCTCTTCCCATGCCCCGCTCTGCCAGTTCTGGCGCCGCAGGATGATGCGCCCCGGCTGCCACACCAGCTCGGCCACGGCGCCGAACCAGAGGCTGCCCTCACCGCCAAGCGCCAGATCGAGCCAGGCCGAGTCGATGGCCAGCCCCGGAAACTCCCTGAGCGTCCCTTCGAAGCGGGTCTGCTCCCCCTTCAATGCCGCGAGCTCCGCCACCGGCCGCTGGCAGAGCCAGTCGTCCTGCCAGAACAGCTCTCGCGGGCAGCTCATCTGATGGATCCAGCCATAGGGGATGGTGGGCTGGCTCATCTCGTTCTCCTCCGGCAGACCCAGCCAACCAAACAAGAGGCGCCGCCCCTGACTGTCTCGGGTGGTTTGCGGCGCATAGAATTCGAAGCCCCTGTCCAGCTCGTGGAAAGCCCCGTGCTCGAACTGCTCGCCGTCGAACTGCCCCGCCAGCCAGCCGCACTGATAGAGGTTGCGATAATACTCCCCTTGCGGGGCAATCCCCTGGGGGCAGCAGATCAGCAGGTGGCGATCCCCTAGGGGGAAGAGGTCCGGGCACTCCCACATATAGCCAAAGTCCCCGAGACCGCCGTGCCCGCTGCCAGCGATGGGGCCCACCAGCGTCCAGGCATCCAGCGCGTCGCCGCGATAGAGCAGCACCTCGCCCCGATCGTCCAGGGTGCGTGCTCCCAGCACCATGAGCCACTGCTGGCCGTCGTGCCACACCTTGGGGTCGCGCACATGGCCGCTGTAGCCTTGGGGCAGATCCAGCACGGGGCCCAGCTTGTCGAAACCGCCCTCACCGTCGGCGCGGGCCAGACACTGGAAGGCGGTGCGGCTGCCGTCCGGGTATTTGACGTTGCCGGTGTAGACGAGGGTCAGGCGCCCCTGTTCGTCGCTCACCGCCGAGCCGGAATAACAGCCGTGGCTCTCATAGGCCTCGGTGGGCAAGAGCGCCACCGGCTCGTGCTGCCAGTGCAGCAGATCGGCCGAAGTGACGTGACCCCAGCCCTTGTTGCGATGCTCGCAGCCGAGCGGATTCCACTGGTAGAAGAGGTGGTAGCGCCCGTCGTGCTCGATGAAACCGTTGGGGTCATTGAGCAGCCCCACAGGGGCTGCCAGGTGCCAGCGGGGCCTATGGGGATCGGCCGCCGCCTTGAGCTGTCCGGCCAGCAGGGACCGGACAATCTGGTTGAGGAGATAAGCGTCCTTCATCACTCCACCTTGTACTTGAGCAGGTAGGAGGCGACGAAGGCGGCACCGAAGGCGATCACCAGCCCGATGACGTAGTGGATGAGGCTCATGGGCTGGACTATTGCCATGCCCGGAATGCCGGTCAGGCCCACCGCCGTCATGCCCACCTTGGCCGCCACCACGTAGGCGCCGCCGCAGGCACCGCCGAACAGACCGGCCAGGAAGGGTTTGATGTAGCGCAGGTTGACGCCGAAGATGGCGGCCTCGGTGATGCCCAGCAGGCAGGACATGGCCGCCGGCACGGTAATCGCCTTGATCTTCACGTCCCGGGTCTTGAAGTAGACCGCCAGGCAAGCCCCGCCCTGGGCCACGTTGGCCATGGCCCAGATGGGCAGCAGGAAGTTGACGCCTATGGCAGGGTTGGTGAGCAGCCCCGCCTCTATGGCGTGGAAGCTGTGATGGATGCCGGTGATGACGATAAGGGAATAAGTCCCGCCGAATACCAGACCCGCGAGCCAGCCCGCCTGCTCATAGAGGGCGCTCAGACCAAAGGAGATGCCATCCCCCAGCACCCGTCCCGCCGGGCCGATGAAGAGCAGCGCCACGAAACCGGTGATGATGACGGTCAAGAAGGGGGTGAGGATGAGATCCAGGGCGTCCGGGATGCGCTTGCGCAGCTGTTTCTCCAGGTGGGACATGAACCAGACCGCCAGCAGCACAGGGAAGACGGTGCCCTGGTAGCCTATCATGGCCACATCCAGCCCGAAGAAATCCATGGTCTTGAAGCCCCCCGCCACGCCCCAGGCGTTGGTCAGGGCCGGGTGGGTGAGAATCCCACCAAGGGTCGCCCCCAGATAGGGGTTGCCGCCAAACTCCCGCGCCGCGGTAAAGCCGATCAGGATGGGCAGTATGATGAAGGCTGCCGAGCTGAACATGTCGAGCATGACGAAGAGGGCGCTGTCGGCGTTGACCCAGCCGTAGGTGCGCACCATGCCGAGCAGCCCCATCAGCAGGCCGGAAGCGACGATTGCCGGGATGATGGGGACAAAGATGTTGGAGAGGGTCCGCGCCAGCCGTTGGGCGACGTTGAGCTTGGCCGTCGCCATGTCGGTCAGCTCCGCCTTGCTGGCCGTCCCGGTGCCGGTCAGCGCCACGAACTCCGCATAAACCTTGTTGACCAGACCGGTGCCGAAGATCACCTGGATCTGGCCGGCGTTGCTGAAGCACCCCTTGACCCCGTCCAGCTTGTCGATGGCGGCCTTGTTGACCTTGCTGTCGTCCGCCAGCACCAGCCGCAGTCGGGTGGCGCAGTGAGCGGCGCTGACGATGTTCTCCTTGCCCCCAAGCAGGGGCACCAGATCCTTGGCTATCGCACTGATATTCATAATCTTCCTCTTATGACCCGCCACGCTGGCGGGCCCTAGTCACATGAGAGTAGGGGCTGTCGAGTCGGGCTTCTAGCCGCAGCTCAACAGCCGCTTGCGCCTGATCGCAAAAATTCATCCAGTTCGGTGCGGGTCGGCAGCGCCGTCATGGCCCCCTTGGCGGTGGTGGCGAGCGCGCCGCAGCCGTGGGCCTGAGCCAGGATGGCGGGCAGCTCGCTCAAGACAGGCAATCGCTCACCCTCTGCCAGCGCGGCCAACAGACCCGCGACGAAGGCATCCCCCGCCCCCGTGGTGTCGAGCGGGGTCACTTTCTGCCCCACCCACTCCAGCAGCTCGCCACCCAAACGGGCTACCACACCGGCCGCCCCCCGGGTCACCAGCACCAGGGCCGGGCCCGAGAGGGTGGCAAGCCCAGCGAGCAGATCATCCTCGCCGCTCAGCAGTTGCAGCTCCTCCACCGAGAGCTTGACCACGTCCGCCAGGGTCATGGCCGCGATAACCTGCGGCAGCATCTCGGCGGGATTGCCCCACACCTCGGGGCGCAGGTTGGGGTCGAAGCAGACCCGTCCCCCGACCGCCTTGATGGCGGCCATGGCCTGCAGGCAACTGCTGCGCACAGGTTCGTTGGCGAGCGCAATGGAGCAGCTGAGCAACCACTGACCGGCCTCGAAGCGGGGCAAGTCAGCCGGTTCTAGGAACTGGTCGGCACTGGGGCGCACCATGAAGGTGAAGCTGCGCTCCCCTGCTTCATCGAGCTCCACCAGCACCGTGGAGGTTCGGTGGGCCGGATCCTGAGTCAGATGACGGATATCGACGCCCTCTGCCACCAGGGTATCGGCCATAAAGCGGCCGAAGGGATCGGCACCGACCCGGCCGATAAAGGCCGATTCACCGCCGAGCCGCGCCACTCCCACCGCCACGTTGGCGGGCGCACCGCCCGGACACTTGAGGTAGTGCAGCTCCCCTTCCGGGATAAGATCCACCACCGCATCCCCCATTACCCACACACGATTCCCCACCTTGCTACTCCACTGCTGCATCGGATCCACTGCCAGAGCCGGGCTCTGTTCTCTTGGTCGGCATTATCAGCTAAACCGTTTTAGCTAACCAATAGATCCCGGCGCCGTCTGCCATTTTTGTGATCGGGATAACGAACTAGAACCAGGTTTCCATCTGCACGCCAAAGTTCCACTCGCCACCGGCGGTGAAATCGCTCTGGCCCATGGCATCTGTGCTGGCGTAGTTGTCGAGCTCGGAGGACCAGTCCATCCAGGTGGCGAATACCCGCAGCTCGGGCCGCTCGAAGAAGCCGGCGGTCTGCGCCTTGAAGGTGGGGGCGAAGGTGAGCTTGGTGAAGTTGCCGCTCACCGCCTGACGCCCCTTGTAGCCTTTGGGATCCAGATCCATGTACTGCCAGGCGGCCTCGTAGACCAGCTCGACGTTCTGGCTCAGCACCTGGGCCACCCGGGTGTTGAGGGTCAGCCACTGATACTCGTCCCCCTTCACGTAGCGATCCTGGCTCTGCTCCGCCAGCAGGGCCGGAGCCAGCCGCCAGCGCGGGTTGAGATCGGTGGCACCAAACACGGCGACCCGCACCGCGTCGGCGTCCGGCAGCAGCTCGCTGTCGGAGCCCAACCCCTTGAGCTCGGCCCCCAGGCCATGGCCGTAGAGCACGGCGGCCTTGGAGAAGCCGGGATTGATGCCGAAGAAGCTCTCACCGTGATAGGCCAGCAGGGTGTGCGCCCCCTTGTTCGCCGCCTCGCTGCCAACGCCGCCGTCGTTGATGCGCGCCTCGTTATCCTTGGCCGAGAGGCCGCTGAGCATCCACTGCCAGTTGCCGACCCTGTTGTTCATGGTGAGGATGTAGCTCTCGATGTCGGACAGGCCGCTGGCGCTGATGTCGCCGTAGTCACGGCCGTAGAGGGAGAAGTTCGCCTTCCAGCTGTCGGCCAGCTGCACGTCGTAGACGCCGCCGCCGGTACCGGCCAGGAAGACCACGTCCGAGTCGAGCCAGTGGATGTCGAAGTTGTCCCGATCGAAGCGCTTGCCCGCCCATAGCACAGAGTGCTGGAAGGGGCCGCTGAAGCTCGCCAGGTCGCCGATTTCGGCAAACACCTGACGGGTGTTGAGGCTGGAATCGCTGGCGGTCCAGTCGTTGCTGGTCTCCACTCCGTCCGCCAGCATCAGCTTGTAGCGGGCCCAGCTGCCGTCATCGAAGGTCTGGGTCTTCAGCAGATTCGCCTCCATGTAGGTGTCGTCTTCGTTGCCAAGGCGACCCACGGCCCCGCCCACAGAGCCGGCCGGCGTCACGTAAGGGCCGCCGCGCCCGCCGTTGCCGTTGCTATTGACCAGGAGGCCCGAGCGGGCATAGCCGTGAAACTCGAAGCCCTGGGCACCGGCGGTCTGCTTGTCCACCTTCTCGCTCTGGGCCTTGGCCACCACTGCCGTCTCCCGGGCCTCGCTCGCCTTGCTCTGGGCCTCGTCGGCCCGCGCTTCGGCGGCGGCGGCGCGGGACTCAGCCGCCTGCACCCGCGCCTCCAGCGCCGCCAGACGCGCTTCGATACCGCCCTGTGCCGCCCACAGCGGGCTGCTCATTCCCAACCCCAGCGCCACCGCCAGCGCCAACTTGCTCTTGAACATCGTCATCTTCCTCACCTGTCATCTGCCGCCCGTCCGGGCGCTGTTGTTATGGACGAGCAGAGAATAGCTAAACCGCTTTAGCTAACTCAATATGCCAGCTAAACCGTTTCAGCCACTTGTGATCAGAGTAACGTTTGCACAGGGAAAACCGCCGGGAGTTGTGAGGAGGATCCCTCATCGGGATCCACTCAATAGGGCGGATCCGGGGCAAATCGCAGGCAAAAAGAAAGGCGCTGTCCCAGTTATGTGTTGAAAGGCTAACCTTGAAGTAGGTCATCACCTTGAGGGCCTCCATCATGGATACCCAAGCCTTTCAACATCTACTCTCTCTTTTCCCACAGCTCACTTTGCGCCAGCGTCGCCTCGCGCAACATGAACTCACCGCTCCTCACCCCATCACCTCGTTAGCCACCCAACTCCCCCCTTGCCAATGTTGCCCTCACTGCCAGGCCGAGGCCGCGCAGTTGGCTCCCTGGGGCTGGAGTCGAGGGCTGCGTCGCTATCGCTGCAAGCAGTGTCTGCGTACCAGCTCCGTTCTCACCAAGACGCCACTGGCCCGACTTCGCAAGGCACAGTGCTGGGAAGACTATGCCCAGGCCCTCATCGACGGGCTGACCGTGCGACAGGCTGCCGCCCGCTGCGGGGTCTGTAAAAACACCGCCTTTTTGTGGCGTCACCGCTTCCTGAAAGCCATGGCGAGCCACCAGGCGGCACGGGAAGGGGGTATCGTCGAAGTCGATGAGACCTTCTTCCTGGAGTCGTTTAAAGGGCAACGTGGTTTGCCCCGCCCGGCCCGTCATCGTGGGGGCAAAGGCCGTACCCGAGGCACAGGGTCGGATTACATCCCGGTGATGGTGGTTCAGGACCGGGCTGGTCACCATGCGGATTTTCAGTTGGAGAAAATGAATGCCGAGACGGTGATAGCGTTTTTGACACCCCTTGTCTCGTCAGATGCGGTGTTGTGTAGCGATGGCGCCGGGGTGTATGCCAGTTTCAGCAAAGCGCAGGGAGTGACCCATCAGGTCGTGCGCAATCGTCAAGGTGAGCGCGTGGTTGGCGCGTACCACATCCAGCATGTAAACGGATATCACCGTCGGTTGAAAGAGTGGATGGATCGGTTCCATGGGGTAGCGACCCACTATCTGAGGAATTATCTGGGTTGGCGAAGGATGCTGGAACGCTATGGACGGGAAGTGACTATCCCACGTTGCTTGTATGAGGCGCTGGGGCGCCCCATGCAACACGTAATTGGGACATAGCCAAAAGAAAGCCGGCACTGAAGGCCGGCTTGGGTCACGCGGGTTGCGGTTACTTGGTCAGATCGTCGAAGAAGCGTTTCACCCCTTCGAAGAAGCCTTCGGATTTCGGCTTGTGGGTCTTGGCGGCGGCACCGCTGAAGGACTCGTCCAGCTGGCGCAGCAGATCTTTCTGGGTCTCGGTCAGCTTGACCGGGGTCTCGATCACCACCTTGCACATCAGATCCCCCACCTGGCCGGAGCGCACGGACTTGACGCCCTTGCCCCGCAGGCGGAACAGCTTGCCGGTCTGGGTTTCCGCCGTGACCTTGAGCTTGACCCGGCCATCCAGGGTCGGCACTTCGATCTCGCCGCCGAGCGCCGCCGTGGTGAAGCTGATGGGCACCTCGCAGTAGAGATCGTTGCCGTCACGCACGAAGATCTCGTGCTCCTTGACGTGGACCTGTACGTAGAGATCCCCGGCCGGTGCGCCGGCCTCCCCCGCTTCCCCTTCGCCGGAGAGACGGATGCGATCGCCGGTATCGACGCCCGCCGGGATCTTGACCGACAGGGTCTTGGTCTTCTGGTAGCGCCCTTCCCCATGGCACTTGCGGCACGGATCCTTGATGATCTTGCCGCGACCGTGACAGTGGGGGCAGGCCTGTTGCACCGCGAAGAAGCCCTGGCGCATCTGCACCTGACCGGAGCCGTGGCAGGTCGGGCAGGTATGGGCCTGGCTGCCGGTGTGGGCACCGGACCCGTTGCAGACCTCGCAATGGACCTGGGTCGGGATCTTGATCTCCTTGGAGACCCCGCGCACCGCCTCTTCCAGCGTCAGCTCCATGTTGTAGCGCAGGTCGGAGCCACGGGCCGGGCCGCGACGACCACCCCCACGACCACCGAAGATGTCACCAAACACATCGCCGAAGATGTCACCGAAATCGGCACCACCGCCGTGGCCACCGCCCTGGCTCTGATCCACGCCGGCATGACCGTACTGGTCATAGCGGGCACGCAGGTTCTCGTCGGTCAGGACCTCGTAGGCTTCCTTGACCTCTTTGAACTTCTCTTCCGATGCGGCATCACCCTGATTGCGATCCGGGTGATACTTCATCGCCAGACGCTTGTACGCCTTCTTGATCTCGCGCTCGTCGGCACCTTTCGATACCCCGAGCACTTCGTAGAAATCGCGCTTCGACATACTCATCCTGTTCTACTTAAGCCGTTATGCAGACGGGCGTTGGTTACCCAACGCCCGTGAAATCATTGACTGAGCCGATGGGCAGAGTCTGCTCTGCCCATCTGGGTTGGGCTTATTTCTTGTCGTCTTTCACTTCTTCGAACTCGGCGTCGACCACGTCGTCGTCAGCCTTGGCGGAAGAAGAGGAGTGACCGGCCTCGGCACCGGCGCCTTGCGCCTGAGCCTGCTGCTGGGCAATCTCCATCAGCTTCTGGGACGCTTCCATCAGGGCCTGTTGCTTGGCTTCGATGGCAGCCTTGTCGTCACCCTTGATGACGGCTTCCAGCTCGGACAGTGCGGTTTCAATCTTGGTCTTGTCGTCGGCAGGCAGGGCGTCACCGGCTTCGGTGACCTGCTTGCGGACCGAGTGGACCAGACCGTCAGCCTGGTTGCGGGTCTGCACCAGCTCTTCGAACTTCTTGTCTTCCGCCGCGTTGGCTTCGGCTTCGCGTACCATGCGCTCGATCTCGTCATCAGACAGACCAGAGGAGGCCTGGATGGTGATCTTCTGCTCCTTGTTGGTCTCCTTGTCTTTCGCGGAGACGTGCAGGATACCGTTGGCGTCAATGTCGAAGGTCACTTCGATCTGCGGCAGACCGCGCGGTGCCGGACGGATGCCTTCCAGGTTGAACTGGCCCAGGGACTTGTTGTCGCTGGCACGCTTGCGCTCACCCTGCAGCACGTGAATGGTCACGGCAGACTGGTTGTCTTCGGCAGTGGAGAACACCTGAGACTTCTTGGTCGGAATGGTGGTGTTCTTCTCGATCAGAGCAGTCATCACGCTGCCCATGGTTTCGATACCCAGAGAGAGCGGGGTCACGTCCAGCAGCAGTACGTCTGTCTTGTCACCGGACAGTACGGCCCCCTGGATGGCAGCACCCATGGCCACGGCTTCGTCCGGGTTGACGTCTTTACGCGGCTCTTTGCCAAAGAAGTCGGCAACGGTCTTCTGAACCAGCGGCATACGGGTCTGACCACCCACCAGGATGACGTCGTCGATCTCGCCAACCGCCAGACCGGAGTCTTTCAGGGCGACACGAACCGGCTCCAGGGAGTCTTTCACCATGTCTTCCACCAGGGATTCCAGCTTGGCGCGGGTCACCTTGATGTTCATGTGCTTCGGACCTGTGGCATCTGCAGTGATGTACGGCAGGTTGACGTCGGTCTGCTGGGCGGAAGAGAGCTCGATCTTGGCTTTCTCGGCGGCATCTTTCAGACGCTGCAGAGCCAGCTGGTCGTTGCGCAGGTCGATGCCCTGCTCACGCTTGAACTCGTCTACCAGGTAGTTGATGACGCGGTTGTCGAAGTCTTCACCACCCAGGTGGGTGTTACCGTTGGTCGCCAGTACTTCGAAGGTGGTTTCACCTTCCACTTCGTCGATCTCGATGATGGAGATGTCGAAGGTACCGCCGCCCAGGTCATAGACGGCAACCTTGCGCTCGCCCTTGACCTTGTTCACGCCATAGGCGAAGGCCGCAGCAGTCGGTTCGTTGATGATGCGTTTTACATCCAGACCGGCGATGCGACCGGCATCCTTGGTGGCCTGACGCTGGGCGTCGTTGAAGTAGGCCGGTACTGTGATGACCGCTTCGGTCACCGGCTCGCCCAGGTAATCCTCGGCGGTCTTCTTCATCTTCTTCAGCACTTCGGCAGAGATCTGCGGCGGTGCCATCTTCTTGCCTTTGACTTCTACCCAGGCGTCACCGTTGTCAGCCTTGGCGATGGCGTACGGCATGATCTTCAGATCGCGCTGTACTTCTTCATCTTCGAAACGACGGCCAATCAGACGCTTGATAGCGAACAGCGTGTTCTTCGGGTTGGTGATGGCTTGGCGCTTGGCCGGCTGACCAACCAGGATTTCGCCGTCATCGGCATAGGCAATGATGGACGGAGTAGTACGGTCGCCTTCCGCGTTCTCGATCACGCGAGCATGGTCGCCATCCAGAATAGCAACGCAGGAGTTGGTAGTACCCAGGTCAATACCGATGATTTTACCCATTTGACGAATCTCCAAATACTTTGAATAAACTGGCGAGGGGCTCGCCTTAAATACGTTAACGGCTAGGTGGGGCCTGCCACTGTGGCTTTCAAGCACCCGACATCAAATTCTTTCCGTGTCACCTAAGTTTCCATGCCACTGAAATCAGATGCCGCCGTGGCCTTGCCACCTATATGGGGTCTCGAGCCGACGCTTCAAGCCCTGACCTTAAAAAACCGCGCATTCTTGCCCCTTGGGCGCAAGAGTGCTTGCCAAATGGCGCCAATCAATACCCTGATGGCGCCGCTACCAATAAAAAGCCCGCCGAGCGGCGGGCTCAGCACAGCGACGGGACTCAGGCCGGGGCCTTGGAGACCATCACCATGGCCGGACGGATCACCCGACCGTTGAGTTCATAGCCCTTCTGCATCACGGCGATGACGGTGTTCGCTGCCACTTCGGCATTGTCGATCATGCTGATCGCCTGATGGGCGTTGGGATCGAACGGCTGGTTCAGCGGATCCAGCGGGAGCAGGCCAAACTTGGCCACCGAGCTCTGCATGGATTTGAGGGTCAGCTCGACCCCTTCGATCATCGGCTTGAGCGCCTCATTTTCCTTGTCGGCCAGCTCGATGGCACGCTCCAGGTTGTCCAGCACCGGCAGCAGCTCGCCGGCGAACTTCTCCAGCGCGAACTTGTGGGCCTTCTCCACGTCCTGAGCGGCGCGGCGACGCAGGTTTTCCATCTCGGCGACGGCACGCACGGCGCGCTCACGCTCTTCCAGGGAGGCCTGCTGGGCTGCCTCCAACTGGGCCTCCAGCTCGGCAATGCGGGCCTGCTCGGCTGTCACTTCACTGTCTACATCGGTCGGCTCGACTGGCTGGGCTTCCACTTGCTCCATCGCTTCAACCTTTTGTTCTTCGTGGCTCATGACATCTCCAATATTCAGGGGTTACTTACGAGGGGTTGCTGACGTTCAGGTAAGCGACACGCGTCAACGGACCCTGTGTTGGCGCTATTATGGGGACGCAGCCCCGTCTTTCAAGGGGAAAAGGGCATATCAGGCGCAATGCCTCTCGCCAGCCGGCCAGCTTGCCGCTTTTCGGGGCCGATTGCGCCAAGGGGCATGGAGACAGACAAATCCCCGGCAAAGCGCGGTATACTCCCCGCAAGACTTCCCCAGACCCGATAACCTATGGATTCTCCGTTCAAAGCCGTTGCCCTCATCGGCAAGCCCCATCATGAAGGGGCCAACCAGACCCTCAGCGGCCTGCATCAATACCTGAGTACCCGCGGTTTTCGGGTGCTGCTGGAGAGCCGGGTCGCCCAGACCTTAGGGCTCTTGGGTGACAACGTGATGGATCTGGTGCAGCTCGGTGAGCAGGCGGATCTGGCCATAGTGGTCGGCGGTGACGGCAACATGCTGGGGGCGGCCCGGGTGCTGTCCCGGTTCGATGTGGCTGTGATAGGGGTGAACCGGGGCAACCTCGGCTTCCTGACCGATCTCTCCCCCCAGGATTACCTGCTGCCCCTGGAGCAGGTGCTCTCCGGCCACTTCAAGAGCGAGCACCGCTTCCTGCTGGAGGCCGCCGTCTATCGCCACGGCGAGCGCAAGTCGAGCAACCTGGCGGTCAACGAGGCGGTGCTGCACCCGGGCAAGATAGCCCACATGATAGAGTTCGAGGTCTATATCGATGGCAGCTTCATGTACAGCCAGCGCTCGGACGGCATCATAGTGGCCACCCCCACCGGCTCCACCGCCTACTCATTGTCGGCGGGGGGCGCCATCCTCACCCCCAAGCTCAACGCCATCACGCTGGTGCCCATGTTCCCGCACACCCTGAGCAGCCGCCCCATAGTGCTGGATGCGGACAGCGAGGTACGGCTGCTGGTCTCCCCCGACAATCAGGACGACGCCATGCAGGTGAGCTGCGACGGCCAGGTGACCCTGGCGGTCCACCCGGGGGACGAGATCCTCATCAAGAAGAGCCAACACAAGCTGCATCTGGTGCACCCGCTGGATTACAGCTACTTCCACGTGCTGCGCAACAAGCTCGGCTGGGGTAGCAAGCTGTTCTAGCCAGCGGGCCCGGGCCGCAACAAGGCTGGCGGCGAGAGCCTAGCCCTCGCCGCCCTCAACCAGCCGAAGCTGTCCGGGTTCGAGCTGCAGAAGCACGCCATTTCGCCCCGCCGCCTTGACCCTGTACATGGCCTCGTCGGCCTTCGTCAGCAAGTGCGCCAACCCTGTATCAGCACAGGCGCAGACGCCCCCCACACTGACAGTCACCCCCTCGCACGGCGGGCAGGCCCCCTGACGGGAGCCCGTCTCTATCTGGCGGCGGATCCGGTCGCAGATGTCATGGGCCATCTGGCCGTTCACCCCTCCCATGATGATGGCGAACTCCTCGCCACCTATGCGCCCCACCAGATCATCCTTGCGCGCCTCGGCCACCAGCACCCGGGCCACGAACCGGATCACCTCATCACCACAGCCGTGACCAAATCTGTCATTGACGCTCTTGAAGTGGTCTATGTCGAGCACCACCACGCAGCGCATCTGCCTCGGCCGCGCCCGCTCCCCCTGTCTGAACAGGCCCCGCCGGTTGAGCACCCCGGTGAGGGGATCCCGCTCCGAGAGGGCCAGCAGCGCCTGCTCCGCCTCCACATAGGCCACTAGGGGCAGCAGCAATACCGAGCCTATGGTCAGCACCATGTGCATGAAGAAGATGGCATCGAGCAGCCAGTCTCCCTCACTCACGGGGCCATTGGCCCCCAGCAAGAGCAGCAACCCCTGGCTCAGCAATATGGTGAAATGCAGCAGGTAGATGACGGCGACGGCATGGAGCACCCGCTTCTGGTGGCGGCTGAGGGAGACGATGAGACAAGCACACCAGAGGTAGACCACAGACTCCATCAGGGCCAGCACCATGCGCACCTCGAAATGGCTCGACAACCCCAGATAGGCAAGCAGCAACAGGGCAACCCCTCCCCACAGGGTGCGGGGGCGCCATGACAGACCGTAGAGGGCATAAAAGCCGGCCAGTAACAGCAATATGCTCATGAGGGAGACCAGGCCACCGACCCTGATCCCCAGGGCCGGATGGCCACTCCCTATCCCCAGACTGAGCAGCAAGATGGAGAGGGAGAAGAGGAAGGCCGACAGGGACCAGAACAGGAAGTTTCGCCGACCAGGCTTCAAGAAGTGGATGAACAACATGAGCAATGCCGACATCAGATTGATTGCCAGGGAGATCAACAGCAGGGTCGGGGTGTGGATCATCTAGACGCATCCTTGGTGAAGAGCATGGTGGCCTGCCCGTTGAACCTGAGCCTAGCCTGTCTCGAGTGTGTCTCAGCCACCCCGACTCCACAAGTTCACTGCCTCGACAAGACCCCAAAAAGGTGAACGAATACAGGCTGATCGCGCGCCTGCCCTCCAGGGACACATCACCCATGGGATGCCATGACGGCCAGTTGTGACCCCTCGCACAGCCCCTCACCCCCTTGCCCGGCAAAAAATCCCGCCCCGCACACTTTACTGTATATAAGACCAGTATATACTGGATGCATACACAGTAATGTTGACCCATACAGGATGAGACCATGCTGACCCAGCTGACCGTCAACAACTTCGCCATCGTCAAGTTTCTCGAACTCGATCTGCAATCCGGCATGACCTGCATCACAGGGGAGACGGGGGCAGGCAAATCCATTGCCATCGACGCCCTCGGCCTCTGCCTCGGCGAGCGGGCCGAAGCCAGCATGGTGCGGCCGGGCAGCGACAAGACGGAAGTCAGTGCCCGTTTCCTGCTGGACGGCAACCCTGCCGCCCGCGCCTGGCTCGCCACCAACGAGCTGGAGAACGAGGGTGAGTGCATAGTGCGGCGGGTACTCTCCGCCGAGGGGCGCTCGCGCAGCTACATCAACGGCGTCCCCGTCCCCCTGGTGCAGCTCAAGAGCCTGGGTCAGTTGCTGGTCAACGTTCACGGCCAGCACGCGCATCAGCTGCTGCTCAAACCCGACTATCAGCTCGCCCTGCTGGATGGCTATGCCGGCCACCACCTGCTGCTCGATGAGGTGCGCCAGCACTATCAGCTGTGGCGCCAGCTGCAAAACGAGCTCAACCGCCTCAAGGCCGAACAGCAGCAGCGGGAAGCCCGTCGTCAACTCATCGAATATCAGGTGCAGGAGCTGGATGAGTTCGCCCTGCAACCCGGGGAGTTTGAGGCCATCGAAGAGGAGCACCAGCGCCTCGCCAACGGCACCGAGCTGATGCAGGAGTGCGGCTATTGCCTCGACCTGCTCTATGACAACGAGGAGACCACCATAGCCGGCCTGCTGCAGGTGGCGGTGGACAGGGCCGAGACCCTGGCCGGCATGGATAGCCGCCTTGGCAACGTGCTCGGCATGCTGAACGAAGCCCTGATAGGGGTGCAGGAGAGCCACAGCGAGCTGCGCAGCTATCTGGATCTGCTGGAGCTGGATCCCGAGCGTTTCAACGAGCTGGAGGCCCGCCTCTCCAAGGCGATCAATCTGGCCCGCAAGCACCACGTCAAGCCGGCGGATCTCCCGTCGCACCATCAGGAGCTGGCCAAGGATCTCGCCCGTCTCCACTCCGATGAGGAGCGGTTAGAGGGGATGGAGGATGAACTGGCCGAGGCCCGTCAGGCCTTTGTCCAGGCGGCAGAGGTGCTCAGCCAGAGCCGTCAGCGCTACGCCCAGGAGCTGGCCACCCAGGTGACCGCCAGCATGCACGAGCTGGCTATGCCCGATGGCCGCTTCGCCATCGAGGTGCGCCCCGACGCCCAGAGCAGCCTGTCGCCACTCGGTATCGATCGAGTGGAACTCATGGTCACCACCAACCCTGGGCAGCCCATACAGCCGCTGGGCAAGGTGGCCTCCGGCGGCGAGCTGTCGCGCATCAGCCTCGCCATAGTGGTAATCAGTGCCCGCAAGATCTCCACCCCCACCCTGATTTTCGACGAGGTGGACGTAGGGATCAGCGGCCCGACGGCGGCAGTGGTGGGCCGTCTGCTTCGCCAGCTCGGCGAATCCACCCAGGTGATGGTGGTCACCCACCTGCCCCAGGTGGCCGGCAAGGGCCACCAGCACATGGTGGTCAGCAAGCACACGGACGGCAAGACCACGGAGACCCAGATGCAGGCGCTCAACCAGGGTGCCCGCCTCAACGAGCTGGCCCGTCTGCTGGGCGGGGATCAGATCACCGACAACACCCTGGCCAACGCCCGCGAGCTGCTTACCTCCTGAGGGCGGTGCGGCAAGCCATCGACGCAGCTCGCCGCCCCAGGGGCGGCGAGCCATCAGCCCCTTCGATGACCTGACAGGGAGTGAGTCATCAGCCTTCCGGCGCCAGCCCTGGCATGTCATCAACCTTTTCGATTCCCTGACCGGGGAGGTGAGTAACCACTCTCCGGCAGCCTGCCTTGAGTGGCGAGCCATCCCCCTCGGTGGCCTGCCCAGAGAAGCGGGACTTCAAGTCTTTCGGTAATCTGCCCGAAATCAGGAACCCAAGCATGCCCACTCAGTGACCCCATGCCCCGGACCCGCCGCCAGCGGCCCTGATCAATGACGGCGGTGCACCCTCTCCTTCTCCGACTCTCGGTGCCCCAGGCCAGAGGCCAGAGCCTGGCCGGATTTGCCCCCATCACCGCCAGACAGTAGAGTGGAACCGACTCGGGCCCCATGGCCCTCTCAGGCCCGGCGCCGCGACATGCGGCCGAGCCCATCACCCCACATCAGGAACCGCCTCATGCTTCATGTCTTTGGCCACAAGAATCCCGACAGCGACAGCATCTGCACCGCGCTGGTCACCGCCGACTGGCTCAACCGTCAGGGTCGCACCGCCCAGGCCTATGCATTGGGTGACCCCATTGCCGAGACCCGCTTCATCCTGGAGACGGCAGGGGTGGAGGCCCCCCCGGTTCTGACGGGCAGCGTCGCCAACAAGCCGGTCTTTCTGGTGGATTTCAGCGAACTGGAGCAGGGACCTGAGGGGTTGGCCGAGGCCGATGTGCAGGGCCTCATCGATCACCACCGCATCGGCACCCTCATCACCCGTGGCCCCCTCGATGCCTGGATCAGGGCTGTCGGGTGCAGTGCCACCGTGCTGCTGGAGCTGATGGGCCATGCCAATCTGTCCCGCGCCCAGGCCAGGTTGTTGCTGGGG
The DNA here is from genome assembly GCF_946892685.1 of Aeromonas sp. Marseille-Q5825. Classification (NCBI taxonomy): domain Bacteria; kingdom Pseudomonadati; phylum Pseudomonadota; class Gammaproteobacteria; order Aeromonadales; family Aeromonadaceae; genus Aeromonas; species Aeromonas sp. Marseille-Q5825. The sequence goes on from NZ_CAMPOU010000003.1 coordinate 334,056, forward strand.
GCCATCATCAGCGACACCTTCAACTTCACCTCCCCCACCACCACGGCAGAGGACAGGCTAGCGGTCGACCGGCTGCTGCCCATCGCCGATCTGGCCCTGGCCCCCTTTGCCCAGACCCTGCTGGAGCGGCGCACCCAGTTGGGCGATACCCCCCTGTGCGAGCTGCTCGTTGCCGACGAAAAGGCCTACCAGATAGCGGGCCATTCCCTCATGGTCAGCCAGATCTGCGTGATGGATCCTAGCCAGGTGCACAGCCGGATGGAGGAGCTGCATCAAGCCATGGACGCGAGGCTGACCCTGGACTCGCTGGATGGTTATGTCTTGATGCTGACCGATCTGGCCAAGGGAAGCAGTGAGCTCCACTTTGCCAGCGGGGGCATACTGCCCGCCGAGCCGGTCCAGCTGGCGGGGGCCCTCAGCCGCAAGAAAGAGGGGCTTCCCTGGTTGACCCAGCAGCTGTCAAAAGTGCCCCGCTAAGCCCTGTCACAGTGGCGGCCCGCCGACCGCCACTGTGATTGCCCGCCCTTAGACACCAGATCCCGGCACCTTGGCTTGAAGCCAGGCGAGCAGCATGATCACCAGGCACATCCAAGACAAACCCCACTGCTGTGCTGCCCATAGACCATTTACCCATCTCATTCCTCCATCAAGGGAGCCATGGGCGGCATGTCTTCATTCTCCGTTCAACTGCGTCTGTTATGCTGATGTAAACGAAGATGATCTTGCGCGCCCTCACCGACAAAGGATGACGTCTGGCGCCCACAGACAGACAAGTGAGTACCATGCAATACAGAGCGGGATCACTGTGGTAGGGGACAGCTCCTTTGTTCCCGGTGACCCGCGCCATGCCAAGGAGAACTGCTTATGACCCACACCAACATAGTGCTGTTGCTGGAAGGCAAGGATTACGAGCAGGAGACGCTGGCCAAGGCGAGCCGCCTGGCACAAGGGCTGGGCTGCGACTTGACCTTGCTGCACCTGACGCACAGCAGCAAGGTGCGCCGCAAGAGCCTGTCACTGTCCGAGGAAGAGCGCAGTGCCCAGGGCACGCTGGATGCCAAGGCCATCATCAGCGAACTCATCACCCTGCTGCCTCATCCTGTGGATTACCACTGCCTGGTGGTCGATGACGTGGTCAGGGATCTGGGCCAGTGGCTGAGCTCCCACTCGACCTCGCTCCTGCTGGTCGGCAGCCGCCACCACTGGATGGAGGGATCGCTGGCACGCCTGCTCATCTACAAGCTGCCCGTCGATATCCAGATCTGCCACGAGCCCTATGCCGAGCAGCTCAAGGCCGTCGGCTGAGTACCCGGGAGCCCGCTCAATGAGCGAGCTCCCTGCATTTATCCCCTCGGTAGACCTCCCAAGCCCCTTGCACCGCCTCCAGCAGGTATCATGCAGGTCTGGCCTTCCCTCCCCCGGCTGACACTCACCCACCTTAATTGACAACTTCATCTACATGATTTCTTACATATTGCTCGCTTCTTTTTAAGTGCCATTTGCTGCAGGATATCGCCCTTGCACGCCTTCACTCGTTTCGTTCAGGTGATAAATGAAGACTCTTCCAAAACCAGGCAAGTACGCCCTGTTCGCCCTGGCGCTGCTGGCCTTCGTGGTCTGGCTGGCCTGGCCCGGCAAGACCCCGGACCCCGTGCTGACTGCGACCGTGACCCGTCAGGACGTGGAGCAGACGGTGCTGGCCAGCGGCGCCCTGCAGGCCATAGAGCAGGTGGATGTGGGGGCCCAGGTCTCGGGTCAGGTCACCTATCTGGCGGTAGAAGCCGGGCAACAGGTCAAGCAGGGGGATCTGCTGGCAGAGATAGATCCCCTGATAGCCCAGAACAACCTCAAGACCGCCGAGGCCGAGCTGGCCAGCCGCCGTGCCCAGCTCAAGATCAAGCAGGCGCAGCTCAAGCAGAACGAGCTGGCCTGGCGCCGCCAGCAGCAGATGTTCAGGCAGGAGGCGAGCTCCCGGGCCGATCTGGAGAGTGCAGAGGCGCAGCTGGCCGTCACCCGGGCCGAGTTGCAAAGCGCCCAGGCGGACATCGACAACGCCCTGATCAAGGTGGAGCGCACCAAGACGGAGCTCGGCTATAACCGCATTCAGGCCCCCATGGATGGCACAGTCGTCTCCATAGTGACCCGCCAGGGGCAGACCCTGGCCGCCAGCCAGACGGTACCGACCCTGCTCAAGCTCGCCAACCTGGACACCATGACGGTCAAGGCGCAGATCTCGGAGGCGGACGTCACCAAGGTCAGGGCCGGCATGCCGGTCTACTTCACCCTGATAGGAGACCCGGACCGCCGCTATCACGGCACCTTGCGCACTGTCGAGCTGGCCCCCACCAACATCAACGAGCAGAGCGCCAACACCACGACCACCAGCAATGCGGCCATCTACTACTACGCCCTGTTCGATGTGCCCAACCCCGACCATCAGCTGAGGGTCGCCATGACGACCCAGGTCACCATAGTGCTGGGTGAACGCAAACAGGTATTGGCCATACCCCAGACCGCCCTCGGCAAGAAGCTGGGGGAGAACGAATATGAGGTCACCCTGCTCAAGGAGGACGGGCAGAAAGAGACTCGCCGCATCAAGACCGGCATGAAGGATGACATCAAGATAGAGGTGGTGAGCGGCCTGAACGATCAGGACAAGGTGACTCTGGAGCAGGGCAAGCCCGTCCAGAACGATGAGATGGAGATGGTTCCGTGAGCGAGCCCCTGATCCAGCTCAAGGGCATAGAGCGCCGCTATCAGAGCGGGGAGCACGAGGTGACTGTGCTGCACCCGCTGGATCTGACCATAGCGGCGGGGGAGATGGTGGCCATAGTCGGCGCCTCCGGCTCCGGCAAGTCCACCCTGATGAACCTGCTGGGCTGTCTCGATCGCCCGAGCGGCGGCCAGTATCTGTTTCGCGGTCAGGACACCGCCGGCCTGGATGCCCTGGCCCTGGCGCGGCTGCGCTGCCACCACTTCGGTTTCATCTTCCAGCGCTACCATCTGCTGCCCCATCTGGATGCGGCCGCCAACGTGGAGATCCCCGCCATCTATGCCGGCACATCCCGCCCCGAGCGCCAGATACGTGCCCGCACCCTGCTGGCCCGTCTGGGTTTGAGCGATCGCAGCCACCACAGGCCGGGCCAGCTCTCCGGCGGTCAGCAGCAGCGGGTCAGCATAGCCCGGGCGCTGGCCAATGGCGGCGAGGTGATCCTGGCCGACGAGCCCACCGGCGCCCTCGACAGCCACAGCGGCAAGGAGGTGATGGCCATCCTCAAGGAGCTGCACGAACAGGGTCACACCATCATTCTGGTGACCCACGACATGGCGGTGGCCAACCATGCCAATCGCATCATCACCCTGCGGGACGGACGCGTGGTGGAAGACAGCGGTCAACCGGCTGCCAGCCCCGTCATCTCTGCGAGTCAGGCCCACGGGGAGGAGAGTCAGCAGATCCCGCAGGCCGTCACCAACCCAGTCTCCGCCCTCCCCCGACCAGCCGCCGGGCAGGAAGCGCGCGAGCCGGCGCCGGACCGGATCGCCACAGTCTCCGTCGCCAGGCGCGGCAGCCAGGGCTGGGATCGCTACCGGGAGGCGGGTCGCATGGCCCTGCACGCCATGCTGGCCCACCGCATGCGCACCTTCCTCACCATGCTCGGCATCATCATCGGCATCGCCGCCGTGGTCAGCGTGGTGGCGCTGGGTCAGGGGGCCCGCGCCAAGGTGATCGACGACATCAACGCCATGGGCACCAATACCATCGACATCTTCCCCGGCAAGGATTGGGGCGACGAGAAGGCCGCCAGCATCCAGACCCTGAACGAGCGGGATCTCGACGCCCTGCTCGGCCAGCCCTATCTGGAGGGGGCCAGCCCCCAGATCGCCACTTCGGGCCAGCTGCGCTATCGCAACAAGACCAGCAGCGGCAGCGTCGTGGGGGTCGGCAGCGACTTCTTCCGGGTCAAGGGGATGACCCTCACCCAGGGTCGCCTGCTCGATGAGCGGGACATCCGCAGCCGGACGGCGGTGGCCGTGGTGGATGGCAAGACCATAGCCAGCCTGCTCGGCAAGACGGATCCCGTCGGCCAGGTGGTGCTGGTCGGCACCCTGCCGGTGCGCATCGTCGGGGTGGTGGCCCAGGAGACCGGCTTTGGCCCCAGCAGCCGGTCGGTCAATGTCTGGCTGCCTTACAGCGCCGTGATGAGCCGCCTCATCTCCCAGAATCACTTCAGCCAGATCACCATAAGGGTCAAGGACGGGGTCCAGCCCGCGCTGGCCGAGCAGGCCGCCGTGGCGCTGCTGACCCAGCGCCACGGGGTGAAGGATTTCTTCACCTTCAGCAGCGACAGCATCGTCAAGTCGGTGGAGAAGACCACAGCCACCCTGACGCTGCTGGTCTCCGCCATCGCGGTGATCTCCCTCATCGTCGGCGGGGTCGGGGTGATGAACATCATGCTGGTGTCCGTGGTGGAGCGCACCCGCGAAATAGGGATCCGCATCGCGGTCGGCGCCCGTCAGTCCGACATCTTGCAACAGTTTCTGATCGAGGCTGTAATGGTCAGCCTGCTGGGGGGTCTGCTCGGCATCGGCCTGGCCATGTTTATCGGTTTTATCTTCTCCCTGCTCGTGGAGAGCTTCCAGATGCGTTTCTCGCTCTTCTCCATCCTGATGGCCTTCGGTTGCTCCTCGCTCATCGGGATCCTGTTTGGTTACCTGCCCGCCCGCAATGCGGCCCGGCTCGATCCGGTCGAGGCACTGGCGAGGGAATGATGATGCACAACTTATCCGGCCGGGGGCTGCGCCTCTCGTCCAACCAGGAGCGCAGCCGCTTGTCAAAAACGGCGCTTAGCCTGGTTCTCACCGCCTGCCTCAGTGCCTGCAGCCAGCAGAGCACCTACCACAGACCCGAGCTGGACGTGGCGCCAGCGTGGCAGCAGGACGCCCGGGATCTTGGCAGCCAGCAGGCCGGGCTCTGGTGGCAGGGGTTCCAGGATCCCGCCCTCGACCGACTTGTCGATGAGGTGCTCGCGGCCAATCCGGACATGCAGGTGGCGGGGCTCAGGCTCAAAAGTGCCCTGCTCGGCGCCGATCTCGCCGACACCAACCTCACCCCGTCGGTCAACGCCAGCCTGGGGGCGAGCGGCAACAAGAACATGAAGGACGGCAGCGCCAGCAGCAACCTGGGCCCCTCCTTCAACCTGAGCTATGAGGTGGATCTCTGGGGCAGGCTCGCCTCGGTGCGGGATCAGGCCCAGTGGGAGGCAGAGGCCAGCGAGCAGGATAGCGCCGCCACCCGCCTGATGCTGGTAGGCAAGACCCTGGAGCAATACTGGCAGCTGGCGTATCTCGGCTCGGCCCTCTCCCTTGGCGAGCGTCAGCTGGCCAACTACGAGCGGATAGAGCGGCTGACCCGGGCAAAATATGACGCCGGCGCCGTCACCCGCCTCGATCTGGTGCAGGCCAGCCAGCAGAAAGCCGGCAAGCAGGCGGAGCTCGCCTCCCTCACCCTCCAACGGGAGCAGGCCGGCAACGCCCTGCGCCTGCTGCTCGGCCGCAGCAGCGGCCCGCTGGAATTTGCCCCGGCTTCCCTCGCCATGGGCCCCATTCCGACGCTGGCGGTCGGCATCCCCGCCGATATGCTGGCCAGGCGCCCAGACGTGCGGGCCGCCGAGCTGCGCCTTCGCAAGACGCTGGCCAGAGGGGACGAGATCCGCACCGGTTTCTACCCCACCCTCAGCCTCACCGGTGGCGCCAGCACCACCTCGGACACCCTGACCCAGGTGCTGCAGAACCCGGTGGGGACCCTGGGCGCGACCCTGGCGCTCCCCTTCCTCGAGTACAACAAGACCCGGCTCTCCATCGCGAGCTCCGAGATTGACTATCAGATAGCCGAAACCGAGTTTCGCAAGCAGCTCTATACGGCCCTGCTGGAGGTGGAAGACGGCCTGGCCGCTCGTCAGCAGGGGGAGCAGCGGCTGCGTTATCTCGAGCAGCAACTGGCCTATGCCAAAGAGGCCGAGCGGCTGGCGGGGGCCCGCTTCCTGGCGGGCGCCACCGGGGTTCAGCCCTGGCTGGACGAGCAGAATCGACTGTGGGATGCGGAGCTCGGCGTGCTGGCCCAGCAACAGAGCCAGCTCAAGACCATGGCCGGGATCTACCGGGCGCTGGGAGGGAGCGATCGGAGCTAGAGCCTGGTCATCCCCCAGGGCAGCCGGCATGGCCTCCATGCTGGCTGCCCTTGCCCCTTCCCTGCCACAAAGCAATTGATAATAATTTTCATTTAATGAAAAATGAGCGCTCTCGTCTGTCAGGAGTACTCAAATGTCACAGTCCGCCCCGGTCAATCGCCCTCGCCTGCTCACCGTCAAGCATGTCCATGATGTGAGCCCTCATCTGCGCCGAGTCTGCCTGACCAGCCCCGAATTGGCGGATTACCCCTTCAGCTGTGGCGGCGCCCATATCAAGATCATGCTGCCCCGGCCGGGCCAGAGCGAGATAGTGCTGCCAACCCCGACCCCCAAGGGTCCCCGTTGGGAGGATCCGAGCCAGAAGCCCATCATCCGCACCTTCACCATCCGCGCCTTCCGCCGCGAGGCCCTGGAGATCGACATCGACTTCGCCCTGCACGGTGATGTTGGCCCCGCCAGCCGCTTCGCCCTCCACGCCAAGGCGGGGGACAGGCTCGCCATCTCGGGCCCGGGCGGCCCGGACCCCATGTTGCAGCTGGCCGATCACTACTACATGGCCGGCGATCTCACCTCATTGCCCGCCATCAGCGCCATGGCCGAGGTGATGCCGGCAGAGGCCCGGGGCCATATCGCCCTGCTGGTGCCCCATCAGCAAGATGTGCAGGATCTGCCGCTGCCCGAAGGGGTCAGCCTACGCTGGTTTGTCGGCACGCCGGACCAGACCGGCCCCCTGGTGGAGTACTTCACCGCCCAGCCTATGGCTGCCGAGGGAAGTTATTTCTGGTTCGGGGGGGAAGAGGGTCTGGTGGTGCCCCTGCGTCGTCATGTCAGGCGAACCCTGGACACCGATCGCCAGCGGGTCTATGCCGTGCCTTACTGGCGCAGCGGCAAGGATGAAGACGCCTACCATCAGGATCGCCACATCGTTATGGATAGCTGATAACCATCTGTATTCCTTGTACTTATCAGGCCTTCTCCCGCTCGGGGGCGGGCCTGGTTGCCATTCTCCCCTCCGCTCTTACGGCCCGCCCCCCCATCTCTGGTGATCCTCTCGGTAGTGCTTGCATTTGAGACTGGCAGCAAGATAATGATAATCACTCTCAACAAAGATGATATGTCCTAGGCGCAGATCCCCTGAACCAGACACCCGAGCGTTACGGGCCCATCGTCGACCCCATTTCCACAGCAAGGTAATCCCAGATGGCTGTTTTGAATTCGGTAATGCGCGCCTTCGCGGTGGAGGCGCTCCCCACCCCTGCCGACCTGTTGGCACAGCACCCCTGCTTGGCCGATATGGCGCAGCATATTGACCAGCACCGCCACCAGGTGCGCCAGATCCTGAGCGGGGCGGACGATCGCCTGCTGGTGGTGATAGGCCCCTGCTCCATCCATGATCCCGTCGCCGCCCTCGACTATGCGAAAAGGCTGGCACGGCTCGCCACCGAGTATCAGGAGAGCCTGCGGATAGTGATGCGCACCTATTTCGAAAAACCGCGCACCACTGTCGGCTGGAAGGGGCTGGTATTCGACCCTCATCTCGATGGCAGCAACGACATCGGTCACGGGCTCCACCTGGCCCGTCAGCTGCTGCTCGACATCAACCGGCTGGGGCTGGCCACCGCCACCGAGTTCCTCGATACCACCAGCTTCCTCTATCTGGCGGATCTCATCAGCTGGGGGGCGATCGGCGCCCGCACCACCGAATCCCAGGTACACAGGCAGCTGGCTTCGGCCCTGCCCTGCCCGGTCGGCTTCAAGAACGGCACAGATGGCAACATCCGGGTGGCCATCGATGCCATTTTGGCCAGCGAGGCCTCCCATCTGTTCACCGCGCCTGGCAGCCAGGGGGGCATGGTGGTGATCAAGAGCGAAGGCAATCCGGGCGGCCACATCATTTTGCGCGGCGGCACCCTGCCGAACTATCACCAGAGCGACGTGATGGACGCGGCCGAACGCCTGGCGCGCCAGGGGCTCAACCCTCGGCTGATGGTGGATTGCAGCCACGGCAACAGCCAGAAGCTGCACCAGAACCAGCTCCTGGTCGCCGGGGAGCTCTGCCGCCAGTTGCGAGGCGGGAGCACTGCTGTTGCCGCCGTCATGGTCGAGAGCTTTCTGCAAGGGGGCAGCCAGAAACCGGCGCCACTGAGCGAGCTGCAATATGGCTTGTCGGTCACCGATGCCTGCCTCGGCTGGGAAGAGAGTGAGACCCTGCTGGCCATGCTGGCCGATGGGGTCATGGCGCGCCGTCAATTTGCACACAGTCGCTCCATTCCCCTTCGCAATGATCTCGGCCAGCCGGTCAGCTGACCTATTTCCTATTTATTCGCAGCGGGGTCGCCAGGCCCCTATTCAATCTCCAACCCGAGAAATGACATTCACATATTGTCTGAACAGGGGTGTCAAATAGGGCAGTCATGGGGAAAGAAAAATAGTGCGAGCGGGACAAGAACTTCCCCATTGATAGAAAAATGCGCGACCAGGCAAAGCGGGAGGCATGCCCGCAAATCCATCTATTTCATCCCACAGCGATGGGCCATTATTTGTCATCTTGTGTCATCAGAGATAACAAATGGGCTGTATGAGTCCTCATTCTGTCACAGGGGGGTGCGACAGCGATTGGCTTACCGCCAATGGATAGTTTTTATTGGCCCATGATGGTCATGGCTATTGTGGACGGGCGACCCAAATTAGGTGGCTTCCTGGATGGGCAATAGATAGACAGGCTCCTGAAAATAATAATGCCACCCCTTGGGCGGCATTATTGACGACGCTATCCTGGCAATCAGATCAGGAAGTCGTTCAGATCCTTGCCCAGCGCAACTTGCTCGGCAATGGCTTTGGGCATGCGGCCCTGGCCGGTCCAGGTCTTCTCCTGGCCATCTTCCTGATACTTGTATTTGGCAGGACGCGGAGCACGCTTGCTCTTGGTCGCGCCAGCAGCGGCCGGAGTGGCCACGCTGCCGATCAGCTCGCGCGGATCTATGCCAGCCTGTTGCAGCATCTCGGTAAACTCGCTCAGCTTGCGCTGACGCTCTTCCTGCTCGGCCCGCTCTTGCTCTACGGACTCGGCACGCTCGTTATATACCAGATCAAACTTTTCTTTCGCTTCTTGCAGTTGCTCAAACGGCAGTTCACGAATGGCAGCGCGCAAGCTGCGAATGTTCAGCAGAACCTTCAGAAACTCGTTCATTACTTCCTCACAGAATTATTTTTGTATGTCACAGGGATAACTCATTTTGAGAATAGCATGTCCACTCGATAACAACATAATGATTTTATAGTGCCAACGCTATTCCTGACAATCTCATGGTCATTATTCACTGTGGTTAATTCACATCAGGGATCTTATCGGATCACCGCTCAACAGACATTATTTCTTCAACATGGGTTAATCGGCCCCACTTGCCCAGGTATTTGTCACAGAGATAAAAGGGGTGTCATCCAAGCACCTGCATTCATATATAACAAGCCATAGCGCAGCCCACAGCCGCCAGCACAGAATGTACAAATATTGGCCGCCTCATTCTAAGGTCGAATGAAATGAGAGCGAGACCGGGCAGCACTCTGTATCCCTCTCCCTGATTCAATCAATTTCCTTTGCCTGGGCGCTTATCCATTCGATGAATGCCTGGATCTTGGGGCACTGGCGATGGGGGAGCGTGGCCATGTAGTAGCGTTGATTGCAGCGGACCGCCTTGCCAGGGAAGGGCTCCACCAGCTCGTTTCGCTCCAGCCGCTGGCGCACCAGGTTCTTGCGGCCCATGGCCACGCCGGCATGATTGATGGCAGCTATGATGGCCAAGTCGGAGCGATCGAAGCCCATGCTCGACTGACAGGCTTCTAGGGAGATCCCGGCCTGGCGAGCCCAGCTGCACCACTCATCGGTGTCGGAGTCATATCCCCAGGCCTGCCTGTCGTGCAGCAGGCGGCAGTGGTTCAAGTTATCCGGGTTATCGAGCAACTGGTGCCGCTCGGCATATTCGGGGCTGCACACCGGCACCATGTATTCATCCATCAGCGGGTGGATGGCGAGCCGCTCCGGCACCTTGTCGTCAAAATAGAGAGTCAGGTCGATGCCATAGCCGTGCAGGTTGACATTCTCGTTGCCGGTCATGATGTTGAGATCGATCTGGGGGTGCAGGCGGGAAAAATCCGCGAGCCGCGGCACCAGCCAGCACTGGGCGATGGAGGGGCGGGAATAGACTGTCAGGGAACCGGAGAGCTCCTGATTCTTGATCTCCAGGATCTCCTGATTGATGAACTCGAGTGACGACTTGAGTGCCCAGAAGACCCTTTGCCCCTCAGTCGTCAGCATCACCTTGCGGTGAAAGCGCTGGAACAGCTTGAAACCGAGCTCCTCTTCCAGCGCACCTATCCGGTGGCTCACCGCGCTCGGGCTGAGCGCCAGCTCATCCGCCGCCAGGGCAAAGGAGCTGTGGCGGGCCGCCGCCTCGAAGGTGTGCAGCTTGGAGAGCTGATAGCCGCTCAGCAGCTTGTTTCTCGATACATAGTTGTCTTCGGTATACATCCGCCTTCCCCATCACAGGCTCAACATCGCCGCCATGATATCCCGGACGACCCTATTTAGGATGACGCAAACGAACCCAAGTCACATAAATACCGCTAAATGTGATGAATGTGGCACCTTTGCATCAACCCAGCTCATCCAAGAGGCCATTTTCATCATTTGTCAGCCCGGCGCCCTTGCCGTTCAATAGGCCCATCATTCATCTCTTACCATCCTTGTCGAGGCGCAGTATGAATTCTGAAGTGTGGGTCGTCGGTACCTTGCTGACTAGCATCATTCTGATTGTCTTCACCATAGTGAAGGGCAAGGTGCATCCTTTCCTCGCCCTGCTGCTGGCGAGCTTCTATGTCGGCACCATGATGGGGATGAACCCGGTCAAGATGGTCAATGCCATGGAAGAGGGCATAGGCGGCACCCTGGGCTTTCTCGCCGCCGTCATCGGTCTTGGCACCATACTCGGCAAGATGATGGAGGTGTCGGGGGCGGCGGAGCGCATAGGTCTCGCCCTGCAAAAGTGCCGCTGGCTCTCGCCCCAGGTCATCATGGTGCTGGTCGGTCTGGTGTGCGGCATCACCCTGTTTGTCGAAGTCGGTGTGGTGCTGCTCATTCCGCTGGCCTTCTCCATCGCCCGCAAGACCAAGACCTCGCTGCTGACCCTGGCCATTCCGCTCTGCACCGCCCTGATGGCCGTGCACTGCATAGTGCCACCCCACCCCGCTGCGCTCTATGTCACCAATCAGCTGGGTGCCGACATCGGCTCCGTCATCGTCTATGGCCTCGCGGTCGGGCTCTTTGCCTCCCTGGTGGGCGGCCCCCTGTTCCTGAAACTGCTGGGCAAACGGGTGCCGTTCAAGGAGGTGCCCGCCGCCTTTGCCGACATCCAGGCCCGGGATGAGGCAAGCCTCCCGACCTTGAGCGCTTCGCTGTTCACCGTGCTGCTGCCCATACTGCTGATGCTGGCCAAGACGGTGGCCGAGCTCAACATGGATCACGCAAGCCACCTCTACACAGTGCTGGAGTTTATCGGCAACCCCATCACCGCCATGTTCATCGCCGCCTTCACCGCCTACTACGTGCTGGGGATCCGTCAACGCATGAAGATGGAAGGGCTGCTGGACAAGACCGAAGAGTGCTTCTCCTCCATCGCCAACATCTTGCTCATCATAGGGGCGGGCGGCGCCTTCAACGGCGTGCTCAAGGCCAGCGGCCTGGGGGACAGCCTGGCGACCATACTCTCCCAGCTGGACATGCACCCCATACTGCTCGCCTGGCTGGTGGCCATAGTGCTGCACGCCGCCGTGGGCTCGGCCACCGTCGCCATGATGGGGGCCACCGCCATCGTCTCCCCCATCATGGTGCACTACCCGAACATCAGCCCCGAGATCATGACCCTGGCCATCGGCTCAGGCGCCATTGGCTGCACCATGGTGACCGACTCCCTGTTCTGGCTGGTCAAACAGTATTGCGGCGCCACCCTGAATGAAACGCTCAAGTACTACACCAGTGCCACCTTTGTCGCCTCCCTGATGGCGCTGGCCGGTACCTTCCTGCTCTCCTATATCGTGTAAAAGACAGAGACATCCCATGAAAAACATCGACGTCCAACAGCTCATTACCCAATTCCCGCTGGTGCAATCCCTGATAGCGCTCGAGCCGGTGACCTGGTTCAACCCCAATGCCACTACGCTGGCGGTCGGTCTGCCCTATGTGGGGCTCGATGGCAACGATGTGGCGGATGCGTCGGCTCGCCTGGCCCGCTTCGCCCCCTATATGTGTGACGCCTTCCCCGAGACCCGCGCCAGCAAGGGCATTCTGGAGTCCGAGATAGCGGCCATCCCGGCGATGCAGGCAACGCTCAATGCGCGCTACGGCGTCGAGCTGACCGGCAAGTTGTTGCTTAAAAAAGACAGCCACCTGCCCATCTCCGGCTCCATCAAGGCCCGTGGCGGCATCTACGAGGTGCTGACCCACGCCGAACGGCTGGCCATCAAGGCCGGATTGCTCTGTGAAGAGGACGATTATCGCAAGCTGTTCACGGACGAGTTACGCCAGTTCTTCGGCCAGTACAGCATTGCGGTGGGGTCGACCGGCAACCTCGGCATGTCCATCGGCATCATGAGTGCCAAGCTCGGCTTCACCGTCACAGTCCACATGTCCGCCGATGCGCGGGAGTGGAAGAAGCGCAAGTTGCGCGAACACGGGGTGATCGTCGTGGAATATGCCGAAGATTACGGGGTAGCTGTGGAGCAGGGGCGCAAGGAGGCCGAGCGCGATCCCAACTGCTTCTTCATCGACGACGAGAACTCCCGCACCCTGTTCCTCGGCTACTCGGTAGCCGGTGAGCGGGTGAAAAAGCAGTTCGATGAGATGGGCATCAAGGTGGATGCCGAGCACCCGCTCTTCGTCTACCTGCCCTGCGGCGTTGGCGGTGGCCCGGGGGGCGTGGCATTTGGCCTCAAGCTCGCGTTCGGGGACAACGTCCACTGCTTCTTCGCTGAACCCACCCACTCTCCCTGCATGTTGCTCGGGGTCCACACCGGATTGCACGACGCTATTGCGGTGCAGGATCTGGGCATAGACAACCTCACCGCCGCCGATGGCCTGGCGGTGGGACGTGCCTCCGGCTTCGTCGGCCGCGCCATGGAGCGGCTGCTCGATGGCTTCTACACCCTGAGCGATCAGGAGATGTATGACCTGCTGGGGCTGCTGGCCCGGGACGAGCAGATCCGCCTCGAGCCTTCGGCCCTGGCCGGCATGCCGGGCCCCTGGCGGGTCAGCGCCGATGGCGACTGGCAGGCATCGCGCGCTCTGGATGCTGGGCGCATGGCGCAGGCCACCCACCTGGTGTGGGCCACCGGCGGCGGCATGGTACCCGCCGAGGAGATGGCAAAATACCTCGCCACCGCCCAGCTCTGAGCTTTTTTTCAACCGAAAAACCCGCCACCCCGGCGGGTTTTTCTCTTCTGGGATCAGCAAGATGGCATGCTCTTTGCCCAAGCTTGGCTACCCCCCGTGCCCCTCCCCTTGCCGTCAATCCCCCCAAGTTGGTTATTTTGTGATACGATAGAGGCCGTTTTTTGACATCTGCGCCCCGTTGTCGCCTTGATCCTGCAAGATCACCACCCAGTCCGGTGGGCACAACGAGCTTGGGCGCAGCACCACAAGTGACCCGGTTGAGTCAATGCTGGCGGCCTGTGCCGGCGAACGACACCAGGGGCACCTTAGATAAGGAGATCGGGCTATGAAACAGTATCAAAGCTGGCTTGGACAATATCTGATGAGCCGTCGCGATGGCGATCACGCCATGGCTTCCGAACTCGCCAACTCCATCTGCGAGTTCTGGCAGGCGCAGGGGGATGAGGCCGAAAGCAGCAAATGGCAGCAGCTCTACCAGCAGCACGTGGAAAAGACCACCTGAGGGCGGCACCTTCAGGCTTTCTGGCCTGTCACCCATAAAAAAACCGGCGCTCATGGCGCCGGTTTTGCTTTTTCGGATTTCCGATCACATCTGGTCGACCATGTCCTGGGCGAACTGGGAACAGGAGCGCAGGGTGGCGCCTTCCATCAATCGCTCGAAGTCATAGGTGACTGTCTTGTTGGCGATGGCAGCTTCCATGCCCTTGACGATGAGGTCGGCCGCTTCGGTCCAGCCCAGGTGGCGCAGCATCATCTCGGCGGAGAGGATGAGGGAACCCGGGTTTACCTTGTCCTGACCTGCGTACTTGGGCGCGGTGCCGTGGGTCGCCTCGAACAGCGCCACGCCGTCGCCGATGTTGGCGCCCGGGGCTATGCCGATACCACCGACCTGAGCGGCCAGGGCGTCGGATATGTAGTCACCGTTCAAGTTCATACAGGCGATGACGTCATACTCGGCCGGACGCAGCAGTATCTGTTGCAGGAAGGCATCGGCGATGACGTCCTTGACGATGATGGTCTTGCCGGTCTTCGGGTTCTTGAAGGAGCACCAGGGGCCGCCGTCAATCAGCTGGGCATCGTACTCTTTCTGGGCCAGGGCATAGCCCCAATCCTTGAAGGCACCTTCGGTGAACTTCATGATGTTGCCCTTGTGCACCAGGGTCACGGAGTCGCGATCGTTGTCGATGGCGTACTCGATGGCGGCACGGACCAGACGCTCGGTACCGGCCTTGGACATGGGCTTGATGCCGATGCCGCAGGACTCGGGGAAGCGGATCTTCTTCACGCCCATCTCGTTTTGCAGGAAAGCGATCACCTTCTTGGCTTCATCGCTGTCCGCCTTCCACTCGATGCCGGCGTAGATGTCTTCGGCGTTCTCGCGGAAGATCACCATGTCGGTCAGCTCGGGGTGCTTGACCGGGCTCGGGGTCCCTTCGTAGTAACGGACCGGGCGCAGGCAGACATAGAGGTCCAGCTCCTGGCGCAGGGCCACGTTGAGGGAGCGAATACCGCCACCGACCGGGGTGGTCAGCGGGCCCTTGATGGCCACGCAGTATTCACGAATGAAATCCAGGGTTTCGGCCGGCAGCCAGGCACCTTCACCATAGATATGAGTCGATTTCTCGCCGGTATAAATCTCCATCCAGGCGATTTTGCGCTCGCCCTTGTAGGCTTTCTCGACCGCAGCGTTCACCACGTTCAGCATGGCCGGGGTCACGTCCACACCTATGCCATCCCCTTCGATAAACGGAATGATGGGGTTGTGGGGAACGTGCAGCTTGCCGCTGGCATCGACTGTGATTTTCTGACCCTGGGTCGGGATAACTACTTTGCTTTCCATCGGCATCTCCTAACTTCCGTTTGTTATCAATCTGATCGTTGCGCGCGGCCATCTTAGCCCATCCATTTGCATAATCAAATGGCGGGCGTGCATGTCCGACCATAGTCGGGGACTGGATCACAATGCGCCGCTTCTGTCCGCTCCCCAAGAGGCGCAAGACCGTGCAGTTCGGCCATGGCGAGCGCCGCCGTCATGGCGTCAGGCTCTCGCTCTGCCCCTGAGGCTGGCTCAGGGCGCGGTACTGGGAGGGGGTCAGCCCTGTCTTTTGCTTGAACACCCGGCAGAAATAGTTCACATCGCTGTAACCACAGCGGCTGGCCACCTCTTCCAGCCGGAAGCGATATTTTTTCAGCATGAACTTGGCCCGATCGATGCGAACCCAGCTGATGTAGTCCGCCAGGCGCATGTGCCCCTGCTCGCGAAACAGGTGGGAGAGGTGGCTGGCCGAGACGTTGAAGCGGTGGGCGATGGAGTCACGGGTGATGGGGCGGTGAAAGTTCTCCTGGATATAGATGCAGATGCCGTGAAACAGGTCAGCCCCTCTCGGCCGCTCGAAGGTGGACTCCGCCAGCAATTGACGGGCGCTGGTGAGCAGCGCCTGCAACAGGTGGTTGTCGGTGGGGGAGCGGCCCGGGTCTTCCACCAGCACGTTGAGGGCCGCCAGTATGTGTTCATTCACATGGCCGGCCCGGGCCATGATGCTGTGCTTTTGCACATCGAAGAAATCCGGGTCTTCCCGGCGCTTGCTCACCAGGCTGAAACCGAGCTGGCGCTTGCCAAACAGCAGGCTCAGCACAGAGCAGTCCATGGTCCAGAGCGGCTTGTTCCAGCCGTTGGGGGGTATGTAGAGCGCCTGCCCCGGCAGCACGCTGACCTCCTGGCAACCCGACTCCCTGTCCCAGATCTGGTTGAGGTATTCGCCGCTGAATACCAGCTCGAGGCGGGGAAAGTTGACCTGGTAGCTGAAGCCGGGTGGCACCCCCTGATCCTGGGCAAACCAGATCTGTTCGAAGGGAACCTGGTCGTGGAGGGCTCCGTCGAGCAGCTGGCTGAAGATGAGTGACATGATGATCCCGATCAAGAGAGAGGCAAGCGATTGCGGCGGCAAAGGCCGCCCATGTTATAGTCCGGGCCGGACCGTCAATTCCACCCTTTTCTTCAAACCACTTTCTTCACGACAAATGAGGCGTCCCTTATGAGCAGTCGAGATCTGCCCTCCTTTCTGTTGATGCAAAATCCGATTCAAGGTTATGACTGGGGCAGCCATGACGCCCTCACCACACTGTTTGGCATCCCCAATCCGGCTGGCAAACCCCAGGCGGAACTCTGGATGGGGGCCCACCCCAACGGCTGCTCAGAGGTGACCCTGGCGGGAGATGTGCAGAAACTCTCGACCCTGATAGAGCGCGCCCCCGCCGCCGTGCTGGGGGACGCCACCGTCGCCCGCTTCGGCAGCCTGCCCTTCCTGTTCAAGGTGCTGTGTGCCGAGAAGGCCCTCTCCATCCAGGTGCACCCGAGCAAGGCCCAGGCCGAAGCTGGCTTTGCCAAGGAAGAGGCCGCCGGCATCTCGCCCAAGGCAGCCAATCGCAACTACAAGGATCCCAACCACAAGCCGGAGCTGGTGTTTGCCCTCACCCCCTATCAGGCGATGAACGGTTTTCGCGCCATCCCGGCCATACTGGCGCTGTTCGATGCCATGGCGCTGCCGGCGCTGGCCGAGCTGACTGCGGCGCTGCGCCAGTCACAGGATGAGGCTGGCTTGCAGCACTTCTTCCACCAGATGCTGATCCTGGACGGTGCGCGCAAGGAAGAGGCCCTTGCGGGTCTGCTGGCCTATGCCGCCGCCCGTCAGGATGACGAGACCTTGGCGCTGATCACCAGCCTGGCCGCGCAGTACCCGGGGGATGTCGGTCTCTTCTCGCCGCTCTTGCTGAACGTGGTGACCCTCAAGCCGGGTCAGGCCATGTATCTGGACGCCTGCACCCCCCACGCCTATGTGCGCGGCACCGGCCTTGAGATCATGGCGAACTCCGACAACGTGCTGCGCGCCGGGCTCACCCCCAAATACATAGATGTGGCAGAGCTGCTGGACTGCACCCGCTGCCTGCCCAAGCCGGACGATCAGATCCTGCTGGCCCCCCACCTTGAAGGGGCTGTGCAGCACTTCGAGGTGCCGGTACCTGACTTCACCTTCAGCGTCTACCCGGCCGGTGAGCACGCACTCACCACCGCCAGCGCCGAGATACTGTTTGCCATCGATGGCACAGTGACCCTCCAGCAGGGTGAGCAGTCACTGCGCCTGGAGAAGGGGCAATCTGCCTTCGTCCCCGCCGCCACCGGCAGCTACCGGCTGCTGACCGAGGGGCGGGTCGCCCGCGCCGGCAACCGCTGCTAGGGAGCGCCATGCCCCCCTGAATCCACAAGGGCCATCTTCGGATGGCCCTTGTCGTTTCTGCCCCAAGGAAGAGTGGCCGGATCCCGACTAGGCTCTTCTCCATCGGTCAGGATTTCAAACGAGTCACTGACCACTTGACGAGGGCACGAGAGAAGGAGAGCACAGTGTTTATAGTGACCAACCGTGTGGTGAACGAGGGGAGCAAGAGCCCCCTTGGCGTCTTCGGCGACAGGCCGGAGGCAGGCCCGAATGAGTTGCGACTGGCGGAGGCCAGCCGCCAGGGAGACAAATGGCAGCTGGACTTGCTGCCCGACCAGATCACCCCCGAGATGGCCGAGAGCGTGGGGCTGGATCCCGCCGCCAGCTACCCGGCCAGCGCCTATGTGGCCCGCAAGCTGCTGGAGCGCTGCGCCGGCACAGGGACGGGCAAACAGAAGCTCAAGACCGGCAAGCACCTGCTGCTGTTCGTCCATGGCTTCAACAACGATCTGAAGGATGTGCTGGAGCGGGCAGCCGGCCTCGAGGCCCAGTATGGGGTCGAGGTGCTCTGCTTCAGCTGGCCCGCCAATGGCGGGGGCGCCCAGGGGGTATTGAGCTACAAGAGTGACAAGCGCGATGCGCTGGCCTCTGCCGGGGCTCTGGATCGGGTGCTGGAGAAGATGAGGTTGCTGCTCGAGGAGTTCAATGCCCAGTATGTGACCGAGCTGGAGGGCAAGGCCCAGAAGAAGTTTGCCGGCAACGGCGAGGCCTGGGATCGCTACTTCTCGAAGGAGGTGAACAAGCGCTGCCCCTTCACCATCAACCTGATGCTCCACAGCATGGGCAACTACCTGTTCAAGCACCTGCTCGGCAGCAGCACCTACAACGCCAATCACCTGCTGTTCGACAATGTCGTCATGGTGGCCGCGGACACCAACAACGAGCACCACGCCGAGTGGGTCGACCGGATCCAGTGTCGCAACCGCCTCTACATCACCATCAATGAGCGAGACAGCGCCCTCCTGGCGTCACGGATGAAGATGGGGGAGCAGCAGAAGGCGCGGCTCGGCCACTACACCAAGCAGCTGGACTCCAAGACGGCCACCTACGTCGACTTCACCGATCAGCCCCAGGTGGGGGACTCCCACGCCTACTTCGAGGGGGATGCCATCACCAACAAGAAGGTGGCGGCCTTCTTCCACACTGTGCTCAACGGCGGCACGGGGGAGAGTGCGGCGCACTTCGACATAGCCCAGAATGTCTACCGCCTGTAAATCAGGGCACCCTTTCACCTTGAAAAAAACCACCGCCCTGAGTCAGGGCGGTGGTTTTTCATTATCTGCTCAACCGATGGCCATCATGGCCGTCGGGGGCTAGTGTTCTGCCGCTTCCGGCTGGGGAACTTCCGAGCGTTCCCGCTGCAGTTCATCGACCCTGGCTTGCCATTTGTCATGGGCCTGTTTTTGCCCCTGTGACTCAAATTCCTGGCGCATGGTGTCGATTTCTTGGTCAAGTTTTTCCATCAGGATGTCTCCTTACATCTCGGGTTACACACTGGCTGACGGCACTGTTGGCCAACCTGCTCTACCCGATTGGACACCAAGTCTTCCCCGATTGTCCAACTAAATAAACGATTTATTATGCAAAAACCAATCTAAAAAACAGTTTCAGGCCCCTTATGAAACCATATAAAAGCCACCTGAAGCGATCTGGTTAAACTCAATATTTTCTTTGATTATCAATACATTGAAATTATCCACCTCGGCCTTGTCGCCGCCCTTGCCCGGGGCTTCTGGTTATGCACATTTTTTTCACGACCTCCGCTTGGGCCCGCCTTGCCCATGCGAAGCCGCTCCCGGGCTGCACTTTTGCCGGGCCGCTCACATTTCAGGGTGCGGCCACAGCACACAAATCTCCAACCCGCACTCCTGGTGTGGGATAGGTATATCGTCGCCCACTTCTGACAACCGCATCAAAAACACATTTAACTAATTGTTTTTAAATGAATTAAAAACCAGACAGCCAAACTGTAAAAACGACATAAAAATGCGAGCGGGGTCACAGGACGGGGGTGCTGACACAAAAATCCAGTAAAGGGCACATATCTCCGATTTCGACTCTGGGGCAAGAGCGAAACAATAGGCGGGTCAATTGTTACCCATCGCAACGGCTCCAAGAAGGAGCCAGGAGACACCTATGCTCACCTCATTGATAGACGAAGGATTGATCTGCCTCGACATAGCGGCCAACGACAAACAGGGGCTCTTTGTCGAGCTGGCAGCCCGGCTCAAGGCCTGCGGCAAGATAGCCAATCAGGATCAGTTCGTGCGCGACCTCTGGGCGCGGGAAAACCTCGACAACACAGGGTTTGAGCAGGGGGTCGCCCTGCCCCACGCCAAGAGCGAGGCCGTGCTGCAGCCCGCCATCGTCATCGGCATCAGTCGCCAGGGAATAGACTACGGCGCTGAAGATGGGCAGCCCTCCAGACTCTTCTTCATGATTGCCTCCCCGGCAGGGGGCGCCAACCATCATATCGAGGTGCTGGCCGAGCTCTCCACCAAGCTGCTGGAGCCGGGCTTTATCCCGCAGGTGCAAGCAGCCACCAGCAAGGCCGAGGTGCTCAAGCTGCTGGCGGCCCAGGCTCCCGCCAGTGCGGCCGGCAGCAAGCCAGCCCAGATCAGGGCGCCGCAACCCAGCGCACCCGAACCCCAGGATCGCAGCATCAAGGGCCAGCTCAACACCCTCAAGCAGCACCTGCTGTTTGGCACCTCCCACATGATCCCCTTCATCGTCGCGGGGGGCGTCTTGCTGTCGCTCTCGGTGATGATGAGCGGCAAGGGCGCAGTGCCCGAGGCGGGTGTGCTCAAGGACATGGCCGACATGGGCATCGCCGGGCTCACCCTCTTTACCGCCGTGCTCGGCGGCTACATCGCCTACTCAATGGCGGACAAACCGGGCCTGGCGCCCGGCATGATCGGCTCCTGGATTGCGGTGCAGCAGTTCCACACAGGTTTTCTCGGCGCCATCCTGGTGGGCTTTATCGCCGGCCTCATCGTCAATCAGCTCAAACGCATCAAGCTACCGGACTCCATGAGTTCGCTCGGCTCCATCTTCATCTATCCGCTGATCGGCACCTTCCTGGTGTGCGGCATAGTGATGTGGGTCATAGGTGCGCCCATCGCCGCCATGATGGAGGGGATGAACCACTGGCTCTCCAGCATGGCAGGCTCCGGCAAGGTGATGCTGGGGGCCATCCTCGGTGGCATGACCGCCTTTGACATGGGCGGCCCGGTCAACAAGGTGGCCACCCTGTTTGCCCAGACCCAGGTCAACACCCAACCCTGGCTGATGGGGGGCGTCGGTATCGCCATCTGCGTGCCGCCCCTTGGCATGGCGCTGGCCACCCTGCTCTCCCCCCGTCGCTACAAGAAAGAAGAGCGTGAAGCGGGCAAGGCTGCCGCCATCATGGGCATGATAGGCATCAGCGAGGGGGCCATTCCCTTTGCCGCCGCCGACCCGGTGCGCGTCATTCCGGCAATCGTCGCGGGCGGCATAGTCGGCAACATCACCGGCTTCATGATGCACAGCATCAACCACGCCCCCTGGGGCGGCTGGATAGTGCTGCCTGTGGTGGAAGGCAAGATGGGCTACATCCTGGGCACAGTGCTCGGCGCCCTGACCACGGCCCTTATCGTCAACCTGCTGAAAAAGCCGGTAACCGAGGATGAGACAGTGACAACCGCCGACAGCGGCTATCAGATCATCGAAGCTGAAGGGGAAGCGGACGTGCTCGCCATCACCGCCTGCCCGTCCGGCGTGGCCCACACCTTCCTCGCCGCCAAGAGCCTGCAAAAGGCGGCCGCCAAGGCCGGCATCAAGCTCAAAGTGGAGACACAGGGCGCCAACGGCATCATCAACCGCATCACCCCCCAAGACGTGGCCAACGCCCGCTGCGTCATCCTGGCCCATGACGTTGCCATCAAGCACCGGGAGCGCTTCGCAAATATCGAAATAATCGATGTCAAAACGAAGGATGCTATCCACAATCCAGATGGATTGCTGGCCCGCACCCTGGCTGGCAGCAGCAAGGTCGCCTGACAACGCCGGTTTGCCGTGCTGAACATAAGGGGCCGCCAGGCCCCTTTTTGCAGTGGCAGAAGATGAGGGCGCAAGCTCGCCTCCCCCCCAGTCCCCTTGCCAACCCCATAAAAATCCGGCGCCAGAGGGGGCGCCGGAGAACGTCATGGTGGCGGTCGCTATCGGCTGGCTTGCCGGTCGGACGCGGCGCGCTCACCTGTCACATAGCCGGATTAAGGGGTCGGCTTGACCAGGGTATCCAGCCCGTTCACCGTCAGGGTGCCTCTGCCTCGGGTCATCTTGTGGAAGTTGGTGCCTTGCTGGGACGGGTTGTCTGTCCGGGTCAGCAGGGTGGCCCCGTTGTTGTAGTTCTGGATCTCGGTGGCGGTGAGCGGCCGATCAGACAGGATCAGCAACAGAGTACGAAACGCCCTCTGCGAGGTGGCCGCGCTCGGCACCCTGGGCTTCTGGTCGGCCGGGATCAGGGCATAGGTATCGAGGCTGGCGGGATCCGTCATCTCGGAGGCGTCCATCAATCCCATCAGGTAGAGCTCG
Source organism: Aeromonas sp. Marseille-Q5825 (assembly GCF_946892685.1). NCBI lineage: Bacteria > Pseudomonadati > Pseudomonadota > Gammaproteobacteria > Aeromonadales > Aeromonadaceae > Aeromonas > Aeromonas sp. Marseille-Q5825. Next base: position 356,534 of record NZ_CAMPOU010000003.1, read on the forward strand.
ATGTCGGCGTAGTTGGCACTCACGTTGTTCAGCTGGCCGACGATACCGAGCCAGGGAGCCCAGTGCCCGGTAACGGGTGGCACCACCCAGTTCGCCCAGCGATGGGCCATCTCATGCAGTATGGGGCCATAGGTCGAGGTCGACAGGTACTTCTTCTTGTAGAGGAAGAAAACCCCCTGCAGCTTGCCATCCGAGTGAAACGCCGCCGTCTCATCAAACATACCCAGGCCTATGCCCGCCACATCGTTTCTGACGTGGGCATATTCACCTGTGGGCATGTCCGGGGGGACATCGTCGTTGTTCATCACCACAGTGATGAAGTCGAAGGCATCGCTGAACTGGTTGTAGACCTGTCCGGTCAGATCCTTCAGGGCACTCTGCCCCTCGAGGGAGTTGATGGAGGTCGTATTCCAGAATGCAAAGGCTTCCGGGCTCAGTTGCAACGAGGCCAACTGGTTTTGCCGTGGCTCGATGATGATGGGGGCCTCGGGGGCCGTCGGCATCACGCTCAGCCGGGCCGCCGTGCTGGTGACGCCCCCCAGGCTGGCGCTGATGAGTGCCACCCCCTCGCTCAGGCCGCTTGCCTCCCCCCGGCTGCCAGAGGCATTGCTGATGAGCGCGATGGCGGGCGCATCGGAGGACCAGAGGATGGCGTCGTCGTCCGTCACCTCCTGGTTGCTGCCATCGGAGAGGCTGGCCATGGCCTGATATTGCACCTTGTCTCCCACCATGACAGAGGCAGCCGCCGGCGTTACCTCCAGGTTGGTCACCACGGCGGATGAGACGGTCACCGGGGCCGAGGCGGTGAAGGCGGTGCCGTCGAGGGTGCCGCTCGCCATTATGGTGGCAGTTCCCACCGTCTGGCCCGTCACCAACCCCTTGCTCCCCGCCTGGTTGCTGACGCTCGCTATCCCGGGTTGATTGCTTTGCCACTGAATGAGGGCGTTGTCGGTGACATCGAACGAGGTGCCATCGGTGAGATAGGCCGTGGCGACATATTGTGTTTGCAGACCAGCCGCAATGGCGCTCCCCATGGACTGCACCTCAAGCCCGATGACGGCGGCCGAGCTCACCCTGAGCGGCTCGGTCGCCTCGAGGGAGACACCGTTGATCATGCCGCTCACCCCTATGGTGGCACTCCCCGGAGTCAGCCCGGTGACCAGCCCTGTCTCGCTGATGCTCGCCACCACCGGATCGCTGCTGTGCCAGGTCAAGGCGTCATGCTCGGTCACCTCTATGGGATCACTGTCATCGGACAGGGTGGCGAAGGCGTGCAACTGCGCACTCAACCCCATGGGCAGCGGATCCTCGGGGGCATGGATGTCCAGCCCGGTGATCACCGCATCCGTCACCGTCAGCGGGGCCGACGCCTGGAAGGAGACGCCGTTGAGGGTGCCGCTGGCCTCAATGTTCGGCTCCCCGACCGCCACCCCGGTGGCGAGGCCCTTGTTGCCGGCCTCGTTGCTGACCAGGGCGCTGCCCTCGTCACTGCTGCGCCACTGCAGACCTGCGGCCTTGGTCACGTCTCGCGACTGGCCGTCGGAGAAGGTGGCGATGGCCACGAAGGGCTGGTTCAATCCCACCGGCACCCTGGCCGTGGCCGGGGTCAGTTGCAGCTCTGTCACATAGGCATCGATCACCTCCACCCTGGCGGTGGCGCTATGAGACTCACCATTGACTGTGCCCGTGCTGGTCAGGGTGGCCGTGCCTGGGCCGCCCCCCGTGGCGAGGCCCTGCTCATCCACCCTGACCACGGCGGTGTCGCTGCTGCTCCAGACAAGGTCGGGATGCCCGGTCACGTCCTGCACGGCGCCATCATCCCAGGTCGCCTGTACCTGGAACTGCTGCTCGACGCCGACGGGCACCCTGATCTCTTCCGGACTAATCCGCAACGAGGCAAGGGAGGGCCCCTCCCCCGTTGCGCCCTCCTCGTCATCACTGCCACACCCCAGCAGCGCCAGCGCTGCCAATCCTGCTATCAACCACTTGCCCACTGCCATGCCCATTTCTCCCTAAACCATTCCCTTGCCCGGTGCGCTTAGCCTGCGCCGGGGCCGCCTGTCGCTGCGGCTGTTTGAACCTGACGGGGAGTAGAGCAAGGGGGTATTTTACCGTCCACCGAAAGCCACGGCGCAGACAGCCTGGGTTAAGAAAACCGCGATGAAACCCGGCAACCCGCCCCCAAGTCCCTGACCAGCCGCCCTTTATCCGTCGCCGAACCCCGCCGGGCACCAAGGAGTGAGGCCCTTTCGGGCCCCTGTCATTGCCAACCAGGAGTCATGGCGCCGGGCGCAGGCTGAGGGTCATGCCAAGGCTCATGCGATCGCCGCGCGCCAGCAGCCGCAGACCGGGATGACCGGCCATATGGTGGGCATTGGCGGCGTGACTCTGGGGCTCCAGGCAGACGAAGCCGCTCCCCTCATCAGGCTGATAGAGCATCAGGAAGGCGCAATCGCTTGAAACCAGCAGGCGCTGCTGGCGGGCAGGTTGGTCAATCTCCGCCTGACCGCGCCAGCCGCCATAACAGTGGTTGAGCCACCCTTGTGGCCGCTGCCACTGGCGAAAATCGAGGTTTGACAGCAATTCGCTGCTCCAGCTAGTCGGCAGATGATCCGGCCCCTCCTGCCAGACGCCGCTCGCAAGAAAGCGAATGCGGGTCTGCTCGTCACGCCAGAAGAAGGGATGGAAACCCGCGCCGTAGAGGCAGGGCACCTCCCCCAGATGGGTCAAGCCGAGGCGCGCCACCAGGCTTGGCCCCTGCAGCCGATAGTCGATCTCCGCCAGATAGTGAAAAGGGCCATTCTGGCTGGTGAGCTGCAAGGTCATCGAGCTGTCGGTCAACGCCACCGGCTGCCATGGCAGTAGCCAGCCATCCCCGTGCAAAAAGAAGTCGGGATCGCGCTCGCTTTCGGGCAACGAATAGTCCTCTCCCCACAGTTCGAACCGGTTGCCGGCCACCCGATTGGCCAGGGGCAACATGGGAAACAGGGCGCTCTGCCCGGGATGCCAGGGCTGCGCCGGGTCTGTGCTTCGCAGCAGCGGGCGCCCTTGGTCATCCTCCAGCCCCAGCAGGCAGGCCCCCAATGCAGAGACCCGCATCCGAAGATGCGGGTTACCCAATGTGTATACAGTCATACCGCCGTGCTCACCTTGGCCGGGGTCAGCTCCACCTTGCCCTGGGCCAGCTGGGCTTCCAGCGCTTCCAGGGTGACCCCCTTGGTCTCGGGCACCTTGCGGTAGATGAAGATGAGGCCGGCGAAACAGATGAGGCCGTAGAGCAGGAAGCTGCCAGCGGCGCCGAGCCCGGCGTTGAGCAGCGGGAAGGTGTAGGTCAGCACGAAGCAGGCAATCCAGAGCGCCAGGGTACCCGCCGACATCGCCAGACCCCGCACCCGATTGGGGAAGATTTCCGAGAGCAGCACCCAGGTGACCGGCGCCAGGGTCAGGGCATAGATGGCGATGGCCGTCATCACCAGCAGCAGCACCGGCAGTCCCAGCACGCCGCTGGCATAGGCCGCCGCCATCATGCCGTAGATGATGGTGAGACCGGCCGAGCCAATCAGCATCAGCTTGCGACGGCCGATCTTGTCCACCATGGGCAGCGCGATCAGGGTAAACAGCAGGTTGATGAGGCCGGTGGCGACGATGGATTTGAGGGTGCTGTTGATGTCAAAGCCGGCGGAGGCGAAGATCTCCTGCGCGTAGTTGAAGATGACGTTGATGCCGCACCACTGCTGGAAGACCGCCAGCACAATGCCGATGATGAGGATGGGGCGCACCGAGGGCTTGCCCAGATCCGACAGCGACACCTTGTGGGTCTCACCCACCAGGGTCTGGCGGATCTCGGCCAGGGTCTGCTTGGCATAGGCATCGCCGCCAATCTTGCCGAGCATGCGGGAGGCCTTCTCATACTGACCATCTTTGGCCAACCAGCGCGGCGACTCCGGCACGAAGAACATCAGCACCAGAAACGCCAGGGCGGGCACCAGTTCGGCACCGAACATCCAGCGCCAGCCGGACTGGCCATTCCAGGTCGCCAGAATGTCGGCCTGGGTGGCGTTGCTCGCCACCGGATCGGCGATCATCAGGTTCACCAGCTGGGCCGCCAGCACCCCCAGGACTATGGTGAGCTGGTTGATTGCCACGAACTTGCCCCGCTTGTCGGCCGGGCTTATCTCGGCGATGTACATGGGGGAGAGCGCAGAGGCCAGACCTATCCCGATCCCGCCTATGATGCGATAGACCACGAACAGATCGAAGTTGCCGGCTGCGGCCGTGCCCCAGGCCGAGATGGTGAAGAGGATGGCGGCCAGGATCAGCGGCTTCTTGCGACCGAAGCGATCGGCGGTCCAGCCGGAGATGGCAGCCCCCAGCACGCAACCCACCAGCGCCGAGCTCATGGCCCAGCCGGACTGGGCCGGATCCGTGATGGCGAAGTAGGCCTCATAGAAGGGCTTGGCCCCGCCTATCACCACCCAGTCGTAGCCGAACAGCAGGCCACCGCAGGCGGCCACCAGGCAGATCATCCAGATGTAGCCCATATTGAGCCCACCCGTATCCAATTGATTTCGCGAACTTTTCATGACGCACTCTCTCTATCTTGTCGATTGTAGGGTACTGGGGCGCTTCGCACCGTGGCGAAGCGCCGGTTTTTGTTATGAGTGTTATGAGTGTTATGAGTTGAGTGAAAGATCACGGCAGATCAGGGCAAAGAGGTGCCCCTTGTCGTGGGCCGGGTTCAGGGTGAGCAGCTCTCGCAAGCTCTGTTCACAGCCATAGTGCTGACCCAGCCCCAAGAGGCCGAGCGCCCTGACCAGCAGGCAGTGCTGGCGGTGTTTGTGCTGGGGGTCGTCATCGAGCACGATGAGATCGGGCAGGGAGACGGCGAAGAAGTCCGCCTCGACCCGCTCGCCCATGGCCTGCTCGGCCCAACCGACCATGCCTTCAAACAGACGCTCCGCCTCAGCAGCGCGGCCGAGGCGCGCCAGCGCCATGCCCTGATAGAAGAGGTAATCCACCGGCTGATCGTTGTAGTAGCGGCTGGCCCCCAGCGACCCCTGACCGAGACAGGCCTGTTGCAGGCACTGGGCCGCCAGACTCTGGTTGTCACAGGCCAGATGGCAGAGCGCCAACAGGTAGTGGATGTCGTTGTCGGTCTGCCCCACCAGCCGCCCCTCCCCCAGATTGAGGGGGTAGTGCAGCGCCTGTTGCAGCAGCGGTATGGCCTGCTCGTGACCTCCTTGCGCCATCAGTGCCAGCGCCCGGCGCTGCTGGTTGATGAGGTACTGACCTGTCACCTTGCCCTCGCCCCCCTCCCAGGGATGGAATTCGCGCAGCCGCAAGATCTCGGCCGCCGCATCCAGCTGGCCGGTGATGTGATAAAGGCTGAGCAGTTCGGCAGTCAGATCGTCGCGCTTGAGGGCCACCTCACTGTGTGCCTCCAGCAGCGCCAGCCGCTCGGCGGGGGCCATGGCGCCGCGCTTGTGCAGCTGATCCAGTTCAAACAAGAGGCGGGCATCATCCGGCTTCAAGGCGAAGGCGCGACTCAGGCACTGCTCGGCCGCCGCCAGATCGCCGCTCTTGTTGAAGTGATAGATGCCAAGGTTGCGCCAGGCAGGGGCAAACCCGGGCGCCTGCTCGCACACCCCTTGCCACAGGGCGATGGCTTGCGGGTAGTTGCGCTTGCTGTAGTGGAAGCAGCCCAGCAGATAGCTGGCAAACCAGCTGTGGGGCAGCTGTGCCAGCATGGCCACCTCCCCCAGGGTATTGGGGAAGCGCACCTTGTGGCCAAAGGCCTGCTCGGCCCGTTGCAGCAGGGCATACTGCGCCTCACCTTCCGGCAACAGACTGGCCTGGAACAGCAGCGGCAGGGTCTCTTCCACCGGCAGCAGCGAGAGCAGTTGCTGCGCCAGCTCGGGGCGACCCAGCGCCAGCAGGTCACTTGCGAGGAAACAGAGGTTCACCCCGCGCCCGTTGCACAGGGTGCGCAGCGCCTCGAGATCGGTCGGCTGTTCACTCGCCAGCCAGCGCAGTAAGGCCAGCTGATAGTGGAGCGGATAACGGACTCGCTGCTCGTCTATATAGGCAAGGGCCGCCTCCCGCTGACCGCACTCCAGCAGCGCCAGCCCCTTGAGGGCGATGGCACCATAGTGGGTACCGTTGACCGCGAGACTCTTCTCGACAAAGGGCAGCGCCTGCGATGGGTCACGGCGCACCATGGCGATGCGGGCCAGCCCGAGGAAGCCGCCGTCGCGGCAATTGCCGCTCCAGGTCGCCTTGTAAAAATCATCGAAGGCGGCGTCCAGTTGGCCTTGGCGCTCCTGGATATGGGCCCGCAGCAGGCTCGCCTTGCCGCACTGGGGGTTCTTGTTGAGGCGATGGGCACGGACCAGCGCCTGATTGACGTAGGCCAGCGCCTGCTCATAGTTGGCGCGGTTGTACTCCAGGGTCGCCAGCGCCAGGTTGCAGCGATAGTCGCCACTGTCGAGTTCCAGCGCCCGCAGGTAGTAATCAAAGGGCGAACGGCTGGCGTGCAGATACTGCTCAAGATGCTGGCCGATGAAGTAGAGCTCGTCGACCGAGTCGAGATTGACGGCAGGCTCAGGCGCCGTGGCCGGATCCGGCAGGGCCTCGCCCGCGGGCAAATGCTCGAGATAACTCAGGATCGGCTGGCCCTGCTCATCCAGCAGCCGTACCTGCAAGCGTCCCTCGCTGGTGATGGCGAACGGCTCAAGCCAGGCCTGACCCGGTTGCAACTCCAGCGTCTGGGTGAACAGCACGCCGCCCTCGTCACTCACCTCGAAGCGGGCGTGGCACAGCGGCGCGATCGCGTAGGCGCCGCACAGCAGGCCGTCATCGGTGCGCTCCAGCTTGATGGCGGCGCGGGTATTGGCGTTTTGCAGGGTGCCCAGGGTGTTGTAGGGCAGGAAGTTCTGCACGAACACCTTCTCCTCCCCCGCATCCAGCCAGGTGAAGTCGGGCTGGTTGTCGGTGTAGACCCCTGTCATCAGCTCTATATAGGGGCCGTTGTCGTCGGTCAGGTTGCGATCCCAGGCCAGACCGAAGTCGCAGTTGCCCCAGCTCCACTGCTTCTTGCCGGGGGATACGTGATGATCCGCCACGTGCAACAGGCCGCCCCGCTCGTCATGGCAGTAGGCACCGACGAAGTCGTAGTCGGACTTGTCCGCCATGTAGGAGGTGGGCACCGGGATGTTGCGGTAACGGGAGATATCGACCCCGGCGGAGTAATCCACCTTGTAGTAGGTGCCACGGGCGATGGGGAAGGCGCTCACGTCGCGCTTGCCGTGGTCATAGACGGCGGTGACATCGGGCGGGAAGACGCTCTGGTGGGCATCGCCCCCCTTCACCGCCGGATTGGACCACCAGAGGAAGTGACGCGGGGTGTCGTTGCCGTTGAACACCTTGCCGGTGATCTCGATCAGCGCCTTGTCCGGGTAGAGGGTAAAGCCCGCCATCACCTGCAAGCCGCGCATCGCCTCCACCTCGCCGAGCCAGACGGTCTTGGCGCCGCCCTCGTGCTCCTGGATGGTGAAGTCCACCGGCATAAAGGTGGTGGGCCTGTGGTGCTGGGGCCAGTTGAACTCGATGCCGCCGGAGATCCAGGGCCCCACCAGCCCCACCAGCGCCGGCTTGATCACCTCGTTGTAGTAGACAAAGTCGCGCTGCATCACCTTGTCGTAGGCGCGGTGGATGCGGCCACCCAGCTCCGGCAGCAGCATCACCTTGATGAAGTCATTCTCCAGCCAGACCGCCTGATAGGACTTCATCTGCTTCTGACCGGTGAGGGTGTCGATCACCCCATAGGGATAGACGGCCCCCGAGGAGCCCTGATAGACCCGCTTCTCGAGAAACATGGGGTTGGGATCTTCGGCACCGACCTCGTAGGTCGGCAGGGTGACGGCTTCTACCCAGACTCTTACATCAGCTCTCATCAATCTCGCCTCATTCAACATTTATTAGTAAACGTTTCGATGAGGCCAGTTTAGAATGGTCATTACAGCGATTTTCGCTTAAAGATCACGCAATACAGTAAGCGGAGTTTAGTGAACTGATGATCGTCGGCCTGAACAACCAGAAAGTCCGCCACCACAACAAGCAGGTGCTGCTGGCGCTGCTCTACCAGCTCAAGGAGGCGAGCAAGTCCACCCTGGCCCGCCACTGCGAGCTCTCCATCCCGGCGGTCAGCAAGATCCTCGACGAGCTGGTGGCCGATGGCGCCATCAGCCACAGCGAGCAAAACCTCTCCCTGCGCGGCATCAACGGCGGCAGCTACCGCATCGCCAGCGGCAAGGGAGCCATCCTCTGCCTCAACATCAGCCCCACCAGCCTGGAGAGCATACTGGTGGACAACCTGATCACCCCGCTGGATGAGTTCAGCGGCCAGAAGATAGCGCCGCAGACCCCGGAGGAGCTGCTGCGCCTGATCGAGGCCCACTACTACCAGCACAAGCGCCGCCACAAGGGGCTGGCGATCCGGCTGGCGCTGGCGGTACACGGCCAGGTCAACCCGGCCACCGGGGTGTCGCAAACCATGCCGCAAGCCCCCTGGCACGCGCCGGTCGAGCTCAAATACCTGCTGGAGGAGCGCCTCGGCTGCGAGGTGATGGTGGACAACGACTGCATCATGCTGGCGCTGGCCCAGAAGTGGCAGGGCCGGGAAAATGGCGGGGATTTTTGCGTCATCAACGTCGACTACGGCATAGGCTCCGCCTTTATCATCAACGGCCAGATCTACAGAGGCGCCCTCTTTGGCAGCGGCCAGATAGGCCACACCATCATCAATCCGGACGGCAGCGCCTGCGCCTGCGGCCGCTACGGCTGCCTGGAGACGGTCGCCTCGCTGTTTGCCATCAAGAAGCGGGCCAGGGTCTTTCTCAAGCAGCAAGCCAGCGCCGACAACCCGGCGCCGGCGGGCGGGGAGCTCGACACGGCCCAGCTGCTCGCGCTCTACCATCAGGGGGATGCCATGATCCGCGCCCTGGTGGACGAGGGCGCCCGCGCCATTGGCCTGAGCCTCTACAACTTCCTCAATATCCTCAACATCAACCGCATCTGGCTCTATGGCCGCAGTTGCGACTTCGGCGAGCCCTGGTTGCAGACCATCGTCAGCCAGACCGGTGCCAACCCCTTCGACTGCAGCGATGCGGTCAATGCGACCCAGCTGCGCTTCGGCGAACTCACCCGCCCCCAACAGGTGATGGGCATCGGCTATCTCTATGTGGAGCGGGCATTGGCGCAGCGTGATGCGGCAGGCTTTAGCCAGTGAAAACGGGTCGCCCCTGCCCCGACAAAGAAAGGGTCTACCTCACTCAGTGGACCAACACCACATGGGGGTAGGAGAGCCAAGTGGAGAGGAATATGATGGGCGCGCCATCCAGAGCGGGAGCCAGTGCATCATGACAGCCCAGAGTGAACAGCAAAAACAGAACGAACAGCAGGCGCAGAGCGAGATCCACCGCTGCGACAAGTGCGGGGAGCGCACCCGCCATATAGTGGTGCTGGTCCCTCGCGATCACAGTCAGGACATCATGCCCAAAGACCCGCGCAAGGCCTTCTGGCAAGCCTTTCGCACCAGCACCCTCACCAATTGGGCATTCGGCTCGACCCTGGCCTATCAGACCACCCATGTGCGCCACCTTATCTGCGAGCGCTGCGGCGAGAAATTTCTCGAGTATTGAGTACCTGTTGCCCCCGGCAAGGGGCAATAGCCAGCCTGCTGCCGCACAAATATGCCCGCACTCTCACTCATTTGTTGATCACCGATCGGTTTCTCGCAAAGCGCCGTTTTACCCCCTTCCACCACAGCTTGCTATGCCCCGCTTGCAACCAGGCCCCCTCGGGATCGCTGCCTGTGCCGCGACAAGGTAATCGAACGGCCATGTCCCGTTATATCACCGGTTGACCGCAGCAGACTGGAAGCTGTCGTCACAGGGGGTAGCGTGGTTTTTAGGTTGGCGCAGAGCGTAGCTAAGCCCGACAGGCAAGCATTATTGCGCCAGCCAGAGCGGAATAAACGTGGATGCAAGAGATTGGCACACCAGAATTCACGATACATTTCGCGGTAAACCTTGGCTTCACTTCGTTCAGCACCAGCCCAAGATTTTTAGCCCAGGATACGAGATGAGCCATATATCCAACGAGACGGCAATCGAAACGACGGCTCCTTGCCCATGAAGTGCTTCCTGATCGCACAAGCTGGGCTGAGCCCCTTTCTTCAGTGCTCTACTGCCCTTCACCATCATTTGGCGTTACAACATTATGCTGCATTTCTCTTAGAAACAGATTGGTTAAATCTTGAACCGTTCCATCCATCTCTCCCCGCTGGCGATAAACTGCAATTGTAATATTTGGGAGTGCAGGGAGCTGGGTCAATCTCTGGCTATGCTTTGGGGGTGTTTGAGAAAATAAAGCGACGACACCCAGCCCAGCCTCTGTAGCAGCCTGTAAAGCTGCAAGGCTACTGCTCTCAAATACTATATGCCAAGGAATATCTTCTCTATTCAATGCCTCTAATATACGATTACGCCATGAGCAGGGTTGACTAAATATGACTAAAGGTAATGATTCACCTTGATGTTCGAACCCATGCGCTGCAAACCAATAAAGTGGAAAACTGAATTCCTGAATTGGTGCTGGCGCATTGGCAATCGGCATGCTGACCAACACATCCAGCTCACCACGTTCAAACGCAGCAAATAGTGACTGCTTGTTAGTCACCTCAACCCGCAAGCTTAATCCAGGATGCACACAAGCAAAGTCTGCTAGTACGCGGGTAAAGTGATTACTCACAAGATCTTCAACCAAACCAATACTGCAATGCAGCTTACCTTGTGATGCAGGCTTTAGACTCAGTTGATCGGTCAGACTCAAAATACGTTCTGCATAAGGTAATAACGCCTCCCCCTCAGTACTTAAACGTATTCCTCTGTTGGAGCGAAGCAGCAATGCATGGCCTAGTTGCTGCTCTAAACGCTGAATTTGCTGGCTAAGCGCTGGCTGTGTTTTCCCTTGCAATATTGCGGCCCGGTTAATGCTGCCACATCGTACAACACTCACGAAAGAGCGCAGCAGTGCGGTATCAAAGTCATTTGTCATAAAGGAATCTTATAGCTGCCATTCATTTTTGCAGTCTACCTATGAACTGTGGCATCCGCTAGACTGAGCATGCTTTTATTTTTTAGCTGGAGTTCACGATGTATGTTTTAGCTGTCATTCTTGCGATCGCAGGTTCGGTCGTATACCACCTTTCGATTAAATTTGTACCTAGTGGTGTCAATCCATTTTTATCTCTGTCCTTGAGTTATGGCATCGCCCTTTTATTATGTTTACCTGGCATTTATTTTTATGACGGTAGTCGCAGCTTCCAAATATTAAACTGGAGTGTTGCGGGCGTGGCGCTGGGAATTTTGGGGATTGAGCTTGGATTCTTGTTGCTATATCGAGCCGGTGGTCATTTAGGAATATCTTCATTCCTGACCAATGCGGCAGGTACACTCTTGCTTTTACCTATTGGACTCTTGTTTTTTCGAGAAGCCTTTTCAGTCACTCGATTGCTGGGCATGGGTGTCGCCCTCTGCGGTCTATGGATGATGATGCCACGTAAATAATAAAGCCCATAGGTTCGACTAGCAAAGCTGATTCAGGTATTGGCGTATCTTGGATATTGAATTTTCGAACGCCACAGCAACCTTCAGCGGAGTAGGTGGATGCTTAATTTAACGGCACCTCATGTTCATTTAGAAATGGCAAACTGAAAAGCATCCAAATTAAAGCATGTCCTTACTTGCGCCAATAGAGCTAACTGAATTATACAAGAATGAATCTATACAGACGTCCCCCAATAACTAAACCAGATTGCTTGTGAAATTCATATCCAGCCTGGCCATTGCGGCGCCACTCGGCTTGACCCCGGAACTTATCCGGCAGGATTTTCATATGGATTTACTTTAGCGGGCGGTGGGACGCCTTTATCAGATCGCGATCGGTGTCGCGGCCGTTATGGTGGGAATTGGCTGGCTAATACAGCGCCACCACGCCAGATAACAGTTCAGTAGGGTGCAATAAGCGCAGCGCATTGCACCTCTACCTTTCTGCCACCACACAAGCGGTGCAATTCACTTCGTTCATTGCATCCTACGGCGCTGGGCGGTGCTATGGCTGCCCCCACAAATCCCGCTCGCCAAGCCCATTTCTCCAGTTTGCACTCCCCCAAGCTCCCCTGATGACAGCCATTTATGTGCGTTGTCTCACATCTAGCCCCATCATAAACCCTCACAAATTTACAGAATAAGCTTCTCTCTCCCGTCCAGACTGGTAGGGCCACGGCAATTCGGTCACAAGGAAATTCCTGCTAACAACATGATTTTATATGTAAAAACCAATTAAATTCGCTGCTGCTGCCCAACTCCTCGCTTTGGGATCCGGCTCACACCCGGGATTTTACCGCACAAAAATCCAGTCATTCGCACATTTGTCCGATAGGGTTGCTTGCGCCCCGACGCGATAATAGTCGTGTCAATTTTGTCTGCATGCCGTGTGCACGGCATGCCAACAGGCTCCATCAAGGGAGCAGGGAGAACACCATGATCACCACCCTTATCAACGAGCAACTGATCGCGCTCGATTTAAAGGCCAGCCGCAAGGAGGAGGTCTTCAGCGAGATGACCCGCTTGCTGGTCGCCCAAGGCAAGGTCAGCGACGAGCAGCAGTTCATCAAGGACTTGTGGGCCCGGGAAGAGCTGGACAACACCGGCTTCGAGGAAGGCGTAGCCCTGCCCCACGCCAAGAGCGCGGCGGTGAGCACTCCGGCGGTGGCCATCGGCATCAGCCGCAGCGGTATCGATTACGGCGCCGAGGATGGCAAGCCGTCCCGGCTGTTCTTCATGATTGCCTCCCCGGCGGGCGGCGCCAACCACCATATCGAGGTGCTGGCCGAGCTCTCCGCCAAGCTGATCGAAGAGGGCTTTATCGACGCCCTGCTGGCGGCCAAGAGCCCCGCTGCCGCGCTGGCCCTGCTGCTTGAGAAGAGAGAGGAGCAAGCCGCCCCCGCCGCCGACAAGGGCTTCATCATAGGTGTCACCGGCTGCCCGGCCGGCATAGCCCACACCTATCTGGCGGCAGAGTCCCTGGAGCGCGCCGCCAAGGAATTGGGTTACGAGGTGAAGGTGGAGACCAATGGCTCCATCGGCGTCAAGAACAGCCCGACCGCGGCCGAGATTGCCCGCGCCAGCGCCATAGTCGTGGCCTGTGACAAGCAGGTGGACATGGCCCGCTTCAATGGCAAGCCGCTCATCAAGACAGGAGTGAAGGCCCCCATCAAGGATGGCAAGGGACTGATCGAGCAGGCCCTCAAGGCCCCCGCCTATGTGGCGGACAAGGATGAGCGCAAGAGCGAGGAGAAAAGCGCTGGCGGCAGTTCCGACCTCTACCGTTACCTGATGAACGGCGTCTCCCATATGATCCCCTTCGTGGTGACCGGGGGCCTGCTGATCGCCCTGGCGCTCGCCATCGGCGGGGATCCGACCCCGAGCGGCATGCAGATCCCGGCAGGGAGCATGTGGAACCAGATCCTCAACGTGGGCGTGGCCGCCTTCACCCTGATGATCCCCATACTGGCGGGCTACATCGCCTACGCAATAGGTGACAGACCCGCCCTGGCGCCGGGCTTTATCGGCGGCTGGATAGCCAACAACGGCAGCTTCTACGGCGCCGACGCCGGGACCGGCTTTATTGGTGCCATCATCGCAGGCCTGCTGGTCGGTTATCTGGTGCGCTGGATAGCGACCCGCCACTACCACAAGATGGTGCAACCCCTGGTGCCTATCCTGATCGCCCCCATCGTCGGGTCGCTCTTTATCGCTGCCGTCTTCATCTTCATCATAGGTGCGCCCATCGCCGACATGATGACGGGTCTGAACGCCATGCTGCTCTCCATGAGCGGCGGCAGCCTGGTGCTGCTGGGCATAGTGCTCGGGGGCATGGCGGGCTTTGACATGGGTGGCCCGGTCAACAAGGTGGCCTTCCTGTTCTCGGTCGGCATGATTGCCTCGGGCCAGACCCAGTTCATGGGCGCCATGGCCTGCGCCATACCGGCGGCGCCGCTCGGCATGTCGCTCGCCACAGTGCTCGGTCGCAAGCTGGGCATCTTCGATGCCTCCGAAATCGAGGCGGGCAAGGCCGCCGGTGCCATGGGCCTGGTGGGGATCTCCGAGGGAGCCATTCCGTTCGCCGCCCGTGACCCGCTCGCCGTCATTCCCGCCAACGTGCTGGGCAGCATGACAGCCGCCGTGATGGCCTTCCTGTTTGGCATCACCAACAGCGTCGCCCACGGTGGCCCCATCGTCGCCCTGCTGGGTGCGGTCAACAAGCCGCTGCTGGCGCTGCTCTGCATGATCTGTGGCGCCATAGTCACCGGCGTGGTGGCGGTTGCCCTGAAAAAACTGCGGGTGAAGAAAACCGACCAGGTGGAACTGGCCAAGGCGGCCTGAACCTTGTCCACCACAGGCACTTGAGATGACAGTAGGCCACCCCCGGGTGGCCTCCTTGTTTTTTGCGCGCTCGCCCCCTTTTTGCGAGCCTGACGGCGCCTGCCCCTGCGGCGGCGCACCCATCCAGGCTCTCGGGCTCTTGAACAAACTCTGTGATCCCCTTCACGCTTCACGGCCACAAGCCGCCAAACTAGGAAATTTTCCTAATCCCCCTAGGCATGGCTCTCACGCCATCCACAGCCCGCCTCTTTACAGTCGACCTACCTGATGTAGTTACCCGGCACGCCATGGTGCGTTCGGGCATGGGTTCAATCGACAGGGGAGCGCTCTGCAGTTCGCCCTCTTCCTGTCGCCCTTCCCGTGGCGTGACCTCCCATAACAGATTGAACGAGTTCAATACACAAATGAGGAACGCGGCGGGAATAGCGTCTATCTCGCAGAGGATGAACGAAGATGTTTAAACTGCTCGAACAGGTCCGGTTCCCCACCCTGGACCTGCCGGTCGAAGCCCGGCGCAAGCTCTGGTTCAAGCCATTCATGCAATCTTATCTGGTTGTATTCATTGGCTATCTGACCATGTATCTGATCCGCAAGAACTTCAACATCGCCCAGAACGACATGATCCAGGAGTACGGTCTCTCCATGACCGAGCTTGGTATGATAGGCCTCGGCTTCTCCATCACCTACGGGGTGGGCAAGACGGTCGTCTCCTACTATGCCGACGGCAAGAACACCAAGCAGTTCCTGCCGCTGATGCTGATCCTCTCCGCCCTCTGCATGCTGGGCTTCAGTGCCAGCATGGGGGGCACGGGTTTTAGCCTCTACTTCATGATCTTCTTCTATGCCCTGAGCGGCTTCTTCCAGAGCTGTGGTGGCTCTTGCAGTTACTCCACCATCACCAAGTGGACTCCCCGCAACAAGCGCGGCACCTACCTCGGCATGTGGAACCTCTCCCACAACGTGGGCGGCGCCGGGGCGGCCGGTGTGGCGCTGTTCGGTGCCAACTACCTGTTCGATGGCAACGTGCTCGGCATGTTTATCTTCCCGTCCGTCATCGCCCTCATCGTCGGCTTCGTCGGCCTGCGTTTTGGCAGCGACTCGCCGGAAGCCTATGGTCTGGGCAAGGTAGAGGAGCTGTTTGACGAAGTCGCGAGCGAAGAGGACATAGCCACCGAAGAGCAGAAGTTGACCAAGGGTCAGATCTTCGTGAAGTACGTGCTGATGAACAAGGTGATCTGGCTGCTCTGCTTTGCCAACATCTTCCTCTACGTGGTGCGCATCGGCATCGACCAGTGGTCCACCGTCTACGCCCACCAGGAGCTCGGCTTCTCCAAGGAAGTCGCCATCCAGGGCTTCACCTTCTTCGAAGTGGGCGCCCTGGTCGGCACCCTGATGTGGGGTTATCTCTCGGATCTGGCCAACGGTCGCCGTGGTCTGGTGGCCTGTGTGGCACTGGCGCTGATTATCGCCACTCTGGGTCTCTACCAGCACGCCACCACCCAGTTCATGTTCCTGGGCTCTCTGTTCCTGCTGGGCTTCCTGGTGTTTGGTCCGCAACTGCTGATCGGCGTGGCCGCCGTGGGCTTCGTGCCCAAGCAGGGCATCAGCGTGGCCGATGGCGTCAAGGGCACCTTCGCCTACCTCATCGGTGACAGCTTCGCCAAGCTGGGTCTGGGCATGATAGCCGACGGCACCCCCATCTTCGGCCTGACCGGCTGGACCGGCACCTTCGCGGCGCTGGACATGGCCGCCGCCGCCTGCCTGGTGCTGATGGCCTGCGTGGCCGTGGCCGAGGAGCGCAAGATCCGCCGTATCAAGCGCGAGTTGAAAGCCGCCGAGCTGGCCACCCAGTCCGCCTGAACCCGCGTTAACTGAATGCAACCGGCCCCGCCTTCTGGTGGGGCCGGTTTTTTATTGCCGCCCATCAGAAGCATATGAATCCATACTCTTGCCATCCTCTGTGCACGCAGGCACCACAGGGCGGCCAAGATCCCACTTTCACCCCGCACCTTTGGCAAACCCGCGTGCTTGGCGCTATCTTGTGGCCCCATCCCCACTTGCCTAGAGAGCCCATGAAGATCCTCGCCGTCACCGCCTGCCCCACCGGCATAGCCCACACCTACATGGCCGCCGAGGCGCTGCAAACCGCCGCCGACAAGCTGGGACTGAAGATCAAGGTGGAGACCCAGGGCGCCATGGGACTGGAGAACGTGCTGACCGCCAGGGACATCGCCAGCGCGGATCTGGTGCTCATCGCCTCCGACATCGAGATAGAGCAGAAGGAGCGCTTCCTCGGCTGCGCCGTGCGCCAGGTATCCCTGGAGTCCGTGCTGCTGGACGCCGCCGCCGTGCTCAAAGCCGCCACCCCCGGCGCCTGAATGCTCCGCCGCGAGCTCACCTTCTGCTGCCACCAGGGCTTGACCATCACCCAGGCCAAGCAGCTCTGTCGACTGGCCGGGCTGTTCAAATCCCAGATCCTCTTCATCAACATCAGCCGTCGCCAGCGGGCAGAGGCGAGCAGCCAGCTCGCCCTGCTCACCCTGGCCACCCAGCCCGGGGATCTCTGCCAGCTGCTGATCGAAGGGCTGGATGCGGAGCTCGCCCACATGGCCTTCACCTGCTGGTGCGTGGAGCTGGGCCAGCCGCTGGGGCGCCCCGCCACCTCGGCCCGGGCCGAGCAGCGCCTGGCCGCCGCCCTGCCCGACTACGGTTTTTCCCTCGCCCAGCTCGGCCACAGCTCGGCGCCCCTCGACAAGGCGCTGGCGTTGCAGGTCCTGGTGAATCTGCTGCCAGGGGAGCGGGTGCGTGACAGAGCCGCGCTGGAGCAGGCCATAGCAGCGCGGGAACAACTCGCCGCCACCATCATCCGGCCAGGGCTGGCCATGCCCCATGTGATCTGCCCCGCCATCACCAAACCCGCCCTCTCGCTGCTTGGCTGCGATGAGCCCATCGACTGGGGATCGGCGCTCGGGCCTGTGCAGACCATCATATTGCTGGCCATTCCGGCCGCTCTGGCCCCCGAGCAGTTGCGCCCCCTCACCCGGCTGGCCCGCGCCCTGATGAACGAGGTGGTCAGCACGGCGCTGCTGCACGCAAGCTCGGCCCCCGCCCGCCAGGCCATCGTCATCGACAGCCTGCTGAGCTGAATCTCCCAGCCCCCTCTCCCTGCGAAGGGGGAGGCAGGGAGCGGATTTGCCAAACCCTTTCCCTCCATGCCCCTATGACCCAAGGCGGGCGCCTCCGTGATACACTCCGGCATCCCCTGTTTTTGGTATGCATGCGATGAAACCTGCCCGTCCCCGCCTCTCCCTCTCCGGCCGCATCAGCGCCGCTGGCCGCCCCACACAGGATGAGGCCCACAAGCCCGGCCTTGCCCGCTCACTGGCCGGTACCTGGCAGGCGGGCGACGCCAGAGTGGCGGGGCAAAAACCAGAGGTGGCACCGGCAGATCGCAAGCTCTTGCTGCTGAACAAGCCCTACATGGTGCTCTGCCAGTTCACCGACGAGGCGGGGCGCGAAACCCTCAAGGATTACATCAAAGAGCCCGGCATCTATGCCGCAGGGCGGCTCGACCGCGACAGCGAGGGGCTCTTGCTGCTCACCAACGACGGCAAGCTGCAGGCGCGCCTCACCCAGCCGGGGGAGAAGACCCCCAAGACCTATTGGGTGCAGGTGGAAGGGGTGCCGAGCGAGGCGGCACTGGCCGCCCTGCGCGCCGGGGTCGAGCTCAACGACGGCATGACACTGCCCGCCGGGGCGCGCATTATGGATGAACCCGAGCTGTGGCCGCGCAATCCGCCGATACGGATGCGCAAGGAGATCCCCACCAGCTGGCTGGAGATAAAAATTGTGGAGGGGCGCAATCGTCAGGTGAGGCGGATGACGGCCCATATAGGCCACCCCACCCTGCGCCTCATTCGCTACGCCATAGGTGACTGGACCCTCGACGGTCTGGCACCCGGCCAGAGCCGCAGCCTGCCCGCCCCCGAGCTGGCACCGGCCAGGCGCAAACCGTCATCACCCCGAGCCAGTGGCAGCGCAGCCAAACCGGCAGGCGAAGCCCCGCGCCGGGCAAGCCAGCCCCAGCAACGGGACAAGCCGCGCGGTACGGGCAAACCCGGATCACCCACGGCGGGCGAGAACAAACCCCGCAGCAGCGGCCGGGGCACGGCCCGCCGACCCGCCCGTCATCCCGGAGACAAGGAGTCATCATGATCGAACACCCGCCCCTGCAGAGTCGCCTGACGGTGGCCGCCCTGGTGCACTGGCAGGGTCGCTTCCTGCTGGTGGAAGAGGAGATCAAGGGGCAGCGCCGCTTCAACCAGCCCGCCGGCCACGTGGAGCCGGGGGAAAACCTGATTGAGGCGGCCTGCCGCGAACTAAAAGAGGAGACGGGGCTGACTGCCACCCCCAGCGCCTGGCTCGGGGTCTATCTCTACAAACCGGCGGACAGCGAGGCCACCTTCGTGCGTACCGCCGTCATCTTCGACCTTGAAAAGGCGCCGGGTCAGCACCATCCAGAGGATCCCGACGGCGATGTGCTGGCCTGCCACTGGCTCACCCTGGCGGAGATAGCCGAGTGCAAGCCGGCCCTGCGCAGCCCATTGGTGTGGCAGTGCATCCAGGACTATCTGGGGGGCACTCGCCTGCCCCTGTCGGCGCTCAAGGCCTTTATTTGAGAACCTGTCCACGATCTTGCTGCGAGGCAGTGATCAAGGCTCATGTGCTGCTCGCTTGTTTGTAATCAGGAAAGCTCATGTGTATTTACACACTCCGGTTCCTGCGCTGCTCTTTACCGAGCTTCCGACCTCTCGTGACAGCTCCTGAACAGGCCATTTAGGATCATTTGGCACCATTTATTTCATCATGGTGCCGACAAACAGAAAAACGATTTCCCGACGCCGGGCTCCCGAGGGGAACGACGGCAGGGAGATGTGACCGGGGGCGCAAAACTCTGGTAGAATACGCCCCGTTTAAACGAACTGGTAACTTCGACTAATGACAGACAACAGCCAAATCAAGGTGATCGTCGGCATGTCCGGCGGCGTGGATTCTTCCGTCTCGGCCTACCTGCTCCAGCAGCAGGGTTATCAGGTCGAAGGCTTGTTCATGAAGAACTGGGAAGAAGACGACACGGACGAGTACTGCTCCGCCTCCCAGGATTTGGCTGATGCCAAGGCCGTCTGCGACAAGCTGGGGATGAAACTCCACACCATCAACTTCGCCGCCGAGTACTGGGACAACGTGTTCGAGCACTTCCTGGAAGAGTACAAGGCGGGGCGCACGCCGAACCCGGATATCCTGTGCAACAAGGAGATCAAGTTCAAGGCGTTCCTCGAGTTTGCCGCCGAAGAGCTGGGTGCCACCTACATCGCCACCGGCCACTATGTGCGCCGTGACGACAGCACAGGCCGCCCGCGCCTGCTGCGCGGTCTCGACAACAACAAGGACCAGAGCTACTTCCTCTACACCCTGAGCGAAGCCCAGGTGGGTCAGAGCCTGTTCCCGGTCGGGGATCTGGAGAAGCCGGAGGTGCGCCGCATCGCCGAGCAGCTCGAGCTCATCACCGCCAAGAAGAAGGACTCCACCGGTATCTGCTTTATCGGTGAGCGCAAGTTCAAGGACTTCCTGGCCAAGTTCCTGCCCGCCCAGCCCGGCCCCATCGAAACCGTGGATGGCAAGGTCATCGGCGAGCACCAGGGCCTGATGTATCACACCCTGGGCCAGCGCAAGGGACTCGGCATCGGTGGCATGAAGGATGCGACCGAAGAGGCCTGGTACGTGGTGGACAAAGAGGTGGAGCGCAACACGCTAGTGGTGGCGCAGGGGGAGCATCCCCGCCTCTACTCCGATGGCCTGATCGCGAGCCAATTGCACTGGGTGGATCGCACCCCGATCCGGGCGCCGCTTCGCTGCACCGTCAAGACCCGTTACCGCCAGCAGGACATCCCCTGCCTCATCCAGCCCATCGACGATGAGACCATCAGGGTCATCTTCGACGAGAAACAGGCTGCGGTGACCCCGGGCCAGTCCGCCGTCTTCTATGACGGGGAAGTCTGCCTGGGCGGCGGCATCATAGAACAGCGTTTCAGCCATCCGGTTTGAATCCTTAACAGAAGGCAGCAGACGTGAGCGACAAATTCCAAGACAGAACCATGGCTTTCGCCGGCATCTGCCAGGCGGCCTATCTGGTGCAAAAAGTGGCCCGTGACGGCAACTGCGACGAGGCCTCCCTGCGCGAGAGCCTGCAAAGCGTGCTGGTGACCAATCCCAAGCAGCCGCTGGAAGTGTTCGGCAGCCACCTCGCGATCCGCGACGGCTACCGCGCCCTGGTGGAGCAGCTGGGGGCCGACGGCAGCCAGAAGAACGCCGAGCTGACCCGCTACGTGGTGAGCCTGATTGCGCTGGAGCGCAAGCTGGCCAAGCGCAAGGACATTCTCAACATGCTGGGGGAGCGGATCGGACAGATCGGCCGCCAGCAACAGCATTTCGATCTGCTCGACGAGCAGATCCTGGCCAACATGGCGAGCATCTACAGCGATCTCATCAGCCCCATAGGGCCGCGCATCCAGGTAGCGGGTACCCCGCTGTTCCTGCAGCAGCCCCTGGTGCAGCACAAGGTGCGCGCCCTGCTGCTGGCAGGCATCCGTGCCGCCGTGCTGTGGCGCCAGCTTGGCGGCAGCCGTACCCAGATCATCTTCGCTCGCAAGAAGATGGTGGAACTGGCCAAACGTTTTTGAGTTTCTAACCCCCCACACACATCAGGAGTTCACCCCATGGAGCTGTCCGCGCTGACTGCTGTTTCCCCGATTGACGGTCGTTATGGCGACAAGGCCGATGCCCTGCGTCCCATCTTCTCCGAATTCGGTCTGCTGCGTTTTCGCGTCGAAGTCGAGGTGCGCTGGTTGCAAAAACTGGCCAGCCACGCCGGGATCCCGGAAGTCCCTGCCCTGAGTGCGGCCGCGAGCGCCCTGCTGGACGACATAGTCCTGAACTTCAACGAAGCGGACGCCGCGCGCATCAAGCAGATAGAGCGCACCACCAACCATGATGTGAAAGCGGTGGAGTACTTCCTCAAAGAGAAAGTGGAAGTGAACCCCGAGCTGGCCGCCGTCAGCGAATTCATCCACTTCGCCTGCACCTCGGAAGACATCAACAACAACTCCCACGGCCTGATGCTGAAAACCGCCCGCGACCAGGTCATCAAGCCTTATTGCGAGAAGCTGATTTCCGAGCTCAAGCGCCTGGCCCATGAGTACCGCGACATGCCGCTGCTGTCACGCACCCACGGCCAGCCGGCGACCCCGAGCACCATGGGCAAGGAGATGGCCAACGTCGCCTATCGCCTGGAGCGCCAGTACAAGCAGATCATGGCGGTCGAGATCCTCGGCAAGATCAACGGCGCCGTGGGCAACTACAACGCCCACGTGAGCGCTTACCCTGAAGTGGACTGGCACCAGTTCTCCGAGGAGTTCGTGACCTCCTTGGGCCTGACCTGGAACCCCTACACCACCCAGATCGAGCCCCACGACTACATCGCCGAGCTGTTCGACGCCATGGCCCGCTTCAACACCATCCTGATCGACTTCGACCGCGATGTGTGGGGTTACATCTCCCTGGGTCACTTCAAGCAGCGCACCATAGCGGGCGAGATCGGCTCCTCCACCATGCCGCACAAGGTCAACCCCATCGACTTCGAGAACTCCGAAGGCAACCTGGGGCTGGCCAACGCCGTGTTCCAGCACCTGGCGAGCAAACTGCCCATCTCCCGCTGGCAGCGTGATCTGACCGACTCGACCGTGCTGCGTAACCTGGGTGTGGCCGTGGGTTACTCCCTGATTGCCTATCAGGCGACCCTCAAGGGCATCTCCAAGCTGGAAGCCAACGCGGATGCCATGGCCGCCGATCTGGACGCCAACTGGGAAGTGCTGGCCGAGCCCATCCAGACAGTGATGCGCCGCTACGGCATCGAGAAGCCCTACGAGAAGCTCAAAGAGTTGACCCGTGGTCGCCGCGTGGATGCCGAAGGGATGCGCACCTTCATCGACACCCTGGAACTGCCCGAGGCCGTCAAGGTCGAACTGAAGAAGCTGACCCCGGCCAACTACCTCGGTCAGGCCCAGCGTCTGGTCGATCTGCTGAAGTAAGCGGCTAAACCGAACCGGCGGGGGCTCTGTCATGACGGCAGGGCCCCCGTTGATTTTGGCCCATTCGATAGCGTCATAGGCTATCGGGCCATTTCAGAGCCTTTGCCCAAGCCAAGTTTGGGCAAGATCTCTCACAAGATACGAGAAGCACCATGTACGAACTCAATCTGGATATTGCCCACTTCCTCGAGCACTACTGGCAGAAGCGCCCGCTCCTCATCAAGGGTGGCTTCAAAGACTTTCAGGATCCCATCAGCCCGGACGAGCTGGCGGGCCTGGCCATGGAGGAGGTCATCGAATCCCGCCTGGTGACCCGTTTCGACGGCAAGTGGGAGGCTGCCCACGGCCCCTTCGAGTCTTATGATCACCTGGGGGAAGAGAACTGGACTGTGCTGGTGCAGGCCTGCAACCACTGGGCCCCCGAGGTGCACGAGCTGGCGCTGCCGTTCCAGTTTATCCCGGGCTGGCGCTTTGACGATGTGATGGTGAGCTTCTCCACCCCTCACGGCGGTGTCGGCCCCCACATCGACAACTACGACGTCTTCATCACCCAGGGCCAGGGCAAGCGTCACTGGCGGGTCGGCGATGCCAATCCCCTCAACGAGTTTGCCGCCCACGCCGCCCTGCTGCACTGCGAGCCGTTCGAGGCGATCATCGACGTCATCATGGAGCCGGGCGACATCCTCTACATTCCGCCCGGATTCCCCCACGAGGGCTACGCCATCGAGCCCTCCCTGAACTTCTCCGTGGGCTTCCGGGCACCGGACGCCAAGGCGCTCATCTCGTCGTTTGCCGATCACCTGATCGACAACGATCTGCGCACCGAGCGTTACGGCGATGCAGACCTCAAGCCCCGCGCCCGTCACGGCGAGATCCAGCCCCATGAGCTGCACCGCCTGCGGGAATTGATGCAACAGGCCCTGGATGACGAGACCCTGTTCAAGGAGTGGTTCGGCACCATGATCTCCGAGGCCAAGCACGATCTGGACGTGAGCCCCATGGAGCCTGACTACAGCGCCGAGGAAGTGGCCGATCTGCTGACCCAGGGCGAGCCCGCCATCAAGGTGCCGGGGCTGCGCTCTGTCTGGTTCAGCGGCGAAAGCCGTAGCTGCTACATCGACGGCGAGGCCTGGACCCTGCCGAGCGAAGATGCGGCCGCCATCTCCCTGTTGTGCGACAAGGACATCATCACCCAGGCCGACATGGTGGAACTCGCCGATCAGGCCGGCTTCCTGCAACTGCTGACCCGTCTCATCAACCGCGGTTACTGGTTCTTCGGCTAAGCCTGCGCAACAGGCGCGCCGCCTGCCCGGGCGGCGCACCTGGTCGGACGCTGACGCCCGTCCTGCGTTGTGGCGGCCCAATGACTACACTGGGTGACGGCCAGAGGGGGAAAGGGGCTCAGGTTCCCTCGCTGGCGGTCTCATCCCTTGTTGGTCATTTAACTACATGGGATCAGGCCATCGAGGGGGCGAGAAATGGGAACCAAATGGCCTCACTCGCGGAAAATCAATTATTTTAGCCCCTAAAATCAGCTGTGAGCGAAAACGTTATCTTTCAAATTGAGGCGTTTTTAGCTCAAAACGTTGTTTCTGGATCATAAAAAGTATCCAAAAACTGGTGTATATTGCACGGCGGAAACTCCTTAACCATGAAGACTGACATGAAAAAGACCAAAATCGTCTGCACCATAGGTCCCAAGACCGAATCCAAAGAAATGCTCGGCAAGATGCTCGACGCCGGCATGAACGTCATGCGCCTGAACTTCTCTCACGGTGATTACGAAGAGCACGGCACCCGTATCCGCAACCTGCGTGAAGTGATGGCCGAGACCGGCAAGCACGCAGCCATCCTGCTGGATACCAAGGGTCCGGAAATCCGTACCATGAAGCTGGAAGGTGGCAACGATGTCTCTCTGGTCGCCGGCCAGACCTTCACCTTCACCACCGACCAGACAGTGGTTGGCAACAAGGACAAAGTCGCCGTGACCTACGCCGGCTTCGCCAACGACCTGCGCGTCGGCAACCGCATCCTGGTGGATGACGGCCTGATCGGTCTGGACGTCATCGAAATCACCGAGCGTGAAGTCATCTGCAAGGTGCTGAACAACGGTGATCTGGGCGAGAACAAGGGCGTCAACCTGCCGGGCGTCTCCATCAAGCTGCCGGCCCTGGCCGAGAAAGACAAGCGTGACCTCATCTTCGGTTGCGAGCAGGGCGTGGACTTCGTTGCCGCCTCCTTCATCCGCAAGAAAGAAGACGTGCTGGAAATCCGTGAGCACCTGAAGGCCCACGGTGGCGAGAACATCCAGATCATATCCAAGATCGAAAACCAGGAAGGCCTGGACAACTTCGACGACATCCTGGCTGTCTCCGACGGCATCATGGTTGCTCGTGGCGACATGGGTGTGGAAATTCCGGTTGAAGAAGTGATCTTCGCCCAGAAGATGATCATCACCAAGTGCAACAAGGCACGTAAAGTGGTCATCACCGCCACCCAGATGCTGGATTCCATGATCAAGAACCCGCGTCCGACCCGCGCCGAAGCCGGTGACGTGGCGAACGCCATCCTGGATGGTACCGACGCCGTCATGCTGTCCGGCGAATCCGCCAAGGGCAAGTACCCGCTGGAAGCCGTGACCATCATGGCCACCATCTGCGAGCGTACCGACGCCGTGATGCCGTCCAACCTGTCTGCTGCCAACGACAGCAACAAGCTGCGCATCACCGAAGCCGTCTGTAAAGGCGCCGTCGAGACCTCCGAGAAGCTGGACGCCCCGCTGATCGTGGTTGCCACCGAAGGCGGCAAGTCTGCCAAGGCCATTCGCAAGTACTTCCCGAAAGCCTGGATCCTGGCCATCACCACCAACAAGAAAACTGCTGCCCAGCTGGTCCTGACCAAGGGTGTGGTTGCTCACGTGGTTGACAGCATCGCCTCTACCGACGATTTCTATCGCATCGGCAAAGAAGCGGCACTGCAAAGCGGCATGGGCCTGAAGGGTGACGTGGTCGTCATGGTCTCCGGTGCCCTGGTACCGAGCGGTACCACCAACACCGCCTCCGTTCACGTACTCTAATCAGTCTTGAACCGATAAAACGGCGCCCTGGGGCGCCGTTTTTTTTATCTCTCCCCCCTGCTGCCTCTCTCGCGCCGGTGCTAGAATCCACGCGGATTTCCCCCCAGTGGGAAACCTCCCGAATTTCGCATAATCACCCGGACGTTTTATGCCCTCAATACAGTTCAGAAGAGCCTCGGCCACCCTGTTGCCGCTGCTCTGTTTACTCATCAGCCTCTGCGCCCCCCAAGCCATGGCGCAGGATCTGCCCCAGCGCGCCACGGTACAGCGGGCGCTCGATGCCCTCGGCAAGTCAGAGACCCTGACCGTCAGCCAGCAGGCGGATCAGAAGTTGCTGACCGATACCTTAGCCCTGCTCGACAGCATCGAGAAGGAGCAGGCCAAGGCCAAGGCGCTGACACAGCGGGTACGCTCCCTGCCCGGCGAAATGAAAGAGATAGGCGCCAAGATAGACTCCCTGGCCCAGGACAAGGGCCCTGAGCAGCTCAAGAGTGAATACGCCAGCATGAGCCTGGCGGAGCTGGAGAGCCGTCAGCCGGAAGTGCTGGCCAACATGCAGGATGCCCAGGAGGCCCTCGGCACCATAGGCAGCCAGATCACCAGCCTGCAAACCCTGCCGGAGCGGGCCCAGGCCAACATGAGCCGCGCCTATCAACGCAGCCAGGAGATCCGCACTCGCCTGAACTCCGGGGATGGCGTGAGCAGCGCCGAGAAGATGAAGCTCAATACCGAGCTGGCATTGCTGGACCTGCAACTGGCCAACCTGCAAAAGGATCTGGACAACCGCACCAGCATGCAGGATCTGGCGGTCAAGCAGCGCGACTACCAGAGTGCGCGCCTCGCCCATGAGGAGCAAAAACTGCAGGCCCTGCAGGAGCAGAGCAGCGCCAAGCGCCTCGGCGACACCGAGAAGGCCGCCGAGCAGACCGGCGAGCTGGTCGCCACCCAGGACAACCCGCTGGTGCAAAAAGAGCAGGAGATCAACCACCAGCTCAGCCAGCAGCTCATCAGCGCCACCACCAACCTCAACCTGCTCGCACAGAAAAACCTGCAGGCCAAAAGCTGGCTGGAGCGCGGCACCCAGACCGAGCGCAACCTGAACGAACAGGTGCAGATGCTCAAGGGCAACCTGCTGCTCTCCCGCATCCTCTATCAGCTCTACCAGCAGCTGGAGGCCGCCCCCTCCACCCTGGTGAAGAACCTGGAAGAGCAGATAGCCGACCTGCACCTGGCCCAGTTTGAACTGAGCCAGCAACGGGATCAGCTGTTCCAGAAGGGCCAGTATCTGGACAACCTGATCGCCAACAGCAGGGAGACCGTCAGCGAAGAGGACAAGGCTAACCTGGTCAAGCTGATCGATACCCGCATCAGCCTGCTGGATCAGCTCAACCGCCAGATGGATGCCCAGCTGACCAACGCCATCAGCCTGCAGCTCACCCAGCAGCAGCTGACGCGCATCTATGCCTCCATCGAATTCACCCTGCAACAGCACATCTTCTGGGTCAGCAGCAACAAGCCCATCGATGGCAAGTGGTTCATCAACTGGCCGGGTCATGCCTACAAGCAGGTCTCCGACTGGGTGCTCAAGCCGGATTGGCAAGGCTGGGGCGACATGCTGCTGGCGGTCTCCCTGCTCGCCTTGCCGCTGCTGCTGGTGGGTGGCCTGCTGCTGTGGAAACGCCCGACCCTGGTCAAGCGCCAGCAGAAGATCGCCAAGGACCTCGGCCGCTTCCGCCAAGACAGCCAGTGGCACACCCCGCGCGCCCTGCTCTACACCGTATTGCAACGCCTGCCGGGTACCCTCTTCATCCTGGCCGCCGGCCTGCTGCTGGCCTATTGCGGCCTGCTGAGCCCGCGCCTCATCTTCCAGATCACCCTGAACCTGGCACTGGGCTACCTGGTGTTCAGCGTCTACCTGTCGGTGATGCGCCCAGGCGGCATAGGCGAGAGCCACTTCCGCATCCCGCGGGACGAGTTGCAGGCCAAGCGCACCAGCATGCGCTACCTCTGGCTGCCCCTGCTGCCCCTCATCATGCTGTCGACCAAGGCGGTGGTGGAACCCTCATCGCTGGGCAATGATGTCATCGGCCAGGCGCTGACCATGCTGCTGCTGGGGCTGACCGCCTACCTGGTGCTGCCCATCTCCCGCGCCCGCATCAAGGGCGAGGCCAGCATGCTGCAGACCATGACGGCGGTCGCCCTGGCGCTGGCGCCTGTGGCCCTGATGGTGCTGGCGGCCCTCGGCTACTACTACACGGCCCTGAAGCTGACCGGTCGCCTGATCGAATCCTTCTACCTCATCATCATCTGGAGCCTGGTCTATCGCACCGCCCTGCGTGGTCTGGAGCTGGCGGCCCGCCGTCTGGCCTACCGCCGCGCCGTCGCCAAGCGCGAGCACAAGCCTTCGGAAGATGCGGAAGGGGGCGAGGCCATCGAAGAGCAGCCCATGGATCTGGAAGAGGTCAGCCAGCAGTCCCTGCGCCTGACCCGCATCATGTTGCTGCTGGTGTTCGGCGTCGCCTTCTACTGGCTCTGGTCCGATCTGGTCGCTGTCTTCACCTACCTCGACAGCGTGGTGCTGTGGCACAAGAGCGAGGGCACTGGTGCCAACGCCGTGCTCTACCCCATCAGCCTGAGCGACGTGCTGACCGGCCTCTTCCTGTTCGGGGCGGCCCTGTCGCTGGCCCGCAACCTGCCAGGCCTGCTGGAGGTGCTGGTACTCTCCAAGTTGCGCCTCGCCCAGGGCACCGCCTACGCCTTCACCACCATGCTCAACTATGTGCTGATCGGGATGGGCTCGCTCACCGCGCTGGCCATGCTGGGTGTCCAGTGGGAGAAGCTGCAGTGGCTGGCCGCCGGCCTCTCGGTCGGTATCGGTTTTGGCATGCAGCAGATAGTCTCCAACTTCATCTCGGGCATCATCATACTGTTCGAGCGCCCGGTACGGATCGGGGATACTGTCACCATCGGCACCATCTCGGGCACGGTCAACAAGATCCGCATCCGCTCGACCACCCTCACCGACTTCGACCGTAAAGAAGTGATCATCCCGAACCAGCAGCTGATGATAGAGCGACTGATTAACTGGTCCCTGTCCGATACCGTCACCCGGGTCATAGCCCGGGTCGGGGTGGCCTATGGTTCGGATCTGGAGCTGACCCGCAAGCTGTTGATGCAGGCGGCCACGGAGAACAGCCGGGTCTTGAAGGACCCAGCCCCCATCGTCTACTTCCTCACCTTCGGCCCCAGCACCCTGGATCACGAGCTGCGCTTCTTCGTGAGCGAGCTCGGGGATCGCAACCCGGCCATCGATGAGCTGAACCGCCGGATAGACGTACTGTTCCGTGAACACGGCATCGACATCGCTTTCAACCAGATGGACGTTCACATCAAGAACAGGCAAGGGGACGAGCAGAAGATAGAGTCCCGCCCGGCCCTGCCGCCGCCCAATGGTGGCAAGCCGGCCTGATGCCGACCTCCTGCCCCTGCAAACAGGCTCCATATTGGAGCCTGTTTTTTTACCCGAGCCGCCGGACTTGAAAGCGGGAACAGGCCCCCAATATAGGGAAGACAACGGAATGTCACCCACGAGGATCTCATGGACTATCTCTACGCCGTGGTGCTCTTTGCCATCTCGGCATCTGTCACCCCGGGACCGAACAACATCATGGTGATGAGCGCCGGCGCCAACTTCGGGATCAGGCGCAGCCTGCCGCTGCTCATGGGGATCTGCGTCGGCTTCACCCTGATGCTGTTGCTGGTGGGGCTGGGTTTCGGCCAGCTGTTCACCCTCTTCCCCAGCCTGCACTTCGTCATCAAGTGTGTCGGCACCCTCTATCTGCTCTATCTCGCCTGGCTGATTGCCCGCTCCGCCGACGAGGTGACGGGAGACGCCTCTGCCCGCCCTCTGGGGTTCCTCAAGGGCGCCCTGTTCCAATGGGTCAATGCCAAGGCCTGGGTGGTCGCTACCGGCGCCATCGCCGCCTTCACCAGCGCGGGGGCCGACTTCCACCAGCAGAACCTGACCATAGCCCTGACCTTCTTCATCGTCTCTTTCCCCTGCGTCGGGCTCTGGCTCCTGTGTGGCACCCTGCTCAAACGCTGGCTGACCAATGCCCTCGCCCGCCGCCGGTTCAACCATGCCATGGCGGCCCTGCTGGCCCTCTCGGTGGTACCCGTCATACAAGAGATCCTGAGCCGACCCTGACGCGGCTCCATGAGGCTGTGGATGGCGGGCGCCATCCATGGGACCATGCCTTATCTCCCTGCCCCTCGCTGGGCACTCTTTTTCTCTGGAGCGTGCAATGGAACAAGTGGTGTATGTGGCCAACCCGGTGAGCGGGTTGATCCATGTGTTTCGACTGGAAGAAGGCGAGCTGGCCCCGCTGCAGCAAGTCCAGACCGGCGGCGAGGTGCAGCCCCTGGTCATCAGCCCGGACAAGGCCTGGCTCTATGCCGGCGTGCGTCCCGACTTTCGGGTGCTGAGCTACCCCATAGCCGCGGATGGCCGGCTCGGAGCGCCCAACTCGGCGCCGCTCTATGGCAGCGCCTCCCACAGCTGCACCGATGGGACCGGGCGCCTCTTCTTTGCCGCCTCCTACGCCTTCGACCATGTCAGCGTCTCGCCCATGGACGACGCTGGCCGGGTGCTGGCGCCACACCAGCGCATCGACCGGCTGATGGCTGCCCATTCGGTGACCCTGTTGACAACGGAGCAGGGCGAGCAGGAGCTGCTGGTGGCTTGCCTCAAGGAGGATGTCATTCGTCGCTTCACCCTGGGAGAGGATGGTCAGCTGAGCCCCCATCCCCTGGCTGACATCCACACCGCCCCCGGCGCCGGGCCCCGCCATCTGGCGCTGCACCCCACCAACGGCGATCTCTACTGCCTCAATGAGCTAGATGCCACCCTCAACCGCTATCACAGGGAGGCGGATGGTCGCATCGGCGCGCGAGAGAGCCTGGATATGCTGCCCGAGGGTTATCAGGGAGAGCGCTGGGGGGCCGACATCCACCTGACCCCGGATGGGCGTTTTCTCTACACCAGCGAGCGGGCCAGCAGCCTGCTCAGCCTGTTCGGGGTCGACGAGGAGGACGGCGCCCTGACCCTGCTGGGCCACTTCCCGACCGAATCCTGTCCCCGTGGTTTTGCCATCGACCACAGCGGCCACTATCTGATCGCCACAGGGCAGAAGTCCCACAGCCTGGCCGTGCACCGCATCGCGGCGCAGACGGGGGAGCTCAGCCTCTCATCCCGCCAACACGTAGGGGAAGGAGCCATGTGGGTGAGGGTGCTGACGCTGGACAAGCCCGCCTAGCGCGGTTCAAGGCTGCAGAAATGCTCGCGGCGCTCTGATGAGCGCCGCGCAGTGGCCATTAATGTCTGGGCGTTATTTGGTGCCGTTGAGATCGTCATCCGGCCAGTATTTGTAGCCCTGCATGGTAGCCTGCACCGCCACCCCCTTCTCGGTGAGCTGGTACATCTTCACCTTCTGGAAGTCGGCATTGGCCGCCTCGCTGACCACCACCTTGCCATCGTCCGCCGACTTGGCGGCCAGATCCGCCTGGGCGCTGGCATCGAAGCCTGTGGTGATGAATCTGTCCAGGGCGGCGGCATCGTTGAAGATGATCACGGCCTGGAATTTCTTGATCCCCATGCCGATCCCCATGCCGGCGGTCGCCATCTTCATGTAGGTGTCGCGACCGGTGCGGTTGTCACGAAGCACCCCATAACCACTGCCGGCGCTCAGTACCAGCAGGTTGTTGTTCACATTGGTGAAGACGGCATAACCCTTGGATCTTGCCACCTCCTGTCTGGTGCCCGCATCCTGACCATACAGGGTGGAGAGGGTCTGCTGGCGCATCTGTTGAATGTGGTTGCGTTGCTCGGCGGGGGTATCCCCCTTGGCACAACCAACCAGCAGCAGAACGGCCAGAATATGAGTCCATAGACGCATGTCATTACTCCTTCGTGTCTCGTGTGCGGGGGGCTGAGGGGGCCTCCCGCGCCAGAATCGGGTCAGAGGCCATCCCTGTGACCCGTTATCAGCATTCACCGTCCGGTGCCCCGGGGGCGCTGGCCAGATACAAGTACCTCATCGAGTCAGTATAACCAGCGCCACTGAACTTCTGCTGACCCGGCAAGCAGTGGTGCCCCGCCACGCGGGGCCATTGGTGGCATGATCCCGCTTCGCCGCCTAAGGCTGCCCTACCCCTTGGTCACCTCGCCGAGAAACTCGGTGAAGCGCCGCCAGGACTTGGCATCGGCATCGGCGCGGTAATTGTCCGAGCCAAAGACGCTGAAGGCATGGGGGGCGCCGCTGTAGCTGGTCGCCTCATGCCGGATGCCGGCGCTCTCCAGCTCGGTGATGAGGGCCGCAAACTGGCCCAGCGACACCGCCTGATCCGCGCTGCCATGCTGGATCAACAGGCTGGCCCTGGTCTGCTCGTAGTTCTGACCGGCCGGGGTCTCCAGCCCCCCGTGAACGCTGACGATCCCCTTGAGGCTAGCGCCGCTGCGGGCCAGCTCCAGCACGGCGGCGCCGCCAAAGCAGTAGCCCATCGCCACCGCATTGTCGAGCCGGCCGCCCTGCCTGCCCGCCTCGGCGAACCCTGCCTGCAACAGCTTGCGCATCCTGGGTCTGTCCTGATAAAGCGCCCCGGTGAGCTTCTTCCTCTCTTCCACGGCGGTCGGTCTGACCCCTGCCCCGAACAAGTCCACCGCGAACACGCTGTAACCGAGCGCCACCAGCATCTCGGCCCGCTTCACCTCGTAATCCGTCAGCCCGTCCCAGTCGTGAACCAGCACCACCAGGGGCGCCTGCTTGTCGGCGGCAGCCAGGTAATATCCTTCGAAGGGCTGACCGTCAACCTGGTAGCGCACAGCACCGGCCTGGGCCGCGCCCCCCCAGATAAGCCCAAGCAGGGCCAGGATCCATCTCGTCTTCATGTTCGTCTCCTTGACTGTGAACAACGCCACTGATTGTAGTCGCCGAGCCGAGCCTCAAGGGATCAAGGCTCTCCCGGCCGGGTGCTACAAAAGCAAGAGGCCACCCTGGGGTGGCCTCCTGTCATCGCTGCGGCTGAGGAGGCGTTTAGTCCTTGGCCGACTCCATGGCACCCTCTTCGGAGTGCTGGGGCAGGATGAGGTTGAGCAGGATAGCGGCCACCGAGGCCAGGCCGACACCGGCCAGGGCGAAGTCACCTATCTTCATCTCCAGCGCGCCGACACCGACCGTCAGGGTCACGGCGACTATGGCGATGTTGCGGGCCAGCCCCAGATCCACCTTGGACTCCACCAGGGTCTTGAGACCGATGGCGGCGATGGATCCGAACAACAGCAGCATGATGCCGCCCATCACCGGCATGGGGATGGAGGTGAGCAGGGCGTTGAACTTGCCGAAGAAGGCCAGAATGATGGCGAACACGGCGGCCCAGGTCATGGTGACCGGGTTGAAGTTGCGGGTGATCATCACGGCACCTGTCACTTCCGCATAGGTGGTGACGGGGGGGCCACCGATGAAACCGGCGAAGCAGACACCGATGCCGTCACCGGCCAGGGTGCGGTGCAGGCCAGGATCCTTGGTGTAGTCCTTGCCGGTCACACCGCCGATGGCCAGCACGCCACCTATGTGCTCTATGCAGGGGGCTATGGCCACCGGCAGCATGAAGAGCGCAGCGGCCCAGTTGATCTCCGGGGTCTCAAAGTGGGGCAGCGCCAGCCAGGGGGCGTTGACCATGCCATCGAAACTCACCTGACCCATCAGCACGGCGGCCACATAACCGGCGATGACGCCGGAGAGGATGGGGATGAGCTTGATCCAGCCCTTGCAGAACACGGCCGCGATCAGGGTCACCGCCAGGGAGATCCCCGCCAGGGTCAGCGCGGTGGCAGGCGCCACCACCTGCTCGGCCCCGGCACGGCCCATGGCCATGTTGCAGGCCACCTGGGCCACCGACAGGCCAATCACCATGATCACCGGGCCAATCACCACGGGCGGCAGCAGCTTGTGCACAAAGCCCATGCCGCGCACGCGAATGAGGGCCGCCAGGATGAAGTACATGAAGCCGGCGGCAAACAGGCCGAACATGGTGGAGGGCAGGCCCCAGGTCTGGGTGGCATAGATGATGGGGGCGATGAAGGCGAAGCTGGAGCCGAGGAAGATCGGGACCTGGCGACGGGTGCAGAGCTGGAACAGCAGGGTGCCTACACCGGCGCCAAGCAGGGCCATGGAGGGGTTCAATCCGGTGAGCAGGGGCACCAGAACCATGGCACCAAAGGCAACAAACAGAATTTGCAGCCCGGCGACGCTTTGCTTGACCAAGGAAAACATGGGTATCCTTAATTTTTTGATAACTGACAGGGATAATTGACACTTTTCAGTCATCACAAGACTTTTTCAAGGCATTAGATGCGCTATTCGGCGTCATTCGTTACCTTTCACTGCTTGGGGAGGGCATGAAACTGGCTTTTTAGGCGGGATTCGTTGCTACAAGCATCGAGTATGCGATTTTACGCACTTTTGTGGCCGACGCCAATCGTTTTTCTGGCGAGATAGCATGGCAAGGGTTTCAGCGAGCTGGCCTCTATACTTGACTGCGTGAATCCAGCCAGACAAGGAGCTCCCCATGTCACTGCCCTCGTTCAAACCCAGCCAGCGCCGACTGCTGCTGGGATCGGCCATCGCCCTGGCCCTGTTTGCCACCCCCTTCAGCTATGACTTCGACCATCACCAATGGCAGCCGAACCAGGCCCACGCCAAGTCCTGCTTCGTCGCCGGCACCCGCATCCTGATGGCCGATGGCAGCGAGCGCCCCATCGAAACGCTGCAGGCCGGTGAACAGGTGCTGGATCAGCATGGTCAGATCAACCGGATCCTGGCGGTCGAGCGCGTCATCCTGGGCAACCGGAGACTCTACGGGCTCAATCGTCTGCCCCCCTTCTTTACCGCCGAACACCCCTTCTTGAGCACCCGCGGCTGGGTGGCTATCGCACCCGCCATGACCCGCGCCGAGCAGCCCACCCTGGCGGTGCAGCCGCTCTTTACCGGCATGCGCATCCTGTGCGGACCGGCAGCGGTCGCGCTCACTGGCAATCTGGCGCTGGCGGCCCAACCCGCCGAGCTGCTGGTCGAGTCTCTCTACTGGGTCGACAGCCCGCCCACGACGGCGCTGTTCAACCTCATTCTGGATGGCAGCCACAGCTATATCGCCAACTCGCTGATCGTTCACAACAAAGGGGGTGACGGCGGAAGCGGCGGCAATAGTGGCAGCGGGGGCGGCAATAGCGGTGGTGGCGGCAGCAACAGTGGCAGCGGAGGCGGCAACAGTGGCGGGAGCAATAGTAGCAATTCTGGAAACAATAGCGGCGGTGGCGGCAATAGTAGCCAAAACGGAAACAATGGTGGGGGCGATGACCACAGCGGCGGCCACGGCAGCGATGACAGCGGCAGGGGCGAAGATGCCGGCGGGCGGGATGACAAGGGCAGAGACGCCGTCGACGCCAATGGCAACAAGCTCAGAGGTGATGGCAGCATAGATGACAACGGTGTGGATGCCGTCGATGCCAATGGCAACAAGCTGAGAGGTGACGGCAGCATAGATGACAACGGTGTGGACGCCGTCGATGCCAATGGCAACAAGCTAAGAGGTGACGGCAGCGTAGATGACAACGGCGTGGATACCGTCGACGCCAATGGCAACAAGTTGAGAGGTGATGGCAGCATTGATGACAACGGCGTGGACGCCGTCGACGCCAATGGCAACAAGCTCAGAGGTGACGGCAGCGTCGATGACAGCCTGCTGCCACCGCCTAGTCAGCCCTGAGGGGCGAGCGGCCCGAGCCCCTGAGGGAAGCGACCGGGTCAACAAGAAGAGGGTGGCCAGGGCCACCCTCTTTCATTTTATCCGCGCGGCCATCAGGCCCGGCGCACTCCTCAGACCCTGCGATAGGGCAGATAGACAGGCTCCCACATGTGGCTCAGGATGTGCTGCTGCAGATCCTGGCCAATCAGCGGGTGGGAGGGGTCGCGGCGCACTATGTCCTTGAGCACCGCTGTCGCCACGTGTACCGAGATGCTGCGCAGCTCGCTGATCCGCGGGTAGACGGTGCCCCGGGCCAGATCCGCCTCATCCACGCACTCCGCCAGCGCGAAGGCGGCTGTGGTGAAGATCTCCGGGCTTATCTCGCGAAGCTGGCTGACGATGGCGGCCAGCCCGACACCGGGGAAGATGAAGACGTTGTTGCCCTGCCCGATTCTGAAGGTCTGGCCCTCATGGTGCACGTCCTTGAACGGGCTGCCGGTGGCGACTATGGCGCGGCCCTGGCTCCAGCGGAAGATGTCCTCCGGCAGCGCCTCGCAGTTGGCGGTGGGGTTGGAGAGGGGGAACACCATGGGGCGCTCGCAGTGGGCCAGCATCAGCTGGATGTGCTCCTCCTGGAAGGCGCCACCGGCCCCGCTGGTGCCGAGCAGCACGCTGATGGGCACGTGGCGCAGCACCTCGGTCAGCCCCGCCTTGCCCTGCAGATCCCACTGGGCCAGCAGCAGGCCCGGCTTGGCGTAGCGGCGCTTGTATTCATCCAGCCCCTCGCGGTTGTCACACACCAGCCCCTGGGTATCCAGGATGTAGATGCGATCCCGGGCCGCCTGCGGGTCCAGCCCCTCGCGGATCATCCCCGCGCAGATCTGATCCGCCACCCCGACCCCGCCGGCCCCGGCACCATAGACCAGGTAGTGCTGCTGGCCCAGGGTCTCGCCCTTGGACTTGACCGCCCCTATGATGCCCGCCAGCACCACGGCCCCTGTGCCCTGGATGTCGTCGTTGAAGGACGGCAGCGTCTGCTGGTAGCGGGAGAGGTTGTTGAAGGCGTTGGACTTGCTGAAGTCCTCCCACTGCAAGACGGCGTTGGGGAAGTGGCGCTTGACCCCGGCCACGAACTTGTCGATGAAGTCGTCATACTCCTTGCCGCGGATGCGCTTGTGGGGCTGACCCAGGTACATGGGGTCATCCAGCAGCGCCTGGTTGTCGGTGCCCACGTCCAGCGCTATGGGCAGACAGCAGGCGGGATGGATCCCGGCCCCCAGGGTATAGAGGGAGAGCTTGCCGATGGGGATGCCCATGCCCCCCACCCCCTGATCGCCGATGCCGAGGATCCCCTGGCTGTCGGTGACCACTATGATGCGCACCGCCTTGGCGTCCATGTGGCGGGCGAGGGAGCCCATGTCATCGACGTTCTTCGGGGTGATGTAGAGACCGCGCGGCTTCTGGAAGCGGTGGCTGAACTCCTGACAGGCCTTGCCCACGGTCGGGGTATAGATGTAGGGGGTCATCTCCTCCACGTGGCGCGACAGCAGGGCGTAGAACAGGGTCTCGTTGCGATCCTGCAGGGCCCGCAGATTCTGGTACTTCTCGATGTCGCTGCAGGCGCTCAGGAAGCCCTGATAGACCCGCTCCAGCTGGGCTTCGAAGGTCTGCACCTGGGGCGGCAGCAGGCCATCGAGCTCGAAGTCGGCCCGCTCCTGTTCGGTGAAGGCGGTGCCCTTGTTGAGATTGCGATCGTTGAGCAGATCGGTGCCTGTCAGTGCAACGGGGCGAAAATCCTCTCCCTGTGCGTCTTTCCACAGCAGATATTGTCCGGTAGCCATAGTCATTCTCTTTGATTTACATGATGTTGCCATTAGGCAGGAGAGCAAGACTCAGATTGCAGGGGATCATATGACGTTTGGGGATTCGGTTTTGTGAGCTTGGGCATACCCTGCGGCCAAAGCCCCCTCTCCTGCCGGGCTCATGGCCGCCGGGCTTGCCCCGGCGGGGCGCTTGGCGCAAGATCGGCAGACATTCGATGCCGCAAGCGCCCTTGCTAGAGCAGACGCTGAACAGGCGGCATATCACCTCACAGACCCCTGGAGCCCCATGAGCCGCAGCGACCTCACCTTCCCCGTCTCCGCCGTGATCCTGGCCGGCGGCCGTGCCACCCGCATGGGGGGCGACGACAAGGGTTGGGTGCCCCTGGCGGGCAAGCCCCTGATAGTCCACGTGCTCGAGCGCCTGCGCCCCCAGGTGGACGAGGTGCTGATCAACGCCAACCGCAGCGAGGAGCGCTACCGGGCGCTGGCCCCCGTCATCGGCGACGCACAGGCCGACTTTCAGGGGCCGCTGGCGGGCATGCAGGCCGGCCTTGCCGCCGCCCGCCACGACTGGGTGCTGTTCGTGCCCTGTGACGGCCCCGCCCTGCCACGGGATCTGATGGCCCGTTTTCGCGCCGCCATGACACCGCAGAGCGAGCTGGTGGTGGCCCACGACGGCCAGCACCTGCAACCCGTGGTCGCCCTGCTCCATCGCGCCCTGCTGCCCTCACTGCAACTGGCCCTGGCAGAGGGAGAGCGCAAGACCGGGGCCTGGTTTGCCCGCCACCGGATGACGGTAGTGCCCTTTGCCGATGCGCCTGATGCCTTCGTCAATCTCAACAGCCCGGCCGAGCTCGCCGCCTACGAGGCGAGCCTGTCACATCCCGAGCCGCTGGCGGGGGGACTTCGACCATGAGCGCCCCAGGGCCCCTGCTCGGCTTCGTCGCCTGGAGCGGCACCGGCAAGACCACCTTGCTGGAGCGCCTCATTCCCCTGCTCGGCCAGCGCGGCCTGCGGCTCGGGGTGCTCAAGCATACCCACCACCATTTCGACATGGACAAGCCTGGCAAGGACAGCCATCGCCTGCGCCAGGCCGGTGCCCGCCAGGTGATGGCGGCCTCCTCCCTGCGCCACGCCCTGATCTGCGAGACCCCGGAGCAAGAGCCCTCCCTGGAGACGCTGCTGGCCCGCTTCGACTGGGAGCGGCTCGATCTGCTGCTGGTCGAGGGGTTCAAGCATCACCATTTTCCCAAGATAGAGCTCCATCGCCGCGCCCTAGGCCGACCGCTGCTGTTCCCAGGCGACCCGGACATAGTGGCGCTCATCAGCGATGAGCCCGAGGCAACCACCCTGCCCCAGTTTCGTTTCGAGGCCCTGGACGCCATCGCCGACTTCATCTGCGCCCGACTACCCCGGGATGCAAGCCACCAGCCCCCTTTGTCGCCGCCGCTGCGCCTGCTCGCCCTGGCCCTGGAGGCCATGCCCAATCCGGCGGGGGAGGCTTGCCTGCCCGGCCACCTCAGCCAGGATGCCAACGGCTGCTTGCAGGTGCGCCCGGCAAGTGCTTTCATGCCCTCTGCCCTGCCCTTGGCCAACTGCGTGATCGAATGCCCCGCCCGATCGGCCATCATCCCAGGTGAGCGGGTCCGGATCCGCCTCTTGCCCTGATGGGGAGCGTCAGCCGGCACGGCAACACGAGAAGATCAACCTGACATGAGACGACTCCCTTGCGCCTGAACACGCCTCTCTCCCGCTTCGATCTGCTGATCTATGGTCGCTACCGCCTGGTCCACGGCCTGCGCATCGCCCTGGCCTTCACCCTCACCTTCCTGCTGACCCGGGAGCTCAAGTTGCCGGAGAGCACCTGGCCCCTCATCACCCTGGTGGTGGTGATGGGCCCCATCTCGTTCTGGGGCAATGTGCTCTCCCGGGCGCTGCAACGGGTGGTCGGCACCATCTTCGGCGCCGCCTGCGGTGTGGTGGCCCTCTATCTGGAGCTCTACTCCCTGCCGCTGATGCTGGTCTGGTGCTGCGCCATCATGTTCCTGTGCGGCTACCTGGCGCTTGGCAAGCGCCCCTATGTGGGGCTGCTCATCGGCATCACCCTGGGGGTCATAGTCGGCGGGGTGCCGGGGGACATAGAGACGGCGCTCTGGCGCAGTGGCGACGTCATCCTGGGTTCCATGCTGGCCCTGCTGTTTTGCAGCATCTACCCCCAGCGGGCCTATACCCACTGGCGGCTGCAGATGCACGACAGCCTGCAGCAGGCCGGGCGTCTCTATCACACCCACCTCTCCCCCAATATCCTGGAGCGCCCCAGGCTGGCCCAAAGCCACGCCCGTCTGCTCACCAAGATAGTCAGCCTGCGCCCCCTGCTGGCGCCCGCCGTCAAGGAGACCCGCCTCAACAGCACCCTGTTCGAGGCCGTCCAGACCACGATGCGCAACACCTTCTGCACCCTGGAGATGCTGGCCAACACCTACTGGCGCGATCGCCAGAGCCACTTCCTGATGCAGAGCCACCCAGGGCTGCGCGCCTGCCAGCAGGCCACCGAGGCGGTGATCATCCAGCTCGCCCTCATGCTCAAGAGCGGCGACAGCAGCGCCGCCGAGCAGGCCATAGCCCGATTGCAGGCGGCAGCCGCCGAGGTGCAGGCCGAGGTGCGCCCGGGGGCCGATGACGAGGCCACCATCAGCGGCTACCTCTGGCTCAACCTGCAGCTCACCGAGCAGATTGCCCACCTCCACCGCCTGCTGGGGCTGGTGATGAACCCGCCCCGCAGCCAGGGCAACAAGTCGAGCTAACAAAACGCCCCGCATTGCGGGGCGTTCCTGTCTTTGGTCTCCGGCCCCTGGGGCCATGACGACGCCAGCGGCCTTAACCGGCCTGCGCCAAGGGCTGCTCGGGGCTGAGATAGAGGGAGAAGTCCCGGATCCCCGCCTGAAGGGCGGCGAAACAGTCGGGATCGATGGCGCTGCCCAGATGCTCGGCCATCATCTCCAGCGCCTGGGGCACAGGGATAGCGCCGCGATAGGGGCGCTTGGCGGTGATGGCATCGAAGATGTCGGCGGTGGTGATGATGCGCGTCTCAAGGGTAATCTCGTCCCCCTTCAGCCCCTTGGGGTAGCCCTTGCCATCGAGCCGTTCATGATGGGCCCCGGCCACCTGGGCCAGCTCCCTGAACGCCCCTATGCGACCCAGGATCTCCTCGGTATAGGCGGCATGCATCTGCACCGCGGCCCACTCCTGCGCATCTAGCTTGCCCGGCTTGTCGAGGATGGCGTTGCTCACCCCGAGCTTGCCCACATCGTGGAGCAGGGCACCCCGCTTGAGCCAGCGCCGTCTCGATTCAGGCAGCCCCATCTGGGCGGCAAGAATGTCGGTATAGAGCGCCACCCTGCCGCTGTGGCCCGCGGTATAGGGGCTCTTGGAGTCCACCACCTGACCGAAGGCCGCGGCTATCTCGTCCAGATAATCTTCATCGAGCGCCACCTCCCCCTGCCCGGCCGGGTGGTCGAAGACCCACTCGGTCAGCCTGGGGTCCACCAGCCCTTGCCAGAAATCCTCGTCCGCCAGCGCTTCAAACTCGCCGACCAGGGCGGGATCAAACCAGCTGCCGCTGCGCTCGCGCAGCTCCCTCAGCGCCGCATCCGGGCCTGCGGCGGCGTGAAACACATCCACCACCTGACAGAGCAGGGCAATGCGGGAGAAGAGGGGGATAGCCTCCCCCGCCAGTTGCAGCGGTCGCCCCTTGCCATTCCAGTGTTCATCGAGGGAGAGGATGCCGTTGGCCACCTCGTCACCGAAGCGCAGCTGGCGAGCTATGTCCGCCCCCCGGTGACAGCGGGTCTGGATCAGCTCGTTGGCTATCTGATCGCCGTTGCGAAAGATGTGGAACAGGCTGCGAAAACGGCCGAGCAGATCCGCCTGCAAGCCGGTGTGACCCAGCACGAAGTTGACCACCTCGGAGAGGGAGCCATCCACCAGCTTGAAGTCGCGTTTGAAGTGAAGATCGTCGGTGAGATAGAGCTCGCAGATGCGGGCGGCATTGCTGCTGCACCCCAGATCTTTAAGCAGAAGGGTGTAATAGAGGTCATGGCGCTGCCGGGCATCCAGTCCCAGCCGCTCCCCCAGACGGGCACCTATCCAGCAACAGCGGATGCAGTGCCCCCGTGGTTGACCCTCAGTCATGTCCAGGGCATGGCTGAGGGAACCAATCAATTCAGCCAACCGCAATCCGGTCACCGTCATAGCCTACTCCTTTAGACATAATGGCGATCTTGCCAGCCGCTTGTTTATACCCTTTTCAGAGAAAAAAAGATCAGCTTTCTGAAGAGGTTAAACCGCTACCTTGCCTGCGCTTGCCTTCTCGTCCAGCTGCTTGCGGGTCAGGGTCGAGACCAGCTTGTCATCCAGGTAGATGTCCAGCAGCTCGCCGCGCATCTCCCCGCGCATCATGTCGCGATGACCGTCGATGTAGTGGATCTCCATCTGGGCCGTACGCTCGTCCGGGTAGCTCACCTTCACCTCGCGCACCCCTTGCGGCAGCATGGCGAGCGGCACCTTGTTGAGGGCCGGATCCAGATGCTGGTTGACCTTGATCACCGCATCGGCCTTGTGATCCACCAGGGCCGGCGACTTGCCGGTGATGGGGTTCTTGCCCGACCAGAATTCGATGGTGTTGAACACGAACAGATCCGCCGTCGCCGCCAGGCCATAGACGGGGGAGAGCAGCACGAAGACACCGGCACGGCCATAGCGATTGTCCACCACGCTGAGGTTGCCCTTGGTCACCATGGAGGAGAGCCCCATCTGCCCCATGCAACCGCTGAGCCCCATGCTCGCTACCGTCCCCAGCAGCAGGGCCAGGGCCCTGCCTTTGTGTCGTACTGCCATTGTTTTCTACCCGCTCAATGAAAAATGAGGCGGCAGCCTAAACAAGGCGGCGAATCGCCACAATTCACAAGGCCGGGATCATACAGCCAGGGTTCAGCTTGGGGGCTCGTTCGCTCACTCTTTTGGCGATCTCGTCAGAGGGTGTCGCCAGAGCAGGGGGTCAGATGGAGAGTGCCGAGACCGTCTGCGAGACCCGGCTCGCCTCCTGGTGGATGTCGCTCATCAGCTTGTCCACCTCGGCTATCTGCTGCTTGCCGAGTTCGGCGCTGCCCGCCACCCCGGCCATGTCGTCAGTCACCCTGGCGGTCAGCTCGCGGTTCTTCTGCACCACCTTGGCTATCTCGGCGGTGGAAAGAGAGGTGCGGGCCGCCAGCTGGCGTACCTCGTCGGCCACCACGGCAAAGCCCCGTCCCTGCTCCCCCGCCCGCGCCGCCTCTATGGCCGCGTTGAGGGCCAGCAGGTTGGTCTGATCGGCGATGGCGCTGATGGTGGAGACGATGGCCTCTATGCTCCTGGACTGCTCGTTGAGCTGACCGATGAGGGCGATGGCCTGATCCACCTGGGCGGCGATGAGGGAAGAGGTATCGACCACGGCGCGCAGCCGCTCGGCACCGGCCTCGGCACTGCTCAAGGTCTCCTGCGCCGTGCAGTGGGCGAGGCGGGCCGCTTCCCGGGTGGCGTGGTTCTGCTCGATGCGGGCCGTGATGTCGCTGGCGAACTTGACGACCTTCACCACCTTGCCGTTCTGGTCACGGATAGGGTTGTAGCTGGCCTCCAGCCAGACTGCCTCCCCCCGGCTGTTGTGGCGCATGAAGAGGCCAGACTTGAACTGGCCACGGGCCAGCTCCTCCCAGAATTTGGGCTGCTCGCGCAGGAATGCCTCGTCACAGAAGATCCTGTGATGCTTGCCCGCAATCTCGTTCAGGCGATAGCCCATGGCGTCGAGGAAGTTGGCGTTGGCGCCGATGATCTCGCCGCTCGGGGTGAACTCTATCATGGCCCGGGAGCGGTCCAGCGCCTGGGAGAGCGCCTCCAGGTGTTGCAGCCGCTGATGCCGGGCCGTCACGTCGCTGGCCAGCTTCACCACCCGGGTCACCCTGCCCTGGGTCTTCACCGGGAAATAGCTCGCCTCCAGCCAGCGGGTCTCGCCCTTCTGGTTGACCCGCTCGAAGATGCCAGACTGGGGCTGACCCTGCCGCAGCCGGCTCCAGAACTGCTGATAGTCGGTGGAGCCGGTCCAGCCCTTAGGGCAGAGCAGGCTGTGGTGACGCCCAAGCAGCTCGCCAGCGCCATATCCCATCAGGCTCAGGAAGGGGTCGCTGACCTCCAGGATCTCCCCGTCCGGGCTGAAGATGATGGTCGCGGCACCGCCCTTGATCCCCTGGGCGAAGCCCTGCTCTTCATCGAGCCGGGCCTGACAGGCCTGCAACTGCGCCTTGAGTTTGTGATTGAACATGACACTCCTACCTCGTTGACGATCCGGATCGGCACCACAGCCTCCCCCCACTGACTGTATCGGCCCCGCAAGTCCCAATATGAGTGGTCAGATGACCTTGGGTCATGGGGGGCGCGCAGTGTATAGAAAAGCGACTAGGCCGCCAAGGGCTGCCAGTACGTAAAAGAATCTGCCGAGGATCACTGCGGCTAGTTCAGGGGGCGGGACACCACTCCAGGCAGGCCGGATTGGAAACAAAACCTAGTCGCTCGTAGAGCGGACGCCCCTGCTCGCTGGCGTGCAGCCACAGCTTGCCCAGTCGCTGTTCCCGGGCATGGGCCGCCATGGCATCGAGCAGGGCGCTCGCCATGCCCCGCTTGCGCCAGGCCGGCACTGTATACATGTTGAGCAGATAGGCCTCGCGCCCCGCCAGGTTGCCCGGATAGGGTGGCCGCACGAAGAGCGCCAGGGTGCCGCACGCCACCGCTTCTCCCTCGACCTCCACCAGCCAGGAGCGGGCGCTGCCATCTGCCTGTGCCGCGCTGAAATAGGATTGGGTCGCCTGCCACAGCGCA
The DNA here is from genome assembly GCF_946892685.1 of Aeromonas sp. Marseille-Q5825. Lineage (NCBI taxonomy): Bacteria > Pseudomonadati > Pseudomonadota > Gammaproteobacteria > Aeromonadales > Aeromonadaceae > Aeromonas > Aeromonas sp. Marseille-Q5825. The sequence goes on from NZ_CAMPOU010000003.1 coordinate 400,794, forward strand.
TCGCTCGCCTGCGGGTCATCGAGCTCCCCCAGTTCACCAAACAGCGCCATGCGAAGATGCACCAGGGCGGGAATATCGACGGCCAGGGCCTCGCGAACCATCATCTCTTTCTCCTCGAATGGCATGACAAGAAGGGGCCCGCAGGCCCCTTCATCTGACAGCCACGTTAATGGCCGCTGCGTCCCCTGGCAAGGCGCCAGTGATCCAATGACAGGGGGCCTGCGCCCCACACCGCCAGGGTCAGCAGCATCCAGCCCCACAGCTGGTGATCGTGAAAGCCCCCCGCCCACAGGGTGGGATAGGAGATGACCGCCATGGCGTTGAAGCCAAACAGCAGCAAGGCGACCGGGCGGGTGAAGAGCCCCGCCAGCAGGAAGAGCGGCAGCAGCAGCTCGGTCGCGGTGCCCGCGTAGGCCGCCCACTGCCAGGGCAGCAGGGGCACCTGGTACTCGAACTCGAACAGGTAGAGGGTGGAATCCCAGGCCGTGAACTTGAGCCAGCCGGATCGCAGGAAGACGGCGGCGACCCAGAGTCTGGCCAGCAGCAGCAGGGCGCCGCTGCACCAGGGCAGGATGCGCTCGGCAAAGAGGCCAAGCGGCTTGGAGAGAGTCTGTGTTGTCATGGGGCAAGCTCCAGATCGACCAGCAGATCGAGGGTGATGAGGGGGGCAAGGTGCTCGGCCATGGCCGGATCCTGTGCCAGCAGGCTGGCCAGCGGCCTGCCCTGCTGGCAGCCTTGCAGCAGGCGCCAGGGGGTTGCCTCCAGAGGGACGGGTTCGACCCTGTGGCCGGGGCGTTTTTTAAGGGCCAGCCAGCAGGGGGCATCCAGCTCGCTGACCGTCTCCCCTCCGTGCAGTGCCATTTGCCAGAGCGCCAGCACAGGATGCTGGCTCTCGAGGAGCAGCAGATCGCAGGCGGGGTGCAGCACCAGCCGATCCCACTGGCTCGGGGCAAGGGCGGCGAGCCGCTCGGCGGGCCAGCGCCTTGCCTCGGGCGCCAACAGGGAGGCGCGCTCCAGCAGCCACTCGAAGCGGGCCAGCTCCCCGAGCCAGGGCAGGGCTTGGGTGGTCGGCAGGCGGGTGAGCCAGTCGCCAAAGCCTTCCCCATAGTGCATGACGCTCCCCTCCTCCAGGGGCTCGGCCAGCACGAATCCCCGGGCCGCGGCGGCGAAGAACTCTTCCCCCACCATGGCCGCGACGGCGGGATAGCTGCTGGCGAGCACCTCGGTGAGGCCGAGGATGACGTTGTTGCGATAGATCTGCAGCACGGCGTCGGGGGTAAAGCGCCCCGGCTGGATGTGCCAGAGGATGGCGTCATCCTGGCCGAGCAGGCCGCTGGCAAAGTCCTGTTGCAGGCGGGCAAGCTCAGACATGGGCTACCTCCTGCAATGTTTGCTGCGCCGCGCTCAGGATCTCGCTGGCAAGTTGCGCCTCCCCCAGCAGCACAGGCAGCGGGGGTATCTCCAGATCCCACTCGATCAGGGTGGGGATGGCGCGCTGCTGGCACAGCTGCCGATAGAGCTCCCACACGGGGGGCGCCACCGGGGTGCTGTGGGTGTCGATATAGAGGTGCCCCTGGGGCAACACCTTGTCGGTAAAGCCGGCCAGGTGGATCTCCCCGACCGTCTCGAGGTCGATGGCGGCCAGGTAGTCGGCGCAATCCAAGCCGTGATTGACGCTGCTGACATGGAGGTTGTTGAGATCGAGCAGGATGCCGCAGCCGCTGCGCCGCGCCAGCTCGGCCAGAAACGCCGCTTCGCCCATCTCCCCGGGCAGTTGCAGATAGGAAGAGGGGTTTTCGATGAGCAGTTGCCGGCCCAGGGCCTGTTGCACCCTGTCTACCTTGTCGCTCATGTGCGAGAGGGCTTCTCGGGTGTAGGGCATGGGCAGCAGATCGTTGAAATAGCGCCCGCCTATGCTGCCCCAGCTCAGGTGCTCGGAGACCCGCACTGGCGCTATGGTCGCCACCAGGGCCGCCAACTGGCGCAGGTGCGCAGGGTCGAGCGAGTCGGCGGAGCCCAGCGACATGCCGACCCCGTGCAGGCTGACGGGATAGTGCCCGGCCAGTTCGGCCAGCACCTCAAAGCCTTTGCTGTGGCGCTCGAAGTAGTTTTCGCTGTGCACCTCGAGCCAGCCGACCCCGGGCAGGGTCTGGCGGATCTCGTCATAGTGGGGGGGGCGTAAACCTATACCGATCAAGGGGTTCATGGCAGGGCTCTCTCAAAAGAAGGGGCCATGATGTGGCGGGCGCCACACCATGGCACTGGGCTTATTTGGGTTGCAGCGACCCGCCCGCCAGTTTTTCGCACAGGCCCTTGGGCATCACCACGAAGGCATCGCCCTGGGCATCCATCTTGGCGGTACCGGCGCAGGAGCCGCCCTTGGTGGCGCAATCGTTCTTGCCCGCCTTGACCACGCCGTAGCACTTCTCCTTGTCGTCCGCAGCCATGACTGGCGCGGCGATGAACTGGGCACCCAGGGCCAGCAGACCCGTCATGGCAGAGGCGATGGCAGTACTCTTTTTCACGTTCATATCCATATTCCTTGTTGTCTAGAGTGGTGTCTCCGGCGGATGTCATCCGGTTACGTCCAATAGAACCGGCCCAGGGGAGAAAAGATTTCCCAAAAAATGAAAAAACCTGAAAAAAAGCCAACAAAATACCAACAAGCAATTGTTTTTTAAGGGATATAAATTTAATCAAAAAAAGGCGAAGTGAATCATCGCGGCTCTCCCTCACCAGGGGAGCCTTGCGCCGCCCTTGCCGAGGGCGCCGGGATAACGTCCATCTTGCTTGGGCATCACACCGGCATCACAACAAGAGAGGGGCCCATGGCCCCTCTCTATCCCTTAGGCGAGCCCCTTCCCAAGGCGCTCGCTCACCCCTGGCCCCAGGGCTCAGGTGGTCTTGACGCACTTTTGCACGAAGCTGTTCTTGGCCGCCCCGGCAAGCTTCTTGTCGGCGGCAGCCTTCTCGCACTGGGCCGTCTTGTCGGCGGCGGCATCCGTCTTCACGCACTTCTGGATAAAGCTGTTCTTGGCTGCCCCCGCCAGCTTCTTGTCGGCGGCAGCTTTTTCACACTGGGCTGCCTTACCGTTGGCCGAGGCATCCTTGACGCACTTGCCCACGAAGCTGGTCTTGGCGGCGCCCGCCAGCTTCTTCGCCGCCGCCTGGGCTTCGCACTCTTGCTGCGCGCCAGAGGTTGCGCCCTGGGCCACCCCCATTCCCATGCCCATTACCGTCACACACAGACTCAACACCATCAGGATCCGCTTCATATGACCAACTCCCTTCTCTATCCATTGTGGTTAGCCCCCACTCACGCGGGCCAAACGAGGCACTCTCGCCTCGCTGCACTATAGTCCCCCCGCCCCGTGACAACAAAAAGCGCACCGGCTCGCCGAATACGCCATCCCACATCCCGCCCCTTCCTCCCCGCTCAGCCTCTGCGATTGTTGAGCTGGCGCAAAAAACGCAAATCTTCCTGATAGTTGCGTCACTTTCTGACTGGTTTGCGTATGAGGCTTGGGCATATGCTGGTCATTCGGCGCCTATAGCACCATCCGGGCCCCGCCCGCTGGTTAATGGAGCGCATTGGAAGCTGTAATCCAGGGGCGGTAGCATCCATATAAGCTGATGACAATCCTATGGAAACAAATTTACATTAAATTTACACTTAACCCTTAATATGAAGAGAGCTACTATGGAATTTGATGTTGTCGTTGAAGATGATTTTATAAATTTATACTTGGATGACGACTTGGAACCAATTAAAAATAAAAAAGTTTTATCTCTAATTAATGATTACCAAGATGGTAGATGGCGGCATAGTAAATTTCATAGTTTTATCTGGGATAATATTGCAGAGACATCATTGTCTTTTTCTGAAAGAGAGTGCTTGGTGGATCAGTCTCATACAAAACTGGTAGAAGCAGCACGAAGCCTACGACTTACTGACTCTGATAGTGACATTGGCAAAGGAAGCGAATTAGCCGAGATTGTACTATATGGCATAATGAAACATCATTATGGTGCATTACCAGTAGTACCAAAAATATTCTACAAACAAAATTCTCAAGATAATGCTAAAGGTGCAGATAGTGTTCATCTAGTTATTGATAGTAACAATAACTTTACCATTTGGTTTGGTGAAGCCAAATTTTTTAATGACATTAGTGACTCAAGGTTAGGTGATATTGTAAAATCAGTTGGGAATTCATTGAGCACTGATAAACTAAAGCGTGAAAACTCTATAATCACTAATGTAAGTGATATCAATAATTTAATTACAGATGATGCTTTATGTAATGAGATAAAACTCGCGCTCAGCAATAGGGCTTCGATTGATAACATAAAGCCAAGACTTCATGTGCCGATCCTATTGCTTCATGAATGTAAGATAACTTCTTCTTACTCTTCTCTAAGTCATGAATATAAAGAAAACATTATAAGCTATCATATAGAACGAGCGACCTCATATTTTAAAAAGCATATAAAACAATTATCATCCATTCACCTTTATGAGTCGGTAACTTTCCATTTAATATTATTCCCAGTACCAGGTAAAGCTAAAATAGTCGATAGATTTGTAGGTGATGTAATACGTTACAAGGAGGCTGCCAGTGATGATTGATAATTTTGACGCACTGCATAAAATCAATGATCTAATCAATACTGGAGATATTGATGAAGCGAGGAATCAAGTAATAAAATTACTTGCAGAATTAAAAAAAACAAATAAACAATTCCCTGCCCCATTAAATCACTTTATTCGAAGTGTAGGCCTATACCCCTATTTACAATTAGACCAGGCGTCTTGGCAAGAGAAATTTATTTACGAATCATTTAAAGTAGATATAGGTGGTTCAAGTGCAACTTTACATAGAGAGCAATCACTATTACTTAAGAAACTAATAAACGGCAACAGTATCGCTGTAAGCGCACCAACTAGTTTTGGGAAAAGCTTTGTTGTCGATTCATTTATTGCAATAAGAAAACCCAAAAATGTTGTTGTCATTGTACCAACAATTGCATTAACTGATGAAACACGCAGAAGGATGCATCGGAAGTTTTCTAAAGAATACAAAATAATTACAACAACAGATGTTCAACTAGCAGATAAAAATATTTTTATATTTCCACAAGAAAGAGTCTTCAGTTATATCAATACAATTGAAAGTATCGATATATTGATCATAGATGAGTTTTATAAAGCAAGTAAAAAGCATGATAAAGAACGTTCATCATCATTACTTAGAGCCATCATTAACCTAAGTAAAATAGCGAAGCAACGCTATTTTTTAGCGCCAAACATCAAACATTTAAGGGATAATATTTTTACCGATGGTATGGATTTTATTAGTTTAGATTTCAACACTGTTTTTCTCGAAAAACATGATCTATATAAAGATATACAAAACAAAAAGTTTTCAAAAAGCGATGCCCTTTTAAAAATAATATCTGAGTCATCTGGAAAAACTCTAATTTATGCTGGTACTTACTCAAGTATAGGTGAAGTATCAAATCTTATTATTGACTCAGTTGATAGCTCATGCAGCAAACTATTAAGCGATTTTTCATCTTGGCTTACCAAAAACTATAGTAGAAACTGGAGTCTAACCAGCTTAGTAAAAAGAGGTTGCGGTGTTCATAATGGTCAACTGCATAGATCTCTTAGCCAAATACAAGTTAAATTATTCGAAGAAGATAATGGTTTAGAGATGTTACTTTCAACATCTTCAATAATAGAAGGAGTAAACACATCTGCCGAGAATGTCGTTTTATGGAAAAATAAAAATGGCCAACCTAAATTAACCGACTTTACATATAAAAATATAATAGGTAGAGGTGGTAGGATGTTTCGCCATTTCATAGGTAACATTTATCTATTAGAGGAGCCACCAAAGGAACAAGAAAATACTTTAGAGCTGGAATTTTCAGATGAATTAGCAGCAAGCCTAGATGATTCAATATCACAAAAGTTAACCCCTGAACAGATTGCAAAAATAATTGAATATAGAGAGGAAATGGCTGATATATTAGGAGAAGAGTCATTTAAAAGAATACAAAGTGATAATGTCTTTACTGATAGTGATACATCAGTTGTATTAAGTGTGACGAGGGCGCTGTCTGATTCACCACAAAATTTCAATGGCTTAGGATATCTTAATAGTAAGCATCCTGAACAATGGGATAGATCTTTATATAAAGTTATTGAGATCATACCTGGCTATATCGGAGCCCCATATAAGAAATTCGTAGAGTTCATCAAAGTCATTGCAAATAACTGGGCTTTTGACTTCCATCAACTCTTAGATGAATTAAGTGATCATGACATAAGTATTGATGAGTTTTTTGACTATGAGCGAAAAGCCAGCTTTAAATTATCATCTTTACTAAATGAAGTAAATATAATATACCAAGAGTTATACCCTAAGCATGGGGTTGATATCTCTTCATTCGTAGCCAATCTTTCGCATGCATTCCTTCCCCCAAATGTATATATTTTAGAGGAATATGGACTACCTAGAATGATATCTAAGAAGATTCATAGTTCTGGTATTATTGATTTGGAAGATATAAGCACACCTATACACGATGTATTAGCTCAATTAAATTATATAGGCTTAGAGCAAATCTCAAACAAAACACATAACCTTGACTCATTTGATTTATATATATTAAGGCACTTCTTCGATGGGATATCTCATCCTAAATAACAAAACAATGAAAAAATTCAGGTGCTTTCCTTTATGAGCAAGTCCCATAGTCGTTCTCACAAAAAGCAACTCAGAGAACACAATGGGCACTGAGCCACTCCGTATTGATATCATTAATAAAAAAACCATCCCGCACGGGATGGTTTTTTTATTGGATGGCTCGCAAAGCGAGGGCCCTCTTACCACCGCCCCTGGGGTGGCTGCTGGTTTCGCGACTCCACCATGGCGATCAGGATGGCCATCAGGCTCGATATCAGCATCAGCACCATGGCGATGGGCAATGAGAACAGGGCGTAATAAGTGCGCCCGATTTCTGCCAGTACGGTGTCTGCGGACACCATAAATGGCAGCGGCAACAGCATGAGCAAGGCGAAGTAGAAGATGATCCTGGCGATCATCAGGGGGGTCTTGAGGGACTGGGTCACTATTTTTCGGTACGGCCACATGATGGTTTGCTCCCTGCACTGTGGTGTTGTTGTCGATCAGCCGCGCCTTCGAGGCATCTGCTGCCCTGCTCGTCCATGAAGGGTGTCAAGCAGCCCCCTGATTAGCAGCCACGGCAGGCCGGGTCAATGGGCCACGGGGGGCCGGAAATGACCCGCCGACAGGGTTGTGCTACCAAGGGCGAGCATAACGACAAGAGTGCAAACCAGATGCGTAAAAAAGTCGCAGCAATCACTATCAGCGCGCCTTTCACCCGCAGGTTGTGAGGTACAACCAAAACGGGGAGTTGCGCCGGGAGCTCCGCTGTGATGCCCCCCTCCCGGGCAGAGCGACGCCCTGTGTGCGGCTAAGGTTGCCCGGCTTGGATACTTGGTCTTGGTTGCGCGGATCCCATGGCACTCTGCTAGTCGGTAGCAGGCTGGTCGCCGGGCCGCAGCGCCTCCAGCAACGCAGTCCCATAGGAGTTGTCTATGGTGCAGCGCCACTGCCTATCCGCTTCCTTGCGAAACACATAGGTGGCGCGGCGGTTCTCGTTGATCCAGCCACCCTCGCCGTCCGGGTAGCGCAGCCGGGTCTCCATGATCACCAGGGCGTTGTCGGCCCCCTCTATCACCTCCATGGCCCCCTGGGTCACCTCAAGCTGGCCGTCAAAGTGATCGGAGATGGCGGTGAAGGCGCGGCGGATGGCGGGGATGCCGCGCGCCACCATGCCGGGTTTCACCACCAGGGCGGCGTCCTCGGCGTAGAAAGCCATCAGGGCATCGAAGTCGCGCCGGGAGATGGCGGCGTCACAGGTCTCGATCAATGTGCGAAGGGGATGCTGACTCATACCGTACTCCTTGTTTCAGGGTGATCATCCAGGGCTGGATTCCCCGCCCTATGCCGGAAATAAAAAATCCCCCGTTCTTTGCAAAAAGGCGGGGGATTTTCATTTTTCATGGGTGCTTAACCGAGCAGGAAGGCCTTGAGGCGGCCAAAGTCTGCGGGCAGGTTGTGGGAGAGCAGCGGCAGGGCGGCGTGCTTGGCAAGCGGGCCCGGCAGCGGCACATCCAGCCCCAGGATCTCGTCCACCGACTCCTTGAACTTGGCAGGATGGGCGGTGCAGAGGAAGACCCCCACTTCGTCCTCGGCGAGCTGCTCGTTCAGCAGATCCCAGGCGATGGCGCCGTGGGGCTCGCACAGGTAATCGAGCTGATGCAGGCGCTGCAACGCATCACGAGTCTCGGCATCGCTGCGCATGCCAGAGCCCAAGGTCTCCAGCGCCCAGCCTTCACGGCGGCACAGCTCTTCCACTCGCGGCCAGTTGTTGGGGCGGCTCACATCCATGGCGTTGGACAGGGTCGCGACCGTCTGGTGCGGCTCCCAGCTGCCGGTTTTCAAGTAGCGCGGCACTGTGTCGTTGGCGTTGGTGGCGGCGATAAAGCGCTTCACCGGCAGCCCCAGCGCCTTGGCAATCAGGCCCGCGGTCAGGTTACCGAAGTTGCCGGACGGCACGCTGATGACCGCCTTATGGCGCTCGGATTGCGGCAGCTGGGCCACCGCCTCGAAGTAGTAGCAAACTTGCGCGAGCAATCGGCTGATGTTGATGGAGTTGGCGGAGTTCAGGCCGATGGCGGTCTTGAGCCCTTCGTCATCGAAGGCATCCTTGACCAGCGCCTGGCAGGCATCGAAGTCGCCGTCGATGGCGATGGTGCGGATGTTGCCGCCGAGGGTGCAGAACAGCGCCTCCTGCAGCGGGCTGATCTTGCCCTTGGGATAAAGGATCACCACTTCTATCCCCTCCAGGCCATAGAAGGCGTGGGCCACGGCGGCGCCTGTGTCACCCGAGGTGGCGGTGAGTATGGTGATCTTGTCGTTGGTCCTGAAAGTCGCCAGACACTGGGCCATAAAGCGGCCACCGAAGTCCTTGAACGCCAGGGTCGGGCCGTGGAACAGCTCGAGAGCATAGGTGCCGTCTTTGAGCTTCACCAGGGGCGCCGGGAAGGTGAAGGCTGCGTCGATCAGCTCGCTGACCTTAGGCAAGGGCACTTCGTCCCCCAGCAGATGGCTGATGATGCGAGCGGAGCGCTCGGCCAGCGGCAAGTCCAGCAGGGCATCCACCTCGGCCAGGGGCGCAATCACCTCGGGGAAGAAGAGCCCCTGCTCGCGGCCCAGACCCTGACGCACCGCCTGGGCGAAGCTGACCTGTTCACTCTTGTCCTTGATATTGTAAAGATTCATAGCTCGCTTCCTGTTACCCGTGCCCCGGCCATGTCCAGTTTGCAGACCCGGGCAAATCCATCTTCGTTTTGCACGAAATGTGCATCCATCCAATCCTTCATGCGCTCGGCCTGGGCCAGATCCTTCATCACCACGAAGACGCTGGGACCCGAGCCCGAGATGCCGGTGGCCAGGGCCCCGTTCTGAGCCGCCTGGGCCCGCACCTCGTTGAAGCCTTCGATAAGCGCCGCGCGGTAGGGTTCGGCAATTAAAACCTGGGACACCCACCTTTTTGAGCCAGCCATTGCTTAGCTGGCTATCACTCTCATCACACACAGCTCCTCCAAGAACCCGCTAGAGATCGGGCAAGCAAGCGATTTTTACTTGTCGGGCCGCGTGTTCAGACGTGGTAATGCCTGACATCAGACAAATGCCAAGGGGGGGGTAAAACAGGATCTAACGGATTAACAAGGTGGTTGATGGCATCGTCGCTGGCCGCAGTGCCAGGCAAACTGCTGGCAATGGTCTTTGTCACCCACCACTCTGATGCCCTGACGCCTGAACAGTGTCACTTGTTTCAACCAACGGGCACCATCAAGGCCCAATCGCGCCAGAATGGGAGCCAAAACCTGGGACACCCACCTTTCTGAGCCAGCCATTCCTTAGCTGGCTATCTCTCTCATCACACACAGCTCCCCCAAGAACCCGCGAGAGATCGGGCAAGCAAGCGATTTTTACTTGGCGGGCCGCGAGTTCAGACGTGGTAATGCCTAACACCAAACAAATGCCAAGGGGAGTAACACGGGATCTAACGGATTAACAAGGTGGTTGATGGCATCGTCGCTGGCCGCAGTGCTAGGCAAACTGCTGGCAATGGTCTTTGTCACCCACCACTCTGATGCCCTGGCGCCTGAACAGTGTCACTTGTTTCAACCAACGGGCACCATCAAGGCCCAAAACCAAGCAAAACCAAGCAAAACCAAGGACACCCACCTTTTTGAGCCAGCCATTGCTTAGCTGGCTATCACTCTCATCACACACAGCTCCTCCAAGAACCCGCTAGAGATCGGGCAAGCAAGCGATTTTTACTTGGCAAGCCGCATGTTCAGACGTGGTAATGCCTGACACCAAACAAATGCCAAGGGGGGAAAACGGGATCTAACGGATTAACAAGGTGGCTGATGGCATCGTCGCTGGCCGCAGTGCCAGGCAAACTGCTGACAGTGCTCTTTGTCACCCACCACTCTGACGCCCTGGCGCCTGAACAGTGTCACTTGTTTCAACCAACGGGCACCATCAAGGCCCAATCGCGCCAGAATGGGAGCCAGGTGAGCAGGAATATAACCCCGCTTGTCAGCTCTTATCGCGCGACCTGTCCAATCCACCAGCATTAGATAATCGGTAAAGGCATAAGGCAGGCCCTCCGGTTGGGCTTGGCTTGCGAATGGCAGCAACAAAGGTGGCAATGGCGCGTCTGGTTGCTCTCCCTCAAAGCGTTGCTTGATGCTGGTGTAATCGCTCTCCTCAGGTCGGTCCGCCAATGCCGCCCGTATCGGGTTGAGATCAACGTAGGCCATGCAGGCCAGCAGGGCTGATTCTGTGAGCAGAGCCTGACTCTTGAAGCGCCCTTCCCAGAAATGGCCCTTGCAGCTATCTTCCCGATTCGCCTGCCGTGCCAGGTTTTCATTGAGCAGCCGCACAAACCAGCTGATGGAATGAAGCCGCTCCCGCCACTGCCCTATCAGTTGTTGCACCATAGTCCGTTCGGGCTCAATCAGGGATTCCCCCTGATACCAGCGCCGCACCAATAGCGGCCACTGGAACAGCGCCGCCCAACGTTCGGCCACCTCCCGCTCACTCCAACTTGCTGCGGTGTCGGGCTCAACCTTGAGCACCAGGTGATAGTGGTTGTTCATCACCGCATAAGCGCAAATACCGATGGCAAACAGTCGCGACAGTTGGCCCAGCTTGTCGACCACCCATTGGCGACGATGCTCGTAACTCTGACCAGAATGGGCATCTTCCCCGCACAGAAAAGCTCGCCGCACGCAGCGGCTGACCACATGGTAGTAAGGCGTATCTTGCAGGCTGATTTGACGTGAACGGGCAATGGTCATGGCTCACCCCCTGAGATGTGACCTCTCAAGCCAAGTACACGACTAAACCGCTGTCAAAAAGGTGGGTGTCCCGACTTACTCCTCCCGACTTACTCCGTCAGAAACTGGCGAGAACAGTGATTCGGCGGTTACTCAACCATACCCAGCAGCGCAGTGCCGTAGGAGTTGTCTATGGTGCAGCGCCACTGGCCATCGCTCTCTTTGCGAAACACATAGGTGGCGCGTCGAGTCTCATCCACCAGGCCGCCTTGCCCGTCGGGATAACGCAGCCGGGTCTCCATGATCACCAGGGCGTTGTCGGCCCCCTCTATCACCTCCATGGCGCCTTGGGTGACCTGGAGTTGGCCCTGAAAATAATCGGAGATGGCCCCGAAGGCGCGGCGAATGGCGGGGATGCCGCGCGCCACCATGCCGGGTTTGACCACCAGGGCGGCGTCCTCGGCATAGAAAGCCATCAGGGCATCGAAGTCGCGCCGGGAGATGGCGGCGTCACAGGTCTCGATCAATGTGCGAAGGGGATGCTGGCTCATACCGTGCTCCTTTTTTCAGGGGGATCATCCAGGGCGAGGTTTCCCGCCCCTATGCCGGAAATATAAAATCCCCCGCTCTTTGCAAAAAGGCGGGGGATTTTCATTTTTTCATCAGTGCTTAACCGAGCAGGAAGGCTTTGAGGCGGCCAAAGTCTGCGGGCAGGTTGTGGGAGAGCAGCGGCAGGGCGGCGTGCTTGGCGAGCGGGCCCGGCAGCGGCACATCCAACCCCAGGATCTCGTCCACCGATTCCTTGAACTTGGCGGGATGGGCGGTGCACAGGAAGACCCCGACCTCGTCCTCGGCGAGCTGCTCATTCAGCAGATCCCAGGCGATGGCGCCGTGGGGCTCGCAGAGGTAATCGAGCTGGTGCAGGCGCTGCAACGCATCGCGAGTCTCGGCATCGCTGCGCATGCCGGACCCCAAGGTCTCCAGCTCCCAGCCTTCCCGGCGGCACAGCTCTTCCACCCGCGGCCAGTTGTTGGGGCGGCTCACATCCATGGCGTTGGAGAGGGTCGCGACCGTCTGGTGCGGCTCCCACTGACCGGTTGTGAGGTAGCGCGGCACTGTGTCGTTGGCGTTGGTGGCGGCGATAAAGCGCTTCACCGGCAGCCCCAGCGCCTTGGCAATCAGGCCTGCGGTGAGGTTGCCGAAGTTGCCGGACGGTACGCTGATGACCGCCTTGACGCGGTCGGCTTTGGGCAGCTGGGCCAGCGCCTCGAAGTAGTAGCAAACCTGGGCCAGCAGGCGGCTGATGTTGATGGAGTTGGCGGAGTTGAGGCCGATGGCGGTCTTGAGCCCTTCGTCATCGAAGGCATCTTTGACCAGCGCCTGACAGGCATCGAAGTCGCCGTCGATGGCGATGGTGCGGATATTGCCACCCAGGGTGCAGAACAGCGCCTCCTGCAAGGGGCTTATCTTGCCCTTGGGATAGAGAATGACCACCTCGATCCCCTCCAGGCCATAGAAGGCGTGGGCCACTGCGGCGCCGGTATCACCGGAGGTAGCGGTGAGTATGGTGATCTTGTCGTTGGTGCGGAAGGTCGCCAGACACTGGGCCATAAAGCGGCCACCGAAGTCCTTGAACGCCAGGGTCGGGCCGTGGAACAGCTCCAGGGCATAGGTGCCGTCTTTCAGCTTCACCAGGGGCGCCGGGAAGGTGAAGGCGGCATCGATAAGCTCGCTGACCTTGGCCGCGGGCACTTCGTCCCCCAGCAGGTGGCTGATGATGCGAGCGGAGCGCTCGGCCAGCGGCAAGTCCAGCAGGGCATCCACCTCGGCCAGGGGCGCGATGGTTTCGGGGAAAAAGAGCCCCTGCTCGCGGCCAAGGCCTTGGCGCACCGCCTGGGCGAAGCTGACCTGTTCACTCTTGTCCTTGATATTGTAAAGATTCATAGCTCGCTTCCTGTTACCCGTGCCCCGGCCATGTCCAGTTTGCAGACCCGGGCAAATCCATCTTCGTTCTGCACAAAATGTGCGTCCATCCAATCCTTCATCCGCTCGGCCTGGGCCAGATCCTTCATCACCACGAAGACGCTGGGACCTGAGCCGGAGATGCCGGTGGCCAGCGCCCCGTTCTGGGCCGCCTGGGCCCGCACCTCGTTGAAACCTTCGATAAGCGCCGCGCGGTAGGGTTCGGCAATCACGTCTTTGAGCACGCTGGCGGCCAGCCCTTCTTGCCCGGTGTAGCTGGCGTGGACAAAGGCAGCCAAGCGGCGGCCGTAGGTGAGGCAATCCTGACGGCGATATTGGGCCGGCAGTATGGCGCGGGCGGCGGCGGTGGAGACCACAGTGCCCGGGTAGCAGACCACCCAGTACCACTGCTCGAACACCGGAATACCCTGGCTGATGACGCCGTGCTCTTCGAGCACCAGCTGCATGCCCCCCAGATAGCAGGGGGCCACGTTGTCGTAGTGAACCGAGCCGGAAATCTTGCCTTCCATCTCTCCCATCAGCAGCAGCATATCGTGCTCATCAAGCGGCTCACCGTGGAAGGCGTTGAGCCCTTCCAGTGCCGCCACCACGCTGCAGGCGCTCGATCCCAGACCCGAGCCCACCGGCAGGTTCTTCTCCAGCACCATCGCCAGCGGCTTGAGTTTGATGCCGCGCTTCTCCAGCGCCTCCCCATAGGCAAGCCAGCAGTCATAGAGGATGTTCTTCTTGGGATCATCCGGCAGTTTGTGGGCATAGCGGCCCACGGAGGAGAGGGCAAACGCCACATCGGCAGCCTTTACCTGGACGCGATCCCCCAGCAGGGAGCCATCCACGGGGGCGAGCGCCGCCCCCAGGACATCGAATCCCACGCTCAGGTTGGCGCTGGAGGCCGGGGCATAGGCGACCACGCTGCCGCCCTGCACCATGGCATCTTGTTCAAAATCGGGGTTCATCGCTGAACTCATGTTACAGCTCCTGCTTCCAGTTCTGGGTGCGCAGCACGTCGGCGAAGACGCCGGCGGCAGTCACTTCGGTCCCTGCGCCATAGCCGCGCAGCACCAGGGGGATGGGCTGGTAATAGGTGGAGAAGAAGGCGAGCGCGTTCTCTCCGTCTTTCACCTTGAACAGGGGCTCATCGGCACCGACCGCCTTGATGGCGACCTTACACTTGCCTCCTTCGATGGAGCCCACGTAGCGCAGCACCTTGCCCTCGCTCTGAGCCAGGGCGAACTGATCGCGGAACCAGCCATCGGCCTCGGGCAGACGAGCCATAAAGGATTCCACATCGCCGCTCACATCAAAGCCAGGGGGCAGCGCCTGCTCCACTTCCACATCGGAAAGCTCCAGCGCCATGCCGGCCTCGCGGGCCAGGATCAGCAGCTTGCGAGCCACATCCATGCCGTTCAGATCGTCGCGAGGATCCGGCTCGGTGAAGCCGTTGCCACGGGCAATCTTGGTTGCGTCGGAGAAAGCCATCCCCTCATCCAGCTTGCCGAAGATAAAGGAGAGCGACCCGGACAGGACGCCGTCGAAGGCGCGCAGCTTGTCACCGGCCTTGATGAGGTTCTGCAGGTTCTCGATGACCGGCAGGCCCGCGCCCACGTTGGTCTCGTAGAGGAACTTGCGGCGAGTCTGGCGGGCGGTGCGGCGCAGCGCCTTGTAGTAATCCAGCGACCCTGTGTTGGCCTTCTTGTTCGGAGTGACCACGTGGAAACCGGCGGCCAGGAAGTCAGCATACTGAACGGCGACCGCCTCGCTCGAGGTGCAATCGACGATCACCGGGTTGATGAGGTGGCTCTCTTCCACCAGCTTCTTCACCGCTTCCAGGCTGAAGCTGTCACGGGCTTCCACCAGCTGCTCACGCCAGTTGGCGAGGCTCAGCCCATCCTTGTTGACCGCCATCTGGCGGCTGTTGGCGATGCCGACTACCCGCAGGCCAGTGCCCTGCTCGGCGAGCACCGGCTGCTGGCGGGCAATCTGATCCACCAGGGCCGCACCGACGCCGCCCACACCGACCACGAAGAGATCGATGAACTGCTGGCTGCCGAAGAAGTTCTGGTGGCACGCCTTGATGGCTTCCGCCACCTTGCGATCCCGCACCACCGCAGAGATGGAGCGCTCGCTCGAGCCCTGGGCGATGGCGACTATGTTGATGGAGGCCTGGGCCAGGGAGGTGAAGAAACGGGCCGCCATCCCCTTGCTGGTGCGCATGCCATCCCCGATCAGGGAGATGATGGCGAGATCGCTCATGATCTCCAGCGGATCCAGCAGTTGGTTCTTGAATTCCAGCTCGAACTCGCGCTCCAGCACCTTGCGGGTCTTGTCGCTGTCATAGCTGTGGATACAGAAGCTGACGCTGTATTCGGAGGATGACTGGGTGATCAACACTATGCTGACACCGGCGCGGGAGACGGCGGAGAAGATGCGACCGGCCATGCCCACCATGCCCTTCATGCCGGGGCCGGAGACGTTGAACATGCACATGCCGGAGAGATCGGAGATGGCCTTCACTTTCAGGTCATCATCCCCCTGATCGACCCCGATCAGGGTGCCCGGCCCTTGCGGGTTGAAGCTGTTCTTGATGAGGCAGGGAATGTGGAACTGGGCCACGGGGGCTATGGTTTTCGGGTGCAGCACCTTGGCGCCGAAATAGGAGAGCTCCATCGCCTCTTTATAGGAGAGGGTTTTGAGCAGGTAGGCATCCGGCACCAGGCGCGGGTCGCAGTTGTAGCAACCTTCCACGTCTGTCCAGATCTCGCAGCACTCGGCGTCCACGCAGGCGGCCAAGACGGCTGCACTGTAATCAGAGCCGTTACGGCCCAGCAGCACAGTCTCACCCTTGTCGCTGCCACCGGTGAAGCCCGGCATCAGGTAGAGACAATCGGTGCGCAGCCCCTTGGCGGCAAAGCGCAGGCGGGAGGCCTCGATGTCCACATGGGCTTCCAGATAACCGCCGTCGGTCACCAGCAACTGCTCCGGCACTATGAGATCCAGTTCGAGGCCACGGACCCGCAGCAGCTCGTGCATGAAGGCGATGGAGAGGTTTTCCCCCCGGCTCAGGATGCGGGCCTGGACGTTGTCCGGGCAGAGGCCCAGCAGGCGGATGCCCTGCATCAGGCGCTCGACCTGATCCAGCTCATTGGTGAGACGAGACTGCAGCGCCTTGTCATCCAGCGCCGGGTAGGCCGCCTTCAAGCCCGCCAGCAGACGGGAGAAGATGCCGTTGATCTCGAACAGGGTGGCGCTTGCATCCATGCCGCGACTGGTCTGCTCCACCAGGGCGACCAGGTGGTTGGTCACCTTGGCCGGTGCCGACAGCACCAGGGCAACCTGGGATTGGCCGTGGGTGTTCACCGCAATATCGGCGACCCGTAAGAAACGCTCTGCGTCGGCCAGTGACGACCCGCCAAATTTCAACACTCTCATCGCTTTCTCTCCCTGTAAATCTATGAAATTCAATCTAAAAACCAATCCAACAAAAAGGCCCGTACTGGGTGGGTACGGGCCTTTTAAGATTTCTGTGCTTGTTCGTCAGCGCATCAACCGGCCCCAGTGCCACCTGTGGTGGTACCGGTAATAATGGTGGTGGTGATGTTGGTGAATAGCTGCATGACGAACACTCTTGAACGAAACTGGTTGTTAGCAATACCTTGCCGGACCTTGGGCTGTCAACCTAAACCTCTTTGCTACTCACGCCCAAATCGGCGCGCAAGGTCTTTGCAGAGCAGATGCAGCATATTCAGATCCCGCTGCGGCAGCATGGGCACTCGGTCCATCACCCATTGATGCAGTTTTTCATCCTGAGAAACTCCGAGTTCACCAAGTAATTCTGCTGTTTTTGATTTGAGTACGCGAACCTGCCCGGCACCATCAAAATTTTCTGCTACCGCCTGGGGCTCGTCCAGCAGGGGACTCATCTCGTAGGCATACAGCATGATCGCCTGCCCCAGATTCAAAGAGGGATAACTCACCTTGAGGGGCAGGTAGCTAATGAGATCCACCTGGGCAAGCTGCTCGTTGGAGAGACCCGACTCCTCGCAACCAAAGACGATGGCCACCTTCCCAAGGGAAGGCTTGGCGCGGATCTGATCGCGGATCTCGGCCGGGGTGAGGTAGTGCTGATAGCGGCCACGCTGGCGGGCCGTGGTGGCAACCACCAGATCCATGTCGGCCAGGGCCGCTTCCAGGGTGTCGAAGGCTTCTGCCTCGGCCAGGATCTCCTGGGCGCCATGGGCGACCCAGCTCGCCTCCTCCTCTTCGTGTACCCGGCTCCCCACCAGTCGCATGGCGTCGAAGCCCATGGTTTTCATGGCGCGGGCGGCCGCACCCACGTTCGCCGCGCGAGCGGGGGCAACCAGTACAAAATAGAGTTTCATCGGGTTTCTCCTGAACAGGGCCGACGCCGCGAATTGCAGCAAACCGCCGGCAAAACAGGGGCGCAATCTACCGTTTATCCCCGAACATTGCCACTTGAACAGATGTTTGGATGTTGCCATAGTGGCCGGACGAGTGGGCCCCCGACCTACCGGCACAGACGCCATGGGCCCGATACATCACAAGGAAGAGAGAGATGCAGCAGCCATTGGAACAGGCGGTCGCCGAGACGATCTTGCAGCGTTTCGAATCGTTTTACAGCCGCTTTCTCGAGATAACCCAGGGCAGCAAGAGCCGCTTCGAGAACAGCGACTGGTTGGGGGTGCAGCTCGCCGGGCGCGAGCGCATTCGCCTCTATGATCATCACGTCGGCGCCACCACGGCCCTCATCAAGCAGATGATGGGGGAGCAGTTGCCGACCCAGGCCCTGCTCAAGCAGGTGAAGGGAGCCTTCAGCGATCTGCTGCCCCGCTGTGAGAACTTCGAGGTGGCGGAGTCCTTCTTCAACTCCGTCTATCGCCGGATCTTCCGCCATCGCAACATCCGCGACGAGAACCTCTACATCCACCCCTTTCGCAGCCGGGGTGAGCACCCGGATCTGAGCGCTCTGCTGCGGGTCTATCGCACCGACCTTGCCCACCTGCCCCAGACACTGAGCCAGCTGCTCGGGGATTACAGCTTCACCCTGCCCTTTGAGGACAAGCAGCGCGACATCATCGACATTCACCGCCATCTGGCGGAGAGCGGCCCGGCCATACTGCACGAGGAGCCGTTCGCCATCGAGCTGCTCAAGGAGGTGTTCTACCGCAACAAGGGGGCCTATCTGGTGGGGCTCATTCGGGTTAAAGGCGAGGTGCATCCCTTCATCCTGCCCCTGCTCAGCACGGGCCAGAGCATCTATGTGGACACCGTCATCTTCGAGCCGGAGCTGGCCTCCATCGTATTCGGCTTCGCCCGCGCCTACTTCATGGTCTATGCCCCTGTGCCGGCCCTGTTCGTGCTCTTCCTGCGCCAGATCATGCCCCGCAAGCCAGACTACGAGATCTACAACGCCATCGGCTGCCAGAAGCACGGCAAGACAGAGCTCTATCGCCACTACCAGCAGCACCTGGCCCAGAGCCGGGAGCAGTTCGTCATCGCCCCCGGCATCAAGGGGATGGTGATGAGCGTGTTCACCCTCCCCTCCTACGATGTGGTGTTCAAGGTGATCAAAGACGAGTTCACCCCGCCCAAGGATGTGAGCCACGAGCAGGTGAAGGCGAAATACCGGCTGGTGAAACAGCACGACAGGGTGGGCCGCATGGCCGACACCCAGGAGTTCACCAACTTCGAGTTTCCCCTGGACCGCATCTCCCCCGAGCTCCTGGCTGAGCTCAAGTCGGTGGCGCCCTCTGCCCTCACCATCACAGCCGACAAGCTGGTGATCAAGCACCTCTACACAGAGCGCAAGATGATCCCGCTGAACCTCTATCTGGATCAGGCGGACGAGCAGCAGACCCGGCTCGCTCTGGAGGAGTACGGCAACGCTATCCGGCAACTGGCGGCGGCCAACATATTCCCGGGTGACATGCTGTTCAAGAACTTCGGCGTGACCCGCCACGGCCGGGTGGTCTTCTATGACTACGACGAGATCTGCTACATGACGGAGTGCAACTTTCGCCAGATCCCGCCGCCGCGCTACCCGGAGGACGAGTGGAGCGCCGAGCCCTGGTATTCGGTGGCCCCGAACGACATCTTCCCCGAGGAGTTCGCCACCTTCCTGCTGCAAAAGCCCCAGGTGCGGGAGATCATGATGCAGGTGCACAAGGAGCTGTTCGATGCCAACTACTGGAAGATGCTGCAGGGCAACATCAAGGAGGGGGTGTTCGAGGATGTCTATCCCTACAGGCGCAAGAAGCGCTTTCGTTTTCAACGGGGAGGATGAGCCCGGTTGAAGCAGCAAAAAGGGACGCCGTGGCGTCCCTTTTTCTGGCGTCAGGCTGCGACAGCCCCTGACGACAAGCCCGCTTATTTCACCGCATCGAAGGTCAGCAGCGTGGCCTTGCCGGCATCCTTCAGCACCAGCTGTTTGCCGCTTATCTGGAAGCTCGCCACCTTCTCCAGCGTCTGCAGGTAGTTCATCTCCTTGCCGGCCAGATCCCCTGCGCACATCATGCGCGTCGAGCCCATGGCGCCCAGCGTCAATACGCCGTCGCCCTGCTGGGTGATGCCGCCAAAATAGCGGTTGCAGCCGCCCTTGCCCGCCACCTTGTCACCGGCGACCTGCAGGGTGAAGGTATCACCGCTCGCCCCTTGCAACTGCCAGGTAGATGCTTGCAGCTCTGCCAGGGTGGAACCCGTTGCCATGGCGCAGCCTCCCAGGGCCAGCGCGGCCAGCAGGGTCAGTTTCTTGTTCATGAGTGCACCTCGTGATGGAGAAAGTCGTGAAGACACAGAGTGAGGGGGCTTGTTTAGCACGACTCTGGCGTCGATTAAAACTCTTTTATTGTGATCGGGGTTCCCTTTACTCCCTGCTGGCATGTGCCATGCTTGTAGTCCTGTTCGGACCCAGGGAGGGGAAACGAATGGTCAAGTCTCTCGTCATCGCACTCGCATCAAGCCTCGCCTTTTCGGCCCAGGCTGCCGACTGGAGTTTTCTCCAGACCGAATCAGACAGCCAGCTCTACGTGAAAAGCTATTCCGGCGTATTGCTCGGCAACCAGACCCATACCGGCGACAATTTCGATATCTGGCTCATCAACACCGGTTACCAGTATCCGGTAGAGGATGACATCAGCCTCTACATGGAGGCCGGGCCCGCAGTGGGCCGGCGCAGCGAACAGGCCGGTTTCAATATCAGCTCGGGGGTGCGCTACCGCCTCTCCCCCTCGCTCAACATCGGCAGCCAGCTCAAACAGCTGGAAGTGAGCAAGGCCAGCACCCTGGTGGAGCTCAACAGCAGCCTGCTGGTGACGCCGCAGTTGGCCATCACGGCCAACTACGGCCTCAGTGCCTTCAGCACAGAGCACTTCCTCACCCTGGGGGTAGGTTTCAACTTCTGAGGGATCAGAGGAGCCTGGCGCCACTGACCAGCACGCCATTGAGATCGGCGTAGACATAATCCCCTGGCGCTATGCTGACCCCGGCAAACGACAGCACCACATCCAGTTCCCCTTGTCCGCGTTTCTCGGTCTTGATCGGACAGGCCGCCAGCGCCTTGATCCCCAACGCCAGCGTCGCCAGGGTACCCAGATCCCGCACGGCGCCGTGGATAAGGATCCCTTCCCATCCCTGCTCCACCGCCTTGATGGCCAGCTGGTCCCCCAGCAGCGCCCGGCGCAGGGAGCCGCCCCCATCGATCACCATCACCTTGCCATGACCTGGACGGTTAACCAGTTCGCGCACCAGGCTGTTGTCCTCGAAGCAGGAGAGGGTGACCGCCTGGCCGTAAAACAGCGGCTTGCCGCCATAGTCGTGAAACAGCGGCTCTGCCACCTGCAGGGCATCGCCATGTTGATCGCAAAGGTCGGGCAGTAGATCCAGCATTGTCAGCATCCTTCCATGGAGTGAATGAGTCCGCTCATTCTTTCATCATGTGGACAGGCTGACAATCCAGCGAACAGCAGCTATCCCCGTATGGTGTGGCCCGTTCAGCCTCTCATCATGCAGAGGATCTGAGAGTCCAGCGGGACGCCAGCTTGCCAAGGTGGCATGGCGCCCCCTTCAGCAGGACGGGCACCAGCCAGAGTTCCCCCTCCTCCACCCAGTAGAGGGCGTTCTGCCCGAAGCGGGCGGCCAGCCGCATGGCTTCGGCCCGAGGGAGACGCAGCAGCAGGGATGCCTCCTGCCAGCACTCATCTGGATCGCTGCCCCACACGGGCCCCATCACCAGGGCATCGGCAAGCTGGCGTGACAAGGCACGTTGACGCCGGGCATTGCGGCGCATCCCCACCCACCGGCTGGCCGGATTCCATGCCGTGACGATGGCGTAGGCAGGCCAGGGGGGCGGGCCGAAGGGGGCAATAAAACACACATTTCTGTAGTTTTCCCACAAAGTCATGTCAACCACATGTTGCATCCCATTACATTTCTTAAGGGCGAAAAAGCGGGCCAGCCCAAGTATGATGCAGCGAACCTCGGGATTGACTTATATCAAACCTGAGTTAAAAAGTTGCTATCTGACGGCAAAGAGTGTTGTTATGCGCCTGTTAACTGATAAAATGCAGCAACTTTTGTAATGGACTACCCTTCCAGGCTTCTCTCGATCAGACTTGTTGAGAGCCTATGTGCGGCACAGGGATGTTTGCCAACATAGATACCAAATTCGCGATGATTCGACCTGATATTCATACCCAGGATGACGTAATAAATTTTCAGGACCGGTCGGATAACGCCAAAGAGTGTTAAAATTTCGATAATTAACTGATAAGAATCTGGGAATACTCATGCAAACACCACATATTCTGATCGTCGAAGACGAGCTGGTCACCCGCAACACCCTCAAGAGCATCTTCGAGGCCGAAGGCTACATAGTGCTGGAAGCCAACAATGGCGACGAGATGCATCAAGCCCTGACCAGCCACACCATCAACCTGGTGATCATGGACATCAACCTGCCAGGCAAGAATGGCCTGCTGCTGGCACGCGAGCTGCGTGAAGATGACAACATAGCCCTGATGTTCCTGACCGGCCGTGACAACGAAGTGGACAAGATCCTGGGGCTGGAGATTGGCGCCGATGACTACATCACCAAGCCGTTCAACCCCCGCGAGCTGACCATTCGTGCCCGCAACCTGCTGAGCCGCACCATGAACGTGGCCGCCGGTGGCGAAGAGAAGAAGCTGGTGGAGCGTTACCTGTTCAATGGCTGGGCGCTGGACATCAACAGCCGTGCCCTGGTCAGCCCGGCGGGCGACATGTTCAAGCTGCCCCGCTCCGAGTTCCGCGCCATGCTGCACTTCTGCGAGAACCCGGGTCAGATCCAGACCCGTGCCGAGCTGCTCAAGAAGATGACAGGCCGTGAGCTCAAGCCCCACGACCGTACAGTGGATGTCACCATACGCCGCATTCGCAAGCACTTCGAGAGCGTGGGCGATACCCCGGAAATCATCGCCACCATTCATGGCGAAGGCTACCGCTTCTGTGGCGAGCTGGAGCAGGAATAACCCCCTGCCCGGTGAAGCGAGAGGCGCCTGTGGGCGCCTCTTCTGTTTGTGGCGGGCGCCACCGCGCGAGCCCGCCAAAACAAAAAGCCCACTCAGTCGAGTGGGCTTTTTGCATGAAAGCTGGAGCGGGCAGCGGGAATCGAACCCGCATCATCAGCTTGGAAGGCTGAGGTAATAGCCATTATACGATGCCCGCAAGGCATCAAGAACGCAGTAGATACAAGGCATGGAATCGGCGTCTGAAGAGACGTGCCAGAAGGAGGCAGCAACAAGACGGGACAGGTACCGGGTATCAGAATGTGGAGCGGGTGATGGGAATCGAACCCACGTATGCAGCTTGGGAAGCTACCGTTCTACCATTGAACTACACCCGCGTCAGTGGCCTCTACTATATGCATTTTGCCGACGAGCGCAATCACCGCCTTCGTGTTTTTTGCCATAAATCAAGCTGTTCGACCAACTATTGAGCATGGAGCTGCTTTTTCAAACAAAGACGTTCACACTCCCGGATCTGCGAGGTTGCCAAGCCGTGGGGGCGACGATAGTCTTGCGCCACTCGACCGAGGAGGGTGGTAATGGACAAGAACAAGCAGAAACATCTCTATGGCTGGTTGCGCAAACAATCGGGCCATGGCCGGCGCTGGATCGGCCTTTCCATTGGTCTGGGCATGGGTCAGGGCATACTGATGGTGATGCAGGCCTGGCTGCTGGCCACCCTGCTCCACGGCTTCATCATAGAGGGCACCACGCCCGAGCAGTCCATTCCCCTCTTTATTGCCCTGCTGCTGGTGACCCTGACCAAGGCCGCGCTGGCCTATGGCCGTGAGGTGACGAGCTTCAAGGCGGGCAGTGCGGTGCGCCAGGCCATCCGCGAGCTGGTGCTCACCCGCCTCGCCCGCCTCGGCCCTGCCTATATCCAGCGCCGCCCCGCCGGCAGCTGGGCCAGCCTGCTGCTCGAGCAGATCGAAGACATGCAGGAGTTCTTCTCCCGCTATCTGCCCCAGATGGCCATAGCCGTCTTCATCCCCCTGGTGATCCTGGTGGCCGTGTTCCCGGTCAACTGGGCCGCCGGCATCATCTTGCTCGGCACAGCGCCCCTCATCCCGCTCTTCATGATCCTGGTGGGTGTCGGCGCCGCCGATGCCAACCGCCGCAACTTCCAGTCCCTGGCACGGCTTTCCGGCCACTTCCTCGATCGCCTCAAGGGCTTGCGTACCCTGCAGCTCTTCATGCGCACCCAGGCGGAGGGTGAGGCCATTCGCGACGCCTCGGAAGATTTTCGGGAGCGCACCATGGAGGTGCTGCGGCTCGCCTTCCTGAGCACGGCCGTGCTGGAATTCTTCGCCGCCATCGCGGTGGCCCTGGTGGCGGTCTACTTCGGCTTCTCCTACATAGATCACCTCAACTTCGGCAACTATGGCGTCAAGGTGACGCTCTTTACCGGCCTGTTCGTGCTGTTTCTCGCTCCCGAGTTTTACGCGCCGCTGCGGGAACTCGGCGCCCACTACCACGCCAAGGCGCAGGCCATTGGCGCCGCCGAGCAGTTGCTGGAGTTTCTCGAGGCCGAGGTCAGCGAACCGGCCTCAGGGAGTGCCCCCTTCCAGGCCGATGGCCCCATCAGGGTGGAGGCCCGCGCCCTGGAGGTGCTGAGCGCCGAGGGCAAGGTGCTGGTCGGCCCCATCGATTTCACCCTTGAGGCAGGCACGCGCACTGCGCTGGTCGGGATCAGCGGGGCGGGCAAGAGCTCGCTGGTCAACGCCCTGCTCGGCTTTGCCCCCTATCGCGGTTCGCTCTGCGTCAACGGCCAGGAGCTCGCCGAGCTGGACATGAGCCAGTGGCGGCTGCAACTGGGCTGGCTCTCCCAGAACCCCCAGCTGTTCCACGCTTCCCTGAGAGACAACCTGCTGCTGGCCAGGCCCACGGCCAGCGATGCCGAGCTGGAAGCGGCCCTGGTGCGGGCCCAGGCCTGGGAATTTGCCAAAGAAAAGGGGTTCGACTACCCGGTCGGGGATCAGGCCGGTGGCCTCTCCGTCGGTCAGGCCCAGCGCCTCGCACTGGCCCGCACTCTGCTCAAGTCCACCCAATTGATGGTGCTGGATGAACCCACTGCCAGCCTGGATCGCCACTCCGAGCGCGCCATCATGAGCACACTCGAACAGGCAGCAGTGGGCCAGACCCTGCTGATGATCACTCACCGCCTCGACCAGCTCAGCCAGATGGACAACATACTGGTGCTGGAGCGCGGCCAGCTGGTGGAGCAAGGCCACTTCGCACAACTCTGCCAGGCACAGGGGCCCTTCGCCCGTCTGCTATCCCAACGTTCAGGGGATTCTCTCGATGACTGATCTACTGCCGTTCCTGCGTCTCTACCGCCAGCACTGGCTCAGCCTCTCCCTCGGCCTGCTGCTGGCCCTGGTCACCCTGGTGGCCGGGATGGGGCTGCTCTCTTTATCAGGCTGGTTCCTCTCTGCCGCCGCCGTGGCGGGGCTGGCGGTCGCCAGCCGGGACACCTTCAACTACATGACCCCGGCCGGCGGGGTGCGCTTCTTCTCCATAGTGCGCACCGCCAGCCGCTGGGGTGAGCGAGTGGTGAGCCACGACGCCACCTTCCGGGTGCTCACCAGGTTGCGAGTCTGGTTCTGGCAACGACTCTCCCCCCTCTCCCCCGGCACCCTGGCCGGTTTTCGTCAGGCGGATCTGCTCAACCGTCTGGTGGCCGACATCGACGCCATGGATCACGTCTACCTGCGCCTCGTCACCCCCATAGGAGCGGCCCTGCTCAGCTGCGCCGGGCTGGTGTTCTTCCTCTCCTTCTTCGACAGCCGCCTGGCGCTGACCCTGGGGGCCATATTGCTCTTCGGCATGCTGGCCCTGCCGCTGGTGTTCTATTTCGCCGGTCGGGCCCCCGGTCGTCGACTCATCGCCGAAAAATCCACCATGCGCACCCGCATGGTGGATTACCTGGACGGCCATGCCGAGCTGCAGATGTTCGCCGCCGCCCCCAAGGCGCTGGCCGAGCTGCAACAGGCCGAGCAGGCCCTGATCCAGGCCCAGGCCCGCATGGCCAGGGTGAGCGGCCTCGCCAGCTTCTCGGTCCAGCTGCTCAGCGGCTGGACCCTGACCCTGATGCTGTGGCTCGCCGGTCACGGCGTCGGCGGTGGCACCCCGGACCCCATCACGGCGCTCATGGTGTTCGCCACCCTGGCGAGCTTCGAGGCGCTGCTGCCCCTGGCGGGTGCCTTCCAGCACCTCTCAACCAGCCTCACCTCGGCCCGTCGTCTCAACGAGATACTGCAAGAGGCCAAGGCGCCAGAGTGGGGAGAGGAGCAAGCGCCCGCGACTCAAGGCGCCTTGCAGATACGGGATCTCCACTTCGCCTACCCGGGCCAGGACGGCCCCGTGCTGCGAGGCTGCACCCTGCAACTGAACCCCGGCGAGAAGCTGGCGCTGCTGGGGCAGACAGGGTGTGGCAAGTCCACCCTGATGGGGCTGCTGACCCGGGAGTGGACGGCCCAGACCGGCGAGATACTGCTGGATGGCAAGCCGCTGACCCAGTATGGCGAAGGGGCCCTGCGCGCCTCCTGCTCAGTGGTGAGCCAGCGGGTGCATCTGTTTGCCGATACCCTGCGAGGCAACCTCAAGCTGGCCGCCCCCGACGCCAGCGACGAGCGGCTGACCGAAGTCCTCACCCAGGTGGGTCTCACCACCCTGCTGGCAGGCGAGGATGAAGAGGCCGAGAGCGGGCTGGACGCCTGGCTCGGGGATGGCGGCCGTCCCCTCTCCGGCGGGGAGCGCCGCCGCATCGGCATCGCCCGCGCCCTGCTGCACGACGCCCCGCTCTGGCTGCTGGATGAGCCGACCGAAGGCCTCGACAGCCAGACCGAGCGGGAGATCATGGCCCTGCTGCTCAAGCTGGGGGCAGAGCGCTCCCTGCTGCTCATCTCCCACCGCCTGCTGGGGCTGGAACAGATGGACAGGGTGGCCCTGATGGAAGAGGGCAAGATCCGCCTCTGCGCCCCGCACCGGGCGCTGCTGGAAGATGACTACTACCGCAGCCTGCACCAGCGGCTGGCTCCCGCCTGATGAAAGCAAATGAACAAGGGGCACTGATGTGCCCCTTGTCTTGTGGATAGTGCCAAGATCCCCGTCACACCTCGCCTCCCGGGCGAAAAATGGGGCTGGTCGCAGGCAGCGACTGACCCCTATAATGGCCCCCTCACTGTTCAACAAGACCTCGACATGAAACGCCTGATCCTGATGATGCCCCTGATTGCCTCCGGTTGTGCCGACTTCGCCTTCAACAGCAATCTGGACAAGGAAAACTTCGACGAGTATTTCAAGCCGGGCGGCGTCCGGATCTATGAGCAAAACCAGCTCGCCGACCTCAACTACCTCTACCTCGGCACAGTCGAGGGCGAATCCTGCCAGGCCGACGCCAACCAGGCGGTGCCCAATGCCGGTGAGGCACGCACCCTGGCTCGCCGCCGCGTGGCCGACATGGGCGGCAACGGCGTCAGCTTCGACAAGTGCGCCGAATTCAGCGACGTGCCTGGCTGCCTGAAGCAGGTGATCTGCTACGGCCAGGCGCTGAAAGTGGCCGAAGAGAAGTAAGGTCTCGGCATGGCCCTCGCCATAGTACGCCTCGGCAGCCCCCGTCTCGAGGGTGAAGGCTTGCGCATCGGCACAGTGCGCCGTCCGCCTCGCGGCGTGCCCAAGAGCGATTTTGCCAGCCAGGATTGGTACGACGTCTGGTTCCCCAACCTGGCCCCCAGTCCCGAAACCATGAAGCTGGGCCAGGCCGCCGAGACCCCGGCCCAGTGGGCCGCCTTCTGCAAGCAGTACAAGGCCGAGATGGCGGCCCCGGCCGCGAGGCACGATCTGGCGCTGCTGGCCGCCCTCTCCCACCACACCCAGCTGTCGGTGGGTTGCTATTGCGAGCAGGAGTCCCGCTGTCATCGCAGCATCTTGAAAGAGCTGCTGGTCGGCTGCGGCGCGCTGCTACGCTGACGCCAGGGAAAAACGAGAGAGGGCACCCCGGGGTGCCCTCTCTCGTTTGCCTCTGCGCTCCCCCTGCCGACCTATGACGGCGAGAACTCCCGCAGCCGCTGCCGCAACGCCGCCTCCTCGGCCAGGGTCATGCCAGCCAGGGGCGTCTGCTCGTTGCTCGCCAGCCACGCCACCAGATCGGCCACCGTCTCCTCCAGCGGCCGGAAGTTCAGGCCATGAACGATGGCGGCCTCGGCGCTGATGCTGCCATAGCCGGCAAACTCGGTCTGGGTGTTGGGCAACAGCGTGGGATAACTCTGCCAGGGTTCGACCCCGGCCGCGATCAGGGCGGGCCAGGGGGTCCACTCCGGTTGCAGGGGGGAGGCCGGTATCAGGCGGGCCGCCAGACGCTCCACCCAGTCCACCAGCAAGATGCCGGGCTTGACGAGGTTGAAGCAGCCCTCCAGCCGCTGTTCGGCGGCCCGCAGCACGAACTCGGCGCAATCGCGCACATCCAGGTATTGCAGCCTGTCCTGCCCCTCCCCCGGCAACAGCCAGGATCCTCCTTGTTGCACCCGTTGCACCCACCAGGCCAGGCGGCCGGTCGGGTCGAAGGGGCCGCACAGCACACCGGGGCGCAGTATGCAGAGCCGCTCCCCCCAGCGGGCCCGATACTCGGCCTCGCACAATACCTTGAGCGGACCGTAGTCACTGGCTGACTCGCCGGGGGCCACTTCGTGCAGAGGCGCCGACTCGTCCATCTCGGGACGGGCGAAGTCACGATAGACGCTGATGGTGGAGATGAAGATGAGCCGCTCGCAGCGCCCGAGCAGGGCCGCCGAGAGGCTGGCCGCCTGCGCTGGGTCATAGCAGCAGGTGTCTATGGCCAGCTCCCAGTGCAGTCCCTCCCCCAGCAAGGGATCCAGGTTCTGATCCCTGTCCCCCTGCAGCTGGGTCAGCTCGCGCCAGTCAGGGTGCTGACGGTGACCCCGATTGAACAGCGTCACCTCATGACCCCAATCCAGGGCCAGCGAGGTGAGGTGGCGGCCCAAAAACCCGGTGCCGCCGATAATAAGCAGTTTCATCCCTGTCTCTCCTGTGCGCCGCTGTGCCATGACCCCGGCCAATCCCTTTCCTCCCCCCACCCTACGCAAGTTGGCCCCAGGGCACAGCCTCAGATGCCGCGCACTGCGACCGGGATCACAGCGGGCGGCAAGGGCTCCCTCCTGTGGCGACGCCTGCGTTTTCGGCACGCCTGTGCTACATTGCCGGGGTTTTCAGCCAGGATCCGCCATGAAGTTCGACATCGACACCCTAGGGATCATCCGCTCTCCCTACAAGGAGAAGTTCGCCATCCCCCGCCAGCCCGGCCTGGTCAAATCGGCCCGCGCCCGCCTGGAGCTGCTGCCTCCCTACGATCAGCCGGATGTGCTGCGCGGCATAGAGCAGTTTTCCCACCTCTGGCTCAGCTTCGTGTTTCACCAGACCATGGCCCAGGGCTGGCACCCGACGGTGCGTCCGCCGCGCCTCGGCGGCAACGAGCGGGTCGGGGTCTTTGCCACTCGATCCACTTTCCGCCCCAATCCCCTCGGCCTCTCCGTGGTCGAGCTGCACAGGGTGGGCCGAGAGCGTGGCAAGCTGTGGCTCGATCTCGGCGCCGTGGATCTGCTGGACGGTACCCCTGTGGTCGACATCAAGCCCTACATTCCCTATGCCGACAGCCTGCCCCACGCCCGGGGTGGCTTCGCCCCCGAGGCCCCCACACCGCCGCTGTCGGTGAGCTTCACCCCGGAGGCGGAGCAGCAGCTCATGCCCTGGCTCAAGGCCCACCCCGAGCTGCACCAGCTGGTGAGCGAGGTACTGGCCCAGGATCCCCGCCCCGCCTACAAGAAGGGCAAGCCGGACGACAAGGAGTACGGCGTCAGGCTGTTCGACCTCAATGTGCGTTTTCGCATCAGCGAGCCCGACTGCCTGGTGTCGGCCATAGAGCCCGCCTGATCTTCGCCAGCCCAGGCCCATAAAAAAACCACCCGCCCGGGTGGTTTTTTGCTGCCGCCGCCGGATGGCGGCAATCAGAGGCGCTGCAACAGCAGGCTGCCGATGGAGTAACCGGCGCCGAAGGAGCAGAGCACGCCGCGAGCCCCGCTCGGCAAGTCCTGGTTGAACAGGTGGAAGGCGATGACTGAGCCCGCCGAGCTGGTGTTGCCGTAGCTGTCCAGGATCACCGGCGCCTCCTGCTGGCTGGCGTCGTGCCCCAGCAGCTTGCGGCCGATGAACTGGTTCATGGTGAGGTTGGCCTGATGGAGCCAGAGCCGGCTTAAAGAGTCTGCCGCCCACCCCTGCTCATCGAGCTGAGCGCTTATCTGGTCACACACCAGGGGCAGCACCTCCTTGAACACCTTGCGCCCCTGCTGGCGGAACAGCTTGTCATCACCATAGCGGGTACGCGGGCTGAAGCGGTTCAGGAAGCCGAAGTTGTTGCGGATGTTGTTGGAGTACTGGGTCACCAGCTTGCTCGCCACCAGTTGCCAGGGGTTGGCCACCTTGCAATCTTCTTCCCGCTCCAGCAGCACTGCGGTGCAGGCGTCGCCGAAGATGAAGTGGCTGTCTCTATCCCGGAAATTGAGATGCCCCGAACAGATCTCGGGATTCACCACCAGGGCCAGTCTGGCGGTGCCGGCCGCCAGCAGATCCGCCGCCGTCTTGATGCCGAAGGTGGCGGAGGAGCAGGCCACGTTCATGTCAAAGGCCATGCCGCTCGCCCCCAGATAGTGCTGCAACTCGATGGAGAGCGCCGGATAGGGGCGCGGCATGTTGGAGGCCGCCACTATGACGAGATCTATCTCGCCGGGCTCGCGACCGGCGGCGATCAGCGCCTGCTCGGCGGCGGCCACCGCCATCTCCACCATGATGGAGGGCTGGTCATCGGGGCGCTCCGCCAGCAGGGGCTGCATGATGTCGGGATCCAGCACCCCTTCCCTGCTCACCAGATGGCGGCTCTTGATGCCCGAGGCCTTCTCGATGAACTCGCAGCTCGAATGCTGCTTGGCGGGCAGTTGGCCCGCGTCGATGGCGGAGGCGTTCTCCTCGTTGTAGAGATCCACATACTGGTTGAAGGCCGCCACCAGCTCTTCGTTGCTGACGGCAAAGGGCGGGGTATAGAGGCCTGAGCCACTGATTACGATAGAGGTCATCTTTGCTCCTGGCCGGGTGCAATCCCGGCTTGTCTGTTTTTTTGGGTTCAGAGGTTCATAGCTGATCGATCGCTGCGGCGAGACCAGCCAGGGTCAGCGGGTGCATGCGCCCGCCAATCACGTCATTCATCAACTTGATGGAGGGGTGCCAGAGCCACTCCTGCCTGGGGACCGGGTTGATCCACACCAGCTTGGGGAAGTGGTGCTGCAGGCGCTCGAGCCACACCTGGCCGGGCTCCTCGTTCCACTGCTCCACGCTGCCGCCGGGCCAGGTGATCTCGTAGGGGCCCATCTTGGCGTCCCCCACAAAAATCACCCTATAGTCGCTGCCGTAGGTGCGCAGCAAGCTCAGGGTATCGACGCGCTCCTGAGCGCGGCGGCTGTTGTCATGCCAAACGAAGTCGTACAGGCAGTTGTGAAAATAGAAGAACACCAGGTGCTTGAACTCGTGGCGCAGGGCACTGAAGAGGCGCTGTACCTCGGCCACGTGGGCATCCATGGATCCCCCCACATCGAAGAACACCAAGAGCTTGACCCCGTTGTGACGCTCGGGGCGCAGCTTCACATCGAGCCAGCCCTGGCGGGCCGTGCTGCTGATGGTGTCGTCGAGATCCAGCTCCGAGGGATTGCCCTTGCGCACCCAGCGCCTGAGCTTGCGCAGGGCCAACTGGATGGCCCGCTGGCCGAGCGGCGAGTCGTCGCTGAAGTTGCGGTAGTGGCGCGCCTCCCACACCTTGGTTGCCTTGCCATGCTGGCCCTCGCCTCCCATGCGGATCCCCTCGGGGTGAAAGCCGCCATGGCCGAACGGGCTGCTGCCCCCTGTGCCCACCCACTTGTTGCCGCCGGCGTGGCGCGCCTTTTGTTCGCGCAGGCGCTGGTTGAGGGTCTCCAGCAGCTTGTCGAGCCCGCCGAGGGAGTTGAGCAAGGCTTTCTCCTCAGAGCTCAATAGCCGCTCGAACTCCTTGCGCAGCCAGTCATCCGGCAGCGTCTCGGGCAGCAGGGGGATGGCTTCCAGCCCCTGGTAGTACTCGGCGAAGGCACGATCGAAGCGATCGAGGTGGGCCTCGTCCTTCACCAGCAGGCAGCGGGACAAGCGATAGAAGTCGTCCATGTCCACGCTGGCGAGCCCGGCCGCCAAAGCACCATGGAGATCCAGCAACTCGCGCAGGCTGCAGGGCAGCTTGTGACGGCGCAGATGGGTGAAGAAGTCGATCAGCATTCAGCCGCCGCGCCGCGCCAGGAAGGCCAGCTTCTCGAACAGGTGCAAGTCCTGCTCCGTCTTGAGCAGGGCGCCATAGAGGGCGGGCACCAGCTTGCCCGGCTCCCGGCTGCGCAGCGCCTCGGGGGCTATGTCATCGGCCAGCAGCAGGCGGATCCAGTCCAAGAGCTCTGAGGTGGAGGGTTTCTTGCGCAGCCCCTCCACATTACGCAGCTCGAAGAAGAGATCCATCGCCTCAGCGAGCAGGCTCTCCTTGAGGTTGGGATGGTGGAGTTTAACAATGGCCTGCATCTCGGCCTTGTCGGGAAAGCGGATGTAATGGAAGAAGCAGCGGCGCAGGAAGGCGTCCGGCAGCTCTTTCTCATTGTTGGAGGTGATGATGACCACGGGACGCTGGCGCGCCTTGATGCGCTCCCCTGTCTCGTAGACGTCGAACTCCATCCGATCCAGCTCCAGCAACAGATCGTTGGGAAACTCGATGTCGGCCTTGTCAATTTCGTCGATGAGCAGCACAGGGCGCTGCTCGGCGCAAAACGCCTGCCACAATTTGCCCCGGCGAATGTAGTGGTGGATCTCCCCCACCCGGGGATCCCCGAGCTGGGAGTCCCGCAGCCGGGCCACCGCATCATATTCATAGAGCCCCTGCTGGGCCTTGGTGGTGGACTTGATGTGCCAGCTGATGAGGTCGGCACCGAGCGACTCGGCGACCGCCTCGGCCAGCACCGTCTTGCCGGTGCCCGGCTCACCTTTGATCAGCAGCGGCTTCTCCAGCACTATGGCGGCATTGACGGCCATACTCAGTGACCTTGATGCGAGATAGCGATCGCTTCCTGCAAATCCCATGAGATCCATTCCTTTGGTCGCAGGAGAACCTCAAGGTCCTTCGGCGAGAGAGAATAAGTTCTATATGTTGTAATAACATATTGTTATAACGATTCGTCACTTCTCATTCAGAAACCACAGGGTAATCTTGTTTCATCGCCTTAACAAACACAGGGATAGCACCATGAGCAAAATTTTTGAGGACAACAGCCAGACCATAGGCAACACCCCGCTGGTTCGTCTCAACCGTGTTACCAAGGGCCGCGTGCTGGCCAAGATCGAGAGCCGCAACCCGAGCTTCAGCGTCAAGTGCCGGATCGGCGCCAATCTCATCTGGGATGCCGAAAAACGCGGCGTATTGACCAAGGGCAAGGAGATCATCGAGCCTACCAGCGGCAACACGGGTATTGCCTTGGCTTTCGTGGCGGCTGCCCGTGGCTATCCCATCACCCTGACCATGCCGGCCACCATGAGCCTGGAGCGCCGCAAGCTGCTCAAGGCGCTCGGCGCCAACCTGGTGCTGACCGAAGGCCCCCTCGGCATGAAGGGCGCCATCGCCAAGGCCAACGAGATCCTGGAATCCGAGCCGGGCAAGTATGTGCTGCTGCAGCAGTTCGAAAACCCCGCCAACCCCGAGATCCATGAGCAGACCACTGGCCCCGAGATCTGGGATGCCACCGACGGCGAGGTGGATGTGTTTGTGGCAGGCGTCGGCACCGGCGGCACCATCACAGGGGTCTCCCGCTATATCAAGCAGACCAAGGGCAAGGCCATCATCTCGGTCGCGGTCGAACCGGCCGAGTCCCCCGTCATCAGCCAGAAACTGGCGGGTGAAGAGATCAAGCCCGGCCCCCACAAGATCCAGGGCATTGGCGCCGGCTTCATTCCGGGCAACCTGGATCTGACCCTGCTGGACCGCGTCGAACAGGTGAGCAGCGAGGAGTCCATCGAGATGGCTCGCCGCCTGATGGAAGAAGAAGGCATACTGGCGGGGATAAGCTCAGGCGCCGCCGTGGTGGCTGCCGCCCGTCTGGCCGAGCTGCCGGAGTTCAAGGACAAGACCATAGTCGTCGTGCTGCCAAGCGCCGCCGAACGCTACCTCTCCAGCGCCCTCTTCGCCGGCGTGTTCAGCGAGCAGGAACTGCAGCAGTAATTGATCGTCTTACATCAAAACAACGGCGCCCCTGGGGCGCCGTTTTCATTATGCGCTAAACTCAGTAGCCATCAGTGTCAGTCGGCCCCTTATTTTTTGGGGTAAAATAACAAACTTGGGCCTGACAAAAAAAGCAGACATTCTGTGATAAATCTCATATCCTGTGCCGCGTCACGAGGTGTTTACCGGCTAGGTATCACAAGGTAACAAAGTGTTATTTTTCGTTATAAATTAATTTCAGGCCAGTCCTGACGCGGCTTTCAGCCCGATAACGAAAAGACTTAGCCTGGACGCCGAATACTGCACAGAAAATTGACCTGGATTAAACCATTGCAGGTCTGATTTCGTTACTTTACAACATATCCATACTGACACGGTGAGACAGGAAGCCTCATTAGCGACCATCTCTCCACACAATATCAATAATATGGGGTGAAACCATGTACGAGAAGTCTGTTGTTATTACTGCTGAAAACGGCCTGCACACCCGTCCCGCAGCTCAGTTCGTGAAAGAAGCCAAAGAATTCCAAAGCGAGATCACTGTGGTCTCCGGTGGCAAATCCGCCAGCGCCAAGAGCCTGTTCAAGCTGCAGACCCTGGGCCTGACCAAAGGCACCAACGTGACCATCCAGGCCGACGGCCCGGACGCTCAGAAAGCCGTTGAGAAGCTGGTTGCCCTGATGGACGAGCTGGAGTAATCCAGCTTTACTCCTCCCCCACAGTCGTTTTAATAGGAAGGATTATGATATCTGGCATTCTTGCGTCCCCCGGTATCGCATTCGGTAAGGCGCTTCTTCTGAAAGAAGATGAAATCGTTATCAATCAGGGCAAGATTTCTGCTGACCAGATTGACGTCGAGATCAACCGCTTCCTCGAAGCCCGCACCAAGTCAGCCGCACAGCTGGAAGCCATCAAAGAGATGGCCGGTCGTACCTTCGGTGAAGAAAAAGAGGCCATCTTCGAAGGCCACATCATGCTGCTCGAAGATGAGGAGCTGGAAGGGGATATCAGATCCTTCATCAAAGACAACAAGGCGTCCGCCGACAAAGCCATCTATGAGGTGATCGAACAGTACGCCAAGATGATGGCCGAGCTGGATGACCCCTATCTGCGCGAGCGCGCCACCGACTTCCGTGACATCGGTACCCGTCTGGTGAAGAACGTGCTGGGCATCGCCGTTGTCAACCTGAGCACCATAGACGAAGAGGTCATCCTGGTCGCCAAAGACCTGACTCCGTCCGAAACCGCTCAGATCAACCTGAAATACGTGCTGGGTTTTGTCACCGACATCGGTGGCCGTACCTCTCACACCTCCATCATGGCCCGCTCCCTGGAGCTGCCGGCCATAGTGGGCACCAACGACATCACTGCGCGCGTCAACAACGGTGACATGCTGATTCTGGATGGCATCAACAACCAGATCATCATCAACCCGACCGCCGAGCAGCTGGCTGAAGCCAAGAGATTCCAGGCCCAGTTCCAGGCCGAGAAGGACGAACTGGCCAAGCTGAAAGATCTGCCCGCCATCACGCTGGATGGTCATCAAGTCGAAGTCTGCGCCAACATAGGTACCGTCAAGGATACCGAGGGTGCCATCCGCAATGGCGCCGAAGGCGTGGGTCTGTACCGCACCGAGTTCCTGTTCATGGACCGTGATGCGCTGCCGACCGAAGATGAGCAGTTCAAGGCCTACAAAGAAGTGGCAGAGGCCATGCCGGATCAGCCGATCATCGTCCGCACCATGGACATCGGCGGCGACAAAGAACTGCCCTACATGAATTTCCCGAAAGAGATGAACCCCTTCCTGGGCTGGCGTGCCGTGCGTATTTTCTTCGATCGCGAAGACATCATGCACGCCCAGCTGAAGGCCATACTGCGCGCCTCTGCCTTCGGCAAGCTGCGCATCATGTTCCCGATGATCATCTCCGTCGAAGAGTTCCGCAGCCTCAAGGCAACCGTGGAACAGCTGAAGGCCGAACTGCGTGCCGACGGCAAAGCCTTTGATGAATCCATCGAAGTGGGTATCATGATCGAGACCCCGGCTGCTGCCGTGATGGCTCATCATCTGGCCAAGGAAGTGGATTTCTTCAGTATCGGTACCAATGACCTGACCCAGTACACCCTGGCTGTCGATCGTGGTAACGAGATGATTTCCGCCATGTACAACCCGCTGTCACCCTCCGTCCTGACCCTGATCAAGATGGTAATCGACGCTTCCCATGACAATGGCAAGTGGACCGGTATGTGCGGTGAACTGGCTGGTGACGAACGCGCCACCCTGCTGCTGCTGGGTATGGGTCTGGATGAGTTCTCCATGAGCGCCATCTCTGTACCGCGTATCAAGAAGCTTATCCGCAACACCAACTTCGAAGATGTGAAGGCAATGGCAGACCAAGCTCTGAGCTATGCGACCGCCGCCGAAATCGAAGCCTGTGTAGATAACTTTATTAAGCAGAAGGCAGTCTGCTAAGATCGGCTGCAAACAGCGACAATCATCTCTAGGAGCTTTTACTATGGGTCTGTTTGATAAACTGAAGAAACTGGTCTCCGATGACAGTTCTGACACCGGCGGCATCGAAATCTTCGCTCCGCTGTCTGGCGAAATCGTGCCCATCGAAGATGTGCCTGACGTTGTCTTCGCCGAGAAGATCGTCGGTGATGGCATCGCCATCAAGCCGGCTGGCAACAAGATGGTTGCTCCGTGCGACGGCACCATCGGCAAGATCTTCGAGACCAACCACGCGTTCTCTCTGGAATCCGACTCTGGTATCGAGCTGTTCGTTCACTTCGGTATCGACACCGTCGAGCTGAAAGGCGAAGGCTTCACCCGCATCGCCCAGGAAGGTCAGAAGGTCAAGCGCGGTGACACCATCATCGAGTTCGATCTGGCCGTACTGGAAGCCAAGGCGAAGTCTACCCTGACTCCGGTCGTCATCTCCAACATGGACGAGATCAAAGAGCTGATCAAGATGACTGGCGCCGTGACCGTGGGCGAGACCCCGGTTATCCGCATCAAGAAATAATGCAACGCTGGCTGGTGCCAGCTGCTGCAACAAAAAACCGAAGCCCTGGGCTTCGGTTTTTTTATGGGCAACACCTTGGGTCCGCCTGCCCCTTAGCCATCTGGGGCTAGCAGGTTCCCTGACCGGGCAAGGGCAATCCGATGCAAAAGCGCGGTCAAGATCAAGGCATTGTCCGACAAGCCTTGTAGCATGGGTGTGGAAACCACGGGATCCCGGCGCCGTGCGTGACGGGATGGACCAGGGCAATGCAATGCGCCCTCCGGAAGGAGATGAAGATGCTGAAGAATACGGAACAACGTTATGGCAGCCTGAGCATAGGGTTGCACTGGCTGACCCTGCTGCTGATGGTGGCCGTCTATGGGCTGATGGAGTTCAGGGATATTTTCCCCAAGGGCTCGACCGGACGCGACCTGATGAAGGAGTGCCACTTCATGGTGGGCTTGCTCATTCTGGCGCTGGTGCTGGCGCGACTGCTGGTGCGCTTTGGCAGCCCCTCGCCACGCATAGTGCCCGCCCCCTCCCCCCTGATGCTCAAGCTCGGCCACCTCGCCCATCTGGCCCTGTACGGCTTTTTGATCCTGACGCCGCTGCTGGGTTGGCTGCTGCTGAGCTCGGGTGGCAAGCCCATCCCCTTCTTCGGATTAGAACTACCCGCCCTTATCGCGCCGGATGATGGCTTGAAGGGAACGATAAAAGAGCTGCACGAGACGCTGGCCAACATAGGCTATGCCCTTATAGCCCTGCATGCTGCGGCGGCCATCTATCACCATCATGTGCTCAAGGACAACACACTGACCAATATGTTGCCCGAGAAAAAATAGCCCGGGCGGACAACAGCAACAAAAAGGCTCCGATACCGGAGCCTTTTTGTTATGGCTGAAGCGTCACCCTCAGGGCAAGACCACCCGGCTCTCGCCACCGCCGAGGGCCTCGACCCGGATCTGCACGCCGATCCGCTCCACCAGAGTCTGAACGTGGGAGATGACCCCGATCTGGCGGCCCGCCGCCTGCAGGGAGTCCAGGCTGGAGAGCGCCAGATCCAGGCTGTCCGGATCCAGGGTGCCGAACCCCTCATCGATGAACAGCGATTCGACCTGGGTCTGGCGGGAGGAGAGGCTGGAGAGGGCCAGCGCCAGCGCCAGCGACACCAGGAAGCTCTCGCCGCCGGAGAGGGAGTCCACAGACCTCACCTCGTCCCCCATGTCCAGATCCACCACTTGCAGCGCCAGATCCGTGCCGGGCACCCGCTCCAGCCGATAGCGCGGCGACAGTTCGCCAAGCTGGGCGTTGGCCTCCAACAATAGACGTTCGAGCGTGAGGCTCTGGGCGAAGGTGCGCAGCTTGGCGCCGCTGGCGGAGCCGATAAGCTCGGACAGTTGCAGCCAGTGATCCGCCACCGCCTGCTGGGCGGCCAGTGCCTCCTGCAGGCTCCCCGCCTTCTGCGCCGCCGCCTCGGCCTGGGCCAGGGTGCTCTTGCACTGGAACAACTGCTCTTCCAGCTCGCCGCAGCGGGCCTCGCAGGCCCCCAGACGCTCGGCAAGGGCCTCGGCCGTGAGGGCGGCCAGCTCCCCATGATGCTCCCGATAGCGCGCCAGCTTGGCCTCCTCCTGAGCCAGCGCCCGCTGACGCTCGGTCAGCCGGGTGCGGGCCTCGACCAGGGCATCGTCCAGGCGCTGCAAGGCGCTGCGGCGAGCCCTGAGATCATCCGCCGTGATGGCCAGCAGTCGACGCAGATCATATTCGGCGATGCCGAGGGTGCCGGAATGGGCCGCCCAGCGCCCCAGCGCCTCGCGGCGACGACGGCTGCTCACCTGCCTGTCCTGCTCGAGATGGGTCAACCTGGCCTTGAGCTCGGTCTGCTTCTCCCGGGCGACCCGCAGCGCGGTCACCGCCTCCTCAAGCTGACTGGCCACCAGTTGCAGCCGCTGCTGCCACTCCTGCTCGACCAGGGCGATGGCACGGCCTCCGAGGCAGGCCTCCCGGCTGGCGAGCAGCCCCTGACGCTGCTGCTCATGCTCCTTGTAGTCGCGCTCCAGCTTGTGCAGCAGCTCGTTCTGGCTCTGCACCCGCGCCTCCTGGGCGCTCAGGGCCGGGGTCAAAGTGGCCAGCTCGCCCCCTAGCTGCTCCCATTCGCTCTGTCCGCGCAGATACTCCTCGCAGGTCTGCTGCCACTCCTGCCATTGCCGGCTGCCAAGCCACTGGCGCCAGGGCTCGGCCCCCATCTGTTCATCGAGACGGGCCTCCCCCAGTGCCAGGCGTTGGCGCAGTGACGCCTCCTGCTCGGCCAGCGCCTTCAGCTCGGCCTCCCACTCAATCTTCTGCCGCTCGGCGTCCTGCCACTGCTGCTCAAACTGCTGATGGCGGGCGGTCAGCTCGGTCAGCTGGCTGCGCAGCCCCAGCAGCCTCTGCTGCCCCTGCTGGGCCTGCTGCAGTCGTCGCTGCCCGGCCACGAGATCCGACTCCAGAGCCTCCCCCTGCGCCAGCAGGCGAGCCAGCAGCTCGGTCCACTGCGCCGGGCTTTGCCGCAAGGGCAGCCCCTGCCCCAGCAGGGCATCCCCTCCCAGTTGCAGCCAGCGCTGGACCATCTGCTCGGAGCGCGCTTCCAGCTCGGGTTGATGCTGCTGACGGGCGACCAGCTGACGCGCCAGCTCGACCCGCTCGCTCTCCCCCTGAATATGCTGATGGTTGAGCTGCTCCCACTCCAGATCCAGCTGACGGACACGCTCGGCCAGTTGCGCCAGTATGCCGGCCACCTGGGGCTGGCTCCGGGTGTAGGGATGCTCTTCGGCGCCGCAGAGCGGGCAGGGCGTGCCATCGCTCAACACGTGGCGATACTGCTCGAAGCTGGCCACGGCGCGGGCCTGCTCCAGGGCATGGCGCGCCTCGCCGCGCTGGGTGGCGAGCCGAGCCAGCGCCGGAGCCAGCTCCTCATGCTGGGCCCTCAGCCGGGCAAGATGCTGCTCGAGCAGCGCCATCTCCTGCTGCAACCGCTCCTGCTGCTCGCTGTGGTTGCGGCCCGCCTGGGCCAGCTCCAGCAGTTGGCGAATCCGGGCCAGTTGCTCTGTCTGGGCCTGACGCTGCTCCTGCGCCCTGGCTACCTCTGCGTCCCACTCCTGCGCCTGCAGCTCATCGTGCAGCTGTTGCAATCGGGTGCGCTCCTGCTGCCAGTAGTCGCGCTCCTGCTGCCCCTGCTCCAGCCGGCTGGCAAGATCCCGCAGGGCATGGCCCTTGTGCTCACGGCTTTGCAGCACCCGCTGCAACAACTCCCTGTCCGCCGCCCAGTCCTGGATGGCCGCAAGCAAAGGCTGCCACTGGCGCGCCAGCGGGGCCAGGGCCTTGCGCTCCTCGAGCCAGAGAGCCCACTGCTGACGGCGCACCGTCAGGGCCTCGACCCGACTCGCCTGCTGCTGCCACTCCTGCTGTAGCGCCAGTTGCAGGGCCCGTGCCTGGGTCCCCTGCTGCCGGGTCTCCTGCAACTGCTGGCCCTTCTCCTTGAGCCGGGTATCGAGCTCCTGCGCCCGCTTGAGCTCGGGTTGCAGGGCCCCCCACTCCCGCTCGGCGGCAATCTTGTCGGCCAGCAGTTGCTGCTCGCGCAGCGCGGCCTGCTGCAACACAGGTTCAACCTGCTCCAGCTGGGGGGCAAGCTGGCCTATCTGCAGCTCCTGCTGCTGCACCTCCAGGGTGAGGCGGGCGAGTTCGTCGTGATCGGCGCGGGCCACCTGAGCCTGTTCGGCGCGGGCAAACTCTTCCCGCCCGGACGCCGCCTCGCCATGGGCCGCC
Organism: Aeromonas sp. Marseille-Q5825; assembly: GCF_946892685.1. NCBI lineage: Bacteria > Pseudomonadati > Pseudomonadota > Gammaproteobacteria > Aeromonadales > Aeromonadaceae > Aeromonas > Aeromonas sp. Marseille-Q5825. The sequence continues at coordinate 441,927 of NZ_CAMPOU010000003.1, forward strand.
TCGGCGGCGGCCAGCGCCTCCTGCCCCTCCCGGCAGGCCTGCAACTGGGCGGCAATCCGTCCGTTGAGATCCCGCAAGTCCTGCAACAGCTGACGCTGCTGCTGTTCGTGCTTGAGGCTGGTGGAGAGGCTCAGCTGCCGGGCGACCCAGCGCTCGCGTGTCTCGTCGTCCATCAGGGCCACGTCGCCGAGCCGCTGCTGTATGGTCGCCAGCGCCTGCTGCTCGGCCCGCGCCCGCTCATGGGTCTGGATGGAGATGGCGGAGTAGAGCTCGGTGCCCGTCATCCGCTCGAGCAGGGCGGAGCGCTCATCGGCGCTCGACTTGAGGAAGGCGGCAAACTCCCCTTGCGGCAGTATCACGGCGCGGCGGAACTGCTCCCAGGAGAGGCCCACCAGCTCGTCGATGCGATCCTGCAGCTCCCGCTTGCTGCCGGAAAAGACCTGCCCCGACTCGACGTCGGTCAGGCTGCGCTCCTGGGCCTGGAAGCGCCCCTCCGAGCGATTGCGTGCCCGCCGTACCGCCCAGCGCGCCAGGTAGATGCGGCCGTCACAGCCGCGGAACTGCACCTCGGCATAGCCGCTGGCGTGGCCGCGGCTGAGGATATTTTTCACATCATTGGCGGTTAATTTTTCTTTTTCGTCTTCATCCGCTCGGCCAATTTTCTCAACATTCTTGCGATTGGCGATAAAGCGCGGCATCTCGTCATAGAGGGCGAGACAGATAGCGTCGAGCAATGTGCTCTTGCCCGCACCCGTGTTGCCCGTGATGGCAAAGAGCCCGGCAGCCCCCAAAGCGCCACCTGCGAAGTCGATGGTGAAAGCGCCGGTCAGGCTGGCCAGGTTTTCCCCTGCAAGAGACAAGATTTTCATGTGTTGGATTCCTTGACCTGCTCCAGGATCTCTTCAAACGAGGCGACCAGCTCGGCCGCCGGCTCCCCCTCGAACTGCCGCTGATAGCAGAGACGGAACACCTCTGTGGGGGATAGCTCATCCAGCCTGCGCCGCTCGCGGCCATCGGCCAGCCCCTCCCCCGAGCCCTGATACTGGGTGCTGATGCGGGCCAGACGCACCGGCTTGCCCGCCATGACCGCCAGAATGCGCTCGCGGATGCGGGCCTCGGGCTTGGGCAGCAGCAGGCGCACCTCGAGGAAGGGCTGCGCCTCCTGGGGACAGTCGGGCAGGGAGAGCGCCTCTATGGCGGTGAGCGCCTCCTCGAGTGTGCTCTGGGGCAGGCGTATCATCTCCACCGCACGGGGCACAGGGATCCGCTCCAGCCCCGCCAACTTGCCCCCCTCAAACCTGACCTCCAGCACCTGATGGTTGTAGTTGGCCTCGGCGAGGGAGAGCGGTAGCGGCGAGCCACTGTAGTGCACGCCCTCGGCCGGGCTCTGGGCCAGATGGAGGTGGCCAAGGGCGGTGTAGTCGGCGGTGGCGAAGATGTCGGCAGGCAGGGCATGCTGATTGCCGCCGAGCACCCGCCGCTCGGAGAGCTCGGAGAGCTGACCCGCCGCCAGGTAGGCATGGCCCATGGCGATCAGCGCCTGGCCGGGCTCGCAGCGCGCACGGCCTTGCGCCAGCACTTCCTGGTAGATCTGGCGAACCCCTTCGATCAGCCGATCCTGCCCCTCTTCGAGCGGCTCCACCCGCAGGTCGCTGCTGCGAAGAAAAGGCACGGCGGCGCACCAGGCGGCAACCTTGCCCTCCCTGTCTTGCAGTGGCACCAGCAGGCGATCGGTTTCGAGCCTGCCCTCCCCGTCCCGGCTGATGCTGCCCACCAGATGCAGGTCGAAGGCCCGCAGCAGCTCGTGGGGGGCGTCCAGCTTGGAGGGAGAGTCGTGGTTGCCACCGATCAGCACCATGTTGAGACGGGGCATCTCGGCGCGCAGCCTGGCCAGGAAGCGATAGAGCTGCTGCCAGGCGCTGGCGGGAGGATTGGCGGTATCGAACAGATCCCCTGCTACCAGCAGGGCGTCGATCTGCCGCGTCTTGATGGTGTCGGTCAGCCAGTCGAGAAAGGCATCGTGTTCGAAGCGGCGCTCATGACCATGGAGTTGATGGCCAAGGTGCCAGTCGGCAGTGTGCAGGATCTTCATGAAAAGCGGCTCGAAAGATAAGAGGGGGGGCAGTGGTACCCGATGAGGACAAGATGAGGATACGACCCTCTTTTTTCAAGCAAAACAGGCCGGTGACGTCAGATTCAGACGGCTTGGAAATGCATCTGGTACTGGGGATGACCGGTCAGGGGATCCGAGACCTCACCCCCGATCCTGAACCCGTGGCGGCGATAGAAGCGCACCGCCGGCTCGTTCTCCACGAAGACCCGGGTATGGAGCGCCCCCACCTGTTGCTTGGCCTCCTGCAGCAGGGCATGACCAACCCCGCGTCCCTGGCGGTCGGGTCGCACGAAGAGGGCGGCCAGGTAGTCATCCACCAGGGCCATGAAACCGAGCAGTTCCCCGCGCTCTTCAAACACCCAGATGCGGGCGTGGTCGAGGTAGCGGGTACGCAGCTCCTCCTGAGCCTGCCACCAGCAGGAAGCGTCAACGAAATCATGGGCCTGCAAGGATGCCAGCAGCCAGATCTCGACGATCTCTTCCATGTCTTCCGGCCGGCTCGCTCTCAACATATTCGCATCCTTGTTAACAATTTGAACACTCGCAGTCTAGGGGAGTTCGATGACAAGACGGGCGGTCAAGATGAGGCCATGTGAAGTCGATCGCCCTTTATTTAGCGAGAATGATTGGCTGATCACAAAGCGCCTCTCTAGTACAATGCCCGCCGGACAATCTATGAGACCGAGGACCCCATGTGGTTTAAAAACCTGCAGATTTATCGCTTTACCCGCCCCTTTGACCTGACTGTGGATCAGCTGGAAACCCAGCTCGAGGCCTGTGCCTTCACCCCGTGCGGCAGTCAGGACATCTCCCGGTTCGGGTGGGTCAAGCCCCTTGGCAAATTCGGCTCCACCCTGACTCACAGCGCCTCTGGCCACATCCTGCTCTGCGCCCGCAAGGAAGAGAAAATGCTGCCGGGCACGGTGGTCAAGGAGATGCTGGCGGAGAAGGTCGAAGCGATCGAATTCGAGCAGGGCCGCGCCCTCAAGAAGAAGGAGAAGGAGGCGCTGAAGGAGGAGATCATGCATACCCTGCTGCCCCGCGCCTTCAGCCGTACCAGCCAGACCTTCGCCTGGATCAATCCGGCCGACAACCTGATGGTGGTGGACGCCGGCTCCGCCAAGAAGGCGGACGATCTGCTGGCGCTGCTGCGCAAGAGCATAGGTACCCTGCCGGTGGTCCCGGTGGCCCTCAAGAACCCGCCCGAGATCACCATGACCGAGTGGCTGAACGAGGGTAACCTGCCCGCCAGCTTCACCCTGGAAGACGAGGCCGAGCTGCGCAGCGCCATGGAGCACGGCGGCATCATCCGCTGCAAGCAGCAGGATCTGATGAGCGACGAGATCAAGAATCACCTGGCCAACGACAAGCTGGTGACCAAGCTGGCCCTGAACTGGGGCGAGACCCTGAGCTTCGTGCTGGGGGACGATCTCTCCATCAAGCGCCTCAAGTTCAGCGAAGAGTTGCGCGAGCAGAACGACGACGTCACCAGCGAGGATCCCGCCGCCCGCCTGGATGCGGACTTTGCCCTGGTGACCGCCGAGCTGGCCCAGTTCATCCCGGCGCTGTTTGCCGCCCTGGGTGGCGAAGAGCAGTCCCTCTGAGTTGTCCCTTGCCTGTAAAAAAAACCGCCTCGGCGGTTTTTTTTGATCCCGGGCGGCCCCGCCGACGCGGCAGGAGCATCGGCCTCATAGAGCGCCGCGCTCCTGCAAAAGCCGGTGAAGCCGCTCGGCCAGGGCGCCATATCCCTGCGCATTGAAGTGCACGGCGTCGGACTTGAACCCGGGAGTGCGCAGCAGCTCGCCAATGCTGTCATTGTCCAGCACCAGTCCGTACTGCTGTGCCAGCTCCCCGTAGAGGGGCGCACCATCGGCAAACAGGGACTTGCGAGGCACGGCCACCAGCAGCACCTGGGCGCCGCTGCCCTGCACCGCCTCTATCATGGCGGCGAGATTGGCCTTGAGCGCCCCCTCCCCGCTGCCGCGCAGCATGTCATTGCCTCCCTCCAGCAAGATCACCAGCGCGGGCCTGTGCTCGGCCAGCAGCGCCGGCAAGCGGGCCCTGCCCGCCTGACTCAACTCCCCCGAGACCCCGCCATTGATGACGGGGTGGCCGCTCAAGCTCGCCAGTACGCTGGGGTAGCTCTGGGCCGGACTGACCCCGCGCCCCTCGGTCAGGCTGTCTCCGAACGCCAATATGGTCTCCCCCGCCGCCAGAGGTCTGAACTCCGGCTCGCCACAGGCGGTCAGCAGCAGGCAGAGCAGCCCCGTCACGCAACGCCTCACCAGTCCCTCCTTGTGCATCCTGGGCCTCTCCTTGATATTTTTGTAACCATATGAGTATAAAGACAATCTTTCAATCGGGCTCCAAGTGTGCCACATTCCGATGACTGTACAAGAAACCGACAAGGAGCCTGTCATGTCCCTCAAACCCCTCGCCCTGCTGGTCGCCTTCGGCCTGCTCACCGGCTGCGCCCCCCAGAGTGCCTTTCATTATGTCCCCCCTCCCCAGACCCTGACAGCCCCCGAGGCGGCCAGCGGCTGGACCGACAAGCCGGGCTGGCAGGGGCGAGACTTCATGGTGGCCGCGGCCAACCCGCTGGCGGTGGATGCGGGCTACCAGATCGTCAAGGCGGGAGGCAGCGCCGTCGATGCGGCCATCGCCGTCCAGCTGGTATTGACTCTGGTGGAGCCGCAATCTTCCGGGATCGGTGGCGGCTCCCTCATGTTGGTGTGGGATGGCAAGCAGGTGGCGGCCGTGGATGGCCGGGAGACGGCACCGGCGGCGGCCACGGATCAGCTGTTCATGAAGGATGGCAAGCCGATGGCGTTCTATGACGGCGTGGTGGGCGGCCGCTCGGTCGGCGCCCCCGGTACTGTGCGTGCCCTGGCGCTGGCCCACGCCCGCTATGGCAAGCTGCCCTGGGCCAGCCTGTTCGAGCCTGCCATCACGCTCGCCGAGCAGGGTTTCATCATCAGCCCTCGTCTGGCCACCCTGCTCGCCAAGGATCCCTATCTGGCCAAAGACCCCGAGGCCAGGGCCTACTTCTACCAGGCGGATGGCAGCCCCAAGGCGGCGGGCACCCGGCTCACCAACCCGGCCCTGGCCAAGGTACTGCGCACCCTGGCAAGCGAGGGGCCCGACGCCTTCTATCGCGGCCCGCTGGCGGATGCAATGGTGGCCAAAGTCCATGCCCATCCCACCAACCCCGGGGTGCTGAGCGCCGCGGATCTGGCCAGCTACAGCGCCAGGCTGCGGGACGGCCTCTGCTTTGACTATCGCCAGAGCGAGGTGTGCGGCTTCCCGACTCCCTCCTCGGGCACCCTGGCCCTCGGCCAGATCTTCGGCATGCTGGAGAGCCGTGACATGGCGGCCCTCAGGCCGGTGCAAGGGGCGGACGGCCGGCTGGCCGCCTCAAGCGAGGCAATCCACCTTTACAGCGAGGCGGCGCGGCTCGCCTTCGCCGACCGCAACCAGTATGTGGCGGACGGAGACTTAGTCGCCGTGCCGGTGCGCGGCATGCTGGACAAGGACTATCTCGCCGAGCGGGGCCGGCTCATCGGCGCCAAGTCCATGGGCGTCGCCCAGCCGGGCACGCCGCCACTGGCGCTGGCCCGTGGTCAGGATGCCACCCCCGAGCTGCCCTCCACCAGCCACGTCTCCATAGTGGATGGGGACGGCATGGCGGTCTCCATGACCAGCTCCATCGAGGATGGCTTCGGCTCCCGGCTGATGGTCAACGGCTACCTGCTCAACAACCAGCTCACCGACTTCTCCTTCACCTCGGTGGATGCCGCCGGTCTGCCGGTGGCCAACCGGGTGGAGCCCGGCAAGCGCCCGCGCTCCTCCATGTCGCCCCTGCTGGTGTTCGACAAGCAGAGCAAGCAGCTGGAGATGAGCCTGGGCTCCCCCGGTGGCTCGGCCATCATCAACTACGTGGGCAAGGCGCTGCTCGGCACCCAGGACTGGGGGCTGAACCTGCAGCAGGCCATCGACCTGCCCAACTTCGGCAGCCGCAACGGCCCCACCGAGCTGGAGCAGGGACGCACGCCCGAGTCCGTTATCCAGGGGCTCAAGGCCAGGGGGCACGAGATAGTGCTCAGCGAGCAGACCTCGGGCTTGCAGGGAGTGCAACGCAATGCCGGTGGCTGGTTTGGCGCCGCAGACCCGAGGCGAGAGGGGGTTGCCAAGGGCGAGTGATCCCCTGGCGCACATCAACGGAGGCGGCGCATCGTCAGTGCCTGCTGGCCGCGGACAGGGCCTGACGGCCGCATCCCTACTCCTCCAGACCGGTTTGCGCACATTTGCACAAATAAAAACCCGGGCCTGTTGCCCGGGCTTGGCACTGAACGGCAGGGGCAAAGGCCGCCATGCACGCAATGACGGGAACTACAGCAGATCGTGCTTGTCCAGCAGCCGGTAGAGGGTGGCGCGCGAGATGTCCAGGGTGCGCGCCACCTCCTCCAGCTGGTCAGGGAAACGGGCCAGCGTCCGTTGCAGCGCCTGGCGCTCTGCCGCCTCACGCACGGCCTTGAGCGAGCCATCGAGCAACAGGGAGTCCATGTTGGTCAGCTCCATGTCATCGGCCTCGATGAAGGGGCCAGAACTCATGACGGCTGCCCGCTGTACCCGGTTGCGCAGCTCCCTGACATTGCCGGGCCAGCCATAGGACTGCATGGCCTGACGCGCCTTGTGGGTAAAACTCAGCATCCTCCCTCCCCGCACTTCTGCCAGGATATCGTCGGCAAGCAGCTGGATGTCCTCCGCCCGTTCGCACAAGGCAGGGGTGCGCAACCGCACCACGTTGAGCCGATAGTAGAGGTCCATGCGAAATCCACCGCTGGCCACCGCCTGCTCCACATCGATATTGGTGGCGGCGATGACCCTTACGTCCACATTCCGAGTCAGATGACTGCCCACGGCCTCTATGCTCTGCTCCTGCAAGAAGCGCAGCAGGGTCGCCTGATCCTCCAGTGGCAACTCCCCGATCTCGTCGAGGAACAGGGTGCCGCCATCGGCCGCTTCAATCTTGCCTATCTTGCGGCTCTGGGCACCGGTGAAGGCGCCCTTGACGTGGCCGAACAGCTCGGACTGGATCAGCTGATGGGGCATGGCGCCGCAGTTGACGGCCACAAAGGGACTGTCTTCGCCGAAGGTGCTGAAGTGCAGCTCACGAGCCACCAGCTCCTTGCCGGTTCCGCTGGGCCCGGTCACCAGCACGGGCAGGCGGCAATGTTGCAACCGCATGATCTGCTCGCGCAACTGGCGAATGGCGCTGCTCTCCCCCTGGATGAAGCGCAGTTGAGCCGGCATCTTGGGGCGATGGCGCCGGATGAGCTGCGCCATTCCCAACGCATGACCCAGGCTGTGGGAGAGTCTTTCCTGATCGAGCGGGAAGGTGTGGAAATCATGGAAACAGGCTGCAAGCAGGTTGCGCAGGGCTTCACTTGCCAGGCAATCACGCTCGATCAGGCCAATCCACAGGCTGCTGGAGTGTTGGCCAATCAGGGAATACAAGGCGTCATGCTGATCCGGCTTGATGGCCACCAGCACCAGGGGATAACTCTTTTCCTGCAATTTCTGTTCTGCCACCGCCAGGGAACTTGCCTGCTCCACTTGCCATTCGCTTTTTATCAGCAGGCTTTCCAGCACGGCACATGAATTGATGAGTAACAATGCCGTTTCTGTCATAGGGAAAACTCCTTGTTATAGCCTCTGCACGAGAGAGTCTGACCATTGCTCTTTGAGGCTCACTCTTTCATCTGGCAAGGGCATAGCGATCATCAAATGACGCCAACTCAAGGTAACCAGACGATGATAACTATAAACCATCCCGCATTTAGACTGATGACACCACAATAATGAGACAGCAAAATTAACGGTGAGAAACAATAAAGTCATTGATAAACAATATGTTGATGAATCATATAAAAGTTCATTATCAAAACTGAGACTTAAACACAAATAGCTCAAATGCAAAAACAATACATATCAATAAGTTACTAACTGGCACATTCATTGCTCTCTCTAATAAGCCCTCCTGGCATATGGAGACAGAGCATGAAAACATATATTGCACTGGCAATTATTTCCCTTTCCGCATTCGCACAGCAGTCGCAAGCAGAGAATCGTGTTGATCTCGGCTCGCAAGCGCTCAGCAATATTCGTGGCGCCATGGGTGTCAATATGGTTGCCGGTAATAACAACCAGCAGGGCAACCTCGCCGCCATAGCACTATCAGGGCCGGCCATCGTTCAATTTAGCCAACAGAATCAATCCACTACCAATCTCAATGGCAACCAGAGCGTGGCCATTCTGGGCTCGGCGCTCAGCCAGAGTCAGGGGCTGGTCGGGATCAATCAGGGCGCAGGTGAGGCCAACCAGCAGCTCAATGCCTTCGCTTTGTCGCTGGATGACAGCGGCATCGGCGTGGTGACCGACATCAACCTCAGCACCAGTGTTGCAAAGACACCTTCAGGCAAGGTGCCCCCCAACACAACCACCAGTATCTATCTGGATGACAACGCCCTGACGGGCAGTAAAGGCGTCATCCAGGTGAACCAGGTCACGGGACAGGGAAACCAGGCAGTCAACATGGTCTCCCTGCCTCTGGCTGGCGCAGTAACGACATCCCCATGATGTCGCAGGGATCGGAAGCCGAGTCCAGGGGCGTAGGTTCAGCCGATGGGCAAATCTTCCACAGAAAGTTCAATGGAGAGACTCATTATGCGTGGACTTATTTATAGCTCATTAGCCGCTGCGGTTGTCATGGCCATGTCGGGCACCGCCTCCGCCGATTCTCGCGGTGACAAGGATGAGACAGGGGCAACCTTGACCAAGAAGGTCAAGGCAGAGGTCGATGTAGAGTACGAAGGCACTGTCCGTGTCGGCGGCTATATCAATGTCAACAAACTCGGCATGGCGGTGGTGGACAACCAGCAATCCAGCTCCATGATCGGCACTGCCAACACAAGAACGGAGAACACGAGCAAGATCGACGGCTCGTTCAAGGATGCATCCGGTAACGTCGGTGCCAACGTGGCCGCTGGTGACTCCAACGTACAAGGCAACAGCGCTTCCCTGGCTGCCTATGACGAAGTCGATGCCGCGTTCATGGAGGGTCGTGGCTATCCCGGTCAAAACGGGGCTGCCGGTGGCTCTTCGGATGCCGAGATCTTCTCCGACCAGAGCGCCAGCCATAACTGGACCTCCAACAAGGGTCATCAGAACAAGGCCGGGATCGGCGATGGTGCGTTCAAGGATGCTGCGGGCAACATAGGTGCCAATGTGACATCTGGCTCGGGTAACGTGCAGGCCAACAACATGGCGGCCTCCGTGTCCACCGGTAACATGGCCGTGGCCACCGTCGCCAACAGCCAGAACGTCTCCAATAACCGCACCACCAACGAGAGCCTGAGCGCCACCAAAACCGTGGACAAAAGCCTAGTTACCATGGGGTTCGTGGCTGGTGGTTTCTACAGTGGAACCAGTAAGCAGTCCAATGACGTCTATCCGGAAATCTGGAAAGACGGGGATCACCCGGGTGGTGACGAAATGTGGGGTCATATCGACTACGACAATCAAGGTAAAAACGACGGCAAGTTCGAATTCAAGGAAGTTGGCAACGTGGCGCTCGCAGGTGCCGCTGTTGGCTACATCCCCGTGATCAACACCTATACCAGCCGCGAAACCTTCAACCGGGCAACCATCGATGGCGGCGCCTTCAACGGTGCCGTGGGCAACATCGGGGTGAACGTGTCGTCGGGCACCAACAACCTGCAAGCGAACAACCTCTCGCTGGCCGCAGGTTTTGCCGAGTAATGTTCTTCAGAGGGGGCCTTTGCGCCCCCTTTTTTTCAGGACATGGAGGTCTCAATGCGCTGGCTACTGCTGTTGTTATTCTGCCCTGCTGCCTGGTCGGCCAATATGCCATTAGGAGAGCATCTCCCGGCACTGGGGGATCTCAACAAACCGGTACAGAGCATTCTGGAGCGCCGTTATGCCAATATCGAGCGCCAACATACAGATTTCAGCTGTGGGGCTGCCGCAGTCGCAACCATACTGCGCTACTCCTACGGCCATGTAACCAATGAACGCTGGGTGATGGATGGCATGTTGGCCATGGCAGACCCGGCACAGGTCAAACACTATGGCTTCTCCATGCTCGACATGAAGCAATATTTGCAAATGCTCGGCATGCGCGTCAGAGGGTATCGCCTGGGAGATGAAAAACTGCGGCAGGTGAGAGTACCCACCATAGTGCTGCTCAATATTCGCGGCTATCAGCACTTTGCCGTGCTGCGTGCCATCGATCGCCACGACCGTGTCTATCTGGCAGATCCGGCCCTCGGAAATCGTGTCATTACGTTCCAGGAGTTCAAGGAAAGCTGGAACGGCATACTGCTCGCCGTTATTGGTGCCGGTTATCGCCCGGATGCGCCTCTGGCCAATCCTTCTCCTCCACTCTCTGCCAGAGGAAAAGATGGGCTGTTCGCCCCCGTCAATGAAACATCCTTGCTGGAATTTGGTTTTCAGCACAAAGAGCTAATGTGAGGTCATCATGAATACCCGACCCGCTATATGCCTCATCTGCAGTCTGGGTGGCTTTGCCTGCCCACTGCTGGCCGATTCGGATCCTCTGGCACTGCTGTCAGACCATTTTGCTCCTGAACTGGCCGATGGAGAGCTGGCCCATTTACGCGGTCGCTATGTCAGTACCCACGGGATCAGCTATTTCGGCATCGAGTTCATTTCAACCCTGACGACGGCTCAGGCCCAGCAAACTGCCGCCATGAACCTGGCGCTGAGCGTGGTGCAAAATAAACCCAAACTGGATGTACGCATCAAGGATGAGGTCAAGACAGTAACAACGACGCCTCCGAGTGCTCCCGTACAAGGCGCTGGCCTGGTGCAGGTAGTGCAGTTGGAGGGGAGCGGCAACAGCTCGGTGAACCAGGCGGGTATTACACTGACGGCCCCCGAAATGACGGGGCAGATCGTCTCCGCGGGTAATTACGAGCATCAGGGGAACCTTGGCACTGCTAGTTACCGCGTTTCAGGCAATTATGCCGGGCTGCAACTAAACTCGTCCGATGGACGAGTCCGATTGGAACAGAGTTTGAGAGGAACCGATTTCAGTCGAGGTCTGCTGCAACTCAATAGAGTCAGGGGTGACGGTTTGCAGACGCTCAATCAGACCAGGATCTGGCTTTCTCGCTGAGAACAGATGAATCCCATGGACTGAACTATAAAAAGGATAATAAACAACAAGGACGTATCTCGATGAAACAGTCTACCGTGCTGTTGATTGCACTGACCCCTTTCGCCTGCTGGGGCGCGACCGCAGAGGAAGAGGCCCTACAACAACAGCTTGATCAGCTGCGTCAGCAATTGATCCAGCAAAATCAGGCACTCCATCAGTTACAGGCCCGCCTGGAGGCCGTCAAGGCCACCGGTGCGACCGCGGTCGCCGCAGAAGGGGCTGTCGCCGCGGCCCCCTCCCAACCTGACCCGGCTCGCCGGGCCCCCGAAGTCGGTCGCAGTACCGAAGACCTCATGATCGAGCAGCACAACGTATTCGATCGTGCGTTGACCCTCGATTTTGGCCTCTCTTATCAGCACTACAATCGCAAGGATCTCGCCCTGCGCGGTTTTCTTGCCCTGGACGCCATCTTCCTTGGAGAAATCAATCTCGACAGAGTCCGCTCCGATCAATGGACGGCAGACCTGGTGACCCGTTACACCCTCAATGATCGCTGGCAGCTGGAACTGGCCGTGCCCTATATGTACCGCAACACCAACTACCAGAGCACCGGCAAGGAGAACTCCAGTCGTGAGTTTGAGGAGCAGACCGTCAGCGATGGCGGGCTCGGCGATCTCAGCCTCGCCATCTACTACAGAGTCCTGGCCGAGGATGAAGATTGGCCGGATCTGGTCTGGAACCTGCGGACCAAGGCGCCGACCGGCAAGGATCCCTACGGGATAGAGATCATGACCTCGGAGTCCGGCAACCTGATGGTCCCCAAGGATCTCGCCACCGGCAACGGGCTCTGGCAGTTGTCCACCGGCTTCTCCCTGGTCAAGACCATGGACCCCGCCATACTGTTCGCCAACCTCAACTATGGCCACAGCCTCAAGCAAGACTTTGACGATGTCTCCTACCAGCCCGGCGATCAGCCAGGCAGCATCCAGCTGGGTGACTGGTATGAATATGGATTGGGGGTCGCGTTTGCACTGAACGAGCGCTTCAGCCTCTCCTTCAACATCAACCAGCGCATCACCCTTGAATCCAGCCAGGGAGCCGAAGGCTTTGACATGGAGAAGGTCACCGGCTCAGATGCCAACGCAGCCAGCTTCGGGATGGGGTCAACCTGGGCCATTACGGACAAGCTCTCCATGGCGGTCAACTGGTCGGCAGGGCTCACCACGGATGCGCCCGATTACAGCATAGGGCTGCGCTTCCCCTACAGATTCTGAGACCGGCGACTCGATGCAGCCTGAGCTGGCAGATAATGGCGCCACACCATTGAAGCTGGCCCAGGTTGTTCACCCAGAACAGAGGGAGGCATGATGCCTCCCTCTGTCGTTTCATCTGCCTCCTGGCTGCCAGCGACCACCTGTGGGCAGCCGCGTCTCCGTGAAAGGAGTGCCTGGGGCACCCTCGCACTCAACACACATCCACCCAACAGGGAGCGCCTCCCCCTATTGAGCCACCGAATCACCAGAGGCTCATGCCCTTCACCATTCGGCCGTCATGACGCCATAGCGCGATCATCGTTTATGAGCGACCCCAGTTTTTCTTGCAGGGTAAGCGGCACCTCTGCGGTACAGGGGATGGCTTGCCACTCCCCCTTATGCGACAGCCGAATCACCAGAGGCTCATGCCCTTCACCATTCGGCAGTCATGACGCCATAACGCGAACGGCGTTTATGGGCGTCACACCCCCAGCCTGTCTCGCAGGGTATACCAGGCGGCCCCCGCGGCGGTGAAGGGGATGCGGAACAGACGCCCGCCCGGGAAGGGGTAGTGTGGTAGCTTGGCGAAGGCGTCGAAGCGCTCCGCCTGGCCACTCAGCACTTCCGAAAGCAGCTTGCCCGCCAGATGGGTACAGGTCACGCCGTGGCCGCTGTAACCCTGCATGTAGTAGATGTTGTGACCGATACGGCCAAACTGCGGCAGGCGCGACAGGGTCAAGAGGAAATTGCCGGTCCAGGTGTACTCAACCTTGACGTCCGCCAGCTGGGGGAAGGTCTTCTGCATCTTGGGGATGATCAGCCGCTCTATGTCTGCCGGATCCCGCGCCCCATAGACAACGCCGCCGCCGTAGATCAGCCGGTGATCCCCTGTGGTTCTGTAGTAGTCGAGCAGGTAGTTGCAATCTTCCAGGCAGTAGTTCTGCGGCAGCAGGGAGCGGGCCCGCGCCTCCCCCAGTACCTCGGTGGCGATGACTTGCGTGCCGCACGGCATGCTCTTGCTCGCCAGCTCTGGCACCAGGTTGCCGAGATAGGCGTTGCCGGCCACCACCACGAAGCGCGCCTTCACCGCCCCCTTGGCCGTCTTCACCAGGGCAATCTGGCCCGGAGTGATGCTGGTGACGGCGGATTGCTCGAAGATGCGACCACCCAGGGTGCGGATGGCTTCCGCCTCCCCCAGCGCCAGGTTGAGAGGGTGGATATGGCCGCCGCGCTTGTCCAGCAGGGCGCCGATGTAGCGATCGCTTGCCACCACCTCACGCACCCCTTCGGCATCGAGCAGCTCCAGCTGATCGTTGCCCCACTTCTGCCAGCGGGCATGTTGTGCCTTGAGCTCGTGGAGCTGCTTCTGGGTCTCGGCGGCAAAGACCCCCCCCTGCTGCAGATCGCACTGGATGTTGTAGCGCTGGATCCGCTCGCGGATGATGTCTCCCCCCTCAAACAACATGGAGCCGAGCAGCCTGGCCTGATCCGGCGGGCAGTTCGCTTCTATGGTGTCGATGTCGCGGCTGTAGGAGTTGACTATCTGGCCGCCGTTGCGGCCGCTGGCGCCAAACCCCACCCTGGCCGCCTCCAGCACCACCACCTTGTAGCCCTTCTCCACCAGGTGCAGGGCGCTGGAGAGGCCGGTATACCCGGCCCCTATGACGCAGACGTCGCACTCAAGCTGCTCGGTGAGCATCGGGTAGGGGGCGTGCTGGTTGGCACTGGCTGCGTAGTAACTCTTTACATGTTCGGTCATGATCCCTGCTTCCTTACCGGTTCGTTTCCAATATTCGCGCTGTTCAATGTCAAAAGCTGGCGGGGGTGTGGGCGCTGACGATGCGGCAGACCTGCCCCGACGGATTGCTGAAGCTGTGGGGCTCACCGGTGTCGATCACATAGCTGTCCCCGGCGCACAGCTGATAGGTCTGCCCGGCCAGGCTCAGCACGACAGAGCCCTCCAGCACTGTACCCACCTCCTCCCCCAGGTGCTTGACCTGCCCCCCGGTGTCCGTGCCTGGGGCATAGGTCTCCAGCATGAAGCCGAGCTGGCGACGATTGTTGCCGTTGTGCACCAGCTTCATGGAGACCCCCTGGCTGCCCAGCTCGATGAGCTGCTCCGCCTTGATCACCACGCTCGGCGCCCGCGCCTCCTCCTCGGCGAAGAAGCGGGAGAGCGGCAGCTCGTAGACGCTGAGCAGCTTCTGCAACGAGGCGACCGAGGGGCTCACCTTGTTCTGCTCTATCATGCAGATGGCACCGTGAGTCAGGCCGCTCAGCTCGGCGGCCCGGCGCTGGGAGAGCCCGAGGCGACGGCGAAGGAGGGCGAGCCGCTCCCCCATGGTTTTATCCATCCCTTTGTCAGACAAGGGGTTATCCGTCATGGTCTGCCACTGGACCTCACCTTGTGGTTGCTGCATCCCCACCTCCTTGTATGGCCATTCGAATACCTTGTGGCGGCTGGTTAAAATAATGCGTCAATCCCGGCACCCTGTTCGCTATCCTGCACAGCTGAGAGCGTTCATTATTTTGCACACCTCACCGAATGAGAAACGCTAGAATCGACCTGAGAGCCCCATTTCTAGCATGCACCGCACCATTCACTCAAATATATTTAACACTTGAAAAACATTTCGGCTCACTTTATGGTCGTTACGTGCTTATTATTCTATACGGTGGCACCACGGGATGAGTTGGCCACCCAGACCCACAATCGAGGCTTCCTATCTATGTCAGCATCACAACCCGCACTCTCCCTGATCAAGTCCCTTGCCTATATAGATGGCCGCTGGTGCGAGGCCCATGGCGGACAAAGCTTCGAGGTCCTGAATCCGGCGACCGGCCAGCTCATCACCCAGGTACCCGACATGGGCGAGGCGGACACCCGGCTCGCCATAGCGGCGGCTCACAATGCCCAGCCCGCCTGGGCTGCCCTCACCGCCAAGGAGCGCGGCAGCCGGCTCCACGCCTGGTTCGAACTCATCATGGCCAGTCAGGATGAACTGGCCCGCATCATGACCTGCGAGCAGGGCAAGCCGCTCGCCGAGGCCAAGGGGGAAGTGGCCTATGGCGCCAGCTTCATCCAGTGGTTCGCGGAAGAGGGCAAGCGCGCCTATGGCCGCACCATTCCCGGTTTCTCCGGCGACCGGCGCCTGGCCACCATCAAGCAGCCGGTGGGTGTGGTGGCCGCCATCACCCCCTGGAACTTCCCCATCGCCATGATCACCCGCAAGGCGGGACCTGCACTGGCCGCCGGTTGCACCATCGTCATCAAGCCTGCCGCCGAGACACCGCTGTGTGCGCTGGCGCTGGCGGCCCTGGCCGAGCAGGCGGGCATCCCCGCCGGGGTCATCAACATAGTCACCTCCCATCAGGCGGCTGCCGTGGGCTACGAGCTGTGCCGCAACCCCAAGGTGCGCAAGCTCTCCTTCACCGGCTCCACCCGCATCGGCAAGCTGCTGATGCGCCAGTGCGCCGACACCATGAAGCGGCTCTCCCTGGAGCTGGGTGGCAACGCCCCCTTCATCGTGTTTGACGATGCCGACCTCGACGCCGCCGTGGCCGGGGCGCTCGCCTCCAAATACCGCAACGCCGGCCAGACCTGCGTCTGCGCCAACCGCATCCTGGTGCAGGCCAGCGTCCATGACGCCTTCGCCGAGAAGCTGGCCGCCGCGGTGCGTGGCTTCAAGGTGGGGGATGGCATGGGTGAAGGCACCCAGATCGGCCCCCTCATCAATGCCGCCGCCGCCGACAAGGTCGCCTCCCTGGTCAGCCAGGCCGAGGCCGCCGGGGCCAGCGTGCTGGTGGGGGGGCAAGCCCACCCCGCCGGCCCGCTCTTCTACCACCCCACCATCCTGACCGGCGTGACCCGGGACAACCCCATACTGCAGGAGGAGATCTTCGGCCCCGTCGCCCCCCTGGTGCGCTTCGAGACCGAGGCCGAGGCCATCGCCATCGCCAACGACACCCCTTATGGCCTGGCCGCCTACTTCTATGGCCGCGACATTGCACGGGTGTGGCGGGTGGCCGAGCAGCTGGAATACGGCATGGTGGGCATCAACGAGGGGATCATCTCGACCGAGCTGGCGCCCTTTGGCGGCATCAAGGAGTCGGGGCTGGGTCGGGAAGGGGCGGCAGAGGGGCTGGAGGAATACCTCGAGACCAAATACCTCTGCTTTGGCGGCATCCGTTGATGCTCATGCCCCTCAGAGGCATCGCTGAAAAAGATGTCTCTGACACCAGTCCATCGTTTTTATAGATAGACATGGGCGCCAGCTCGGCCTCACGAGAGCCTCGACGGCGCCCTGCGGTACGCCACCCGCGCCCCGCACCAGACATGCCGCCCTGCCAGATGGCAGTGCGCGGTTCAATCGACGAGCAGATTGCACAGGAATATCAGGGGCCATGCCCCTCAGGGAGGAAAGATGAGTCAGTCAGAACAGCATTCAAACCAGGCGTGGCAAGCGCGCCGTGAAGCGGCCGTGGTACAGGGCGTCGGCACCCTGCTGCCGGTCTTCATCGACCGGGCGAAAAACGCCGAGCTGTGGGACGTGGAGGGCAACCGCTACATCGACTTTGCCTCCGGCATCGCCGTGCTCAACACCGGCCACAACCACCCCAAGGTGGTCGCCGCCGTGCGCGAGCAGCTCGAGAAGTTCAGCCACACCTGCTTCCAGGTCACCCCCTACCCGGGCTATATCGAGCTGGCCGAGAAGCTGAACGCCCTGGTGCCGGGCCCGACCCCCAAGCGTACCCTCTTCCTCTCCACCGGCGCCGAGGCGGTGGAGAACGCCATCAAGATAGCCCGCGTCCACACCGGCCGCAGCGGCACCATCGCCTTCAAGGGCGGCTTCCACGGCCGCACCATGATGGGGATGGCGCTCACCGGCAAGGTGGTGCCCTACAAGACCGGCTTCGGCCCCTTCCCGGGGGAGGTCTATCATCTGCCCTTCCCGGCCGACTACCTGGGGGTGAGCGAGGCCGATGCCCTGGGGGCGCTGGATCTCTGCTTCAGCGCCGACATCGAACCGGCCCGGGTGGCCGCCATCATCATAGAGCCGGTGCAGGGTGAGGGGGGCTTCTATGTCGCCTCCCCGAGCTTCCTGCAAGCCTTGCGCAAGATCTGCGATCAGCACGGCATACTGCTCATCTGCGACGAGATCCAGACAGGTTTCTGTCGCACCGGCAAGACCTTCGCCACCGAATACAGCGGCGTCGAGCCGGATATAATGACGCTCGCCAAGAGCCTGGCAGGCGGCTTCCCGCTCTCGGCCGTGGTGGGCAAGAGCGAAATCATGAACGCCGCCAAACCCGGTGGTCTGGGCGGCACCTATGCGGGCTCCCCCATCGCCTGCGCCGCCGCCCTGGCGGTGCTGGAGGTCATCGAGGAGGAGCTCCTGAACCAGCAGGCCCTGGTGCAGGGAGAGCAGATCAAGGCGCGCCTGCACCAGCTGGCGGAGCGGTTTGACAGCATAGGCAACATCCGCGGCCCCGGCGCCATGGTGGCCATGGAGCTGGTCAAGGGGCGCGATGCCACCAAACCGGACCCGGATCTCACCAAACGGCTGGTGGCAGAGGCAGGCAAACGGGGCCTGGTGCTGCTGGCCTGCGGCGTGCGTGCCAACGTCATCCGCTTCCTCGCCCCCCTCACCGCCTCCCCGGCGCTGATCGACGAGGGACTCGACCTGCTGGAGCAGGCGCTGGCCGCCGCCAGTCAGGGTTAGTGCCCGCGTTTCTCGCTGGCACGAACAATATCGTCAGATAACGACAGGCCGTCCATCGCGGATGGCCTGCTTATACGGTATCATCTCGCCCCCAAAAATGATGGCAGGAGCACTTGGCTCCCTCTGTGACCAGTCACCCTGTCATGGGGCCCTGCCCCTGCTCGGCAGGCGGGCCCTTCACCACTGCATTCTTAGGAGACGGCCCCATGGCCCCACGCCCTGCGCGACTGAAACAAACCCTGACCCTGTGGCAAGTGGTCGTGATGGGCCTGGCCTACATGACCCCCATGGTGGTGTTCGATACCTTCGGCATCGTCACCGACATCACCCAGGGTCATGTCACCACCGCCTACCTGCTGGCCCTGGTCGGGGTGTTGTTCACCGCCTCCAGCTACAGCAAGATGGTGCGTCACTACCCGATCGCGGGCTCGGCCTACACCTATGCCCAGCGGGAGTTCTCCCCCGTGGTGGGCTTCATGGTGGGCTGGTCCTCCCTGCTCGACTACATCTTCCTGCCGATGATCAACATGCTGCTGGCCAAGATCTATCTGAGCGCCCTCTTCCCCGGCGTCGAGCCCTGGATCTTCATCCTCGGCATGACGGTGCTGATGACCGCCATCAACCTGCGCGGCATCGATCTGGTGGCTAACCTCAACGGCCTCATCATCTTCATCCAGGTGGCCATCATGCTGGTCTTCCTCGGCCTGATCGCTCATGGGGTCTATCAGGGGGAAGGGGTCGGCACCCTCAGCCTGCAGCCCATCTACAGCAGCAGCACAGAGATCTTGCCGCTGCTGACCGGGGCCACCATCCTCTGCTTCTCCTTCCTCGGCTTCGACAGCCTGAGCGCCCTCTCCGAGGAGACCCCGGAGGCCGGCAAGGTGATCCCCAAAGCCATCATCCTGACCGCCCTGCTTGGCGGCCTCATCTTCGTGGTGGTGGCCTATGCCCTGCAGCTCTACTTCCCGGATGCCTCCCGCTTCAAGGCGCCGGACGCCGTGCTGCCGGAGATCGCCCTCTATGTCGGCGGCAAGCTGTTCCAGAGCGTGGTGCTGGTCTGCGCCTGCGTGGCGGTGCTGGCCTCGGGGCTCTCCTCCCACGCCGGTGTCTCCCGCATCCTCTACGTGATGGGACGGGACAAGGTGCTGCCCCAACGCACCTTCGGCTACATCCATCCCAAGTGGCGCACCCCCGTGTTCAACATACTGCTGGTGGGCCTGCTGGCCTTGTCGGCCATCAGCTTCGATCTGGAGATCGCCCTGGCGCTGATCAACTTTGGCGCCCTGGTGGCCTTCACCGTGGTCAATCTGTCGGTGATCTCCTGCTACTACCTGCGTCAGGGGCGCAACAAAACCTGGCAGGATCGCCTGCAATACCTGGTGCTGCCCCTGCTCGGGGCAGGGACTGTGGCCATACTCTGGCTCAACCTGGAGCAGACCTCCCTGGTGCTGGGGCTGATCTGGGCCGCCATCGGCGGGATTTACCTGTTTTTGCGCACTACGGTCTGGCGGGTCTCGCTGCCGAGCCAACCGGCGGCAAGCCTTGCCAGCAGCGGGCTGGCCCCCCTGCCGTCGACACAGGAATAGGCGCGGTTTATTGATGTAAACCCTGTCCTTGCGCATTCTCTTGCCGGGAATGCCGATCCTGGCTTGTCATCCCCCCCCATCTGGGGCAAAATGCGCGCCGATTTGAATAACCGATGTGATCCTCACATCGGTTATTTTTCATTTTGAAAACAAGTGTCTACTTCGAGGCCGGAACCACTCCGGAAATGATATCTAGGTTCAGATGGACCTAATGCCGCAATGAGGAAAAACATGGGGCTCTTATTGGCTTTGTCTCCGGTTGTCGCCGGAACCTGCTTTGGTCGCCGCGCGACCAACGTCTGTGGTTTGCATACCGATCCGCTGCGGATGCGAGAAACCAGTCCCATGGCCTCACGCCATTCCACCTCCTGCCTGCCGTGCAAGGAGGAAGCCTGAGTGAGCCAGCAACCCGTTCGTCTGATAAAAACCCTCAGCATGTGGCAAGTGGTGGTGATGGGCCTGGCCTATCTGACCCCCATGGCAGTGTTCGACACCTTCGCCATCGTCGGTGACATCACCGAGGGCCGGGTCGCCACCGCCTACCTGCTGGCGCTGGGCGGCATTCTGCTGACCGCCTTCAGCTACGGCCATCTGGTGCGCCGCTTCCCGTCCGCAGGCTCCGCCTACACCTATGCCCAGAAGGTGTTCCACCCCTATGTGGGCTTCATGGTGGGCTGGTCCTCCCTGCTCGACTACATGTTCATGCCGATGATCAACATACTGCTGGCCAAGATCTATCTGACCGCCATGTTCCCGAACGTCGATCCCTGGATCTTCATCTTCGGCCTGGTGACAGTGATGACCTT
The DNA here is from genome assembly GCF_946892685.1 of Aeromonas sp. Marseille-Q5825. NCBI lineage: Bacteria > Pseudomonadati > Pseudomonadota > Gammaproteobacteria > Aeromonadales > Aeromonadaceae > Aeromonas > Aeromonas sp. Marseille-Q5825. The sequence goes on from NZ_CAMPOU010000003.1 coordinate 462,610, forward strand.
CCTGAACCTGCGCGGCATCAAGCTGGTGGCCAACCTCAACGGCTTCATCGTCTTTATCCAGGTTGCCATCATCCTCACCTTCCTCGGCCTCATCGCCTGGGGACTGCTGCACGGCGAAGGGACAGGCACCCTGCTAAGCAGCCGCCCCTTCCACCTGGAGTCCGCCGGCATGCTGCCGCTCTTCACCGGCGCCACCATTCTCTGCTTCTCCTTCCTCGGCTTCGACGGCCTGAGTTCGCTGTCGGAAGAGACCCCGAACGCCGGCAAGGTGATCCCGCGCGCCATAGTGCTGACGGCGCTCATCGGCGGCATCATCTTCGTCACCGTCTCCTACAGCCTGCAGCTCTTCTTCCCGGATCTGGCCCGCTTCAAGGAGCCGGACGCCGTGCTGCCGGAGATCGCCCTCTACGTCGGCGGCACCCTGTTCCAGAGCGTGGTGCTGGTGTGCACCACGGCGGCCGTGCTCGCCTCCGGCATGGCGGCCCACGCCGGCGTGTCGCGCATTCTCTACGTGATGGGGCGCGATCGCATGATACCGGAGCGGGTGTTCGGCTATATCCACCCCACCTGGCGCACCCCGGCCATCAACGTGCTGCTGGTGGGGGCCCTGGCCCTCTCCGCGGTGTCGTTCGATCTGGATATGGCGCTGGCGCTGGTGAACTTCGGCGCCCTGGTGGCCTTCACCTTCGTCAACCTGTCGGTCATCGGCCAGTTCTGGGTGCGCGAGAAACGCAACAAGAGCCTGAAGGATCACCTGCTGTTCCTGGTGCTGCCGCTGCTGGGGGCCGCCACCATAGGGGCGCTCTGGATCAACCTGGAGCAGAGCTCCCTGGAGCTTGGCCTCATCTGGGCGGGGATCGGGGTTACCTACCTCTTCCTGCGCCTGGCGGTGTTCCGCATCCCCTTCCGTCAGTACGAGGAAACGGCCGACGGCCAGTAAGTCCAGTCACCAAAAGAAAGAGGGGAGCTAGCAGCTCCCCTCTTTTTATCCTGGCCTGGCCGATTGCGCCGCCCTGTCGCTGGCGAGCAGATGCTCAGTAGACGCCCGTTTTACGCAGCACAGCCCTGCCCGCCGCCTGCGCCGGATCATTCACCGCGTTTTCGACCCGCGACTTGGTATTGCGCGCCTTGTTGTAGGTCTCGTCCACCCCGGTGGCCTGAGCCGCCTTGCGTTTGGCGTAGTCGGCGGGGTCATCCACCGCGTTCTCGACCTGCGCCTTGGTGTTGCGCGCCTTGTTGTAAGCCTCGTCCACCCCGGTGGCCTGAGCCGCCTTGCGTTTGGCATAGTCAGCGGGATCATTGACGACATTGTCTACCCGCTGCTTGGCACTCGCCGCCGAGCAGCGACTGTTCACCCCGGTCGCACTGTTGACGGCAGAACCGATCGCGACCTGTTCGGCGCTGCAACCGGAAGAGAGGGGGTTCGCCTGGGACGGCAGAGAGAGCAGGGCCAAGGGAAAGAGAAGAAGGGACCAAGGTTTCATGATCATGACTGACTCACCATTGCTAATAACATGACCAGACAGTCTACCCCTGCGGGGAGGAGAGTGTTACCTGAACCCCTGTCATCTCGCCCTTAACGCGTCAATTTCTAACGCAACCCACCGAAACACCAGTTCAATCAACCAAAACAATAAAATTTAACAGAACAAATGCACAACAGAGATACACCGGAGGCTCGCTGTCACCAAAACATCATAAAAGTGTCACTTTGTCATATTTCTGTCATGGAGCCTTGTTGTAATGCGCCCGTCCATTTCAACGCAGAACGACCCCAAGAGGCCATATGCACAGCACCGCATCTTCCGCACCCCAGCAGACCCGCCGTCCCGGCCCCCTGTTCAACTGGCTCGCGGTGATCACGCTGATCTACCTGATCCTGGTCGCCGTTGGCGCCGTCTCCCACGGCTTCAAGGGCTTCTCCGGCGGCGCCGAGGGCGCGGCCCAGATCTTCGCTTTCGCCAACAACCCCTTCGTTGCCCTGCTGCTCGGCATCCTGGCCACCGCCCTGGTGCAATCCTCCAGCACGGTCACCTCGGTGATCGTCGGCCTGGTGGCCGGTGGCCTGCCCATGAATATGGCCATCCCCATGGTGATGGGGGCCAACCTCGGCACCACCATCACCAACACCATAGTCTCCCTCGGTCACATCCGGGACAGGGAAGAGTTTCGCCGCGCCTTCGCCGCCGCCACAGTACACGACTTCTTCAACCTGCTGGCGGTCTTCATCTTCCTGCCGCTGGAGCTGATGTTCGGCCTGCTGCAGCAGAGCGCTGAGTGGATCTCCGGCCTGCTGATGGGCTCAGCCGACATGTCGATGAAGGGGATGGACTTCATGAAGCCCCTCATCTCGCCGTCGCTGGATCTCATCGACTCGGCCGTCGCCTTCCTGCCGGGCAAGGGCCCCGCCATCGCCACCATAGTCATCGGCATACTGCTGATCCTGGGTTGCGTCACCAGCCTCGGCAAGGTGCTGCAACGGGTCATGGTGGGCCGTGCCAAGGAGCTGCTGCACAAGGCCCTGGGTCGTGGCCCCCTGACCGGCATCGCCTCCGGCACCCTGGTGACTGTGATGGTGCAGTCCTCCTCCACCACCACCAGCCTGATGATCCCCCTGGCCGGCGGCGGCGTGTTCAACACCCGCCAGCTCTACCCCTTCACCCTGGGGGCCAACATAGGCACCACCATCACAGCCCTGCTGGCCGCCACCGCCATCAGCGGTGCCGGTGCCCAGCTGGCGCTGACCATAGCCCTGGTCCACGTGCTGTTCAACCTGTTTGCCGTGGTGCTCATCTACGGGGTCCCCTTCCTGCGGGAGCTGCCCATCAAGGCCGCCGAGACCCTGGCCCGGGTGGGCAGCGAGAACAAGCTGCTGGCGCTGGGCTATGTGGCCGGGCTCTTCTTCGCCCTGCCCGCCCTGATGATGGTGGCGGTGAAGTAATCCGCCACATGAGACGAGGGGGCCAGGTTCTGGCCCCCTCGTCCTCTGTCAGCCCCGTCACATCCTCCTGCGTCCCACTCGCCCTCCCTCCCCGACTGGGATAAGATGCCGTTCTCATTGCACTCTTTGCATTTCAGGGAATAGGAAAACCGATGAAATTCATTCTGATAGCCTTGCTCGTCGCCGGGGTGGCCTACTACTTCTACTCCAGCAGCAACAACAAGAAGTTGGCCGAAGAGAACGTGCGCAAGGGCGCCGAGTTCCTCGCCAGCAACAAGGAGAAGCCCCTGGTGACCACCACGGCCTCCGGCCTGCAGTACGAAGTGCTGACCCAGGGCAGCGGCACTGTTCACCCCACCGCCACCAGCAAGGTGAAGGTGCACTACGAGGGCAAGCTGCTGGACGGCACCGTATTCGACAGCTCGGTCGCCCGCGGCGAGCCCATCGAGTTTGGCCTCAATCAGGTGATCAAGGGCTGGACCGAAGGGGTGCAGCTGATGGTGGAAGGGGAGAAGACCCGCTTCTACATCCCCGCCAATCTTGCCTACGGCGATCGTGCCGCTGGTAAAATTCCACCTGGCTCGGTGCTGATCTTCGACGTTGAGCTGCTGGGTATCCAGTAAGCTGCCGCCGCCCGACGGGGCCTTGACGACAAAGCCGGCGCAGTGCGCCGGCTTTGTCGTTTCTGCGCCATTTCGTTCGCCCTTACAGCTCAGACTATTAACCAAAAGTGAACGGTGCTTATCCATAAAGCCTGATTGTTAACCCAACCATTGGGGCAGATAATGACCACATAGTCAGCGGCATGTCGCCCTGACCTCGGGTTTTCGGTGCGCAGCACGCATCGGCACAACGCATATGGAGTCTGTCATGGCTATCGCCCCCGTCTGGTTCATCTCCCACGGCGCCCCGGATCTGGTGCTGCGGGATCAGCCTGCCACCCGGTTCCTGAAACAGCTGCGCCTTGAGGGTATCAGGGGGCTGGTGGTTCTCTCGGCCCACTGGTTCAGTCGCAGCGAGCTGCAGCTCAACGTCGAGCCGAACCCGGCCCTGATGTACGACTTCTACGGCTTCCCCGAGCCCCTCTATCGGATCCGCTGGCCGGCCAAGAGTCCACAATGGCTGCAGGAGGCGGTGAGCGATCAGCTGCTGCTGGCGGGCTTGCCCGCCACTGCGGTAAACCGCGAGCTGGATCACGGGGTCTGGTCGCCCCTCTCCCTGATGGATCCCCAGAGCGAACTCCCCCTGGTGCAGCTCTCCATCCCGGCCGGCTTCACCCCGGCCCAGCTGTGGCAACTGGGGGAGGCGCTGCAGGGCCTGCGTGCGCAGGGCATCGCCATCCTCGCCTCCGGCGCCATCACCCACAACCTGAAGGCGCTCGGGCCGGACGACAGCCCCGTGCCCCGCTGGGCGAGCGATTTCGTGCACTGGCTGGAGCAGACCATGGATCAAGGTGACAGGGCGGCGCTGGAAGATTATCGGGCCCGGGCACCGGGCGCCGTGGAATCCCATCCCCATGACGATCACCTGCGTCCGCTGTTCGTGGCGCTCGGGGCGGCGGGAAGCGACAGGCCGACCAGGCTGCACCAGAGCTGGGACTATGGCAGCCTCTACATGGGTGCCTACAGGTTCGGTTGATCCCGGCAACGCCTGGGTACGGATGGCGGCTCACGCCGCCATCTTTGTGCCTTTCATGCTGGCTGCGGCCAAATAAGGGACTCGTTATAGCCATTTTCCGGTAGAATGGCCGCCTTTGGCCCAGACCCGGCAAGGATGGCTGTCCCGTTCCAGGTGGCATGATGAACCTCTATCGATCACTGATCCTGCTCTGTCTGCTGTTCATCCAGCCTGCGCTGGCCTTGACGCTGCACAGCCGTCACGACCCCGAGATAGCCCCTCCCCGCTGGTCCAAGGCCGAGCAGGGCTGGTTGCGGCAGGCAAGGCAACTGCGGGTCGGCCTTCTCGCAGAGGATTACCGCCCCTTCAGCATGATCGTCTCAAAGCACAGGTTCGAGGGGATCTCCGCCGATTACCTCGGCATCCTCGCCCATCTACTGCAAAAGCCCCTGTCACTGCACCTCTTCGCCGACAAGGAGAGCGCCCTGCTCGCCCTGCGCCGGGGAGAAATCGATCTGGTCAACCTCGGCAACCTGACCCTGGCGGACACCGAGGCCTCCAAGATCCGCCTGAGCAACCCCTACTTCAGCAGCGCCCTGGTCTTCTCGACCCCCAAACCCTATCAGGGCCCCCTGCTGGCACCGGGCCAGCGCGTCGCCGCCGTAGTGGGGCAGATTGATACCCAGAGGTTCAGGCTCTACTACCCCACCCTCACCCTGGTGACCCATCCCTCCAACATGGAGGCCTTCGACGCCGTCTTCTTCGGCCGCCAGGAGATACTGCTCAGCGACGCCCACGCCATGCACTACCTCAACAGCGAGCGCTTCGACCACCTCAGGCAGCGCGGCGAGGCACAACCCAGCCTGGCACCGGCCGACTTTCGCTTCGCGGTCTCCGCCCGGGTGCCGGCCCTGCTCGGCCTCATCAATCGCGGCCTGGAGGCCATCGACGACGGAACCCGCAACGCCATCTTCAGCCAGTGGAACGGGCCCATACGTGACATGAATGACAGCGCGAGCGAGCGCTATGACGCCGCCGAGCTGGCCTGGATGCGCCAGTCTCCCCCCATCAAGGTGTGGCTGATGGACAACCTCTACCCCTATGGCGCCATGGATCACGACGGCCAGCTCACCGGCATGACGGTCGACATGCTGGCCAAGGTGAGCAAGCGCACCGGCCTCACCTTCGAGTTCATCCGCTTCGACTCCGACCGGCAGCGGGACAAGGCCATCCGATCGGGGCGCCTCGATCTCATCGGTGCCATCTCCCGGCCCGTGGCCGAGCGCTATGGCCTGCGCCCCTCGGTTCCCTATGCCTCGGACGACATCTACGTGATCCTCACCCATCAGGGGGAGGAGAGCATGGACTCGCTGCAGAGTCTGGCGGGCAAGCGCGTGGGGATGACCCGCCATACCCCGCTCGCCGATCAGCTGGAGGGCAGCAGTCTCACCATCATGGAGAGCGCCGAGGAGGCGATGCAGGCCGTCGAGGGGGGCAGGCTGGATGCCGCCATAGTGCCGCTCTATTTTGCCCGCCACGCCCTGGACAATGATCCGCGAACCCGGCTGCGCATCGCGGGGCCCGCCGATGACGAACCCATACGAATGGGCTTTGCCAGCCAGCCCGGCAACGAGATGTTGATGAATATCCTCGACAAGACACTGCTCGCCATCCCGCCCAACGAGCTGGCCATGACGAGCTACGAGTGGCGCAACCGCAAACTGCCGGTGCCGGGCTTCATCGAGCGCCACGCCCACGCCTTCTACCTGTTGTTTGCGGTGCTCCTCGCCCTGGCCCTGGTGCTGATCTATCGCAACCTCATGCTCAAGCGGCTGGCCCGCGCCGAGCAGGCATCCCGCCAGCAGTTGGAGGCCCACGTGAGGTTCATCAAGGCGCTCGGGGAGAGTCAGCCCCACCCCATAGTGGTGCGGGACAAGAGCGGCAAGGTATTGTTGTGCAACAGCAAATACCTGGCCCAGCTCGGTGCCCGCCCGGAAGAGGTCATGGGTCAGCCCTTCGCTCAGGGATTGGAAGGGCTGATCGACTCCCTGAGCATCTCCGCCCTGGAGCAGGACTTTGCGAAGGTGGTGCAGCATGGCCAGCCCATCTTTGCCGATCGGATTTTCAATCGCGAAGGGAGCCAGACCCACATCTATCACTGGATGGTGCCCTACTTCGATGCCGAGGGGGCCATCAGCGGGGTGATCGACGGCTGGATCGACATCACGGACCGCAAGCAGCTGGAGGAGGCCCTGCGCCAGGCCAAGCTGCAGGCCGACAGCGCGAGCCGGGCCAAGAGCGACTTTCTCGCCACCATGAGTCACGAGATCCGCACCCCCATGAACGCCATCCTCGGCATGCTGGAGCTCGCCACCGAAGATCCCGCCCTCAGTCGCCATAGCGCCGAGCTGCTGCGCATCGCCGCGGACTCGGCGAACGGTCTGCTGGATCTGCTCGGGGATACCCTGGATATCGCCAGCATAGAGGCGGGCCAGATGACCCTGACCCCGACCCCCTGCGAGCTGACGCCGCTGCTGCTGTCGGTCACCCGGGTGTTCGGGGGCATGGCCGGGCAAAAGGGGCTGGCCTATAGTGTCGAACTGCCCGTCACCCCCCTGCCGACTGTGCTGATCGATTCCCTTCGACTGCGCCAGATCCTATTCAACCTGATCGGCAACGCCATCAAGTTCACGGAGCAGGGCGAGGTGAGCATTAGCGCCGCCCTGACGGGAGACACCCTGCACGCCCCCGTGCTGCACCTGGTCATCGCAGACACCGGAGTCGGCATCCCGGCGGACAAGCTGCCCCAGCTGTTCACCCCCTTCTACCGTGCACACTCCCCCGAGCAGTACCCGGGCAGCGGCCTTGGCCTGAACCTGGCCCGCATCCTGTGCCAGATGATGGGAGGAGAGATAGGCATCGACAGCGAGACGGGACGGGGGACCCGCCTCGAGATAAAACTACCCCTGACCCTGGCCACCCCGGCTCTCCCGCAGGTGACGGCCCCCCTCCCTCCCCGGGAGCCAGGGCCCCGGCTGCGGATACTGGTGGTGGATGACAACCATGCCAACCAGATCCTGCTGCGCCAGCAGCTCAAGCACCTGGGACACGAGGTGAGCGTGCGCAGCAACGGGCTGGAGGCCTTGCGCGCCGTCGGCAGCCACCCCTTCGATCTCGTCATCACCGACTGCCAGATGCCGGTGATGGACGGCTTCGAACTGACGCGCAACCTGCGCGCCCGTGGCCATGAGCTGCCGGTCTGGGGCTTTACCGCCCACGCCTTGCCCAGGGAGCGAGAGCTCTGCCTGGCCGCCGGCATGAACGACTGCCTGTTCAAACCCATAGGCCTAGCCCGCCTGCGCGCGGCGCTGGCCGAACTCGGCCGGGAGGCATGACGGGGCGCCATCGGGGGTGTGAAGGGGGAAGAGAGAGGCGCTGGGTGAGGATAAGCACGGTGGAAACCCGCCCTGGTGCAAGCCAGGGACTGACTTCTCAGCCATGCGGGAAAGAGGCCCATGCGAGGGGCCGGCCATAAAAAAAGGCGCTGTCCCAATTACATGTTGAAAGGCTAACCTTGAAGTAGGTCATCACCTTGAGGGCCTCCATCATGGATACCCAAGCCTTTCAACATCTACTCTCTCTCTTCCCACTGCTCACCTTGCGCCAGCGTCGCCTCGCGCAACATGAACTCACCACCCCTCACCCCATCACCTCGTTAGCCACCCAACTCCCCCCTTGCCAATGTTGCCCTCACTGCCAGGCCGGGGCCGCGCAGTTGGCTCCCTGGGGCTGGAGTCGAGGACTGCGTCGCTATCGCTGCAAGCAGTGTCTGCGTACCAGCTCCGTTCTCACCAAGACGCCGCTGGCCCGACTTCGCAAGGCACAGTGCTGGGAAGACTATGCCCAGGCCCTCATCGACGGGCTGACCGTGCGACAGGCTGCCGTCCGCTGCGGGGTCTGTAAAAACACCGCCTTTTTGTGGCGTCACCGCTTCCTGAAAGCCATGGCGAGCCACCAGGCGGTACGGGAAGAGGGTATCGTCGAGGTCGATGAGACCTTCTTCCTGGAGTCGTTTAAAGGGCAACGTGGTTTGCCCCGCCCGGCCCGCCATCGTGGGGGCAAAGGCCGTACCCGAGGCACAGGGTCGGATTACATCCCGGTGATGGTGGTTCAGGACCGGGCTGGCCACCATGCGGATTTTCAGTTGGAGAAAATGAATGCCGAGACGGTGATAGCGGTTTTGACACCCCTTGTCTCGTCAGATGCGGTGTTGTGTAGCGATGGCGCCGGGGTGTATACCAGTTTCAGCAAAGCGCAGGGAGTGACCCATCAAGTCGTGCGCAATCGTCAAGGCGAGCGCGTGGTTGGCGCGTACCACATCCAGCATGTGAACGGGTACCACAGGCGTTTGAAAGAGTGGATGGAGCGGTTCCATGGGGTAGCGACCCACTATCTGAGGAATTATCTGGGTTGGCGAAGGATGCTGGAGCGCTATGGACGGGAAGTGACTATCCCACGTTGCTTGCATGAGGCGCTGGGGCGCCCCATGCAACACGTAATTGGGACATAGCCTAAAAAAAGACAGCCTGGGCTGTCTTTTTTCATTGTGGGCAAGGGATCAGTAGAAGATCCGCTCGCCCCGTTCGCTCATCTTGAGCCACACCGGTTTGGTGCTGGTCTTGTTCCAGATCCGGTGCAGGTAGCTGTAGAAGCGGGCGCGATCGCGGCGAAACAGCATCACAGGGAAGGCGAGCAGACCCACCATCAGTACGAAGATGCGGCGAAGGATTATCTGAGTCAGGGAGAAGGGATGAAACATGATTTAACGCCTCACTGGTAAGACCACTGAGCAAAGATTACTCCACAAACTGTAGGATTACTACACCAACAAGCCCCTTTTTTTATAAAAAAACCGCCTAAAAACCAGAAAGTGAAACTGGGTTACATTATTTAACCAAAGAGTAACAAGGCTGGCAAAAACTACGCCTTGGGCAAGAGTTAGAACATGGGCAGATGAATGGGGGGAGAAGCACATGAAACTGGCAGATGTTGCTGTCCTGAGCGTGCTCGGTCTGCTCGCCTGGTCACAGTGGCAGGAGTGGCGACTCAATCGGGATGACTCCATCACGCTGGCGTACCAGGGAGTGCCCGTCGTCAGCCTGTGGCAGTGCGGTCAACTGAAGCAGAAGATGGCCGATCTGACCGACCACGCCGCCGAGCTGCAACTTCAGTATCGGGGGCAATCCCTCGACGAGATAAGTCACTATCTGCAAAGAGAGTGGCGCAAGCAGGGCTGCGAGCTGTTATTGACCCAGCAAGGATATTGAACGCAAGGGGATATGCCGAAACACGTTTCCGGGATGAAACAGGGCATGGAACAAGAATGAAACTAAGGAAGAATATGGAGGCACGTTCCGGAGTCGAACCGGACTAAACGGATTTGCAATCCGCTGCATAACCGCTTTGCTAACGCGCCATGCTGACAAGACTGATTGTCTTGAAAGTGATATCCATCGTTGGTGCGATGGAAAATTGGAGCGGGAAACGAGACTCGAACTCGCGACCCCGACCTTGGCAAGGTCGTGCTCTACCAACTGAGCTATTCCCGCCTGACTGCCGTGTGCCAGTTGCCTGACAACGAGGCGCATTATACGTACCCCGAGCCCGGGCACAACCCTTTTTTATGACTTTGCGCGCTTTTCCGGAGCGTTTGCTCAGGCTTTAAACGCCTTGCTCAAAATTCCCGCCACTCCCTGTGACCCGACGAGCGAATTTAAGATAAAGCCATTGAAATAGTTAGTCTTTAGTCAGAAACTCACTGCGCTTAGTAACTGGATTCTCAATTGAAAATCACACAATGAAATGGATCTTCAGGCCTCGTGGGCTCAGACCGCAGCTGATGCTGGCTTTCTTCATGTTGGGCCTGGTGCCCTTCCTGGTCGTCACCCTGTTTTTCCTCTACAGCCACGGCAAGGACCTCACCACCCAGACTTCCAACCATCTGGTCTCGGTGCGCAACATCAAGAAGAGCCAGCTGGAAGACTACTTCGGCAACCTCAAAGAGCAGATCATCAACTTCTCCCAGCAGGACTTTGCCGGCAACAGTATCGGTCGCTTCTACGGTTTCACCGGGGCCTTCGAAAAGCTCGGCACCACGCCTCAGGAGGCCCGCGCCCGCGCCCAGGCCCGCTATGTGCCCGGCTCCTGGGACAAGCTGCAACAGCCGGACAGCCAGGTGGAGATCGAGCCCTCCATCAGCGCCCTGATCCTGGCAGACGAGATGTATGGCCGGGTGCACCAGCGCTTTCACCGCGGCTACGCCGACATGGTGCGCAAGTCCAACTACAGCGACATCTTCCTGGTGGATCTCAACGGTGACGTTGTCTACTCGGTCACCAAGCACCCTAACTTCGCCACCAACCTGCTCTCCGGTCCCTATCAGGCCAGCGGCCTTGGCAACACCTTCGCCAAGATCAAGCGTCGCCTCGACGGCGGCCAGAAACCCCAGCAGATCTTCGAGTTCACCGACTTTGGCCGCAACGAGCTGACCGGCCAGGTCGTCGCCTATCTGGCCGCCCCCGTGATGCAATACGACTATGTGCGTGGCGTGGTGATCTTCGAGCTGCTGCCGGACAAACTCAACCAGATCATGGCGGAGCGGGAGGGGCTCGGCGAGACCGGCGAGACCATCCTCATAGGCCCGGACAAGCGGATGCGCGCCAACGCCTGGCTGGCCCCCGAATTCAGCGTGGAGAACAGCTTCAGCCCCAACTTCCGGCCGTTGCAGACGCCGCTCGTCATCAAGGCCCTCTCCGGCGAGCAGGGGGTCGGTCCCTTCCTCTCCTATCACGATGACGAGGTGCTGGCCGCCTACACCCAGGTCAAGGTGTTCGACACCGAGTGGGCCTTCATCGCCGAGGTCTCCACCAGCGAGGCCTATGCCCCCATACGCCAGCTGGAGACGCTGGTGATCCTGCTGGGGGCGGGCTCCCTGCTGCTGCTGATCCTGTTCTCGCGCTGGCTCTCCCACTCCATCACGGCGCCGCTGCGCTCCCTCACCGCCGCCGCCGAGCAGGTGGCTGATGGCGCCCTGGAGCACCCCATCACCATTCCCCGCACCGACGACGACATCGACCGGCTGGCCCAGGCATTCCGCCACATGCAGCGCTCGGTGAAAGACAAGATAGAGCTCATCGAACGCCAGACCCAGGAGCTGCAACAGCAGGTCAAGCTGACCCACAAGCAGAACCTCAGCCTGCAGCAGGCGGACAAACTCAAGGATGAGCTCTTGGCCAACACCTCCCATGAGCTACGCACCCCCATCCACGGCATCAAGGGGATGGCGGAGTCCATGCTTGCCAGCCAGCAGGATCTCACCGAGGGGCAGCAGAAACAGCTCGGCCTCATCATCAAGAGCGCCGACGGCCTGGCCCGCCTGGTGGACGATCTGCTCGACTATCACCAGATGCGCTACGGCCAGCTGGAGATACACCCCCAGCCCGTTTCCTCCAAGGGGGTGATCCGGCTGGTGCTGGATCTCTGCCAGCACCTGGTGCAGGCCAAGCCCCTCACCCTGGTGGACATAAGCCCGGCAGAGCTGCCACCGGTGCTGGCGGACGAGCAGCGCCTCGAACAGGTGCTCTACAACCTGGTGGGCAACGCCATCAAGTACACGCCCCAGGGCAAGGTGGTGCTGAGCGCCCTGGTGGAGGGCAACTTCCTGCGCATCAGGGTGACAGACACCGGCATCGGCATCGCCAAGGACCATCTGGAGCACATCTTCGAACCCCTGGTGCAGATGAGCCCGGAAGTGAGCAAGCAGGGGGCCGGGCTCGGGCTTTCCATCACCCGCCAACTGGTGCACCTGATGGGGGGTGAGCTCTTCGTGGAGAGCGAGCCGAGCGTCGGCTCCACCTTCGCCTTCACCCTGCCGCTCGCCAGCGGCAAGGCGGGCAGCCTGACCCTCGACAGCCGCCAGATAGAGCATCAGCTGGTGCGCCAGCAGCCCCTCATACTGCCGGACTGGGAGAGCGACGATCTGCCCCCGCCCCCACCAGACGCCCCCCTCATCCTGGTGGTGGATGACGAGCCCATCAACCTGCACATCCTCCGCCACCTGCTGCAGCCCTGCGGCTATCGCATACTGCCGAGCAGCGACGGCCACGACGCCCTGGCCAAGCTGGCCCAGGAGCCGGTGGATCTCATACTGCTGGATGTGATGATGCCGACCCTGTCCGGCTTCGACGTCTGCCGCCGCCTGCGCCAGCAGCATCCCAAGGACAAGCTGCCGGTGCTGCTGCTCACCGCCCTCAACCAGCCCAAGGACATCGAAGAGGGCTTCAACGCCGGGGCCAACGACTATCTGGTGAAGCCCTTCTGCAAGGAGGAGCTGTTTGCCCGGGTCAGGGCCCTGCTGGAGGCCAGTGCCGGCCGCGCCTCCCTGGTGGAAAATCACCTGCTCAAGCAGGAGATAGAGCACCGCCTGCGCCTGCAGGCCCAGCTGCATCAGGATCAGGAGCGGCTGCTGGCGCTGCTCGGGGAAGGGGCCGATCCCATGGTCTTCATCGACGAGCAGGGGGTGGTGCTCTTTGCCTCCCGCGCCCTGGCCCGCTTGCTGGGCCAGGAGCCGGAAGCCATGGAAGGCTTGCCCCTCGACGAGTGGCTGGCGACCCCGCTGGCGAGCCAGTGGCCCGACATGGTGGCGCGGCCGGAGCAGGATCTGAGCTTCCTGGTGGCGGGCCAGAAGGATGGGCTCAATGCACGGGCCCTGCCCATCAGCCTGGGGGGTCAGCACGCCTTCGCCCTCACCCTCAGCACCGAGCAGCGCCAGGACGACAACAGGGTGATGGCGCTGGAGAACGCCCTCAAGAGCCTGTCGCGCCAGGCCATCATCGAAGATGGCCAACTGCTGGGTGAACTGAGCCGGCTGGGGGGGGAGTTTAGATCGCTCGCGGACAACCTCATTCGCCAGCAGGATGACGAGCCCCTGCGCCGGGCCCTGGTGGACACCATGCGCCTCACCCTCGACACCTGGCAGCAGAGCACCGGCAAGGGCAAGATAGTGCTGGCGGAGAAGAGCAAGCTGTGGCGCGTCTACATGGACAGATCCAGCCCCCAGACCCGCACCCTCGACAAATACCTGAGCCTGGACACCCTGCCCAAGGCGCCGCGCTGGAAGACGGTGGTGGCCAGCGCCGAATACGTGCTCAAGCAGTGCCCCCTGAGCGAGGTGCAGCAGCAGAGCCTGCACCAGAGTACCCAGCTGCTGCGCCAGCTCGCCAGCCGCAAGGGGTGAGCCCCGTCATCCAAGCAGCAGGGCTACTGCTGCAATTCGCGCTTCACCTGGGCGAATGACTTGGGCCAGGGATCCGCCTTCTGCAGGGCTGGCGACAGCGTGCGAATGGCCGCCTGGGCCTGGCTCATGCCGGCATACTCCCCCTTCAGCACCACGAACCAGGGGCTGCCGTTGAACCGGGTCTGATAGACCCACACCTGGCCAGCGAGCCGGTTGGCGAGCACAAACTGCTCTATGGCCGCCAGGCTGCGGGACCCCATCAGTTGAACGCTGAGGTGGTTGCCGTTCTTCTGTTGCAGGACCCTGGCTGGCGTCAGGCTCACCTTGCCGGGCGCAGTGGCTTGCGCCTTGGCCGCAGGCTTTATCTCGGGCTTGCTCTCGGACGTGGGCGCCGGTTTGGCAGCGGGCTTGGGCCCAGGCTCGGAGGGGACGGGATCCTTGGCCGCAGGCTGAAGAGCGGCTGGGGGGAGGCTCGCCGGTATCCCCATGGGCGGCTGATGGGCCACCTGTTCTTGCGCCGCTATCTCTTGCGGCGCTGTAAAGACGGCCGCGCTCGGCTCGCCCATCATGGGGGTGACTGTCACCCCGGCTGTCATCCCCTCCCCTTTCTCTCCATCAGCCCCGGCCGTCAGCGCAGGCAGGGGGAAGCTCGCCTCATCCCCTTGGCGGGCGGTTGCTGCGGCGCCGCTCGTCCGGGATTGGAGCGAAGAGGCTTCTGCTGGCGCGGGGGACGTCTCGGGCGCGCTCTGTCGAGCAGGGCTCACATAGCTCAACATCAGCATGCAGAGGGCGCCGGCCGCCAGACCTATCCCTATCTGGCGAATGAGAGAGGCGGAGTTGCACTTGGGCAGATGGCATTCGGTCATATGTCCTCCTGGACGGCATGAGAATGGGGGGCCGCCGGTGCGGCAGAAAGAGATCATGGACCGGCATGGGGACGGCCGCGCGGCGCGGCAGAAAAGGGGCGTCGTCCGTGAGAGCAAGCCCGAGTCAGGATGTCACCCCATGCCGCCGTCCCTCAGCGTCTTGGCGGGCTTGAAGAGAAACGGGCAGGGCTCAACCTGCTGCCACCTCGCTTGCCATTCGTTGCCTCCCATCGACGCCGAGCACCATACCGGGGTAGCGCTGAACTTGGCCTGAATCCTGCGCCTATCCAGGAGCCTTGCCCCTGACCAGGAGTTTGTTTCCTCTGGTATTTGTCCAAAAACGCCCTGATGGGCGATGTCGCCATCAGCGCCCGTGCCCGAGTCCATCCTGCGAGCAGGGTTGAGGCATCATGGCGTTCACCCTGTCGGCGCCATATGCCAAGGCATCTGGCTTCTCTCCTCACAGTTTCAGCGTGTCGATGAGGGCTCTCAAGGCGGGCGACACGTTGCGATGGGGGTAGTAAAGATAGAGGCCATCCAGGCGGTGGCTGAACCGCTGCAACACCCGGATCAGGGTTCCGCGCACCAGTTCATCGGCGACCAGCTCCTCAGGGACATAGGCCAATCCCAACCCCATTCTTGCTGCCGCCGCTTCCATGTAGCTGTCGGAGAAGACCCACTGTCCCTGGGGCCTATGCTTGACCAGTTTGCCCTCCTGCCACAGCTCCCACTGATAGAGGCTGCCATCGGCAAACTGATAGGCAATGCAGGGATGCACCGCCAGCTCGGCCAGTGTCTGCGGAAAGCCGTATTGCAGAAAATGATCCGGCGTCGCCACCATCACCATCTCCATATCAGGGGTAATGCGCACGGCCACCATCCCCTCGCCCACCTCGCCGCCCAGTCGCACACCGGCATCGAAGCGCTCGTCGATGATGTTCACGAAGCGGCTTTCGCTGATGAGCTCCAGTCGAATGTCAGGATAACGCTGTCTGAAGATGGCCAGCTTGGGCAACAGCACCTTGTCGATGGCGTGCTGACTGGCGTTGATCCTCACAGTGCCGGAAGGGATGTCGCGAAAATGGGCTAGGGTGGCGAGCCCCGCATCCAGGGACTGAAAGCCGCTTTGTGCCGTGCGGTATAACTGCTCGCCAGCCTGGGTCAGCGACAGGCTGCGGGTGGTGCGCACCAGCAGTTGCACCCCGAGCCTGGCCTCGAGATCCCGGATGGTACGACTGATCCCGGACTGGGCCAGCCCCAGCCTGGCAGCCGCCCGGGTAAAGCTGCCTTCCCGGGCAACCAGCATGAAGACGTGGAGATCGTTGTAATTCTCGCGGCTTGTCATCTTGTTCCACCCACATTTTTCAGCCAGCCAGAGTTTGTTCAACGTCCATTGGACGCCCTGATTAAGAACACAAGCGCATCAATGTTATCAAAAAACCCGATCTAATCATCATCAATAGTTCTAACTAGAATGCAGCTCATGGTTCACAACACCATCAAACCACCCTCAGGACCACGAATCAGAAATCCGATTTCAAGGAGCTTTACCATGAATGTTATCCCCAAGAAGCTGACCGCTATCGCGTCTGCCCTGCTGCTGGGCGCCGCATTGACCGGAGTCTCCACCATGAGCCATGCCCAAACTGCCAATCCCACTGAACCCGTCTCCATGGTGACCCAATGGGACAAGACCTTTGCCCAGAGCGACAAAGTCGAGCATCGCAAGGTGACCTTCAAGAACCGTTATGGCATCACCCTGGTCGCTGACCTCTATCTGCCGAAGAACCGGGGAAACGCCAAGCTGGCGGCCATTGCCCTGGGCGGCCCCTTTGGCGCGGTGAAGGAGCAGTCGAGCGGTCTCTATGCCCAAACCCTGGCCGAGCGCGGGTTCGTCACTCTGGCGTTTGACCCCTCCTACACCGGCGAAAGCGGCGGCCAACCGCGCGATGTGGCCTCACCCGACATCAACACCGAAGATTTCAGTGCCGCCGTCGATTTCCTTGGCCTGCAAGGGGAGGTGGACCGCTCTCGGATCGGTCTGCTGGGGATCTGCGGCTGGGGTGGTATGGCCCTCAATGCCGCCGCCGCCGATACTCGCGTCAAAGCCGTGGCGACCAGCGTGATGTATGACATGAGTCGAGCCATGGGACATGGGGTGGGCGATGGCAAGGATCGTTACACCACGGCCGATCGCCGCGCCATATTGAAACACCTGAACGAACAACGCTGGCAAGACGCAGAAAGTGGCTCTTTTGCCCATAGCAATCACGATCTCTATGTCGACCAGAAGGGTAAGGTCACGGCAGCCAGCCGGACCCTGCCAGAGGCACTGCCGGACAATCCGCATCCGGTACTCAAGGAGTTCTTCGATTACTACCGTGTCCCGCGCGGTTTCCATGCGCGTTCGGTGAACTCTAACGGTGCCTGGACCACCACCATGCCGCTGTCGTTTATGAACATGCCGCTGTTGAGCTATGCCAGCGAGATCACGATTCCTACGCTTGTCGTCACCGGCGAGAACGCCCACTCGCGCTACTTTGCCGAAGATGCCTTCAAGGCCGTGGGAAGTCAGCAAAAAGAACTGGTCGTGGTACCGGGCGCCAACCATGTGGATCTCTACGATAACGTGGCAGGCAAGATCCCCTTTGGTCAGTTTGAGCAGTTCTTCAAGACCAACCTGAAGTAAAGACCAAGCACGCGGCGGGCCATACCGCCGCGCGTTTTCCATCGGATGCGGTGTCACATGACGTGTCTGCTGCACGAAAGCTGATGTCGGGAGATCGGCAATGACCACTAAAACACGCACCATACTGCCGGCCTTGCTGTTGATCGCGGCGGCACTGGCCGCCTCGGCCATGCTCTTTATCGGGCAACCGCAGATGGGGGCCATCCCTTCAGGCGCACGCCTTGATGCCATCACCCGCTCACCCCATTACCGAGGCGGTGAATTTCAGAATCTAGAGCCCACACCTGTACTGACCGGTGACAGCAGTACCCTCTCGATCATCCTGTCGGGGTGGCTGAATCCTGCCAAAGATCTGACTCCCGCCGCCCCCCTCGCTGCCGTCAAGACCGACCTTCACCGTCTCGACCACCATGCGGATCTGGTGATCTGGCTCGGACACTCCTCCTATTACGTCCAGTTGGCGGGCAAACGCATCCTGATTGACCCCGTCTTTAGTGACAATGCCGCCCCCCTGCCCTATGCCAATGAAGCTTTTGCAGGCAGTAATCCGTATAGCGCCGGGGATTTTCCCGACATTGACTACCTGCTGATCAGCCACGATCACTGGGATCATCTCGACTACCCAACCCTGAAGGCACTGCTGCCTAGGGTCAAGGCGGTAGTCAGCGGACTCGGTGTCGGCGCTCATCTGGAGCGCTTTGGCTACCCACAGGCCCGCATCCATGAGGCGGATTGGAACAGCACCCTGCAACTGGATCCCGAACTGACCATCCATCTCTTGCCTGCACGTCATTACTCCGGGCGATTGTTTAAGAAGAACCAGACGCTCTGGGTCGCCTTCGCCCTTAAGAGTGCCCGGCAAACCCTGTTCTTCAGCGGTGACAGCGGCTACGGTCGCCACTTTGCCGATATCGGCCGGCGCCTGGGGCCAATCGACCTAGCCGTACTGGACATGGGGCAATACGACCCGCGCTGGCCACTGATCCACATGACACCGGAGGAAGCTGCCAAGGCAGCAGAGGATCTGCAAGCCCGTGCCCTGATGCCAGCTCATCTGGGCAAATTTGCCCTGGCCAACCACCCCTGGATGGCGCCGCTGGATCGGATCAGCCTTGCCAGCGACGGCAAGCCCTATCGTTTGCTGACACCACGAATCGGCCAACCCCTCGCCATGGCTAGCCTCCCCGACACCACGGCCTGGTGGCAGCAGGAGTTCGCTCAAAACGTCACCCTCAGCCTCAACGGACAAGACAACATGCGCATCAAGATGACCATCAATGGCCGCACGGCCGTGGCGACGCTCGACGATACGCCGAGCGCCCGGGACTTTTTCTCCCAGCTCCCCCTGACCCTGGCACTGGAGAAGTACGCGCAGACGGAGAAAATTGCCTACCTGCCGCGCAAGCTGACGACTCAGGCGGCGCCAGAGGGGATAGACCCGCAAGTCGGAGACATCGCTTACTACGCACCCTGGGGCAATCTGGCGATCTACTACCGGGACTTCGGTTACTCGAGCGGCCTCATCCGCCTGGGACGCCTTGCATCGGGTCTGGATGCCTTGACCGCCCAGCCTTCGGGCACCCTCACCATTGAAGCCGTCAAATGACGCACCTCCATCCTTCAATATCAGGTCGTAAAATGAAGACTCATCATGCCGCTGTCGAATCCCTCCCCGCAGTACAAGAACATTGGGGGGCCGTGGGGGCCATGTCCCTCTGCGTGGCTCTGCTGATCGCCGCCGAGTTTATGCCGGTCAGCCTGTTGACCCCGATCGCCCGCGATCTCGGTGCCAGCGATGGCCAGGCGGGCCTTGCCATCTCCATCTCGGGTCTCTTCGCCGTCATCGCCAGCCTGCTGGTCACCCGGGTCTGCGCCCACCATGAGCGTCGTCATGTGCTGATGGTATTGGCACTGGTGATGCTGCTCTCCCTCATCCTGATCGCGCTGAGCCCCAACTTTGCGCTGCTGATGCTGGCCCGGGCCCTGCTGGGCGTGGTGGTCGGTGGATTCTGGGCACTGGCCACCGCCACCATCATGAGGCTGGTGTCCCCCGACTCGGTGCCTAGAGCCCTCGGCCTCATGTACACCGGCAATGCCGTCGCCACCGCCTTTGCCGCTCCGCTCGGCAGTTATCTGGGTGGCATCATCGGCTGGCGGGGCGTGTTCTGGCTGCTTACACCGCTGGTGGTGCTGAACCTGCTGTGGATGGCCGTCAGCCTGCCCTCGATGCGAAGCAAGCACAGTGCTGATCCAGTTCTGGGGCTGCTCAAGCGACCCAATGTGGCGATGGCCATGCTCGGCGTCATGCTCACCTTTGCTGGCGCCTTCTGTGCGTTTACCTACTTCCGACCGTTTCTGGAGACACGTACCCAAACCAGCCTGCAGGAACTCTCCTCCCTGCTGCTGGCACTGGGAATGGCCGGATTCGTGGGCACCACTGTGGCCAGCGCCACCCTGCATCGTCACCTCTATCGGCTGCTGCGATGGCTGCCCCTGATGCTTGCACTCATCACCCTTGGCCTGCTCGCCATGCAGCACTCCTTCTGGGGCGTCGCGCTGATGCTGACCCTGTGGGGTGCCATCAATGCCGCCATTCCGGTTGCCTGGTCAGCCTGGATAGCCCGGGGGATCCACGATGCCCCCGAGAGTGGCGGCGGCCTCATCGTTGCCGCCATCCAGCTCTCCATCATGCTGGGGGCTGGCATAGGTGGCTGGCTGCTCGATCACTACACCATAGGCGCCACCTTGATTGGCAGCGCCGCCCTGTTGATGGTGGCCACGCTGGTGGTCGGCAGCGGCAAGCGGCTGCACCCCTCCCAGGTGAACGGATGAGGTTCCGATCCCGTGACTCAACCCGTTCAAGACGCCGTGCAGCCCCTGCGTTGCACAGAGATACCCCGGCAACTGTTGCCACCCCATCGGAGAGAACACCATGATTAAATCCGTCAACGCGTATGCGGCCGCCTCGGCCACGGCACCGCTGGCACTTCATCCCATCACTCGCCGACTGCCACGCCCCGATGATGTGGAGATCGACATTCTCTACTGCGGCGTCTGCCATTCGGATCTGCACACCGCCCGCAATGACTGGGGCTGGGCCCGCTATCCCATAGTGCCGGGCCATGAAATCATCGGCCGGGTGGTTGCCATCGGCAGCCAGGTCAGCAGATTCAAGGTTGGCGACCGGGTCGGGGTCGGCTGCATGGTGGACGCCTGCGGTCATTGCGAGGCGTGCGAAGAGGGTCATGAGCAACATTGCAGCGAGACAGCGACCTACACCTACGGCGCCCCCGACCGTATCGATGGCAGCCTGACCCAAGGCGGTTATTCCGAGAAGATCGTGGTCAAGGAGGGATTCGTCGTGCGCATTCCCGATAACCTCGCCTTGCAGGGGGCGACGCCGCTGCTGTGCGCCGGCATCACGACCTGGTCACCCCTGAAAAACGCCGACATCGGCCCCGGCAGCCGGGTCGCCGTCGTGGGACTCGGCGGTCTCGGCCATATGGCCATCAAGCTGGCCAAGGCGATGGGTGCCGAAGTGACGCTGTTTACCCGCTCGCCCGGCAAGGAAAAGGATGCCCATCGGCTCGGCGCTGACAGGGTCGTCATCTCGACCGATGCCGCCCAGATGGCTCAGGTTGCGGGTCACTTCCACCTCATCGTCGATACCGTGCCCTATGTGCACGATCTCAATGCCTACATTTCCACCCTGCGTTTCAAGGGGTCCCTGGTACTGGTGGGTTATCTCGGCCCGCTCGAACCGGCCCTGGACAGCATGCCCATGGTGATCGGCGGCAAGGCGGTAGCGGCCTCCATGATTGGTGGTATGGCTGCGACTCAGGAGATGCTCGATTTCTGCGGCCAACACGACATAGTGTCGGATGTGGAAGTGATTGCCATGCAAGATATCAACGATGCCTATGAACGGATGCTCAAAAGCGATGTGAAGTACCGCTTCGTCATCGACATGGCCTCCCTCAAGGTGGAAGCCTGACAATCCCGGGCGGCCGCTCAGGTCTTCGCACATGAGAAGAAGAGCGCACAGTCACACAGTGGCGATCGCCGTGAAGCCATGACCTGCACAGTCATGGCATCTCTGATATTCAAGGGGCCTGGAGCAGGTCCCCATTGCATGCCGATGCCCTGGAGCGCCGCAGTGCAACCGGTGTGATCGAATGCCTACAGCCGGGTCATGGTCGATGACTCGCTTTTTCAGCCGCCTTGCGGCTGTTTTTTTGCAGCTTGCCGATGGTAAAGGGGCTGCCCTCAGGTGAATGAGGAGTGCGCAGGCGATGAAGATATGTGGATTTCACAG
This sequence comes from Aeromonas sp. Marseille-Q5825, assembly GCF_946892685.1. Classification (NCBI taxonomy): domain Bacteria; kingdom Pseudomonadati; phylum Pseudomonadota; class Gammaproteobacteria; order Aeromonadales; family Aeromonadaceae; genus Aeromonas; species Aeromonas sp. Marseille-Q5825. The sequence continues at coordinate 484,333 of NZ_CAMPOU010000003.1, forward strand.
AACCGAGTACGGCAGCAGGAGCCGGTATTGCCACGTCCTCACAGGTGTCATGCCCCAGACTCAATGCCATGCGCTCTGGTCGCGCGCCATAAACAGCACATAAACAAAAAACCCAACCTGTTTGACAGATTGGGTTTGATAAATGGCGGAGAGACAGGGATTCGAACCCTGGGTGGCATTGCTGCCACAATTGATTTCGAGTCAATCCCGTTCGGCCACTCCGGCATCTCTCCGCGGGCCCTCATATTGACCCAACCCGAGTCGGGAAATCAACGTAAATCTCGTTGCAGATCAGACGACTGGCTATTAAACCGTCAGTCTGTGCCGACTCCCCCTCCCCTTGCCAGGCCCAGGCCTGCTTGCCGACGTGCGGCGCCAAGGTGTCAGACATGGTCTCAGGGCCGACCACCCCGGCACCGATTCAGGCTTATCCGCCTTTCCCCGACAAACCGGGGGCTGAGGGCCGAAAATCCCCCTCAACCTGCCTCAATAGGGCCCGGGAGAAGGGTGGTCCGACGCTGGTAATCCCCGGTCGATTGGTTGACAATCTCCGCTCATTTTTGGGGAGGGAAGCGCTTCCCTCGAGAACTGCCGATAGGAAACACCATGCACAATACCCGTATCGTCTCACTGCTGCTGGCCGTTGCCAGCCTCTGGACCACGCCGGCCTGGTCGAAAACCTATCCGCTTCCGCCAGCGGACAGCCGTCTCATCGGTGAGCTGGAAGACTACATAGTCCAACCTGGCGATCATCTGGAGCTGGTTGGCAAACATACCCAGATTGGCTTTTTGGCGCTGCTCGAGGCAAATCCGGGGGTTGACCCCTATTTGCCCACACCCGGCACCCGGCTGACCCTGCCGACCCAGATGCTGCTGCCCGATGTGCCGCGGGAGGGCATCGTCATCAACCTGCCGGAGCTGCGCCTCTATTACTTCCCCAAGGACAAGGCGGAAGTAATGGTGCTACCCATCGGCATAGGTGACATAGGCCGCGAGACCCCTGAGATGACCACCACAGTCATCGCGAAGAATCCGAACCCGACCTGGGTACCCGGCCCCATGGTGCGCAAGTCCTGGCTGGAGCAAAAGGGCATAGACCTGCCGGCCGTGGTGCCCCCGGGCCCGGACAATCCCCTCGGCAAGTTCGCCATGCGCCTGGGCTATGGCAACAAGGACTACCTCATTCACGGCACCAACAAGGAGTTCGGGGTCGGTCTGCGGGTCAGCGCGGGCTGCATCCGGCTGCGCCCGGACGACATAGAGACCTTGTTCAGCCTGGTGCCTGTCGGTACCCGGGTACAGGTGATCAACCAGCCGGTCAAGACGGCGTTGGAGCCGGACGGTCGCCGCTGGCTGGAGGTGCACTCCCCCCTCTCCCGCACCGAGGAGGAGATGTCCGAGGGTGCCCCGCTGGTGCTCTCCCCCGAGGTCGAGCAGTTCATCGCGGCCCCCGAGATAGATGGCTCCCGGGTGACGGCCCTGCTCGACGACAAGAACGGGCTGCCCCGCCCCATCAGCGGCTAAGACTCTCCCGGAGATCACCATGACGAGATGCGGCCTTCCCCTGCTGGCGCTCCTGTTGACCCTGCTGCCGGGCTCAGCGGCGTTGGCGGACATACTGTGGATGCAGAACGGCGATCGCCTGACCGGCACCATAGAAGAGATCACGGACGATCAGATCCGCATCAAGCCATCCTATAGCAAGGCCCTGACCGTCCAGCGCCATGCCATCAAGCGCTGGCGCCTGGACAAACAGGAGAAACCCAAGCCGCTGACCAAGACGGGGATCCCCTTGCTGGACTCCCCTGACGAAGTGAATGCCTGGCTCCTGACCGGTACCAGCGACCTGAACATCAAGCTCAAGGAGAACACCAAGAAGACCAACAACGTCAACCTCAAGGTCTCCACCGAGCTGGCCAATCTGGACTGGCGTTACAGCCTGGATGGCGAATATATCTACGAGACGGCGAACAACATCACCGACAGCCACGAATACAAGCTCAAGCCCAAGCTCGACTTCTTCTTCGACGACCACTGGTTCCTGAGCTCCTCCATCGACATCGACTACAACCTGATCGAGGCCGGATACCTTGAAATAGACTATGCCTCCGGCCCCGGCTACCGCTTCTGGAATGACAAGCGACGCCGCCTGGAGCTGATCAGCCAGCTGGGTCTGGAGCGGGCCTACTTCACCCCTGATGTGTGGAGCAACTCGGATCTGTTCGACGAGCGGATCATCAACTACCCCTTCCTCAGCCTGGGATGGGATTATCGCCAGCCCCTCGAGCTGTGGCAGGAGAAGTTTGAACTCTTCAGCAAGGGGCGCTACGAGAAGTTCATCGATCAGCCCTCACCCTATCTGACCAGACAGCAGTCCATCAACGGCAGCCTGGGGCTCAGGTACTATTTCAACGATCACCTGCGCCTCTCCTGGTCGAGCGAGCTGGATTGGGACGACGCCTGGCTCGACTATCAGGACGCAAGGACCAGTCTGAGCGAGAAGGAGTGGCGCCATATCATCACCCTGGGCGCCAGCTTCTAGGAGTCCTGAAACGACACAGGCCCACCGAAGTGGGCCTGTGTGTATCGCCGTGAGGGACGTGCATCAGAAATAGATACGGGTGACCGACTCGATGACGCAGCCAGGGCGGCGGATCCCCTCGATCTCTATCTTGATCTCCTTGAGCAGCTCGATCCCGCCCTTGATGGGGGTCACTCTGGACAGCTTGGTACGGGCACGGATGTTGCTGTCCACCTTGATGGGGTATGGGAAGCGAACCTGCTCCAGACCGAAATTCACCACCATGCGGGCGCTCGGGAATTCCGGCGTCGCCTCGTCCACCGAGCCGGTGAGCTGGGGCAACAGGGCCAGGGTCAGGAAACCGTGGGCAATGGTGGTCTTGAACGGCGACTCGGCCGCCGCACGCTCGGGGTCGGTGTGGATCCACTGATGGTCCCCGGTCACCGCCGCGAACTGATCGATCAACCCCTGGTTTATCTGCAACCACTCACCCACATGGGTCTCTTCCCCGATCCGGGCCTGCAGCTCGGCGTAGAGGGTGGCGGCTTCGCCACTCAGCTCCACCGCATTCTCTTCGATCAGGGTCGGCTGGCTGTTGACCGCCTGAGCCTGGGATGCGCGCTGCTGCCGCACCAGCGACTGGTCGGCCTGCAGATCCAGCACCCGTCCCAGCAAAGGGTGAAGGTGTGCCTTTTGCTGAAACTCACGCCAGTAGTCACGGATCGCCGGAGAGAGCCAATCCTTGAGCTCAAAGGGGTGCTGCGCCAGGATTTCGCGCTTGTGCTTCAGAAAATCGACAACTTTCATGTACCGATCCCTATTCGATTCAAAGCCTGTAAAGAGGTCTAACCAGTCCCATTTTATGAAAGTTTCACAGGTAAGTACAAAAAAATCTCGGCGTACAACTGTACCGGGGATGAAAGTGGTCACTAACACGCAGGGAGAAACGGGCAGGCATAAAGAGGAAAAACGATTGCGGTGACGGCTCCTGGACGGAAACCGTCAAGGCAGGAAAAGGAGGCAGTCTGGGGTGTTTTTACTCTCAACCCCCCCTTTCCCTCAGCGGCCGGGGGCAGACCACCAGGCGATTCGGCTCGCCTCGTCCAGGAAGCTCCAGGCCAGGATCCGGCTCACCTTGTTGCCCTGCGCCATGTCGATCACCCTGACATCCTGCGCCCCCACCCGAGCCAGCGCCTTTCGTGCGGTAGGCAGATTCTCCTTTTTCGACACCAGCGAGCTGAACCAGAGGCACTGACCGGCAAACTCCTTGCTCTGCTCTATCATGCCGGCCAGAAACGCCGCCTCGCCACCCTCGCACCAGAGCTCCGCCTTTTGGCCGCCGAAGTTGAGCACGGGAGTCCCTGTCACCGCCTTGCCGAGGTTGCGCAGCTTGCGCTCAGTCCCCTTGCTCGCCTCCGCCAGAGAGGCGTGGAACGGCGGGTTGCACAGGGTCAGGGCGAAGCGCTCCTTCGGCCCCAGGATGCCGCGAAAGATCTGTTTGGGGTTGTCCTGATGGCGGCACACTATCTGGCTGCCCAGACCATTGCTCGCCGCCAGCAGGGTCGCCGCCTTGACCGACACGGGGTCGATGTCCGACCCCACGAAGCGCCAACCGTACTCACGGGCCCCCAGCAGGGGATAGATGCAGTTTGCCCCGACGCCTATGTCCAACACCCGCACCCCCTTGCCCCTTGGTACTTCCCCCGCACTCTCGGCCAGCAGATCCGCCACCCGATGCAGGTAATCGACCCTGCCCGGAATGGGAGGACAGAGGTAGCCCGGCGGCAGATCCCAGTGCTGGATGCCGTAGTGCAACGCCAGCAGGGCCCGGTTGAGCGCCTTGACGGCGGCCGGAACGGCGAAATCCAGGGTCCGGGTGCCATGCTCGTTGACGAACACGAAGGGCAGCAGCTCGGGGGTACGCTGACAGAGGGCGTCAAAATCGTAAGGGGTCTGGTGGCGATTGCGCGGGTGCAATCCGGATTTATGCTGGGTCTTCATGCTGGGCCTGCCGAGGATCGAGGGGGCCACACTATAGAGAGTCGGCCAGGGAAAGTCTAAACGAGGACCATAAAAAACCGGGCTTCGTGGAGCCCGGTTCAAGTGAGGTTGGAAAAACAGTCCGTACTGCGAGCCGTTTGTCCAGCCTGACTCAGATCTCGATACGGCGTGCCTGCCAGAACTTGCTGCGCCAATAGGAGTTGTCTAGCTTGGAGCGGGTCACCCCGGCGCGGGTGGAGGCGTGGATGAACTCACCGTTGCCGACATAGATGCCCACATGATTGAGGCGGCGGTTGATCTTGAAGAAGACCAGATCCCCTTCTACCAGATCCTGCTTGGAAACGCGGGTGCCTTCATGAACCTGGGAGCGGGTATCGCGGGGCAATTCGATGCCGACGGCATTGCGGAACACTTCACGGGCGAAGGCGGAGCAATCTATGCCTCGCTGGCTGCTGCCCCCCATGCGGTAAGGGACGCCACGCCACTCTTTGTATACGGTCAGGATTTCGTTGACATCTGGGGTGGGTGAAACTTCAGGTTCAATCACGGGTTCCATCATGGAAACCTCGATCTTGCTCGCGACCTCGGTCTGGGGTGCAGAAGCACAACCCACCATTCCGAGCGCGACCAGCAGTAGCATCAGGTGGCGCAATCCTTTATCCCCGCAAATAGAGTGAAACTTGTTAAAATGCAGCCCGACAGGGCAATTTATAAGGCAACAGCACCCGACTATATCCAAGAATTCTATCGAGGCAAGCGAAAATCCCTATCGACCTCACATTTTTGCAAGGAAATGCACTGTTTTGCATGATTAATGTGATCATGGCCAAACAATATACAATCGCAAAAGTAGCGGTTTTGCCCTGTCAAAACGGATCGTTATCGCTGTTTCGACCTCATTTTAAAGTGAAATATTATGCTCTATGCGGATCTCTATTTGTTAAAACCGGCGCTCATCGACGCCGAGCAGTTGATCAGGCTGCAATCAGAGCTCTCGCCGGACGAATATCGCCATTGGCATGAGATCCGCCAGCCTGGCCGCCAGCGAGAGTACCTGCTCGGCCGGATACTGCTGCGCCGCCTGCTGGCCGAGCGGCTTGGCTGTCCGCCCGATACGCTGGTGTTTCGCACCAGCGAGCACGGCAAACCCACCCTGGTCAGCCATGACTGGCAGTTCAATCTCAGTCACAGCGGGGACTGGCTGGTGCTCGCCCTCTGCCAGCAAGGCCCCCTCGGCGTGGATGTCGAGATGGGCTTGCGCCAGCGCCCCGTCCTGCCATTGGCCCAGCGTTTCTATGCCCCTGACGAATATCAGTGGCTGCTTGCCCTGCCATCCCGGGAGCAGGCCTCGGCCTTCTATCGGCTCTGGTCACGCAAGGAGGCGGTGCTGAAAGCCCAGGGGGCCGGCATTGCCGCCGGGCTCGACAAGGTGCGTTTTGTGCCAGAAGAGGGGTGGCGGCTGGACAACCGGCTCGATACCCGGAGCTATCAGGTGCTGGACTGGCGTTTTGGCAGCGGTTGGCTGAGCCTCGCCGCTCCGACTCGCCAGATCAATGGCTACCTGCTGGACGAGCGCTTGAAATCCACGCCCCTGGACCCCATGTTGATCCACACCATTTTCCGAGAGTCAGCCTCATGATCGTCGACATCAATCCCCAGAACTTCCACGCCGAACTGATCGATGCGTCCATGAAAAAGCCGGTCGTCATCTATTTCCACGCCCCGCAGATGCCAGAATGCCAGGGCATGACCCCGCTGGTGGAGACCCTGGTCGGCCCGGCCAATCCCGCAGTCACCCTGGCCAAGGTCGACATGAACGATCCCCAGCTGCAACCCCTGGCCAGCCAGCTGGGTCTGCGCGCGCTGCCCGCACTGGTGCTGTTCCATCAGGGGCGCCCGGACGAGCAGGCCATCCTGGAAGGCCCGCAAGATGAGGCCACATTGCGCCAGTACTTCGCCGCCTTCGCCCCCAAGGAAGAGGAGCTGCTGCTCGAGCAGGGTCAGCAAGCCCTGACTGAGGGTCAGGCAGATGTGGCCCATGCCCATCTCACCCAGGCCCACCGACTGGCCCCCGAGCGTCACGACATCAGTCTCTGGCTGGTGCAGGCGGCGCTGGATCTGGCTCTGCTGGATGAGGCGCAGGCGCTGCTCGCAACCATCCCCATGGTGGCGCAGGATGATCACTATCAGACCCTGAGTTCCCGTCTGGCCCTGGCGCTGCAAGCCAGTGACAGCCCGGAGCTGCGCGCCCTGGAGCAGCGTCACGCCGAGACACCGGACGACGACGCCCTCAGCCAGGAGCTGGCGGTGCAGTACAGTCAGGTTGGCCGTCAGGAAGAAGCGCTGGCGTTGCTGTTCAGCATTCTCAAGCGCGACATGGCGTTTGGCGATGCCAAGAAGATCTATCTCGATATCCTGACCACAATGGGGGCACACCCGGCTGCGCAGAGTTATCGTCGCAAGCTCTATAGCCTGCTTTATTGATCGATGAAGATATCAGGGGATGCCGAGCAATCGGCATTGCCTTGTTCAGGCAGGCAGTGCAGTAATAAGGGAAATGACGAATTTCAGGCAAAAAAAAATGGCGCATTAAAATGCGCCATTTTTTCGCATGGATTACTTCTTGTAGGAAGTAGCCATGTTGTCGATGCGCTGGTTAGCACGAGCTGCTTCTTGGTTAGCAGTTGCGATATCAGCAGCCATCTTGGATTGATCAGCACGAACTGCGCTAACATCTTGAGCCAGTTGGTCAACTTTGTTAGACAGATTCTGAACGGAAGTTTCCAGTTCGCTGGTGTTTGCACAACCGCCCAGCAGGGCAGACAGACCAACAACACCTACCAACAACATTTTCTTCATTTTTAAAGCTCCCTTTAACTCGCCAGACGTTTAGCAAGCGGCGTGATTATGGCACAAATAAATACGAGTTTGGATAGGCCCCATCACAGATAAATGCATTAAAACCCTCATTTTTTTTTAAACGCACACTTTCTGTGCAAATCTAAGTCAAAAACGAGTGCTCTGGATGAGGTTCGCACCAAGCGTAACCAAAAAATGCCCTTATTACAATTTCGTATGAAGCTTAAGCCGAACGTTCAGACAGCATTTGACGATATTGCACCAGATCTTCGATGGTCAGCACCGGCATCCAGTGCTGGCGACCAAAGGCCACCAGATCCGGCAACCTGGCCATGGAACCATCGGCCTTGGTCAGCTCGCACAACACCCCGTAAGGCTTGAGGCCGGCCAGCTGCATCAGATCGACAGTGGCTTCGGTATGGCCACGCCGGGTCAGCACGCCGCCGGTGCGGGCACGCAGCGGGAAGACATGGCCTGGGCGATGCAGATCCGATGGCCGGGCGCCGTCGGCGATGGCGGCCTGGATGGTGGTGATGCGGTCGGCGGCGGAGACACCCGTGGTGACGCCCTGGGCCGCTTCTATGGTCACGGTGAAGGCGGTCTGATAATGGCTGGAGTTGGCCTCCACCATCATGGGCAGCTCGAGCTGGCGTACCCGCTCGTCGGTCAGGCAGAGGCAGACGATGCCGGAGCACTCGCGGATCATCATGGCCATCTGTTCGTTGGTCATGGATTCTGCGGCGAAGATGAGGTCGCCCTCGTTCTCCCGATCTTCATCATCGGCCACCAGCACGCCACGGCCGGCACGCAATGCGGCCAGCGCGGCTTCGACGCGGGCAATGGGATCACCAAATTCACTGAGTAGAGACTGATTCATGGTAAGACTCCTAAACAAGACAAGGACCAGAATCAGGGCATGGAAAGGCAGACAGAGATAGGTATGCAGCAGCCGGCCCGCGGGAGCCATGACTGCAATATCTGTCTTATCCTCTTTCATCCGGACTGTGACCGTCGGCTCCGGCATCTCACCGGATCTGCTGACCCCGACCCAGGTTCCAAACCAAGGTCGGGCGCTCGCGGGCTCCCCGAGTCAGATCGGGATACCGCCGGTGGGGAATTTCACCCCGCCCTGAGAATAAGCGCAGACAGCCTAAAGAAAAAAAACGCAGGATACCAGCCCAAAACCCATCAAAGATGAATAGGATGCCGCGCACCGCCGCCCGCTGGCGACTTGCTACTCAGCTGCACGGCGCGCTGTCCTTTCTGATTTTGTTTATGGCATAGTGCCAGCAAAAACGTGCAGCCCGCGCAGACTCGGGCGCCAACACCACAAACGGAATCATGACAGAGATGGAAAAGAAAATACTGCTGACCGATTGCCCCGACGCCAAGGGGCTGATCGCCAAGATCACCAACATCTGCTACAAGCACCAGCTCAACATCAACAAGAACGACGAGTTCGTGGATCACGAAAACGGCCGCTTCTTCATGCGTACCGAGCTGGAGGGTCGCTTCAATGACGAGACCCTGCTGGCGGATCTCGACGACGCCCTGCCGGCGGGCGCCCAGCGCCGGCTGGTCAAGGCGGGCAAGAAGCGCATCGTCATCCTGGTCACCAAGGAGACTCACTGCCTCGGCGACATCCTGATGAAGAACTACGCCGGTGCGCTGGACATGGACATAGTGGCGGTGATCGGCAACTACGACACGCTCGCAGAATTGACGGGCAAGTTCGACATCCCCTTCCATGCCGTGAGCCATGAAGATCTCAGCCGCACCGAGCACGAAGAGCAGGTACGCGCCCTCATCGACGGCTACCAGCCGGATTACGTGATCCTGGCCAAGTACATGCGGGTGCTGACCCCGAGCTTCGTGGAGGCCTATCCGCGCAAGCTCATCAACATCCATCACTCCTTCCTGCCCGCCTTCATCGGTGCCCGCCCCTATCGTCAGGCCTTCGATCGCGGGGTCAAGCTGATCGGTGCCACCGCCCACTTCGTCACCGACGACTTGGATGAAGGCCCCATCATAGAGCAGGACGTGATCCACGTGGGCCATGCCTTCAGCGCCGACGACATGGCCAAGGCGGGACGGGATGTGGAGAAATCCGTGCTGAGCCGTGCCCTGGAGCTGGTGCTGAACGAGCGGGTCTTCGTCTACGGCAACAAGACTGTGGTGTTCAAGTAACCCTGTCCGTCGTTCGACGCCCAGCAAAAAGGCTCCCGAGGGAGCCTTTTTCGTCTGGCTGCGCTTATTGAGGCAGGGGCAGACCGTTGATGGTGACCAGCCCCTTGTCGAGCTTGAGCTCTGCATTGAGGTGCGCCGGCTCCGCCTTCAGATAACCCAGGGCCGTGAACTGGGCCAGCATGGGCGCCAGCTGCGGCACCGCCTTGCCCAGCTGGTCCCCGAGGCTGGCATTGAGCAGCCCGGACAGAGCCTGCATCCCCTCCTCGCTTCCCATCAGCTGTGCCAGGGTCGTTGGCGCCAGCTTGGCCTCCCCTTTCAGGCTGACGGGCTCGCCGTTGAGCCGGGCGCTGAGATCGGTCAGCTCCAGCGTGGCGCCCCGTTGCAGCATCTTGTCCAGCGCCTGCTGGACAGCCGCCTCGTCCACCCGCTGGCTGCTGGCCTCCTGCAGGGTCTGATAGCCCTCCAGATCCAACCCCTTGAGCGCCAGATCCAGACTCCCCTGGGTCAGTGCCAGGCTGTCGCTCTCGTTCTCCAGATTGAGGGTCGCCACCTTCATCTGATAGCGGCTGGAGAGGGTCTGGGCATCATCCCCCGCCAGCTGGGTGTTGGTGCTGACCCCCTGCAACGAGAGCTTGACGCTCTCCGGCAGTTGCAAGGAGAGGGCGGACAGCGTCATCTCGCTGTTAGGAGATAGCCAGATGCCGCTGATCTCGGCCATGTCGGCACTGCCCTTGAGATCCGCCAGGGCCAGATCCATCTTGCTCTGCGCATCGTGAACCGTCATGCCCAGCCACTGGAAGACCACATGGCCATTGCCATCGAGATCCCCGCGATAATCCCCGCTCAGGGGCAGGAAGCTGAACTCGTTGAGCCCCTCCTTGACCTTGAAGTCGCTGGCCCAGAAACGGGAGCTGTTGCTCATGGTCCAGAGGCTGCTGGCCGACTCCAGGCCAAGCTGCCACTGCTGCATGCCGAGGGCGGTGAAGACCGGGGCCAGGGTCCCCGCCGAGGTGTCGAGCAGCATGTTGCTCTTGATATAGAGCGGCAGCAGGCGGCTGTTGACGCGCAGTTGCAGCTCTATGGGCTCGCTTCCCGCCATCTGGGGATCGAAACTCGCCAGCGTCTGGGGTGTCACCACCACCTTGAGCACCCCATCACGGGTGAACAGGTTCTCGCTGGTGGGTAACCAGGTGATCTCGACCCCGCTCTCCTGCTTGGCCCTCACGATCTGCTCCCCCAGGATGCGGTCGAAGGCATTGCCCGTGTACCAGCAGGCGCCCAGCCCACCCACCACCAATGCCGCTCCGGCAGCCATGGCCACTGTCTTTTTCATCTGCTCTCTTACTCCTGATTTTTCTATGGCGGGTGCATAGGCGCACTCTACGGGGAGTATGGGAACACAAGCAAGCCAGATCCCGGCTCATGGCCCATTCTCGACTGTCACAGCAAGGGGCTGAACAGGTAGAAGATGTTCTCCAGCAATTTTTTGTACCAGGGGCGGGCCCGCCACTGGGTCAGCGACATGGGGGTCGCCTCCAGCATGTAGCCCTGCACCAGCTGATTCATCTCGGCGACAAACACCGGGTTGTCGATAAGCAGGGTGATCTCGAAATTGAGCCAGAGGCTGCGTCTGTCGAGATTGACCGTGCCCACCAGGGCGAAGTCGTCGTCCACCAGCACGCTCTTGGTGTGCAGCAGACCGGCATCATAGCGGTAAATTTCGACCCCGGCCGCCAGCAGATCCTCCATGAAGGAGTTGCTCGCGTGGTTGGCCATCAGGGAGTCGTTGCGCGCCGGCAGCACCAGTTGCACCAGCACGCCTCGCGCCGCCGCCGAGGAGAGCGCCGCCGCCAGGGGGTCGTCCGGTACGAAATAGGGGGTGGTCAGCACCAGATGGTGGCGCGCCTGGTAGATAGCCAGCAGCAGGCTCTGCTGGATGCAGTCACCGCCGACGAAGGGGCCTGAGGGGATGAGTTGGGCCCGATAGTTGGTTTGCGGCCAGGCCTCGGGTTCGTGCTGCAGGCTGTCGAGCAGCCGCTCGCCGGTCTCCATCTCCCAGTCCCAGACGAAAGTGGACCACATCAGGGGCACCACTGGCCCCTGCACCCGGATCATGATGTCGACCCACTGGCCGACACCGGCATCCTGTTTGAAGAAGCGGGGATCCACCATGTTCATGGAGCCGGTGTAACCGACCCTGTCATCTATCACCACCAGCTTGCGGTGCATGCGCAAGTCCTGGCGCTGGAACGGGATGCGCCAGGCACCCACCGGCAGCACCTCCACCACCTTGACCCCTGCCGCGCGCAGCGACTTAGGCCAGCCGGAGCGGAAGAAGGTCTTGCTGCCGACGGAATCGAGCAACAAGCGACAATCCACGCCGCGCGCCGCCACCTCGACAAGGGCCTCGCACACCGCGTCCACGTCCCCGCCTGGATGCCAGATGTAGAACTCCAGGTAGCAGGACTGGGAGGAGCCGCGGATGTCGCGCACTATCTCCTGAATGATGGTGTCGGGCTTGTGCAGCAGCGTCATCCGGTTGCCCGAGAGCATGGGCATGGCCAGCCGCCCCTGGATCAGATCATGGAGCGGGCGCGCCTTGCTGCCCACCTCGCAGCAGTGCTGGGGGAAGAGGCGGGCGAGCTGGCGGATCCAGATGGCGTAAGGGCGGTACATGGCCTGGGCACGTTCGGCCCGCTTGCGGCCGAGCCGTATCTCCCCAAACAGCACATAGAAGCCGACCCCGGCAAACGGGATGGCATAGATGAGCGCCAGCCAGGCGAGGGATACCCCTATGGGGCGCCGCTTCATCACCACTCGCAGGGAGATCCCCGCCACTATCACGGTGTGAAACAACAGCAACAGCCAGCCGAGAAAGCGGGAGAACAGCAACTGAATGTCGTATTCCAGACCGTCGAGCAAGACGACTCCTTGGTGTAATGAACAAAGGGCATGGGCAGATCCCACAGGGCCACAATGGTATGCTGTGGGACAAACCCATTCTATCAGGTCGTTAGCATGATCCTGCAATCTATGCTGCTGAGTCTGGCCATGCTAGGTCAAGGCTCATATGACATCAATGAGCAACAGATAAACCAGTACCTGCAATCCCAGGTGCAAGTCGACAAACAGCTGGAGTTGCCCGGCATCATCAAGGCCCATGTCCAGCTCGAGCAGAGCGACGTCCAGATCGGCCGCCAGAGCCCGGATACCGCCAGGGTCTTTGGCAAGGGCAAGCTGAAGATCTCACTGCCGGACCAGACCCAGTACGACGCCCTGCTGAACATGACCTATGAGGCGAGGCCGCGCTACGACAAGGCCCAGAGCGCGCTCTTCCTCGACAACATGAAGCTGATTGACTACAAGCTGGAGCCCGCGGCGGCCGAGCAGAAGTTCGGTTTCATGCTGAGGATGCTGCTGCAGAGCATGGAGAAGCGGCTGGAGACCCAGCCCGTCTACAAGCTCGACGACAAGGATCCCAACCAGGCCTGGCTCAAGGAGAATCTGCTGGGGCTGGAGCTGTCACCGGGCAAGATCCGCCTGCTGACCAAGCCGAAGGATCAGTTGTAGACAGTGGCCGTCGCCTGACGCACCAGCAGCTCGATCTGATAACCCTGTTCGCGCTGCTGGTGATAGAGGGTATGAAGCGGTCCGTCGAGTTCATGAAGAGGAAGGTGGGCAAAGCCCGCCTTGAAGTAGAAGGGTTTTTCGAAGGGCAAGGCGTGGCAGATCACGGGCTTGTCCAGCAGATCGCTGCAGGCATGCTGCAGCAGCCGGGAGCCCAGCCCCAGTGACTGGTAGTGCGGCAACAACCGGAAACCGCACAGGTGGTAATAGTCCTGTTCGTCGCGCAGGCGCACGGCCCCCACCAGCCAATGGGCATCCCGTACCACGAAGATCCGTTCGGCCAGATCCGGCACATAGTGGGAAAACGTCGTCTCGTAATAGTCCCTGATCAGGGAAAGATCCGCATCACAGTACTCTTCGAATCTGAGCTCCATCGCCCGCCTGCTTCTCATACCCATTTCGCTCTGGCCACCTGGCCCTCTCTTGACCCATCAACCGGCCCCACGAAGAGATCAGACCAGAGTGGAGCAACAGCAAGATAACACGCCTTTAACTTACAAAAAAGCCAATAGCCAGCTGGGGAGTTGCGGCGCCGTCCATTGCCTCTTGCGAGGCTGCAGCACCCGCCTCGGGGAGCCAGTGGCCCCCTCTGCCCGGGCATTTCTTGCGACTCCTCGTCGGGGCCCTTGTTCTGCCTCGCCACGGATGCTTTACTCAACGTGGCTAACAAGGCTTAAGGAGCAAGCCGTTGAAAGCATGGATGTTGCTGGGAGCCATTTTGCTGTTCCCCCTCAGTGTCTGGAGTCAGACGCCGCCACCGGCCGAGGTGGTGGTCCTGACATCCGAGTCGATCCCGTCCCCCAAGGTGGCAGAGCCCGCACCGCCCCCAGCCGCGCGCCAGATCCAGGTCTACAAGTCGGTGCAAAAGAACGGTGTGGTGCGCTATTCCGACATGATGCCGGAGCAGGGTCATTACGAGTTGCTGCTGTTCAACGACTGCTACGCCTGCGATCCCGCCTCCAGGGTCAACTGGCGCACCACTGGCCTCTTCCTCTACGACTATGCCAGCACCATACAGGCGGCGGCCAAGACCTATCAGGTGGAGCCAGCCCTCATCCGGGCGCTGATCCACGCCGAATCCGCCTTCAACCCGCTGGCCGTCTCCCGCAAGGGGGCCATGGGGCTGACCCAGCTGATGCCGGCGACTGCCCGCGAGCTCGGGGTCGGCAATGCCCTGATGGCCGAGCAGAACATCTTCGGCGGGGTGAAATACCTGGCGGGCCTGCTCAAGCAATATGACGGCAACGTTGCCCTGGCCACGGCCGCCTACAACGCCGGGGCCGGTGCGGTGCAAAAACACGGCGGCATACCCCCCTATGCCGAAACCCGGGCCTATGTGGCGCGGGTCAAGTTGCTGCACCAGCGCTATAAAGAGATGCTGAGCGCCCGGGGCCTGTAAGCCCTTTGCAAGACACAAGCACGGCGGCATCCCCTCCCATACATGCAGAAACCCGGGCCTAGGTGGCACGGGTCAAGCTGTTGCACCAGCGCTATAAAGAGATGCTGAGCGCCAGGGGCCTGTAAGCCCTTTGCAAGACACAAGCTCGGCGGCATCCCCTCCCATACATGCAGAAACACGGGCCTAGGTGGCGCGGGTCAAGATGCTGTATCAGCGCTATAAAGAGATGCTGAGCGCCCGGGGCCTGTAAACCCTTTGCAAGACACAAGCACGGCGGCATCCCCTCCCATACATGCCGAAACCCGGGCCTATGTGGCGCGGGTGTGGCGCGGGTCAAGCTCCTGCACCAGCGCGATAAAGAGATGCTGAGTGCCCGAGGTTTGTAAGCCTTCCCCCTCTCCCTCAGCCAGCCAATAAAACCGGGGTCATCCCGGTTTTGCTGCCCTCCAGAAACAAAAAAACACGCCCGCAGGCGTGTCGATACCACACATAGTTCAGTAACTGCTCACTCTTTGGTGGCGATCACGCGATAGGCCAATGCCCCCAGAATGGCACCGACGATGGGAGCGACCCAGAACAGCCAGAGCTGGCTGACGGCCCAGTCACCCACGAACAGTGCCACACCCGTGCTGCGAGCCGGGTTCACCGAGGTGTTGGTCACCGGGATGCTGATGAGGTGGATAAGGGTCAGGCACAGACCGATGGCGATCGGGGCAAAGCCCGCCGGTGCGCGGCTGTCGGTGGCCCCCATGATGACGAACAGGAAGAAGCCGGTCATCACCACTTCACACACCAGTGCCGCCAGCAGGCTGTAACCGCCCGGTGAGTGCTCACCATAACCGTTGGAGGCGAAGCCGGCGCTCACATCAAACCCGGCCTGGCCGCTAGCGATCACATAGAGCACACCGCCCGCCGCGATACCGCCAAGAACTTGAGCCACGATGTAAGGCACGACGCCCGATGCAGGGAAACGGCCACCGGCCCACAGACCCAGGGTCACGGCCGGGTTCAGGTGACAACCAGAGATGTGACCTATGGCGAAGGCCATGGTCAGCACGGTCAGACCGAACGCCAGAGCCACACCCAGCAGGCCTATCCCCACATTCGGGAAAGCGGCAGCCAGCACGGCACTGCCACAGCCCCCCAGCACCAGCCAGAAGGTGCCCATAAATTCAGCTGCAAATGGTTTCACTCTCATATCTCCCGATGATGACTAGAACAGGAGCCTGGAAAAGGCTCATACGGACACTGCTATTCAACAGGCGCCATATTATGGGAGTGTGGTGGAGTAAGACGAAGCCGGCTTTATTTACGCAAAATGTGTGATGTGCATCACAAGTTGTTGATTAAACGGGAGCTTCCGCACCCAAGCTGCCGCCATTTCTCATCAGAGTCCCCCCTGATCGTGCGACAGCTTGTGACCCAATCAGCGCTTTTGACAACAGCACGGCGGGTAATAGGCTTGTGCCAGGCGCGATGGGGCGTCCTCGCAGAGCCCGTCTGGGGATCAGCGGTAACGACCACGCACCGAGCTGGTGGCACGCCCCGCCATCTTGATGAGGCTCTGGCGGGTGTGGAAGTGACAGAGCGCCACCCCGAGGGCATCCGCCGCATCCGCCTGGGGGGTGGCAGAGAGCTTGAGCAGATGGGTCACCATATGCTGTACCTGCTCCTTGGCTGCCCCACCCGTGCCCACTACCGCCTGCTTGATCTGGGTCGCCGAGTATTCGCTCACCGGCAGCAGGGCGTTGACCGCCGCCACTATGGCGCTGCCCCGCGCCTGACCTAGCTTCAAGGCGGAATCGGCGTTGCGGGCCATGAAGACCCGCTCGATGGCGAAGTCATCGGGCTTGAACTGGGTGATGATCTCGCTCACCCCGTCATACACCTGCTTGAGGCGCGACGGCAGCTCGCCCAGGTCGGTGCGGATGCAGCCGGAACCCAGATACTCCGCCTTGCCCGCGACTATGCGGATGACGCCGTAGCCGGTGATCCGCGAACCGGGGTCTATGCCCAGAATAATGCTCATGAAGGGATCACCTTGTGCGCCGCAACCGGGCGCTCTTCACCGGCCCGTGGCAGGCCCGGCGCCATTTGCGAAACGTTGCTCATCACACTCTGTTGCTCTGCAGATCTTTCATGGGCGCCAAGATAGCAAACAAGCGTCCCCTTGGCTCGCGCGGCGGCGCCCTCCCCTGCCAACCGCGCAGGGATGCGTCATCTTGTACAGTACTTCGGTTGTTTTCTCGCCCCTGTGGCCCATCGGCAGTCCATGGGAAAGGCAAACCGGGTTCACTACCCCGCCAGCTCCACCAGTCGCTCCGCCAATTGGTGGCTGTGCAGATAGCTCTCGATAAGTCCCCCATCTGCCTTGCCCGTTTCAATTTGCTGATACCAGTGATCCAGCATCGCAACGAATCCCCGGCTTGCCAGCACCGGCTGCCAGTCATCGGGGGCCAGGGTCTGCACCACCTTGCCCTGGGCCAGGGTGCCTCTGGTGCAGTTCTCCAGGTGGAGCGACAGGTTGTCGCCATAGGCATCGATGCGCTCCTCGGTGAGGCCGGCGCTGCGGTTCATGCTGCCACTCACCGCCACCTGCCCGCTCTGCCAGGCGACGCTCACTCCGGCCAGCAACCCGGGCTGCTGGGCACTTCGCCGCAGCACAGCGTGGAGATCTCCGCTCGGCAGGCCACCATAGAAGCAGAGGCTGTCGAGCACATGGATAAAGTCGTCGAACAGGAACTGGCGCGGCAGCCCCGGCAAGGCGTGTCTGTGCTTTTGCCAGTGGAGTTCGGTGAGCGGCTCGGCACGGGCGGCGCTCATGGCAGGCAGATAGCGGCGGTTGAAGCCCACAAAGAGCGGGCAATCCTGCGCCAGGGCGAGGTTGGCGAGCACCTCTACCTCGGCGTAATCAAAGCAGAGCGGCTTGTCGACAAAGGTGGGGATGCCGGCGCACAGGCACTGCTCCGCCAGCTTGCCATGTACGGCGGTGGCGGCGTGGATCATCACGGCGTCCGGGCGGCTCCCGAGCAGCGCATCCACCTCGGTAAAGCACTCGGCGATCCGGTACTGGCGGGCCAGCTTGTCCAGCACTTGGGGATTGCGGGTGCAGAGCAGCGGGGTGACCCGCTCGTCGCTGGCGAGCAGCGGCAGATAGGCCTTCTGGGCGATATCACCGAGGCCAATCAGGGCAATGCGCATGGGAACTCCTTGTCATGAGTGCGATGGCACAGGGTAACATCCGGCCTTGCTATAGAGCGTTTTCTATTCGAGCTTTTTCGAGAGCCCCTTGGCCTCTCTGGCATCCAGCCATTTGCCCACTCTGGCCCCCAGCTCGGAGCAGAGCATGGCGCTGACCACAGCCCAGAGCAGCTGGTTGAAATCAAAGTTCGCCTGCTTCTCAAACAGCAGGGGCACCATGAGGTTGAAGGCAATGATCCCGAGCACCAGCCCGAGCCCGCTGCCAATCTTCTCTCTTCTGGATCGGACTTTTACCACCATCTGCTCACTCCTGTCGGGGATGACCGCTGCAATATGTATGGGGAAGAGGTCATTATCTCCTCCCCCTTAAATCAGCCGCCAAGATAGCAAAGTCACTGTCACCTGGCCGCTTTTGATTGCGTCTTGCTATGCACTTTGATGACCTGGTTCAAAAAACGATAAATTTCTGATGGTTGTATCACTTTGGATACTCGCATCATCGGCTTCGTTTGGCTTACTATGGCCATCAAAAACCTGTTGAGCTGCGATGGGCTGCTGCCCACGCTGGGCAATGGAGCATTTTGGAATGCTGTCATCCACGGGCGGTAGTTTACTTCCCTAGTCTGACGGGAGAGAGCAGACGACCTCGAGACCAGATATAGAACGCAGTCAAAAAAGATGGGTGTCCCAGAATTGCCGACGACAGATGCGGCGAATGCAAAGAGGAAGACCGGCTGACAGTTGAACAGTGCTTCGTGGGCGTTTGCTTCATCCCTCTCGACGGTAGCGGGCAGAAGTTCTTCGGCTTCTCGGAATTCCTCGCGGGCCTCGCGCTCATGGTGTTGGCTTGGACAATCGCCGACGTCCGCTACCGGTTCCGAGTCCGGACCGCCCCCATACCTCTGCTGGGCATTACGTTCTCGGTCGTCGCCACCGTCGGTGTGCTCACGCTGCTGACGGACCTCTGGCGCGCCGAGCAGTGGCTCGTGCCAAAGGGTAACCTCCTGACGCCCGCGTCGTGGCAAGCGATCCTGGGCGGACTGTTCCTGCTGACGTTCCTCACCTGGACTTGGTTCGCGTTCATCCGGCCGCCCACATACGGTCGGCACAACTCTGAGCGCTTCGCACAGACCCTGTATCGATTCATCCTCAAGGGTTCACCGGCAGAGCTCGCAGTCATCGCAGACGAACTCGCCTACTCTGCCCGGGCGCTTGTCCGCCACGCCACAGATAGGGGCAGACTGAAGAACTATCGGCTTGAGCGCGAAGATGAGAAGAGGAAGAACCCGCCAAAGGTGGAGGGATACGCCAACGACCTGCTTCTGCTCATCGCCGACAAGAGGCTTTGCCGTTCAATTGTCGAGTCATCCCCGGGCACTGCGCTGACCGTGTTCCAAGCAATGGCCAAGATGAAGAAGCATGGCATCCAGGTGGAGACCTTCGCCAAGAATATCGTCAACGAGGCGCTGGCAAACAAGGACTCCTTCCTTTATCACGAGGCCAAGGGCTACGAATCGGGCCTGATCGGATACCACAAGCCGCTCAGTCAGGCGATGTTCTCGAACTACGAGATGGCCGAGACGATCGGAACTCTCCTTGACCCCGACATATACGGCAAGAGGGAATGGGACGCCACTCAATGGGAGGCTTACTGCAGGATGGTGTTGATGACCTTCAGCAGCTATGTCAAAGGAGGGGATGGAGGCCATTCGCCTGTGCTGTGTCGCGCGATGGGCTACATCGAAAACGCAGCCTCCGACCTCTACACATTAAACGAACTCCCCAGCGCTTGGGACACCGACTCGTCCCGCCGTCTTCGCATCGTCGTCGAGTTCGTCAAAGACGCGGTCAAGATTCTCGACGAGAAGGGGGTTCCCGATCACATCCGCATTCGTGTGAGAGAGCAGTACGGCCATCCGCGCGAGACCTTTTACGATCACATAGCCAACATGATCTTCGAGGTGATCTTCCACGCTTCAGCAGTCAGATCGCCACAGTGGGGATGCTGGACGATTCAGCACAACTCGGTGTGGGGAAAACTGTTCAACTTCAATCACCTTGATGGTCCCGCCGGCAAGGTTGTGAAGTTCAAGGTGCGACGGCTCCTGTACGACGAGATTGCCGACATGAAGCGCCGCCCCAATTTCAAAGGCGCAAAGATTCTCGGCTTCTGCCTGAACGTGATGGGGCTCACTGTCAGGCAAGATGACTACGACAAGGACAGCCGGGCGCTCCAAAAGGCCGTACTAGCCTGGACGAAGAAGAACTATGTCTGGCTGCATGGGTACAACCCGCGGGTCGCTGAAGCGTGTTTGGTGGACGGCATGACATACGATGGGGAGAACCGACGACTGGTGCGCACGTATCCTGCCGAAGGACTCCAGCGCAAACCACATTACGTTTACCTTGAACTGGACCCTTCGCCACCAGAGCGAGAACCGGAAGCTGAGGTTGCTCCTCAACCTGAGGCCAAGACATAGCTCTCCGAGCTCCCCCAGCTATCGGATGAACAAGCCACAGACCAACCAATAAAACAAGGGCGACCATCTGGTCGCCCTTGTTGTTTCTGGCTCTCCCCAATAACAGGGAATATCAGCGAGCCGGTCGCTTGGCGCCATTGCCTTTGGTCGCAGGCTTGCCGCCTTGAACGGCGGGTTTGGCGCCCGGCTTCACCGAGCCTGCGCGGGTCGGTGCCTTGCCCTTATGGGCGGGTTTGCCAGCCGGTTTGCCTTGAGCTGCCCCTTGAGCGGCGGGTTTGCCGTTGCCAGCCCCTTTGCTGAGCTGGGAGCCTACTGGCTTGCCATTGCCCGCCTTGCCGCCCTTGCTGGCGGCAGGGGTGTCGCTGCGAGGCTTGCCTTGGGCGGCGGCGGCCCCTTGCGCGCCTGCACCCTTACCGCCAGTGGCCTTGTTGCCAGCCCCATTCCCCCGCTGGTGGACGATGTTGCTATGCCGGGTCAGGGCCGGTTTCAGCCCCTTGTTGATGCTGCGCTCGGCCTTGGCTTCGCCGCGACCTCCCGGCGGCACCAGGCAGTTGGGGCCGTTGCCGATGAGGTGACCCTTGCCCATCTCCAGCAGGGCCTCGCGGATCATGGGCCAGCCGGCCGGATCGTGGTAACGCAGCAGCGCCTTGTGCAGGCGGCGACGACGCTCTCCTTTCACCACGAACACATCCCCACCCTGGCGGCTCACCTTGTTGAGGGGGTTTTTCTCCGTGTAGTACATGGTGGTGGCGTTGGCGAGCGGCGACGGATAGAAGTTCTGCACCTGATCCAGCTTGAAGCTGTTGGTCTTGACCCAGAGCGCCATGTTCACCATGTCTTCATCCGTGGTGCCCGGGTGGGCCGAGATGAAGTAGGGGATCAGGTACTGCTGCTTGCCCGCCTCTTTGGAATACTTGTCGAACAGCTCCTTGAAGCTGTAGTAGCTGCCCATGCCCGGCTTCATCATCTTGGAGAGCGGGCCCTCCTCGGTGTGCTCGGGTGCGATCTTCAGGTAGCCGCCGACGTGGTACTTGGCCAGCTCCTTGATGTAGCGCGGATCTTCCACCGCTATGTCGTAGCGCACCCCGGAGGCGATCAGTATCTTCTTGATGCCCTTCACATCCCGCGCCTTGCGATAGAGATCGATAGTGGGGGTATGGTCGGTGTCCATGTGCGGGCATATGGTCGGCCAGACGCAGGAGGCGCGGCGACAGGTCTGCTCGGCCTTGGGGCTCTTGCAACGTAAGCGGTACATGTTGGCGGTGGGGCCGCCGAGATCCGAGATGACGCCGGTAAAGCCCGGCACCTTGTCGCGGATCTCTTCGATTTCTTTGATGATCGACTCTTCCGAGCGGCTCTGGATGATGCGTCCCTCGTGCTCGGTGATGGAGCAGAAGGAGCAACCGCCGAAGCAGCCACGCATGATGTTGACCGAGGTCTTGATCATCTCGTAGGCCGGGATTTTCTCCTTGCCATAGGCCGGGTGCGGCACCCGCTGATAAGGCAGGCCAAACACGCCGTCCATCTCGTCGGTTTCCAGCGGGAAGGCAGGTGGGTTGACCCAGATGATGCGATCGCCGTGGGCCTGGGAGAGCGCGCGGGCGCAGCCCGGGTTGGTCTCGTGGTGCAGGATGCGCGATGCATGGGCGTAGAGAACCTTGTCTTCCTTCACCCGCTCGAACGCCGGCAGCTTGACGTAGGTCTTCTCCCACGGCTTCTGCTTGGGCGGCTGCACCAGCACCGGCTTGGCCTCCTGCTCCACCGGCGCCGTGCCCTCGTCGTCACTGCAGGGCGCCCCTTCCATATAGGGGTTCATGATGGGATCGATGCGGCCAATCTGATCCAGCTTGCTCGAATCCACTCCGCGCCAGCCCGGCAGCGGCTCCTTGCGGATCACGGCGGTGCCGCGAATGTCCTGCATGGTCTCTATGGTCTCGCCATTGGCGATGCGGTGCGCCACCTCGATGAGGGGCCGCTCGGCGTTGCCATAGATGAGGATGTCGGCCTTGGCGTCCAGCAGTATGGAGCGACGTATGGTCTCGGACCAGTAGTCGTAGTGGGCGATACGGCGAAGGGACGCCTCTATGCCGCCTATGACCACAGGGACCTCCTTAAAGGCCTCCTTGCAGCGCTGGGTGTAGACCAGGGTGGCGCGGTCCGGCCGCTTGCCCCCCACATCCCCCGGGGTGTAGGCGTCGTCGTGGCGCAGCTTCTTGTCGGAGGTGTAGCGGTTGATCATGGAGTCCATGTTGCCCGCGGTCACCCCGTAGAAGAGGTTCGGCTTGCCCAGGCGCATAAAGTCATCCTTGGATGACCAGTCCGGCTGGGCGATGATGCCGACCCGAAAGCCCTGGGACTCCAGCATGCGGCCTATGACCGCCATGCCGAAACTCGGGTGATCCACATAGGCGTCACCGGTCACCAGGACTATGTCACAGCTGTCCCAGCCGAGCTTGTCCATCTCCGCTCTGGACATGGGCAGGAAGGGCGCAGTGCCGTAGCACTCGGCCCAGTAGCGGGGATAGGAGAAAAGGTGGGTAACCGGCTGCATTTTGAACACCTGGAACAATTCGGGTCGCGCATTATACCGGCAGAGACAGGCGGGGGCGATGGCTTTTTGCCCCCATAGAACAAGGGGAGAAGCGGCCGCTCTCAGAGAGAGGGGCGGGCCAGCATAAACCTGTGGTGGTGGCGCAGCAGCAGCTGATAGCCACCGAGCAGGCACCAGATGAAGGCTGGCGCCAGGAAGATGGGGTGAGTGGCAAGGCGCAGCATCAACAGGCCCAGCAGGATGAGGGCGAAGGGGCGGCTCTCGTAGAGCCACTGCGGCCAACCTCGCCGCCGCGGCTGGCGAGACTTGTCTGGCCTGCGATGGGCACTTCGCCTGAACCAGGCGAGCGACCCGGCCAGATAGAAGGCCAGCCCGGCCAGCAGCAGCGCAGGCTGCCCGGCAAGGCTCAACAGCAGCAAGCCGCTGCCCAGATAGAGAAAAGGCAACGGCTCGTAGATGGCGGATGGCAGCATGAAGGATGACCCCTGTGGGAACTGGTCATATGCTAACCAGCCCGGCCTCGGCCGCCACCTCTTTTGCATCCCGCCCCCCGGATGGGGGGCAGGATCAGGCCGCCGGCTTGTCCCGGCTCTCGGGGGCGGCCTCGCTGACCCGGGCGTTCCCCTCGGCCAGCGCCTCGTCCACCAGCAGATCCCGCGCCCCCGTCATCCCCGCCCGTCTGGCGATCAGGTGATAGATGGCCGGCACTATCAGCAGGGTGACCAAGGTCGCGAGCGACAACCCGAAGAAGACCACGGTCCCCACGGCCATCCGGCTCTCATACCCCGCCCCCATGGAGACCATCAGGGGCACTGCGCCTATGATGGCGGTCAGGGAGGTCATCAGTATGGGCCGCAGACGGCGCACCGAGGCGGCTATGATGGCCTCCTCGAAGGATTCCCCCCGCTGGCGCAGCTGGTTGATGAACTCCACGATGAGGATGCCGTTCTTGGTCACCATGCCGATCAGCATGATCATCCCTATCTGGCTGTAGATGCTCAGCTCCTGTCCCGTCAGCCAGAGGCCGAGCAGGCCGCCGAAGATGCCGAGGGGCACAGTCACCATCACCACGGTCGGGGTCAGCAGGCTCTCGAACTGCGCCACCAGCACCAGGTAGACCACCAGCAGGGCGAGGCCGAACACCATCACCATCTCCCCCTGGTTGTCGCGATAATCCTTGGACTCACCGGCGTAATCCACCGTCATGCCGCTCGGCAGATGCTCCCCTGCCCAGCCATCGAGGAAGTCGAGCGCCTCCCCCAGGGTGTGGCCGGGGGCCACGTCTGCGGTCAGGGCAATCGCCTTCTGACGCTGGTAGTGGTTGAGCCGCTGCGGGCTCGCCACCTGGGTGACCGTGGCCAGGGTGGAGAGGCTCACCATCTCGCCATTGGCGGCCTTGAGATAGATGCGGCTGACGTCCGAGATGCCATTGAACTGGGTCTGGTTGGCCCTCAGGTAGACGTCATACTCCTCCCCCCTGTCCACATAGGTGGTCTGGCTGACGCCGCCGAGCAGGGCCTGCAGGGAGCTGGCTACTGTGGAGACAGGAATGCCGAGCTGGCTGGCCCGCTCCCGCTCTATGGTCACCTGCAGCTCCGGGGTCTTCTCGGCGTAGTCGAGATCCGGAGTCAGCATCAATCCGCTCTGGCCGGCGGCCTGTTGCAGCGCCAGCCCCTGCTGATAGAGTTCCGCATAGTCGGAGCCCTGCAGCACGAACTGAACGGCGGCGGTGGAGCCTCCTCTGAATCCTGGCTGGAAGGTGCGGATCATCACATCCGGAATGCCGGCCAGCCGCCCGCTCAAGCTACGGCCAAACTCGGTGGCGGTCTCGTCCCGCAGGGCCCAGTCAGTGAGCTGTATGATGACCATGCCGGTCTGATCGCCGCCGCGCCCGAAGGCCGGGGTGCTGAAACTCATGGCCTGCACCACCCCCTTGCCGAGCAGCGGCATGATGGCGGCCTCCACCTGCTGCATGTTGCGCTTCATCCGCTCTATGCTGGTGCCCTCTGCCCCTTTCACGAACACATAGATGACACCCCGGTCTTCGGTCGGGGTCAGGCTGGCGGGCAGCTTGCCAAAGAGGACGCCGATGCCCCCCAGGCAGAGCAGCAGCACCAGCGGCATCCAGACGGAGCGGCGCAGCACCCAGCCCAGCAACCGACGATACTGTGTCTCCACCCGGCCAAGGCCCCGATCCAGCGCCGCCGTCAGGGCATTGGGCTTGTCCACGGCACGCATCAGCCAGGAGCCCATGGCCGGGGTCAGGGTGAGCGCCACCAGAGAGGAGAAGAGCACCGCGAGCGATAGCAGGATCGCAAACTCGGTAAAGAGTCGCCCGACCATACCCTCCATGAAGGCGATGGGCACGAACACCATCACCAGCACGGCGGTGGTGGCCACCACGGCAAAGCCCACCTCCCGGGTGCCGTGCCAGGCCGCCATCAGGGGAGATTCACCCCGCTGCAGGTGGTGGTGGATGTTCTCCACCACCACTATGGCGTCGTCCACCACCAGGCCGATGGCGAGAATGAGCGCCAGCAGGGTAATGAGGTTGATGGAAAAACCGAGATACCAGGCGCCGATGAAGGCCGAAATAAGCGACACCGGCACAGTGATGGCGGGGATCAGGGTGGTGCGCGCCTGCCCCAGGAAGAGGTAGAGCACGGCCACCACCAGCAGGGCGCAGATGGCGAGGGTCTCGTACACCTCGTCGATGGCCTGCTTGATGAAGACGGTGGAGTCGTAGTCCACCTCCAGGGTGGCCCCCGCTGGCAGGAAGCGCTGCATCTCTGTCATCTTGCGCTCTATGCCCTGGGCCACCGCCAGGGGGTTGGCGGTGGATTGCGCGACTATGCCAATGCCTAAGCTCTCGCGGCCGTTGCGCTGATAGGCGCTGTCTTCATTCTTGGCCCCCACCTCAACATCGGCGATGTCCGCCAGGTAGATGCTCTGACCATTGACGGCTGTCTTCACCGGCAGGCCGCGAAAATCCTCGGCGCTGTGATAGAGGCGGGCTATCTGCACCGCCATCGTCATGCTGTTGTTGCGGATCTCCCCCCCGGGCAGCTCTATGTTCTCCCGCTTGAGGGCATCCTGCACATCGGCCACCGTGATGCCGCGGGCCGCCATGTCGGCGGGGCGCAGCCTCACATACATCACCTGAGTCAGGTCACCGGAGAGGGACACCTCGCTCACCCCGTCCACCAGGCTCAAGGAGTCGACCAGCATGCGGTTGACGTAGTCTGTCATGGCGGTGCGGTCCATCTGGGTGCTGCTGAAGTTGAGCCAGATAGCCACATCGCCGTTGCCGTTGTCCTTGGTGACCATGGGCTCGTCCGCCTCGTCCGGGAGCTTGGGCCGGGCGCGGGAGATGGCGTCACGCACATCCGAGGTGCCCTCCAGCATGTTCCAGCCGAGCTTGAACTCCACAGTGATGGAGGAGCGCCCCTTGCGGGTCACAGAGTTGATGTTCTTGATGCCGCTGATGCCGGAGAGCTGATCCTCGATGGGCTTGGTGACCTGGCTCTCCATCACCTCGGGGGCCGCCCCCTCATAAGTCGTGGTGATGGAGACGGACGGCGTCTGCACGTCCGGCATCTCCCGCACCGTCAACTTGGCGAAGGCCACCAGGCCGAATACGGTGAGCAGGGCACTGATGACGACCGCCACCAGGGGGCGGCGCACTGACATATCGGAGAGCCACATCAGCCTTTCACCTCGGTCAGATCGCGGACCAGGGCGCCGTCACGCAGGTTGACCAGCCCCTCCACCGCGATGCGATCGCCGACGTTCAGCCCCTTGAGCACCCACACTTCCTCGCCATGGGTATCGCCAAGCTCCACCGGAATGCGTTTCACCCGGCCGTCCGCCTCCAGGCGGTAGACGAAGCGAAGCTCCCCCGCATACTCCACCGACTGGGCGGGGATCAGGGTCATCTTCTGGGCAGGCAGGGAAAGATCTACATTCATCAGCATGCCGGGCCTCAGCTGGCCGCCGGGGTTGGGAAGTATGACCCGCGCCTTGATGTTCTGGGTTTCGTTGGAGATGCGGCTGTCGAGGGTCTCCAGCACGCCGGAGAAGGATTGATCCGGCCAGGCCGAGCTGGTGGCCGTCACCGTCATGCCGGGTTTGAGGAGGGAGAGGTAGCGCTCCGGCACCGCCAGATCGAGCCGCAATCTGGCCAGCTCGTCCAGGTGAAGCAGCACGTCGCCGCTGTTGACCAGGGCCCCTTCGCTGAGATCGATCAGGCTGACGGTGCCGTCGAAGGGGGCCGCCAGGGTGCGCAATGACAACTCATAGCGCGCCGCGTCTACCCTGGCCTGGGCCTGGGCCACTGTCGCCTCCTGCCCTTCCAGCTCCGAGGTGGTGATGGCACCGCGCGCCACCAGGCGGCGCATATCCCGCAGCTTGCGGCTCTCGTCGCGCACGCTGGCACTCTGCTCGGCAAGTTCAGCCTGCTGCTTGCCCGCATCCAGGGCGATCAGGGTCTCCCCCTGCTTGACCCGCTGACCGGAGCGCACCGCAATCCTGACGATGCGCCCCGTGACCTCGGGGCTGACCACCACGGAGCGATTGGCCGCCAGCTTGCTGACCAGCTTGATGGAGGGCTCTGCCAGGCTCTGCCTGACCGTTTCCGCCCTGATGTTGACCTGTCTGGGTTCGGGCTTGCTGACCGGTTTGGCCTGCCGGAAATACCAGGTGCCGGCCCCCAGCAGCAGGAGAAGAGGAACAAGCCACAGCCATACGCGCATTTTCATCAAACAATCCATGCAAGGTAAGAGATAAGGAGAAGAGGGAACTTCATCAATGATGGCATCATGTTACCCCCTGACTATGCCGTGACTATGTATAAATGTGACAAAACGTAACAGCCCGGGGGATAGATCATCAAAATCACATCCAGTTGAGACTGCGGTTTTTTTCTGCCTTACACTGATGTGCCGCTCCCGTCATCTTCCCGGTGCCCCATGCCCACATTGCCCCATGCCTTTGCCAAATATCGGTTGCAGTGGCTGCTGCTGGGACTGAGCATGCTGTTGCTGCTGCTCGCCCTGCAGCACGCCTTGCGCCAGATCACCGAGCTGAACAGGCGTGACGTCATCAATGCCGCGGCCCAGCTCAGCAGCCAGCACCAGAGGATGGAGGCCTTTCTCGAGGCCATGCGCGGCCAGGCCGAAGAGCGGCTGCGCAGCAACCCCCAGTCGGCCCTCTCTCGCCAGCTTTATCCGGCGCTGCAAGCCGATTCGAGCGGCAACCTCAGCCTGGATCGCATCCCCGTCGATCTGCCCCCCGCCCTCATCGGCAACCTGACCGGGCTGGGCCCCTTGCCCGCCCCGAGCAGCGAACGGGAGGCCCGAATACACCTGGCGCTCAGCCTATCTCCCCTGCTCGCGACCGCCAGCAAGCTGCTGGACAAGGCCGTGGCCTGGATCTATTTCACCAGCACCGACAACTTCATCTATCTCTACCCCTGGGTGCCCTCCAACCAATTTCGTTTCGACCCCGGCATCTACCACAAGTCTTACTGGCAGGAGGCACTGACCCGCCACCCGCCCGCCGAGCACGCCACGTTGTCGCGCCCCTATCAGGATTTTGCCGGCAAAGGGCAGATGATCACCCTGTCCCAGCCCATCACCCAGGTCGGGCAGATCATAGGCCTGCTCAGCATCGACATAGAGATAGCCACCCTGGAGCAGACCCTGCGCCGACTCTCCCCCCAGAGCGGCACCCTGTTTCTGGTCAATCAGCACCGGCAGATCCTGGCCAGCAGCCAATCCGGCACGGCGCCGCCCCTGAAACAGGAGGCATCACGGGCGTATTATCACTGGCAGCAGGGCGCCTTCCAGCTCGTCCATCCCGTCCCGGACACGCCGCTCATCCTGATCCACCGCATCGCGCTGCTGCCCCTGCTCGAGATGCTGCTGTGGCAATCGGCGACGGCGCTGCTCACCCTGCTCTGTCTGGTGGTGGCCATCTTCTCCAGCCTGCGATCCCGCCGTCTCAATCGTCGGTTGAACTACCTCTCCAGCCATGACGCGCTGACCGGCGCCTTCAACCGCCACCACTTCGATGCCTTCGAGCGCCGCCACATACTGGCGGGCAGCCGCCACATAGGCGCCATCATGTTCGACTGCGATCACTTCAAGCTGGTCAACGATCGCTTCGGTCACGGGGTGGGGGATCAGGTGCTGATCCGTCTGGTTCAGCTCTGCCAGCCTCTGCAGGACCTGGGCTGCACCCTGATCCGCTGGGGCGGCGAGGAGTTTCTGCTGCTGGTCACAGGCAAGGATCTCCCCCTGGCTCAGCTTGCCGAACAGCTGCGGCTGCGCATTGCGGAACACGACTGGACCGAGATAGCCCCCGAACTGAGGGTGACCGTCAGCCTGGGCCATTGCCGCCAGGGCCCAGACGTTCGCCTGCAGGAAGTCATTCGCCGTGCCGATATTGCCCTCTATCAGGCCAAGGCCAATGGCCGCAATCGCAGCGAAGGCTGGCAGGGTGACGCACAGGAGAAGCAGGAGTAAGCTGGAACCCCAACTCACAACAGGAGACGCACAGTGGCACGAAAACCCCGCCTGGGCCTGGCCCTTGGCAGCGGCGCCGCCCGCGGATGGGCGCACATCGGCATCATACGGGCGCTGGAGCGCCTCGGTGTCAAACCGGATCTGGTGGCCGGCTGCTCCATCGGCAGTTTCGTCGGTGCCGCCTATGCCGCCGGCGAGCTGGACAAACTGGAGTCCTGGGTGCGCGGCTTCAGCCGCTTGCAGGTGATGGGGTTGCTCGATCCCGCCCTCTCCGGCGGCCTGTTCCGCGGTGACAAGGTGTTTGGCATCGCCGCCAACCACCTCGGCGATCCCGCCATCGAGAGCCTGCCGCTGCCCTTCGCCTGCGTCGCCACCGAGCTCGATACCGGCCGCGAGATCTGGCTGCAAGAGGGGCCCCTGCGCCAGTGCGTGCGCGCCTCCTGCGGCATGCCCGGCATTCTGACCCCGACCCGGGTTGATGATCGCTGGCTGGTGGATGGCGCCGTGGTCAACCCTGTCCCCATCTCCCTGGCCCGGGCCATGGGGGCAGAGGTGGTGATCGCCGTCAACCTCAACACCGACCTGCATCAGCCCTGGACAGACGAGCCGGACGAACCCGCCCCGGGAGGCCTCTTCAGCCAGTGGCTGGGTCGGGGAGAACCCAGCACACCCGGCATGTGGGGGGTGATGACAGGCTCCATCAACATCATGCAGGAGCGTATCACCCGTGCCCGCATGGCCGGGGATCCCCCCGAGATCCAGCTCTGTCCGCGCCTTGGCAGCCTCTCCATCATGGACTTCCACCGCGCCAGCGATGCCATCAACGAGGGGGAGGCTTGCGTCGAGCGCAACCTGGACCAGCTCAAGGAGGAGCTCTCCCGACTCGGTGTGATCTGAGGGCGCCATCGGGACACGCCAATGAAAAAGAGCGCCATAAGGCGCTCTTTTTCTGTCCGGACCGCGGGTCAGAACAGCCCCAGCCCCTTGAGCATGACGATCAGGATGAGCGGCGGCGACACGTAACGGATGATGAAGAACAGCGGCTTGAGGATGGCCAGCTCCAGCTCGCCCCCATTGGTCAGCGCCGTCTTCATCCGCTCGAAGCCCCAGACCCAGCCCACGAAGAGGCAGAGGAAGATACCGCCAAGGGGCATCAACACGTTGGAAGAAACGAAGTCGAACAGATCGAAGAAGGTCTTGCCCGCTATCTGCACGTCCGCCAACGTGCTGTTGGAGAGCGCGCAGGTCGATCCGACCGCCCCCAGCACCAGCAGATTGATCAGGGTCGCCCTTCTTCGGCTCATGTGGAAACGCTCGGAGAGCACCGAGACCGGCACTTCCAGAATGGAGAGCATGGCCCCCGTCGCCGCTATGGCGGAGAGTACGAAGAAGAGCACCATGAAAAGGTGACCAAACGGTATGCTGGCAAACACCGCCGGAATGGTGATGAACAGCAGGGAGGGACCGGCGGTCGGCTCGAAACCGAAGGCAAACACCGCCGGGAAGATGGCGATCCCCGCCAGCATGGAGACGAAGAGGTCGGCGCACATCACCCGGACAGTGGTGAGCGGTATGTGCTGATCGTCCCGAAAGTAGCTGCCATAGGTCATCATGCAGCCCATGCCGATGGAGAGCTTGAAGAAGGCCAGCCCCATGGCCGTCAGCACCACGCCGGCGGTGACCTTGGAAAAATCAGGAGAGAACAGGAAATTCAGTCCCTCGCTCGCCCCGGGCAGGGTCAGACTGCGCACCCCGATCACCAGCAGCAGGATGAAGAGCACCGGCATCAGCCGCTTGGTGACGGCCTCTATTCCCTTCGACACCCCCATCAGCAATATGCCCCCCATCAGCGCCAGCACCAGCCACTGCCACAGCAGGCTCTGCAAGGGATCCGTGATGAGCGAATTGAAGGCCGCCCCCGTGATGGCGGGATCGGTCGAGAGGATCTCGCCGCTGGCCGCCTTGAAGATGTAGGCAAACACCCAGGCCGCCACTTCGGAGTAAAACGACATGATGAGGAAGGCCGCCGTCACCCCCATGGCCGCGATCAGCCACCAGGGTTGCCCCTTGGGCGCCAGCTTGATGAGCCCGCTCACCGCATCGGATTTTGCCTGACGCCCCAGCATGATCTCCGAGATCATCACCGGCAGCCCCACCAGCAGGGTGGCGATGACATAGACCAGCAGAAAACCGGCGCCCCCGTTTTCCCCGGTCAGATAGGGAAATTTCCAGATGTTGCCAAGGCCGACCGCCGAGCCCAGGGTCGCGGCAAGCACGCCGAAGGTGCTGGTAAAGCCATCTCTGGCTTTGGGAAGGGTATTGCTCATTCGTGTCTCGCTCTGTGGATCAGGGGCCTGAAATTAAAGGGTCGGAATTTTCCGAGGATTAATCCAGCTTGCCAAGGTGATTTAGTTGAAATCGCCACATGAAGCACACAACGCACTCTTTATTTAAATAAATGCCTGTTTTGACAAATAAAAAATGCCGCCTCGCGGGCGGCATTTTTATCAAGGCTCAGGCAATCAAGCCTTGGCAATATCGTCCGGACCGATCTGACCGATTTCGGCGACTTTCTTGTCGGCCAGCAGCCAGAGAGTGAACTTGTGCAGTTCCGGGTGATGAGCCAGGGCGACTAGGAAGGCGCCTCCAACTTCACGGTAACCCAGTTCATAGTTCTTC
This sequence comes from Aeromonas sp. Marseille-Q5825, assembly GCF_946892685.1. NCBI lineage: Bacteria > Pseudomonadati > Pseudomonadota > Gammaproteobacteria > Aeromonadales > Aeromonadaceae > Aeromonas > Aeromonas sp. Marseille-Q5825. Next base: position 516,362 of record NZ_CAMPOU010000003.1, read on the forward strand.
AGGGTAGTCGGGGGGACGCCCAGCAGATCGGCAAACTTGGGACGGCTCAGGCCAACCGCTTCGCGGATCTGACGGATCTTCTTGCCAACAGTTACGATATTTGAATTCATGTGTTCCATACTCCGTTCGGCGGATTCACTCCACCTTTATTTTTCGCGACGACTCGTAGTCAAGTGTATCAGTTTTGAACGGACTCGTTATGGTCGAGCCTCTATCTTTAATAAGCGTCTTTCGACGACAACCCTAACAAACCTCGGGGATGGTAATCGCAGAGTCGCTTCAGGTAAACAGTCTCGAAGAGAAACCTTTATTGTTGCCACGGCCATAACTCGTATAATTCGCCGGTTATCCCTTAAAGAGTATTCAGCATGGCATTTCCCGGCATCATCTCCCGACTTCACCCGGATTCAGACCCGGATTCCCTCCCCCGTCAGCTCCGTCAGAGTCAGCAAACCCGGGCCGAGGCACTCTGGCTGCCCGCCGCCATGCAGAGCGAGGCCGCATCCGTACTGGCTTCCCTCCCGGACAAGTGCAGCCTCTATCTCGAGCAAGCCACCCCGCTGCCCCTGCGCAGCCACGATGGCGTCCTGCAGCAAGATGGCCGCCTGTTGCTTGGCAATGGTAACCACATGACGCTGGCGACGGCGAAAGGGGATGGGGGACTGGTGCCCGAGCAGGGCCTGCAGGAGATGGCCCAGTGGCTGGAAGCGGGCCATCAACATTTCATCTGTTCAGCCGCGATTCAGCCGGTGGCCAGGGCCATCCTCAATATCTGGCCCCTGGACCCCTACCTCGCCCGTCATTTTTTACTCGGCTTCACACCCTTGCTGTGCGAAGCAACCGAGGCCGACTATCTCGCGGTTTTTGCGGCCAGGGACGCCATCGCGACCCCGCAGCACGCTTGGGTTGAGGCCTATATGAAGCTTGAGCGAAAGCTGCATCGCGCCTACTTGGATCACTAATAAATCCAGATAAACAGCCAGTTATCCATACGACACAATCTGCCCCACAGATTATCTGTGAGCTTGATCATGTTTTGAAATGAGCATAAAGTGCGCCACGTCATCGGAATGACATCGGCTGTTCGTGGCGAAGTATGCGCTCTCGATAGTGCAACTCGCTCACTTGTGCACCCAGATAACGTGCCTCCTGGATGGATCTAGGATCCCTGCTCGGCGCAACCCTTGTTGCCCGGCAGAGCCAGCAGCTTACATAAATTACAAAGTGCGAAGCACGTGAACAACGTGCCATCTCAACGAGGATTAATTTTATGATGAAAATGGCTCCTTCCCTGATCGCCATCGCCATGGCTGCCATGGGTGCAACTGCTGCACACGCCGCTGATGATATCTACTTCGGTGCCGGTGTCGGTGCAACTCACTTCAACGGTCTGAACAAGATCGAAGGCGTGAACGCTGGTGAAGAAGACGCGGCTGCTGCCAATGCCTTCGTCGGTTACAACTTCAACGAGTACTTCGGTTCCGAACTGGGCTACCAGTACACCGGCCGTGGTAACACCGATGGCAACCGTTACGAGAGCCAGGGTGCCACCCTGTCCGGTATCGCTCGTCTGCCGCTGGGCAACGACTTCTCCCTGTTCGGTGAAGCTGGCGCCTACTGGGGCCACACCGACGGTATGGGCACCAGCGATACCAAGGTATCCCCGCTGGCCGGTGCCGGTGTGACCTACAAGGTCAACGACGCGCTGGATCTGCAAGCTCGTTACCGCTACATGTGGGACGTGGCTGACCTGCACGCCGACAACGTACGCTACAAGTCCAACCAGAGCGTTGCGACCCTGGAAGCCGTTTACCACCCGTTCCGTACTTCCTACGTAGCACCGGCTCCGGCTCCTGTTGTTGAAGAAGCTCCGGCTCCTGCTCCGCAGATCGTTGAGAAGAACTTCGCCCTGAACTCCGACGTGCTGTTTGCCTTTGGCAAAGACAGCCTGAAGGCCGAAGGCGTGGAAGCCCTGAACGCCCTGTACCAGCAGATCGTTGAGTTCCAGCCGAAAGACGGTAACGCCGTTGTTGTTGGTTACACCGACCGTATCGGTTCCGACGCTTACAACCAGAAGCTGTCTGAAGCCCGTGCCCGCACCGTTGCCAACTTCCTGGTCAGCAAGGGTATGGCTGCCAGCAAGGTTGCCATCGAAGGTCGTGGCGAAGCCAACCCGGTTACCGGCACCAAGTGCAACGGCGTAACCGCCAAGGCTCAGCTGATCTCCTGCCTGGCCCCGGACCGTCGCGTAGAAGTGCGCGTATCCGGCGTACAGGAAGTTCAGCAGTAATCTGATTCGCTCAGATAACGCAAAAAGGGGATGCCACGGCATCCCCTTTTGCATGTCTGTCGCCTCAAACGTCACCCTCTATCTCATCACGCTGTACCTGCCCCCCTATCTGCTCAGGCCCCGCGCCACCATAGTAGCTGCATATCTGTGCAGAAACTTGATCAAGCCGATTCAAAAGAATACAGTAGCTGCGCTTGTAAGACATTGGATGAACTATTAAAAGTGCCCATTGCCCGGTTAGTTGTCCATGGAGAAACAGCTTCATGAGAATCCAGGTTACCATCCATTTTTTATTCAAGCCGTCCGTGACCAGGTCACGGAATCGCAACATGACAACATGAAGTGTCATCTGCGATCGGTATAACAAAGAGTGCGCAGTACGCCCATAGCACGGCAACTCAACGAGGATAAAATGATGAAAATGAAAATGGCTCCAACCCTGATTGCTCTGGCTATTGCAGCCATGGGAACCTCCACCGCCCAAGCGGCCGATGACTGGTACACAGGTATGGGTGCAGGTTGGGCTTATGGCCATGACCTGGACTCCTTCGGTCTGGATGCTGACAAGGACGCCACCGCGATCTCCCTGTTCGGCGGTTACAACTTCAATGATTACTACGCGGCCGAACTCGGCTACCTCTACGCCGGCAAGGGTGGCGTCGATGGCGTCGACTTCAAGACCCAAGGAGCGACCCTGTCCGGTCTTGCCCGTCTGCCGCTGGGTGACATCTTCTCCGTGTTCGCCGAAGGCGGTGCCTACTTCAACCATGTCAACGGCAATGGCGAGAGCGACAACGGCACCTCGCCGCTGGCCGGTCTGGGTCTGACCGCCAAGGTCTCCGACCTCATCGATCTGCAGGCCCGCTACCGCTACATCTGGGATCTGGGTGACGAGCAGAAGACCTGGAAAACCGACATGAGCGTCGCGACCCTGGAACTGGTGATGCACCCGAACCGCACCTCCTATGTGGCACCTGTGGTCGCCCCCGTGGTCGCCGAGCCCGAGCCTGTCATGGTCGACAAGAACTTCTCCCTGAGCTCTGACGTGCTGTTTGCCTTCGGCAAATCCACCCTGAAGCCGGAAGGTACTGCCGCCCTCAACACCCTGTATCAGCAGATTGTTGACGTTCAGCCGAAAGATGGCAGCGCCGTGGTGGTAGGTTATACCGACCGCATCGGTTCTGACGCCTACAACCAGAAGCTGTCCGAAGCCCGTGCCCGCACCGTGGCCGACTTCCTGGTCGGCAAGGGTCTGCCGGCAGGCAAGGTCGCCATCGAAGGCCATGGCGAAGCCAATCCGGTCACCGGCACCCAGTGTGACGGCGTCAAGGGCAAGAACGAGCTGATCGCCTGCCTGGCGCCGGATCGTCGCGTCGAAGTGCGCGTCACCGGCGTGCAGGAAGTCAAACAGTAAGTTCAGCTGCATGCGGTCAATCCGCATGTCTAGTCCTGAAATAGGTTTACACATTTTCGTCTAGCTTCACGTGACTCAGAACCCCCGATGCACTGCATCGGGGGTTCTGTATTTCAAGGCATGATG